>NZ_JAHZUY010000033.1 GCF_019458025.1 Caldovatus aquaticus | reverse complement strand
GGTTGCCTTCCCGCGCGACGCCGAACGCTACAGGCCCCGCAGCGCCATCGCGCGAACCTTCTGCCGCATCGAGGATTCCCGCGGCATCGCCACCCGATACGACAGGACCGCCCGCAACTTCCTCGCCGCCGCCATCACCTACCGGGCGCGATTGAGTCCAGAGCCTAGCGGGCGGTTCCCCATAGAGATGCAGTGACGCCGCCGTGATCCGGCATGGGCCATTCCTCCCTTGGCCGGGGCGAGCATCGCCCGCCGTTCGTTCGCCCGGCAAGGGCCAAGCGGACCGGGGAGCACCGCCGGGCGCCTTCGGCGCGCCCGTACCTGGCGCGCGACCGCCGGGCCGGTGCCGATAACGGGTGTCATGGGGTCGAAGCGCTGGGTGAGGGCGGAGGGGCGCTCCACCGCCCAGGCGGTCGCCAGAGGCTCGGGGGGGGGAAGCGAGGAAGATCAGCGGCGCGCGATCCCGCTTGCGGAAACGCGCCACCGAGCTTGGCGTCGCTCAACGCATGCCGGGCATTGCCCGCCTTCGCCACGGCACAGGCATGCTCCGCCCGCCTCCGATGTCGGCTGCGGCATCGCCGCGGCTCTCGACCCTGATCGGGATGTCCCTGGCGATGATCGTCCCCTCCCGATGTCCGCACCCGCTCGGTGGCGCTGGCGCGGGGCATCTTGCGCGCCGGCTCCGGCGCGCATCGGCTCAGCGGGGTCGAGGACGGCCGTCCCCGGGGTCCCTCCCGACCCGTGCGCAGTCAGCGGGTGCCCGGCCGCGCGAGCGGAGGAAAGAGCATTCTGGGGTAGGTGGAAGGCTCCCCCGCGGCCCGCTCGCCCGCCGCTTCGCCACCGGCGCCGGCCGTTCCGGCACCTCCGGCAGCGACCGCGCCGCCAGCGCATCGCCGGCGCGGCCGCCAGGCGGCGCGCGCGGGGAACGGATCGGTGCCCAGCCGGCGGTGCCCGCCGGTCGCGCTCATCGTCTTGTCATCCTCCGCCGCGGAACAATGCCGTGCCACGGACCGGCACGCGTTGATATGCAGTTGGCCGTGGCACAACAAGACAAAGCTTTCGATCCCAGGACCACTCTCGCGCGATTGTTGCCGGAGTTGCGCGCCTTCGCCCGCCTGCTCGCGGGATCGCGCGCCGAGGGCGACGATCTTGTGCAGGAGGCGCTGCTGCGCATGCTGCGCGCCCTGCCCCGCTTCCGCGTCGGCGCCGCCGAGGATCCGTGCGCGAGGCTGCGCTCCTGGGCCTTCGCCGTGCTGCGCAACGCCTTCCGCGAGAGCCACCGCCGGCGCCGGCGCGAGGTCGTCCGCATCGCTGCCGCCGGCCCGCCGGAGGAGGGGCGCCCGCCGCCGCAGGAGCACGAAGCCGGACTGCACGACCTGGAGCGCACCCTCGCCTCGCTGCCCCTCATCCTGCGTGAGGCGCTGGTCCTGGTCGGCGCGCAGGGCCTCTCCTGCGAGGAGGCGGCCGCGCTCTGCAACGTTCCGGCCGGCACCATGCGGGCGCGCCTCAGCCGCGGGCGCAGGCTGCTCGCCGCCGCCCTCGACGGCGCGCCGCCGCGCGCCGCGGCGGCCGGGGAGCGCGAACCGCTCGCGGCGCTGTGACGCCGCGCGAGGCAACAAGCCCACGCCGCGCGGCATTTCCCGGTCGCGAGGCACAGGGACAACCCATGCACGACGATTTCCACGACCAGCTCATCGCGCTCCTGCCGAAGCTGCGCATCCAGGCACTCGCCCTGACGCGCAACCGCGCGGCGGCCGAGGATCTGGTGCAGGACGCGGTGGCGAACGCGCTGGCGGCGCAGGAAAGCTTCATGCCGGGAACCAATTTCGCCGCCTGGATGCACCGCATCCTGCGCAACCGGTTCATCTCCACCCTGCGCAAGCAGCGCGAGACGACCGACATCGACGACGTGCCGATGTCCGCCTTCGCCGTCAGCGGCGCGCACGAGGACCGATTGGTGCTCAAGGAGCTCGGCCGCGCCCTGGCCCGCCTCCCCGCCGATCAGCGCGAGGCGCTGTTCATGGTGGTGCTGCAGGGGCTGAGCTACGAGGAGGTGGCGAGCGCGACCGCTTGCGCCGTCGGCACGGCGAAGAGCCGGGTCTTCCGCGCGCGTCGGCAACTGCAGGTCTGGCTGCTCGGAGAAGAGGATCGGCCCGCCGCCACGATGGCCCACGCGGTCGTGGCCCCCAGCTGTCCTGGCCGCAAGCGATGGGCGAGCAGGGTCAGCGATCTGCGCGCGCTGGTTTAGGAGTTCGCGATCCGGAACGGATGGCGGGCACTGCGGGTCTGCTGTCGCCGTTGCGACCGGAAGTGGTGATGGGGGACCTGAACGACACGGAGGATGCCGTTCGGCGGGCCGAGGCAAAAGGCGACCGTCGTGCCGGCCGGTGGCCTCTGACCGATCGCAGCGCCCCCAGCGGCGCGAAGCGCACCAACGGCAAGGCCACCGCCGTTGCCGCCCTTCGGTTGCACCGCCCGGTTCGGTCGGGGCACGGACGAACGACAGCCGAGGCGACCTTCTTCGCCGTCTGGCTCAGTCGCAGCCTCCATACCATGTTCGACCGCTACAAGGACGAAGCCGTTCCGATGGAGTGGCTGCGCCTTATCGAGGAAGATCGCGCACGGCGCCGCAGTGGCTGAGCCCGGCGGTCCATTTCGTCCTTGTCGGTTCCCCGGTCTCGGCGGCCGCCGCATCACGGGCGCCTGTTCGCCGCACCGCCGGCCTCCCGGCGGCCGGAGAGGCTCATCGCGGCGCGGCGGAGCGCGCTGGCCGCGCGGGTGCGGCGGTCGGCGCGCGACGCCGGAGGCAGCGGTCTCGCCCTCGCCGCGGACCGGTGCGCGTTCGGCGGCCGGCTGGTGCGCGCCCTGGCCGGTCAGCCCGTTGGCGCCCCGCGGATCGTGATCGCAGTAGGGACGAGCGTGAGGCTCGCCCCCTCCACTGCGTCCGCCGCCCCCTGGCCGACGCCATCACGCCGTCCCTCGGCAGCGGACCCGATCCGGCCGCAGGCGGCAGGACGGCCTGAGGGCGGCATCCCCGGCCGTGCGCGGGCCAGCGGCCTGGCTTCCTTGCCCGCTGGCCCGGTCCACGGTTGCGGCCGTTTCCGGCGGGCCGCGATCAGCCCGCGTCCTCCCGCCCCCAGAACCGGCTGCGCCGCACCACGACCCAGCACAGCGAGGCCCAGGCGAGGCCGGCCGACCAGCCGGCGAGCACGTCGGTGGGCAGGTGCATGTGCAGGAGGACACGACTGAGCCCGACCAGCAGCGTCCCCAGCGCCGCGCAGGCGATCAGGAAGGCGCCGACCAGGCGGCCGCCATACACCACGGCAAGCGCCGCCCCGAGGGTGAGATAGAGGATCGGCGCCAGCAGCGCGCCGATGCTCGGGAAGCCGGCGCTGAACAGGCCGAACGCGTGCACCGAGAAGGACGCGCCGGACCGGCCGAGGGTCAGCTTGAGGATCAGCGCCGCCACGATGCCGGTCGCGAGCGCCGTCAGCACCAGCGCCGCGACCCGCCCGCCTCGGCTGAGGAGGACATGCGCCGTGGCCACCGCGACCACCAGCCCGATCATGGTCGGCCCGCCCGCCGGCGCCAGGTCGCGGGCCGCCTGCTCGACCCAGTAGGTCCGGAACGGGTCTGCCCAGGCCGCAGCCCGGTCGAGCGCGTCCTGCAGCAGGGCGTCGAGCTCGGCGCGGTCGAACAGCATGACGTAGAGCGCGAGGGCGACGACGCAGACGGCGCCGAAGGCGCCGAGCAGGCCGGCCCGCCGCTCGGCGGGGTCCGCCTGGTGCTGCGGCGCCACGCCGCGGGTGTCCATGGCGATGCGCACCATCGCTCAGCATGCCTCCGTCGGGTCGCCGGCCCGGCCGGCCGTCAGGGTCCGGCGCACCGCATCGCGCCAGCCCGCCAGGCGGCGCTCCGCCTCCTCCCGCGCCATGGCGGGGAGGAAGCGGCGGTCGCGCCGCCAATGGGTTCCCGCCGCCTCCGGCCCGGCGCGCAGCCCGGCCTGGACGCCGGCGAGATAGGCGGCGCCGAGCGCCGTCGTCTCCAGCACCGTCGGCCGATCCACCGGGGCGCCGAGCAGGTCGGCGAGGAACTGCATGGTCCAGTCCGAGGCCACCATGCCGCCGTCCACCCGCAGCACCCGCCGCTCCGGCGCGGAGGCGGCGGCGTCGGGCAGGCCGGCGGCGAGATCGGCCTCCATCGCCGCAAGCAGGTCGGCGGTCTGGTAGGCGACGCTCTCCAGCGCGGCGCGGGCGATCTCGGCGCGGGTGGTGCCGCGCGTCAGGCCGAACAGGGCCCCGCGCGCCTCGGCGTCCCACCACGGCGCGCCGAGCCCGGTGAAGGCGGGGACCAGATAGACCGCCTGCCGGGGATCGGCCCGCGCCGCCAGCTCCCCCGCCTCCCGCGCCTCGGCGATCAGGCCGAGCCCGTCGCGCAGCCACTGCACCGTCGCGCCGGCGGCGAAGATCGCGCCCTCCAGCGCATAGGTGCGCCGGCCGCCGAGCTGCCAGGCGATGGTGGTGAGCAGCCGGTGGCGCGAGGCCACCGCGACGCTCCCGGTGTTGAGCAGCGCGAAGCAGCCCGTGCCGTAGGTCGCCTTGACCATGCCCGGCGCGAAGCAGGCCTGGCCGAGGGTCGCCGCCTGCTGGTCGCCGGCCATGCCCCGGACCGGCACGGCCGCGCCGCCGAGCAGGCCGGGCTCGGTGGTGCCGAACTCCGCGGCACAGTCGCGCACCTCGGGCAGCAGCGCGGCGGGGATGCGGAACAGGCGCAGCAGGTCCTCGTCCCAGGCGCCGCGGCGGATGTCGAACAGCATGGTGCGCGCGGCGTTGGTGGCGTCGGTCGCGTGCACGCGCCCGCCCGTCAGGCGGAACAGCAGGAAGCTGTCCACCGTGCCGAAGCAGAGGTCGCCGCGCTCGGCCGCGGCGCGCGCGCCGGCCACGTTGTCGAGGATCCAGGCGAGCTTGGTGGCGGAGAAGTAGGGATCGGGCAGGAGGCCGGTGCGCTCCGCGACCAGCGCCGAGGCCGCCGCGTCCCCGCGCAGCCGGGCGCAGGCCCCGGCGGTGCGGCGGTCCTGCCAGACGATGGCGCGGTGGATCGCCCGGCCGGTGGCGCGGTCCCAGACCAGCGCGGTCTCGCGCTGGTTGGTGATGCCGAGGCCCGCCACCTCGCGCCCTCCGGCCCCGCCGCGCGCCAGCGCCTCGCGCAGCACGGCGAGGCTGGCCGACCAGATGTCCTCCGGCTCGTGCTCCACCCAGGCCGGGGCGGGGTAGTGCTGCGGCAGCGCGCGCTGCGCCGCCGCGCGCGGCAGCAGGTCCGGCCCGAACAGGATCGCGCGCGTCGAGGTGGTGCCCTGGTCGAGGGCGAGCAGCAGCTCCGCCATGCCGGATCGTGGAATGTCCTGCGGTTCCGAAATCCCTGCCGGAAGACTACGGTGGAAGCGCCGGGCGAGGGAAGGAGAACGGCATGCCGGCACGGATACTGCACGATCTCTGCGGAGCGGACCCCGCGCGCCGCTTCAGCCCCTTCTGCTGGCGGGCGAAGCTCGCCCTCGCGCACAAGGGGCTGGCGTTCGAAACCCTTCCCTGGCGCTTCACCGACAAGGCCGCGATCGCCGACTCGGGCCAGGACAAGGTGCCGGTGCTGCGCGACGGCGAGCGGGTGGTCAGCGACTCCTGGCGCATCGCCGAGTACCTGGAGGACGCCTATCCCGACCGCCCTTCCCTGTTCGGCGGCCCCGGCGGGCGGGCCCTGGCGCGCTTCGTCAACGCCTGGGCAGACGCGGTGCAGATCCCCGGCATCGCCTCCCTGGTGGTGGCCGACATTCCGGCGCATCTCGGGCCGGAGGACCGGGCCTATTTCGTCGCCTCGCGCGAGCGGCGCTACGGCAGGCCGCTCGCCGAGGTGACCGCGGACCGCGAGGCGCGGGTCGTGCAGTTCCGCCAGGCGATGCACCCCGTGCGGATGGTGCTGCGCGAGCGGCCCTGGCTCGGTGGCGCGGACGGACCGGCCTACGCCGACCACATCGTCTTCGGCGGCTTCCAGTGGGCGCGCTGCGTCAGCGCCTTCCCCCTGCTGACGCCCGACGACCCGCTCCATGCCTGGCGGGAGCGGATGCTCGACCTGTTCGACGGCCTGGCGCGCCGGGCGCCGGCGGAGGACCTGTCGGCCTGAGCGGCCGGGCGGAGCCGCGGCCGGCAGGCCAGCACCCCGCGGCCGGCGAAAGCGGTTGCCCCGCGGCGGCCCGATGAGGTCGGATGGACCGGGGCGCTTCGCGCGTGCCCCGGGAGGAACGTCACCATGCGCCGTCCGACCATGCTTGCCGCGACCCTCGGCGCCGGCGGGCTGCTTGCCTTCGCCGGCGCGGCCGCCCTCGCGCAACCGCAACGGCAGCAGCCCGCCGGCGCCTACACGCCGGGGCCGCACAACATCACGCTCCCGCCGGACTGGGAACGCCGCTTCATCCGCTACAGCGTCGTTGACCACCGCGAACGCAAGATCATCCGCCACATCCTTCATCAACTCCGAGGCCTTCGCGGAGCTCCGCCCCGTCCAGCCCCTGCCCTACGGCACGATCGTGATCCTTGCCGACCTGCGGGCACGGCCCGGCCCGGACGGCAACCCGCTGCTCGACCAGCAGGGGCGCTTCATCCCGGAGCCGGGGCCATGACTCGCGATCAACGCCCAGCAGAGGGAGCGCGGCTGGGGCGAGGGCTACGGGCCGCAGAAGCGCAACGGCGAGTGGGAGTATGCCCGCTTCAACGGCGACGGCTCGCGCAACAACGCCCCCGTCGAGGCGTGCTTCACCTGTCACCTGCAGCAGCGTGCGCAGCAGGACTTCACCTTCGCCACCTGGGACTACGCGCAGACGCGCCGCTGAACGGGCGGCGGCGGGCGCTTCTGCCCGCCGCCTTCGGCCGTGTCCGCCCCGGGCTGCCTCGCCGGGCGAGGATCACCGTCCGCCGTGCGAGCGCTGCCCGCCCTTATGGCCGGCCTCGCGCGCCTTCTCGCGGTCGCTGGCGAAGTTGCCGGGGTTCTTGTGCCGGGTCATGCGGACTCCGTTCCACTGCAAGGTGTTGCCATCCGCCCGGGCGGCGGACCGCGGCGCGTACGCGCAACGACGGCGCCGGAACACGATGCTGCGGCAACCCGCGCGCCAGCCGCGCTGCCGGCGCCGCGCCCCGGGGGCGCCGGGGAACGGGATCGCCCGGCCGGAGGCCGCCCGCAGGCGCTACTCGGCGGCGCGGCGCTCCGCCGCCGGGCCGGGGCCGCGGTCCACGAGCTGCGCCAGATCCGCCTCGTCCAGCGTCTCCTTCTCGAGCAGCAGGCGCGCGCCCCGCTCGAGCGCCTCGCGCCGCTCGCGCAGGATGGAGAGCGTGCGCTCCAGCATGCGGTCCACGATGGCGCGCACCTCGGCGTCGATCGCGTTGCCCGTCTCCTCGCCGAAGTCGCGCTCGCGCGGGCCGAACGGCAGCGCGTTCGGGCCGGCGAGGAAGGTGCGCGGGTCGCGCTCGTAGGCGACGCTGCCGAGCCGCTCCGACATGCCGTAGCGCGTCACCATGGCGCGGGCGATGTCGGTGACGCGCTGCAGGTCGTCGGCGGCGCCGGTCGAGAGATGGTTGAACACCAGCAGCTCCGCGGCGCGCCCTCCGAGCAGCACCATCATCTTGTGCTCGAGCTCCTCGCGCGTCATCAGGAAGCGGTCCTCGGTCGGGCGCTGGATGGTGTAGCCGAGCGCGCCGATGCCGCGCGGGATGATCGAGACCTTGTGCACCGGGTCCACGCCCGGCAGGGAGAGCGCGACCAGCGCATGGCCCATCTCGTGATGGGCGACGATCTCGCGCTCGCGCGGGTTGAGCAGGCGGTTGCGCTTCTCGAGCCCGGCCACGATGCGCTCGATCGCGTTGGTGAAGTCCTGCATCGTCACCGCATCGGCGCCGCGGCGGGTGGCGAGCAGCGCCGCCTCGTTGACGAGGTTGGCGAGATCGGCGCCGGTGAAGCCCGGCGTCAGCGCCGCCACCTGCTCCGCGTCCACGTCCGGGGCGAGCTTCACCTTGCGCATGTGGACCTTGAGGATCTGCACGCGCCCCTTCTTGTCCGGCCGGTCCACCAGCACCTGGCGGTCGAAGCGGCCGGCGCGCAGGAGCGCCGGATCGAGGATCTCCGGCCGGTTGGTGGCGGCGAGGATGATGAGGCCGGAGCGCGAGTCGAACCCGTCCATCTCGGTCAGGAGCTGGTTCAGCGTCTGCTCCGCCTCCTGGTGCCCGCCCCCGTAGGGTCCAGGGATGCCGCGCGCGCGCCCGAGCGCGTCGAGCTCGTCGATGAAGATGATGGCGGGGGCCCGGGCCCGCGCCTGCTCGAACAGGTCGCGCACCCGCGCCGCGCCGACGCCGACGAACATCTCGACGAACTCCGAGCCGGAGATCGAGAAGAACGGCACCTTCGCCTCGCCCGCCACCGCCTTGGCGAGCAGCGTCTTGCCGGTGCCCGGCGGGCCCACCAGCAGCACGCCCTTCGGCATCCGCCCGCCGAGGCGGCTGTAGCGCTCGGGGTCCTTGAGGAAGTCCACGATCTCGCGCAGCTCCTCCTTCGCCTCGTCCACCCCGGCGACGTCGGCGAAGGTGACGCCGGTGTCGGCCTCGACATAGACCTTGGCCTTGCTCTTGCCGATCTGCATCAGCCCGCCCTGCGCGCCGAGCAGGCGGCGACCGAGCCAGAACCAGACCCCGACGAACAGCGCCATCGGCACGACCCAGGAGAGGATGTCGCGCACCAGCGTGCTCTCGATCTGGCCGGTGTAGCGCACGCCGTAGCGGTCGAGCTCCTCGGCGATCTCGCGCTCGACCCGGGTGGTGGCGAAGCGGGTCTGGCCGCCGGGCAGCGGCTCCTTCAGCACGCCCTGGATGAAGCGGTCGGAGACGCCGACCTCGGCGACCTTGCCCTCGCGCAGGAGCCGCTGGAACTCGCTGTAGGGGATCGGCGCGACCTGCTGGCCGAGCGTGACGAGGTACTGGATCGCGAGCAGGCCGAACAGCGCCGCGACCCAGTACCAGAGATTGAACTTGCCCTTCTCCGTCATGCCCGGTCCTCCCGACTGGCGCGCTCGGCCGAACGACGCGGGCGCCCCCCGGGGAGCGGTCCCCGCACCGGGCCCTAGGCCGGACGCCTCGCCTTCACCGCCGCCGCCAGCGTTCCCTCGTCCAGCACGTCGAGCGCGCCGCCGACCGGCACGCCCTGCGCGAGCCGCGTGACGCGCACGCCGGTCGGCCGCAGCCGGTCGGTCAGGTAGTGCGCCGTGGTCGCGCCATCCACCGTCGCGGGAAGCGCAAGGATCACCTCCTCGGCACCGTCCTCCGCCACCCGCGCGAGCAGCGGCCGGATCGCCAGGTCCTCCGGCCCGACGCCGCCGAGCGCGGAGAGCGTGCCGCCGAGCACGTGATAGAGGCCGCGATGCACCTGCGCGCGCTCCAGCGCCCAGAGGTCCGCCACCCCCTCGACGACGCAGATCACCCCGCGCTCGCGCCGCGGATCGCGGCAGATCGCGCAGGGGCTTCGCGTGTCCAGGTTGCCGCACACGGCGCAGGGGCGCACCGCCTCGGCCGCCTCGCGCAGCGCCGCGGCGAGCGGCAGCATCAGCGCCTCGGGCTGCATCAGCATGCGCAGCACGGCGCGCCGCGCGCTGCGCCGGCCGAGGCCGGGCAGCTTCGCCAGCAGGCCGACCAGGCGCTCGATCGGTTCGGACTCGCTCATCGCGGTCGCCGCCGCGGCCGGGCGGTTCCCCGGAAACGGAACGTCAGAACGGCAGCTTGAGCCCGCCCGGCAGGTTCGGCAGGTTCAGCCCCGCGGTCGCCTTCTGCATCTCCTCGGCCATCGCCGCCTCGACCTTCTGCCGCGCGTCCGCGTGCGCCGCGACCAGCAGGTCCTCGAGCACCTCGCGCTCGTCGGCGCTCATCAGGCTCGGGTCAATCGCGACGCGGCGAAGGTCGCCCTTGCCGGAGAGCGTCACCCTCACCATGCCGGCGCCCGACTGGCCCTCGACCTCGAGGGCCTCGAGCCGGGCCTGCATCTCCTGCATGCGCTGCTGCATCTGCTGCGCCTGCTTGAGCATGTTGCCGAGGTTCTTCATGGGGCGGGGTATCCCTCGTCTGGGGAAAGGTCGTCGTCGAGGTCGCCGGGCTCCGCCTCGGGCGGGACGATGTCGCCGGCGTCGTCCTCCGCCGGGGCATCCGCCGCATCCGCGGTGCGCGCCGCGAGGGCGGGCGCCGCGGGCAGGCCGTAGGCATCGGTCGAGGCGTCGCGCACCGCCTCGATGGTGGCGCCGGGGAAGGCGGCGAGGATGGCCTGCACCAGCGGGTGGCTGCGCGCGAGTTCGCGCCGCTCGGCCTCCGCGGCGCGGCCCTGCTCGGCCAGCGTCGGCTCGCCCTCGGCGTTGGAGAGGGCGACGGTCCAGCGCGCGCCGGTCTCCTCCTGCAGCATCTGCGCGAGCTGGGCGGCGAGATCGCGCGGCGCGCTGGGCTCGACGCGGATCTCGATGCGCCCGGGGGCGAAGCGCACCAGGTGGACGCTGTGCAGCAGGTAGGCGTGCAGCATCGGCCGCTTGCCGGAGGCGAGCGCCACCACCTCGCGGAAGGTGCCGGGCAGCGGCGCGGCGGACGCCACCGGTTCCGCGGCGCGGTGCGCCACCGCGCCGCCCGCGACCGCGCGCAGCCCGCCGCCGGGTGCGCCGGGGCGCGGGGGCGCGGGGACGGCGGGCGCCGTCCCGCCTTCCGTCAGCCGCCGCACCAGCTCGCCCGGCGTCGGCAGGTCCGCGGCGTGGGCGAGGCGGATCAGCACCATCTCGGCGGCGGCGCGGCGGTCCACCCCCTCCTGCTGCACCTCGGCGATGCCCTTGAGCAGCATCTGCCACGCCCGCGCCAGCACCGGCACGGAGAGCTTCGCCGCCAGCGCCGCGCCGCGCGCGCGCTCGGCTTCCGGCAGCGAGGGGTCCTCGCGCAGCGCCGGCACCGCGCGCATCCGGGAGAGCAGGTGCGTCAGCTCCGCGAGGTCGGAGAGCACCACCAGCGGATCGGCCCCGCGCTCGTGCGCGCGGTCCATCAGCCCGAGCGCGCCGGCCACGTCGCCGCCCATCAGCGCCTCGAACAGGTCGAGGACGAGGCCGCGGTCGGCGAGGCCGAGCATGTCCCGCACCGCCTCCGCGGTCACGGCGCCGCCGGCGCCGGCCAGCGCGATCGCCTGGTCGAGCAGCGACAGCCCGTCGCGCACGCTGCCGTCCGCGGCGCGCGCGATCATCGCCACGGCCTCGGGCTCCGCGGCGACGCCCTCCTTCTCCAGCACGCGGGCGAAGTGCGCGCGCAGCTCCGCCTGGGGGACGCGGCGCAGGTAGTGCGTCTGGCAGCGCGAGCGGATGGTGAGCGGCACCTTGCGGAGCTCGGTCGTCGCCAGCATGAACTTCACCTGCGGCGGCGGCTCCTCGAGCGTCTTGAGCAGGGCGTTGAAGGCGGCGCCCGAGAGCATGTGCACCTCGTCCAGGATCAGCACCTTGAAGCGCCCCTGGACCGGGCGGTAGCGCAGCGTCTCGCGCAGCTCGCGCACGTCGTCCACGCTGTTGTTGGAGGCGGCGTCGAGCTCCACCACGTCCGGGTGCCGGTCGGCGAGGATGGCCCGGCATTCCGGGCAGACGCCGCAGGGGTCCACGGTCGGCCCGCCCTCGCCGTCCGGCCCGATGCAGTTCAGCGCGCGGGCGACGATGCGTGCGGTGGTCGTCTTGCCCACCCCGCGCACGCCGGTGAGCAGGAAGGCGTGCGGCACGCGGTTCTGCGCGAAGGCGTTGCGCAGGGTGCGCACCAGCGCCTCCTGCCCGATCAGCTCGGCGAAGGTGGTGGGGCGGTACTTGCGCGCGAGCACGCGATAGGCGGCCGCGCCAAGCTCGGCGCGCGGCGCCGGCGCCGGGGGCGCGGCGGCCGCCCGGACCGGCGCACCGTCGGCCTGGGGCGGCGGGGCGGCGGCGGGCGCATCGAACAGCCCCGGCCCCGCGGGCGGCGGCGGCTCGGGCAGCCCCTCCTCCGCGGCCGGCGCAACGCCGTCCGCCGCGGAAGCGTCGGAGCCGAAGAGGGTCTGGTCGGCGGCGGCCATGCGCGTGCGCGGCGGAGTCCCGAAGGGCGGCCGCAAGGGGGGCGGGCCGGCGTGGAACGGGTGGAAGGCCGGCGAAGCGACCCGGGCGGAGCTCGTTACGGCTGCTTCCTTCCGGACCTGACCGGGTTGGCGAGACGCCCGTCCGTCACCGACCTTCCAAGGCGAGATATCATGCCTTCCGGCCGCCGCGGCAACCCGGGGGGTGCGGAATGGCGCGGCCCGCCGGGGGCGGCGCGCCGAGGCGACGGCCGCGCCCCCCGCGGGAAGGACGGCCCGGCCGGATGATCGGATCTCGCGCCCTCGCCCGGCCGCCCCGTCGGGCGCGCCTTCGTTCCCGCTGCGGTTGCCGGGGGCGCGCCCGCATGGCACCGTTCGTCCCTCCATGCTCCCGATCCCCCCCAGCCGGCCCAACGCCTACACCGGCAGCCCGCTCGACCGCGCCGCCCACCGCCGCGACGACGCCGCGTTCATCGCCCGCGCGCTCGGCGACCCCGACAGTCTCTTCGTCCCGGTCTGGCGCTCCCGCAACCTGATGAAGGGAGTCGCCGAGGGCCGCCCGGAGGCGCTGCTCATCAGCGGCGGCGCGGCGGAGCGGCTCCGCATGGCCGGCGGCCCGTGGGCCTTCCTCGGCCTCTGGGAGGAGCGCCCGGTCTTCGCCGTGGACTGCTCGGCCGCCGACGATCCGCTGCCGCTGCTGCCCGGGAGCGTCGGCACCTTCGCCGACCTGCGCCAGGTCGCGGGCCTGCTTCCGCCCGGCGAGGCCGCGGTCCTCGCCCATGCGCGCGGCCTCATGCACTGGCGCGTGAAGCACCGCTTCTGCGGCGTCTGCGGCAACCCCTGCGAGCCGCAGAGCGCCGGCCACATGATGCGCTGCACGGGCTGCGGGGCGGAGCATTTCCCGCGCACCGACCCGGCGGTGATCATGCTGGTAGTGCGCGGCGAGCGCTGCCTGCTCGCCCACTCGCACCGCTTCCCCAGCACGCGCATGTACTCGACGCTGGCCGGCTTCGTCGAGCCGGGCGAGAGCCTGGAGGAGGCGGTGCGGCGGGAGGTGCTGGAGGAGACCGGGGTGCGGGTCGGCGCGGTGCGCTACCACTCCTCGCAGCCCTGGCCGTTCCCTTCCTCGATCATGCTCGGCTTCCACGCCGAGGCGCTCGACGAGGAGATCCGCATCGACCCGCAGGAGCTGCGCGACGCGCGCTGGTTCTCGCGCGCCGAGCTGCGCGCGGCCGACTCCCTCGGCTTCTCCCTGCCGCGCGTGGATTCCATCGCCCGCCGGCTGATCGAGGACTGGCTCGCCCTGGCATGACCCCCCGCCGCCATGCCCTTCCCGCCCGCGCCGCGGCGCTGCTGCTCGCCCTGCTCGCCGCCGCGGGCTGCGGATCGCGCCGGCCCGCCGACGCGGCCGCGGCGGCCGAGCCGGAGCCGCCCGAGGCCGCGCTCTGCCGCGCCGAGGCGCGCGACAGCCCGGAGGTGCGGCGCCTCGCGCGCGAGCTGAACGTGGACAACCAGCAGAACGTGCTGCGCGTCGGCGAGGAGCGCCGCCTGGCCGAGATCCGCGCCTTCCGCGACTGCATGCGCCGCCGCGGCCTCGCCATGCCGGGCGGGGTCGAGCCGGTGCGGCGCTCGTTCTGAGGGCGGCGGGCGGGCGCCCCTCCGCTCAATCCCCCGCCGCCGCCTGGTCCAGCCGGTACGGATGCGCCGGATAGGCGCCGAGCACGCGCAGCTCGCGCGAGAAGAAGGCCAGCTCCTCGAGCGCCCGCTTGAGCGGCGGCTGCTCGGGGTGGCCGTCCACGTCGCAGAGGAACTGCGTCGCCGTGAAGTGCCCGTTGAGCATGTAGCTCTCGAGCTTGGTCAGGTTCACGCCGTTGGTGGCGAAGCCCCCCAGCGCCTTGTAGAGCGCGGCCGGCACGTTGCGCACGCGGAAGACGAAGGTCGTCACCGTGTTCGGCGCTTCCGGCGGCGGGTCGCGCCGCTCGCGCGCCATCACGTAGAAGCGGGTGGTGTTGTGCGGCGCGTCCTCGACGTTGCGGCGCAGGATCGCAAGGCCGTAGATCTCGGCGGCGAGGGCGGAGGCGATCGCCGCGTCCTCCGCCCCGCCGCGCCGCGCGACCAGCGCCGCCGCCCCGGCGGTGTCGGCCTCGATCACCGGTTCGAGCCGCAACTCCTCGATCAGCTTCAGCACCTGGCCGAGCGCCACCGGATGGCTGTGCACGCGGCGGATGGTGGCGAGCGTCGCGCCCCGGGGGGCGAGCAGGCAGTGCTCGACCCGCTCGAAATGCTCGCCCACCACGTAGAGTCCCGAATCGGGCAGCAGGCGGTGGATGTCCGGCACCCGGCCGGCGAGCGAGTTCTCGCAGGGCAGCATGGCGAGCTCGGCGCGGCCCTCGCGCACCGCCGCCATCGCCGCCTCGAAGCTCGGGCATGGCAGAGTGGTCCAGCCGGGATAGGCGGCGCGGCAGGCAAGGTCGGAATAGGCGCCGGGCAGGCCCTGGAAGGCGATGACGCGGCGGCCCTCGGTCGTGCTCATGGCGCTCCTTCCCGCGGACGGAGGAGGCGGCGCGCGCGTTCCAGGTCCTCCGGCGTGTCCACGCCGAACGGCCCGTGCGCGATGCGCGCGACGGCGATGCGCATCCCGGCCTCCAGCGCGCGGAGCTGCTCGAGCCGCTCGCGCCGCTCGAGCGGGCTCGGCGGCAGCGCCACGAAGCGGTCCAGCGCGGCGCGGCGGAAGGCGTAGATGCCGATGTGGTGCCAGCGCGGCCCCTCGCCCCAGGGGATCGGCAGGCGCGAGAAGTAGAGCGCCGGCGCGACCTGCGCCTCGCCCGCGAAGGCGCAGGCGCACTTGACGAAGGACTCGGTCGCCGCCTCGGCGGCGTCGGCGATCGGACAGACCAGGGTGGCGATGTCCACCGCCGGGTCGGCGAGCGGGGCGAGGACGGAGCGCAGCGCCTCCGGCGCGAGGGTCGGGAAGTCGCCCTGCAGGTTCACCACCACGTCGTGCGCGCCGGCGGGGTCGAGCGCGGCCAGCGCCCGGTGCACCCGGTCGGTGCCCGAGGGCAGGTCCTCCGCCACCACCACCGCGGTGCCGCCCGCGGCGCGCACCGCCGCGGCGATCCCGGGCTCGGCGCAGGCGACGGCGACCGGGCCGATCGCCGCCGCGCGCGCGCGCTCAAGCACGTGCACGATCATCGGCCGGCCGTGGATGTCGGCGAGCGGCTTGCCCGGCAGCCGGGTCGCAGCCATGCGGGCGGGGATGACGACTATCGGGTTCACGGGCGATGCGGCGGAGGATCGGGGTGTTGCTGCGGCCGGAACGGCGACGGGTTGATGGAGCGGGGCGGGGGCACTATGGTCCGCGCCGCTTTTAGGCGAGGCGGCCCCGCGGCGCAAACGTCGCGCCCGGCGGGCCGCCGCGACGGCATCGGCGCCCGCCGGGCGGCGCAGGGGAGAGGGTTCGGTCCGCGCATGGACAGCATGGAGGTCAACAAGGTCCTCGCCGCCATCCTGACGGCGGGGGTCGTCTTCGGCGTGGCGGGCTTCGTCGGCCGGCTGGTGGTGCAGCCGACCGTGCCGCACGAGAGCGCGATCCGCATCGGGCAGCCCGCCGCCACGCAGGCCGCCCAGGCCCCCGCCGCGGCCGCGCCGCAGGTCGAGCCGATCACGCCGCTGCTCGCCAGCGCGAACGCGCAGAACGGCGAGCAGATCGCGCGCCGCCTCTGCGCCTCCTGCCACACCTTCAACGAGGGCGGCCGCAACGGCGTCGGGCCCAATCTCTACGGCATCGTCGGCGCGCCGCACGGCCACGCCGCGGGGTTCAACTACTCCCCCGCGCTCAAGGGCAAGCAGGGCCCCTGGACCTACGAGGACCTGAACGCCTGGCTCGCCAATCCGCGCGCCTATGCGCCGGGCAACCGCATGGCCTTCGCCGGCATCCCCAACGCGCAGCAGCGGGCCGACCTGATCGCCTATCTGCGCTCGATCTCGCCCAACGCGCCGGCGCCCTGAGCGCCGGGCGCGGGGCTGCGGGCGGGCGAGGGGCGGAGGGGGCGCGATGCCGGCCAGCGCCGCCGTGCCGCCCGAATTCGTCGCCGCCGCGGAGGCCGCCGCCGATCTCGCGGGGGCGGTGATCCGCCCCCTGTTCCGCTCCGCCCTGCTGGTCGAGGCGAAGGGCGACGCCTCTCCCGTCACCGAAGCCGACCGCGCCGCGGAGCGCGCGATCCGCGCCCTGCTCGCCGAACGCTTCCCGGCGCACGGCGTGATCGGCGAGGAATACGGCGCCGAGCGCGCCGACGCCGAATGGGTGTGGGTGGTGGACCCGATCGACGGCACCCGCGCCTTCGTCACCGGGCGGCCGCTGTTCGGCTGCCTGGTCGCGCTGCTGCATCGGGGGGGGCCGGTGCTCGGGCTGATTGACCAGCCGGCCGCCGGCGAGCGCTGGCTCGGCGTGGCGGGCGCGCGGACGCGGTTCCGCTCGCCGCTCGGCGGCACGGTCGGCTGCCGGCCCTGCGCGCGGCTCGCCGAGGCCGAGCTCTCCTGCACCTCGCCCGACATGTTCCGCCCCCAGGACCGGCCGGGCTTCGAGCGCCTGCGCGCCGCGGCGCGGCGCGTGACCTGGGGCGGCGACTGCTACGCCTATGGCCTGCTCGCCCTCGGCCTCGTGGACGTGGTGGCGGAGAGCACGATGCGGCCCTGGGACTGGGCGGCGCTGGTGCCGGTGGTCGAGGGCGCCGGCGGGCGGGTGACGGACTGGGACGGCCGGCCGCTGACCCTCGACTCGGACGGGCGGGTGCTCGCGGTGGGCGATCCCGCGCTGCTCGCGGAGGCGATCGGCCTGCTCGCCGGCTAGCGTCGCCTCCGCCCGGCGGGCGGGCGCCCGTTGCGCCGCCGGTGCGGCGAGGGCCGCCGGGGTGGCCTGCCGGGGCGACGGCGCGGCCGCCATTGCCGCAGGCGGGGAAGGACACCATACCTTCGCGGCATGTTCCGCCGCGACCTGCTCGCCCTCGGCGCCCTCGCCGCCCTCGCTCCCGCCGCTGCCGCCCGGGCCCAGGCGGGCGCCGGCACGGGCGGCAGCGGCGGGACGATCCGCACCCACGCCCTCTCCCTGCTCGGCGAGCCCGCCCTGCCGCGCGACTTCCCGCACTGGCCCTGGGTCAACCCGGACGCGCCCAAGGGGGGCGAGATCGCGCTCACCGCGCTCGGCAGCTTCGACAGCTTCAACCCCTTCATCCTGCGCGGCACCGCCGCGGTCGGCCTGACCAACCTCTACGACCGCCTGACCCGCACGAGCGCCGACGAGGCGGCCACCGACTACGGCCACCTCGCCGAGACCATCGAGCTCTCCGCCGACCGCCTGACCATCGCCTACGAGCTGCGCGAGGGCGCGCGCTGGCACGACGGCCGCCCCATCACCGCCGCGGACGTGGTCTTCACCTTCGAGACGCTGCGCCGGCACGGCCGCCCCTTCTACCGCGCCTACTGGGCCGACGTGGCGGAGGTGAGGGCGGACGGGGAGCGCCGCGTGGTCTATCGCCTGCGCACGGCGGAAAACCGCGAGCTGCCGCAGATCATCGGCCAGATGTACGTGCTGCCGAAGCACTGGTGGGAGGGGCGCGACTTCGCCCGCCCCTCGCTCGAGGTCCCGCTCGGCTCCGGCCCCTACCGCATCGAGCGCTTCGAGCCCGGGCGCACCGTCGTCTATCGCCGCGTCGAGGACTACTGGGCGCGCGACCTCAACACCATGCGCGGCACCGCCAACTTCGACCGCATCCGCTACGAGTACTTCCGCGACAACACGGTCGCGCTCGAGGCCTTCAAGGCCGGGCAGATCGACTTCCGCACCGAGAACGTCGCCAAGGACTGGGCCACCGCCTACGACTTCCCGGCGGTGCGGCGCGGCCTGGTGAAGAAGGAGGAGATCCGCCACGAGATCCCGACCGGGATGCAGGCCTTCGTGGTCAACCTGCGCCGCCCGCTGTTCCAGGACGCCCGCGTGCGCCGCGCGCTGATCGAGGTGTTCGACTTCGAGTGGATGAACGCCAACCTGTTCTACGGCGCCTACACCCGCACCGCCTCCTACTTCTCCAACTCCGAGCTCGCCTCGCGCGGCCTGCCCGAGGGGCGCGAGCGCGAGATCCTGGAGCGCTTCCGCGGCCGCGTCCCCGACAGGCTGTTCACCGAGGAATACCGCCTGCCGGTCACCGACGGCTCCGGCAACAACCGGGCGGGGCTGCGGCGTGCGCTCGGCCTGATGCGCGAGGCCGGCTGGACGGTGCGTGAGCGGCGCCTGGTCAACGCCCAGGGGCAGCCCTTCGAGTTCGAGATCCTGCTCTCCTCGCCCTCCTTCGAGCGCGTCGCCCTGCCCTACAAGGACGCGCTGGAGCGGCTCGGCATGGCGGTGCAGGTGCGCACCGTGGATCCGGCGCAGTACCAGAAGCGGATCGAGAACTTCGACTACGACATGACGGTGGACGTGATCCCCCAGGGCCTCTCCCCCGGCAACGAGCAGCGCGACTACTTCACCTGCGCCAAGGCGCAGGAGCCGGGCAGCCAGAACGTCGCCGGCATCTGCGATCCGGTGATCGACGAGCTGGTGGAGATGGTGATCGCGGCCCCCGACCGCGCCGAGCTGATCGCGCGCACCCGCGCGCTCGACCGCGTGCTGCTCTGGCACGACTACGTGGTGCCGCAATGGCACATCCAGAGCTTCCGCATCGCCTACTGGGACAAGTTCGGGCGCCCGGCGCGCGGCCCGCGCTACGATCTCGCGCTCGATTCCTGGTGGATCGAGCGCGGGCGCGAGCGCGCGATCGAGGAAGGCCGGCGCGCGGGCCCGGACCGGAACTAGCGCGGACGCGGCCTTGGGCGCCTACCTCCTCCGCCGGCTGCTGCTCGTGGTGCCGACGCTGTTCGGCATCATCCTGATCAACTTCGCCGTCGTGCAGTTCGCCCCCGGCGGGCCGGTCGAGCAGATGCTGGCCGAGCTGCGCGGCCAGGGCCAGACGCTCGGCCGCATCACCGGCGAGGGGGGCGGCGAGATCCGCACCGCGCCGCCGCCGCCCGGCGAGGGCGCGCGCGGCGCGGGGGCGGGCGGCGGCCCGGTCGGCACCTACCGGGGCGCGCGCGGCCTCGACCCCGCGATCGTCGCCGAGATCGAGCGCGCCTTCGGCTTCGACAAGCCGGCGCATGTGCGCTTCCTCGAGATGCTCGGCGGCTATCTCCGCTTCGACCTCGGCCGCTCGCTGTTCCGCGACCGCCCGGTGACCGAGCTGATCCTCGAGAAGATGCCGGTCTCGGTCAGCCTCGGCCTGTGGTCCACGCTGATCATCTACCTGGTCTCGATCCCCCTGGGGATCCGCAAGGCGGTGCGCGACGGCAGCCGGTTCGACGTCGCGACCTCCGGCATCGTGCTGATCGGCTACGCGATCCCCGCGTTCCTGTTCGCCATCCTGCTCGTGGTGCTGTTCGCGGGCGGCACCTTCCTGCAGTGGTTCCCGCTGCGCGGCCTGACGACGCCGGGCTCCGAGGCCTGGCCGTTCTGGCAGCGGGCGCTCGACTACGCCTGGCACATGGCGCTGCCCACCCTGTCGCTGGTGATCGGCGGCTTCGCCGGGCTGACGATGCTGACCAAGAACTCCTTCCTCGACGAGATCTCGAAGCAGTACGTGGTGACGGCGCGCGCCAAGGGCGCGAGCGAGCGGCGCGTGCTCTACGGCCACGTGTTCCGCAACGCGATGCTGCTGATCATCGCCGGCTTCCCCTCGGCCTTCATCGGCATCCTGTTCACCGGGGCGCTGCTGATCGAGATCGTCTTCTCGCTCGACGGCCTCGGCCTGCTCGGCTTCGAATCGGCGATCCGGCGCGACTACCCGGTGATGTTCGGCACGCTCTACGTCTTCACCCTGCTCGGGCTCCTGATGCAGATCGTCGGCGACTTCACCTACACGCTGGTGGACCCGCGCATCGACTTCGAGGCGCGGCGCTGATGGCGCTCTCGCCCCTCACCCGGCGGCGGCTCGAGAATTTCCGCGCCAACCGGCGCGGCTACCTCTCGCTCTGGATCTTCGCGACGCTGTTCGCCGTGACCCTGTTCGCCGAGTTCATCGCCAACGACCGTCCCCTCCTCGCGCGGCTCGAGGGGCGCTGGTACGTCCCGGTCCTCGTGGACTACGCCGAAAGCGACCTCCTGCCGGACGGCCTGCCGACCGCGGCGGACTGGCACGACCGCGGCTTCGTCGAGGAGTTCCGCGCCGCCGGCGGCTGGGCGGTCTGGCCGCTGATCCCCTACGCCTACAACACCATCGTGCGCGACCTCGGCCGCCCCGCGCCCTCGCCGCCCTCGGCGCGCAACTGGCTCGGCACCGACGACCAGGCGCGCGACGTGCTGGCGCGCGTGATCTACGGCTTCCGCATCTCGGTGCTGTTCGGCTTCACCCTCACCATCTTCTCCTCGCTCATCGGCATCGCCGCCGGCGCGGTGCAGGGCTACTACGGCGGCCTGACCGACCTCCTGTTCCAGCGCTTCATCGAGATCTGGCGCGGCATGCCGGAGCTCTACCTGCTCATCATCCTCGCCAGCGTCATCACGCCGGGCTTCTGGGTGCTGCTCGGCTTCCTGCTGCTGTTCTCCTGGATGGGGCTGACCGGCGTGGTGCGCGCGGAGTTCCTGCGCGGGCGCAACTTCGACTACGTGCGCGCCGCGCGCGCGCTCGGCGTCTCCGACGCCCGCGTTATGTTCCGCCACATCCTGCCCAATGCGATGGTGGCGACGCTGACCTTCCTGCCCTTCATCCTCTCGGGCTCGGTCGTCGTCCTCACCTCGCTCGACTTCCTCGGCTTCGGCCTGCCCCCCGGCTCGCCCTCGCTCGGCGAGCTGGTGAACCAGGGCAAGAACAACCTGCAGGCGCCCTGGCTCGCCTTCACCGCCTTCGTCGTGCTGGGCGCCATGCTGAGCCTGCTCACCTTCATCGGCGAGGCGGTGCGCGACGCGTTCGACCCGCGCAAGCTGCCGGGCGGGGCGCAGACGGCGGCGCCGCTCACCGGGCGGGTGCCGAACCCGGACACCGCCACGCCCAACCACGCCCACGGCGGCGGCGCCACGCCGACCGGCGCCGGGACCCGCTGAGCGATGCCGCTGCTCGCCGTCGAGGACCTCGCCGTCGCCTTCCGCGGCCGCACCGTGGTCGAGGGCGTCTCCTTCACGGTCGAGCCCGGCGAGACCGTCGCCCTGGTCGGCGAGTCGGGCTCGGGCAAGAGCGTCACCGCGCTCTCCTGCCTGCGGCTGCTGCCGCCCGGCGGCAGCAATCCCGCGGGGCGCATCGTCCTCGACGGCACCGAGGTGCTGCGCGCGCCGGAGCACGAGCTGCAGCGCCTGCGCGGCGGGGTCGCCGGCATGGTGTTCCAGGAGCCGATGACCTCGCTCAACCCGCTGCACACGGTCGGCCGCCAGGTGGCCGAGGCGGTGGTCCTGCACCAGCCCGGGATGCGCGGCGCGGCGCTGCGCGAGCGCGTCGTCCACCTGCTGCGCCGCGCCGGCTTCGCCAACGCCGAGGAGCGGCTTGCCGCCTATCCGCACCAGCTCTCGGGCGGGCAGCGGCAGCGGGTGATGATCGCCGCCGCGCTGGCCAACGACCCCAAGCTGCTGATCGCCGACGAGCCGACCACCGCGCTCGACGTCACGATCCAGGCGCAGATCCTGGAGCTGCTCGCCGATCTCCGGCGCCGCCTCGGCATGGCACTCCTGCTGATCACCCACGACCTCGCGATCGTGCGCCGCCACGCCGACCGGATGGTGGTGATGAAGGACGGCCGCGCCGTGGAGCAGGGCCCGGTGGCGACGGTGTTCGCGGCCCCGCGCCACGACTACACGCGCGCGCTGCTCGCCACCGAGCCGCGCGGCCGCCCGGCGCCGGTGGCGCCGGACGCCCCGGTCGTGATGGAGGCGGAGCAGGTCAGGGTGCACTTCCCGATCCGCCGCGGCGTGCTGCGTCGCACCGTCGGCCACGTGAAGGCGGTGGACGGCGTCTCGCTCGCGATCCGCGAGGGCGAGACGCTCGGCCTGGTCGGCGAATCGGGCAGCGGCAAGACCACGCTCGGCCTCGCCCTGCTGCGGCTCGAGCGGAGCGAGGGCACGATCCGCTTCGAGGGCCGGCCGATCCACGACCTCGACCGCAAGCGCCTGCGCCCGCTGCGGCGGCGCATGCAGATCGTCTTCCAGGATCCCTACGGCTCGCTCTCGCCGCGCATGACGGTGGGCGAGATCGTCGGCGAGGGCCTCGCCGTGCACGAGCCCGGCCTCTCCCGCGCCGAGCGCGGCCGCGCGGTCGCAGCGGCGATCGAGGAGGTGGGGCTCGATCCGGCGATGGCCGAGCGCTACCCGCACGAGTTCTCGGGCGGGCAGCGCCAGCGCATCGCCATCGCCCGCGCCCTCGTCCTCAAGCCGCGCCTCGTCGTGCTGGACGAGCCGACCAGCGCGCTCGACGTCTCGGTGCAGGCGCAGGTGGTGGAGCTCCTGCGCACGCTGCAGCAGCGCCACCGCCTCGCCTACCTCTTCATCAGCCACGACCTGCGCGTGGTGCGGGCGATGGCGCACCGCATCGTCGTGCTCAAGGACGGGCGGGTGGTCGAGGAAGGCGAGGCCGAGCAGGTCCTCGCCGCGCCGCGCGCGCCCTACACCCGGGCGCTGATGGCGGCGGCTTTCGACCTCGCCGCCGCCGAGCCGGAGGCGGTGCGGACATGACCGCCGAACACGCGGCCCCGGCACCGAGCGCCGACCTCGAGCGCCTGCGCCGCCTGCTCGACGCCGAGCGGGTGAAGATCGGCGTGCACATCCGCAAGATGAACAGCCCGGGCTCGCCGGTCTATCGCCAGGGCGAGAACGTCTGGCCGGCGGCGGCGATCCTGGCCGGCTCCTTCGGCGCGACGGCGCTGGTGCACTTCTACCTCGGCGCCGCGGTGCTGGCGGTCGGCGCCTGGTGGTGGCTCGCCCGCGTGCACCCGCGGATCGTGGACGGCGTGTTCGAGCGCACCGTCGCCTACGTCCTCGCCTCGGAGCGCAACTTCGACCTGCTGTGGGCGAAGGGCGTGCTGTCCTTCTACGCCAGGCTGCCGGACGGGCGCGAGCTGGCGGCGACGCGCCGCGACGACTGGCGCGCCTTCCTCCGCCGCGTCGAGGCCGAATTCGAGGGAGACTGACCGCATGGGCAACGCCGTGCTGCTCGCGACCCGGGCGGAGGCGATGAGCGAGTGGGCCGAGGCGCTGCGCGCCCTCGATCCCTCGCTCGAGATCCGCTGCTTCCCCGATGTCGGGGATCCGGCCGGGATCGAGGCTGCGGTCGTCTGGACCGAGCACGACATGGCGGAGCTCCGGCGCTATCCGAACCTGAAGCTGATCGTCTCGATGGGTGCCGGGGTGGACCACCTGCTGCGCCCGCCCGGCCCGCCGCCCGGCGTGCCGGTGGCGCGGCTGGTGGACGCGCGGCTGACCCAGGGCATGACCGAGTGGGTGCTGCTCAACGTGCTGCGCTTCCACCGCCAGGACCCGGAGTACCGGGCGCAGCAGGCGGCGCGGATCTGGCGCGAGCTGCCGGCGCCCGACGCCGCCGCGCGGCGGATCGGCATCCTCGGCCTCGGCGCGCTCGGGACGGCGGCGGCGCGGGCGCTCTCCGGCCTCGGCTTCCCGGTGACGGGGTGGTCGCGGCGGCCGAAGGCGATCGCGGGAATCGAGTGCCGGCACGGCGCGGACGGCCTCGCGGCGATGCTGCCGCGCACCGCCATCCTGGTCTGCCTGCTGCCGCTCACGCCGGCGACGCGCGGCCTTATCAACGCCGATCTGCTGCGCGCCCTGCCGCGCGGAGCCTATGTGATCAACGGGGCGCGCGGCGGCCATGTGGTGGACGCCGACCTGCTGCGGGCGCTGGACGAGGGTCACATCGCCGGAGCGGCGCTCGACGTGTTCGAGCCCGAGCCGCTGCCGCCGGACCATCCCTACTGGTCGCACCCGCGGGTGTTCATCACCCCCCATGCGGCGAGCATCACGATCCCGCGCAGCGCCGCGCCGCAGGTGGTCGAGAACATCCACCGCGCGCGGGCGGGGCGCCCGCTGCTCAACCTGGTGGACCTCGCCGCCGGCTACTGAGCCGGATCGGCGCCGGCGGTCCAGGGACCCGGCGCGGCCGCCTCAGCCGGCGCGGCGCGTCGTCCCGCCGGCGGCGCCCGGCGCGGTCTCCGCGTTCGCCGGCTCGGAGATCGTGAGGCCGCGCGTCGCCGCCTCCGCATCCGCCATGATCTGCCGCAGGTCGCGCAGGAAGGCGCTGCCCTTGAGCGTGCGCTGGACGAGCACGCTGCGCCGGTCCATCGGGTCCACCTTGCGGCGCGCGAGGTCGAGCTCGCCCAGGCGGTCCAGCGCCCGGGTGATCGCCGGCTTCGACACGTTGAGCTCGGCCGCCAGCCCGCGCACCGTATGGGGCCCGTCCGTCAGATAGACGGTCAGGAACACGCCGAGCTGGCGGGCCGAGAGGTCCGGCCCGTCGCGCCGGACCAGCGCGACGATCGTGTCCCTCAGAATGCCGAGGAGCTGGTCGGGATTGGTCTGTGCGGCCATGTCCTGCGATCCTTCCTGGTCCATTCGCCGCCCCGCTCCCTTTTCGTGCCGCCTCGCGGCGACCCGGGTGCCGGCGGCGCCGCAGCGGACGTGGTCCCGGCGTCCGTGGCCGGTTCGAGCCCTCGCGCCTCCTCAGAGCCGCCGCGGCGAAAAAGTTCCCTCTCCATCCCAACTTCGTTACCGATCCGGTAAGCCCTGGCGTTCCGCGAGGGCGGCGATCGCCGCATGCAGCGCCCGCATCGCCTGCGCTTCGCCTCCCTCGGGCCGCCCCGGCCGGGCCGTATCGTTCCAGCCGTACAGGTCTATATGGGCCCAGCGCGCCCGCGGCGGAACGAACCTTTGCAGGAACAGCGCAGCCGTGATCGCTCCGGCCATCGGTTTCGCGCTGACATTGGACAGGTCGGCGACCTTGCTGTCCAGCCAGGATTTGTATCCTGAATACAATGGCAAGCGCCAGAGCGGATCGTGTGTCGCCCGCCCGGCCGCGAGCAGCGTCTCGGCCAGCACCTCGTCGTTGCAGAACAGGGCCGGCAGGTCGGGGCCGAGCGCCACGCGCGCCGCACCGGTCAGGGTGGCGCAGTCGAGCACCACCTCCGCCCCGCGCTCCCCGGCCAGGGCGAGCAGGTCGGCCAGCACCAGGCGGCCCTCGGCGTCGGTGTTGCCGATCTCCACCGTCAGGCCCTTGCGGCTGCGCACCACGTCGAGGGGCCGCATGGCGGTGCCGGAGACGGCGTTCTCCACGGCCCCGACCAGCAGCAGCAGGCGCACGGGCAGCCGCGCGCGCATGACGAGGTCGGCGACGCCGATCAGCACCGCGGCACCCGCCATGTCCTTCTTCATCCGCAGCATCGCGGCGGACGGCTTGAGGTCGAGCCCGCCGCTGTCGAAACACACGCCCTTGCCGCAGAGCGCGATCAGCGGCCCGTCCGCGCTGCCCTGCCACTCCAGGATCGCGACGCGGGGCGGACGCGCGCTGCCGGCGCCGACGGCGGCGACCAGCGGGAAGCCCTCGGCCAGGGCCGCCCCCTCGACGATGCGGCAGGCGGCGCCCGGGTGCTCCCCGGCCAGGGCGCGCACGGCCTCGGCCAGCTCGGCGGGGCCGTGATGGTTGGGCGGAGCGTTGATCAGGTCGCGCACGCGCCAGGCGGCCGCCGCGGTGGCGACCGCCGATTCGGTTCCGGGCGGGGCGAGCAGCCGGGCCGGGGCACGGTCCGGAGGCGCGTCCTCCGCCCCTTCCCGCCCGCCGCGCCGGAACCGGCGGTAGCGGTAGGCGCCGAGGCCCCAGCCGAGCACTGCGCTGGCCGCATCATGGTCGCCGGCGGCGAGGCGCCAGAGGCTGCCCTCCGGCAAGGCGAAGGGCAGCGCGCCGAAGGGCCATGGCGAAGCCGGATCGTCCGTGCCGAGGCCCAGCACCGCCCCGGCCAGCGGCCGCCCCGCCTCGCCCGGCAGCAGGGCGAGCTGGCCGCTCCGCGCGGCGAAGCCGGTGGCGTCGAGCCACGCCGCCTGGGCCGGGCCGAGCGTGGCGCACAGCGCCTCCAGCGTCGCGGGACGCGCGGTGTGCAGGGGCAAGGCCGATGTCTCCATCCCGACCTCGGCGGCCGGGAGGCAGTCCAGCATCGCGGCGCTCCTTCCTCGTCCCGGCGGCCGCCTCGCCCGGGAGGCGGTGCAGTGCCCGCCGCCGGCCGGTCCGCGTGCGCTAGGTTCCGATTCGCGGCGCGACCTTAGAGCAGATCGCGGACGGCTGGAAACAGCCGCGAGCGTGCGACGGCTCCGCACGCAACAGGCGGGAGCCGCCAGGGCGGGCACGGCCGGGCGCAGACGGCCCAGCGACCACGCCGGCAGGGACCGAGGCCGGCGCCCCGGCGTGCGGCGCGCGGGCCGCTCAGCGCGGCGCGGCGGCGAGCCGGCCGTCGCCGGGCAGCGCGGCGGGAAGCGACGATGGTGCCGGCGTCTCCCCGCTGCCGAGAAGCGCCTCGGCCAGGGCGGCGGCGAGGCAGGCATAGCCGCGGTCGTTGTGGTGCAGGCCGTCCGCGATCAGCATGGCGCCGGCTGGCGTCCCGGCCGCCGCCCAGGCGTCCATCAGCCGCCCTCGCGAGAACAGCGCCACGCCCGGGATCGCGCCGGCGAGGCCGGCGAGCGCCGCGTCGAAGCGGGCATGATCCGGCGCCGCCGCGATCCGCGGGGCGCGCTGGTTGTCCATCAGCACCACTTCGACCCCGGCCTCGCGCAGCCGGGCGATGCCGGCGGCGACGACCGCCCGGAAGCGGTCCGGATCGGCGCGGCGCAGCGCGCTGTTCGCGCCGACCTGCCAGATCACCAGGGCGGGGCGCTCGGACAGGACGTCGGATTCGAGCCGCGCGACCATCTGCTCGGCCTGCTCGCCGCCACGGCCGCGGTTGACGACGCGGATCGCCAGGTCCGGGCGCGCGGCCCGCAGGATCGCCTCCAGCCGCGCCGGATAGGCGGCGTCCGGCGTGCTCGCGCCGGCCCCGGACGTGGAGGAGGAACCAAGGGCGACGATGGTGAGCGGCGCGGCGGAGGTGCCGACGGAGAGGGGGCCCCTGCCCGTGCCCGGCGCGGCGAGCGCGGCGCGCAGCTTCGGCAGGGCGAGCGGTGGCACCGGCACGCGCGGGCAGGCGGGCGGCTCCGTGCCGAGCGGCGCGCCGGACGGTGCCGCGAGCCCCGCGAGAGCGGCTGCGACGACCACGGCGCGCCAGCGGGCAGAGGCGACGGATCGGCGGCGCTTGGCCCTGGACTGCACGGAGGAGGTATGCCGCAGCCGGAGCCTGGCGCCAATGCCCCGACGGCGCCGCATGGGTGCGAGGCGGCGACCGGTCGCGATGGGCCGTCCCGCCGAACGGCCGGTCCCGCCCTGCGCCGGGCCGGCCGCGCGCGTGGGCGTCGCCCCGGATCCGACGGGCGGAACCGTTGTCGTGCCGGCCGCATCGGCGCCTGCCGCCCGGCCTCGTGCGAGGCGGCAGGCCGGCGAGCGGCTCCGGCCCCGGCCGGGCGTGCCTGCGGCGCGACGGGCGGTCATGCTTCGCGGCGGCTCGGCCGGAACAGGCCGCCGGTCCTGCGGCCGGATCGCGGCGGGGACGCCCCTGGGCCGTTTTGGCCCGCGCCGCGGTGGCGGCGGCATTGCATGCCGCGGGGGCCCCGCCGCCGCGTCGGGGAGGCGAATCGGCCTCCTCGGCGCGGCTTCCGTCGTGCCCTCCGCCCTCGCGGCCTCACGCGCGCAGCGCGCGAGGGCGGGAGGCGGAGGACGGCCGGCTCCCGGGGCCGGTCCTGGCCCTTCGCGATCGCGGCGTTGCATGCCGCCGGGAGATCCGGTCCGGCCGCGGACAGGCGCCACGCGGCAGGCCGGGCGTCCGCACGCTGCGAGGACCGTGGCCCGTTCCCGCACCGGAGCCGCCGATGCGGCGGGGGCAAGCCGCGCGCACCACCACGGGCCCGCCTGCGCCGTCGCGGACGGATGCCGGGCCTCGGAGACCAGGCTCGGGCGGAATCGGGACAGGCATCGCGGCAGGGTCTCGCTTCGGTTCGCCGGTATGCCGCGGGAGCCTTGCCGGCCGGCGCGGCGTTCATCTTTCCTCAATAATCTCCGCTGGCGAGACGTTCTGCGCAAGCGGTATTTGCGTTGCGTTAACTAAAAACAACTCCCGGTTGTGCGCTGTCCCGGCGGCAAGCCCCCTGGCGTTCCACCGCGGCTGCGGGCATGACGGAGCGGAGCCCATCCGCCGCCCGCGCCTGGCGCGGCGGCGCACAGGGGAGGAACGAGCAGCATGGCCGCACGGCAGGGACGCGCGCTGCGCGTCGCGGTCCAGATGGACCCGATCGAGAACATCAACATCGACGCCGACAGCACCTTCGTCCTGATGCTCGAGGCGCAGGCGCGCGGCCACGCGCTGTGGCACTACCTGCCGCGCGACCTCGCCCTCGCCGGCGGCCGCGTCACGGCGCACGCGCATCCGGTGGAGGTGCGGCGCGAGAAGGGCCGCCACTGGACCTTCGGGCCGGAGGAGGAGCTCGATCTCAGCACCATGGACGTGGTGCTGCTGCGCCAGGACCCGCCCTTCGACATGGCCTACATCACCACCACCCACATTCTCGAGCACATCCACCCCAGGACGCTGGTGGTGAACGACCCCGCCGCCGTGCGCAACGCGCCGGAGAAGCTGTTCGTCACCCACTTCCCGGAGCTGATGCCGCCGACCCTGGTCACCGCCGACCGCCGGCGGATCATGCGCTTCCGCGAGCAGCACGGCGACATCATCCTCAAGCCGCTGTTCGGCAACGGCGGCGCCGGCGTGTTCCACGTCAGGCCGGACGACATGAACCTCAACGCGCTGCTCGAGCTGTTCACCCAGCTCTACCGCGAGCCGCTGGTGGTGCAGCGCTACGTCCCCGCGGTGCGTCAGGGCGACAAGCGCATCATCCTGGTGGACGGCGAGCCGCTCGGCGCCATCAACCGCGTCCCGGCGCCGGACGAGACGCGCTCCAACATGCATGTCGGCGGCCGGCCGGAGAAGACCACGCTGACCGACCGCGAGCGCGAGATCTGCGCCGCGATCGGGCCCGAGCTCCGCAAGCGCGGGCTGATCTTCGTCGGCATCGACGTGATCGGCGGCTACCTGACGGAGATCAACGTCACCAGCCCGACCGGGCTGCAGGAGATCGCCCGCTTCGACGGGGTGCACCTGGAGCGGGCGATCTGGGACGCGATCGAGTCGCGTCTGCGTTGACAGCCCCCGGCGGGCCGCCGCACAGTCGCATCGTTCCAAGGGGAGCCCCAGCGAGGGGCTGAGAGACCGCTGAGGCGCGGTGACCCTTCGAACCTGATCCGGGTCGTACCGGCGTAGGGACAGGAACATGCGGGCGCCGCCGATGCCCGTCCGCCTGCCGCTCGCAGGCCCGGATCTCCCGAGGAAGGAGGTCCAGTCTTGCCAGACGCTCTGCCCGCCGACCTGCCGCAGGTCACCACCGGCCCGCTGCCGGCCTCGCGCAAGATCCACGTGCCGGGGCGGCTTCATCCCGACATCCGCGTGGCGATGCGGGAGATCGCGCTCTCCCCGGCCGCCGGCGAGCCGCCGCTCCGGGTCTACGACACCTCCGGCCCCTATACCGATCCCGCGGCGCGGGTGGACATCCGCCGCGGCCTTCCGGAGCTGCGCCGCGCCTGGATCGAGGCGCGCGGCGACACCGAGCTCTACGAGGGCCGCGCACCGCGCCCCGAGGACGACGGGCTGAAGCCGGGGCAGGCGCGCCGCGTGCCGGCCTTCGACCGCGCCGGCCGCCCGGTGCGCCGCGCCAGGCCCGGCAATGCGGTGACGCAGCTCGCCTACGCGCGGCGCGGCATCGTCACGCCGGAGATGGAGTACGTCGCCATCCGCGAGAACCTCGGGCGCGAGGCGGCGCGCGAGGCCGGCCTGATCCGCGACGGCGAGAGCTTCGGCGCCGCCATTCCCGACCATGTGACGCCCGAGTTCGTGCGCGACGAGGTGGCGCGCGGGCGAGCCATCATCCCCGCCAACATCAACCACCCGGAGAGCGAGCCGATGATCATCGGCCGCAATTTCCTGGTGAAGGTCAACGCCAACATCGGCAACTCCGCCGTCGCCTCCTCCGTCGCCGAGGAAGTGGAGAAGATGGTCTGGGCCATCCGCTGGGGCGCCGACACGGTGATGGACCTCTCGACGGGGCGCAACATCCACACCACGCGGGAGTGGATCATCCGCAACTCCCCGGTCCCGATCGGCACCGTGCCGATCTACCAGGCGCTGGAGAAGGTGGGCGGCAAGGCCGAGGAGCTCACCTGGGAGGTGTTCCGCGACACGCTGATCGAGCAGGCCGAGCAGGGGGTGGACTACTTCACCATCCACGCCGGCGTGCGCCTCGCCTACATCCCCCTGACCGCCAAGCGCGTGACCGGCATCGTCTCGCGCGGCGGCTCGATCATGGCCAAGTGGTGCCTGGCGCACCACAAGGAGAACTTCCTCTACACCCACTTCCGCGAGATCTGCGAGATCATGCGGGCCTACGACGCCGCCTTCTCGCTCGGCGACGGGCTCAGGCCGGGCAGCATCGCCGACGCCAACGACGCGGCGCAGTTCGCGGAGCTGGAGACGCTGGGCGAGCTGACGCGGATCGCCTGGGAGCACGACGTGCAGGTGATGATCGAGGGCCCCGGCCACGTGCCGATGCACAAGATCAAGGAGAACATGGACAAGCAGCTCGCCGCCTGCGGCGAGGCGCCGTTCTACACGCTGGGGCCGCTCACCACCGACATCGCGCCGGGCTACGACCACATCACCTCGGCGATCGGCGCGGCGATGATCGGCTGGTTCGGCACGGCGATGCTCTGCTACGTCACGCCGAAGGAGCATCTCGGCCTGCCCGACCGCGACGACGTGAAGGCGGGCGTGATCGCCTACAAGATCGCGGCGCACGCCGCCGACCTCGCCAAGGGCCACCCGGCGGCGCGGCTGCGCGACGACGCGCTCTCGCGCGCCCGCTTCGAGTTCCGCTGGCGCGACCAGTTCAACCTCTCGCTCGACCCCGAGACGGCGGAGCGGTTCCACGACGCAACGCTGCCGGCGGAGGGCGCGAAGCTCGCCCATTTCTGCTCGATGTGCGGGCCGAAATTCTGCTCGATGAAGATCACGCAGGAGATCCGCGCCGCGGCCGAGCAGGGCATGGCGCAGATGGCGGAGGGCTTCCGGGCGCAGGGCGGGGAGATCTACCTGCCGCGGCCGGCGGCGGGCGGCTGAGGCGCCGCGCGCGGCGGCGGGAAGCTCAGCCGCCGCGCGCCAGCCGGTCCCACCAGGGGCATTCGCCGCGCGCCGGCGCGTAGTTGCCCTCCACCACCTGCACCGGCGCCCGCAGTCCCTTCGCGCCGGCGCGCAGCCGCAGCTCCCGCGCCTGCGCGCGCATCGCCTCCGGGCCCCAGTGCCGCTCGTGCCCCCAGAGGCTCGGCCCGTCCTCCATCCGCGCCGGCGTCCAGGTCGCGGGATCGATGCTCCGCCCGCCCCAGCCGTATTCGAACAGGTAGCCGCCGGGCGCGCGGGCATAGAAGCTCGTCATGAAGTCGTTGGTGTGCCGGCCGAGGGTGGTGGCGACGCGCCCCGGCTCCGCGAGCGCCAGGTCGTAGCCCTGGCCCACGTCGTCGAGGTGGAACAGCTCGACCATGAGGTGGTGCAGGCCGGCCCGGCCGGTCTCGATCAGCGCCAGGCTGTGGTGGCGCGCATTGACGTGCAGGAAGTAGGCGCGGAACGGATGCTCCACCCAGTCGCTGACGCGGAAGCCGAGCAGGTCGCGGTAGAAGGGCAGCACGTGCGCGAGCGCGGGCACCTCGAGCACCGCATGCCCCATGCCGAGCGGTCCGGTGCGGAAGCCGGAGATGGCGCGGCCCGGCACGAAGGGCGCGTCGGTGGTCTCGGCGCCGTGGAACAGTTCGAGGCGGTTGCCGAGCGGATCCTCGAGGCGGATCAGCGCCGCGACGCGCCGCTCGTCCGCCAGCGCCCGTTCGCCGGCGCGCACGCGCACGCCGGCCGCCTCAAGCCGCGCCGCCATCGCCTCCAGCGCGGCAGCGTCGGCCAGTTCGAAGCCGAGGACGCCGAGCCCGTCCGCCTCGGCCTCCGCCACCACCAGGCGCTGGCGCCGGTCGTCCATGCGGAAGGCGAGCCCGCCGCGCGTGCGCTCCGTGAGCTGCAGGCCGAGCAGGCGCGTGCCGAACTGCGCCCACGTCTCGAGGTCGCGCGCCCTGAGCCCGACATAGCCGAGCGCCCGCACCGCCATGGCCCCCTCCCTTGGGCGATCCCGCCCCGGAGGCGACTCTCGGTCAAGCGGGACGCGAAGGGAAGGACGGAACCGCACCCGCCCCGGCGGTCCGGCCCTGCCGTGCCGCGCATCCGTCGGCCACCGATCGCATCGCCTCGCCCGCCGTTCCTCTCGGCGGGCGCCTCCCGCGGACCCCGCCCCGCGGCCCGCCGGGTCAGCGCAGCGGAATGTCCACGTGCAGCCCGATGCTCGGGCGCGGCGCCACCGCCGGCGCAGGCACCGCATAGACCGGCGGCGGGGCGGCGACGACCACCGGCGGCGGCGGCGCCGCGTAGACCGGCGGCGGGGCCACGACCACCGGCGGCGGCGGGGCCACGAGCACCGGCCGGGGCGCCACCACCACCGGTGCCGGCGCGACCACGACGGGCGGGCCGCCGCACCACTCCCCCTTGCGCCAGCCGCGTCCGCACGGGGGCGTTGCCTCGGCCGGCGGCGGCAGCATCGCCGCCGCCGCGACCAGGGCTCCGGCCGCAACGGGAAGAAGGCGGGCCAGGCTCATCGCACGCGCTCCGGGTGATCCGGGCCGCCCGACCGATGCGGGCAACCGCGGCGCGAGCCATGATGCCGCGCATCGCCCCGGCCGCGCAAGACCCGTATGCCAGCATACGATCATGCGGCCGCCAGCACCTGCGACAGCGGCCACAGCTCCAGCCCCAGCGCCTCGGCCACCGCCGGATGCGTCACCCGCCCGGCATGCACGTTCACCCCCGCCGCGAGGTGGGGGTTCTCCGCGCAGGCCCGCTTCCAGCCCTTGTCGGCGAGCTGCAGCGTGAAGGGCAGCGTCGCGTTGTTGAGCGCCACCGCGCTGGTGCGCGCCACCGCCCCGGGCATGTTGGTCACGCAGTAGTGCACGACGCCGTCCACGACATAGGTCGGGTCGGCATGCGTCGTCGGGCGCGAGGTCTCGAAGCAGCCGCCCTGGTCGATGGCGACGTCCACCACCACGCTGCCCGGCCGCATCCGCCGCACCGTCTCCCGCCGCACCAGCTTCGGCGCCGCCGCGCCCGGCACCAGAACGGCGCCGATCACGAGGTCGGACTCGACGACCGTCGCCTCGATCGAATCGTAGGTGGCGAACAGCGTGTCCACGGCGCCGTTGAACTCCGCATCGAGCGCGTTCAGGACCCGCGCCGACTTGTCGAGCACGGTCACGTGCGCGCGCATCCCGTGCGCGATGCGGGCGGCGTTGGAGCCGACCACGCCGCCGCCGATGATGGTGACGCGCGCCCCCGGCACGCCCGGCACGCCGGAGAGCAGGATGCCAGCCCCGCCCGCCTCCTTCTCCAGGCAGCGGGCGCCGACCTGCACCGCCATCCGGCCCGCCACCTCGCTCATCGGCGCGAGCAGCGGCAGGCCGCCCTGGGCGTCGGTCACCGTCTCGTAGGCGATCGCGGTGCAGCCGCTCGCCATCAGGCCCTTGGCCTGTTCGGGATCGGGGGCGAGGTGGAGGTATGCGAACAGCACTTGTCCCGGGCGCAGCCGCGCCCACTCCTGCGGCTGCGGCTCCTTCACCTTCACGATCAGCTCGGCCTGCGCGAACACCTCCGCGGCGTCGGCGAGGAGCGTCGCGCCGGCCGCGCGGTAGGCGTCGTCGGAGAAGCCGATCGCGGCGCCGGCGCCGGTCTCGACCAGCACCTCATGCCCGTGTGCCACCAGCTCGCGCACCGAGGCGGGCACCAGGCCCACGCGGTACTCATGCACCTTGATCTCCTTCGGCACGCCGATGCGCATCGGTCGTCCTCTCCGCTCCGGTTGCGACGGGCCTGACATGGTGCGGGCCCGGCGGCCGCCCAACAAGCGGGAATGATGGCGCCGGGCGCGGCGATTGCGGATGGCTGCCCGGCCCTCCGGTCCCGGCGCCATCCCCCAGGCGGGCCGCGGCGATCTTTCGCGGTACAGCGGCGATCGGAGCGGCAAAGCGTTTGTCTCCCTCGCGCCGATGGACCGGACGCCGCCGGCCGTGCAGAGTAGGGTGTCGGCCACGGCCGATCCAACGCGCCGTCCGAGTGCGCGACGGCCGGAGGTCCGCCCCGCGGCGGCACGGCGCCGCGGCGCGGTGCCGGCGCGAAGACGGGGAGGACCGAGAATGCTCGACACGAGGCATGCGGCGGCGGCCATGGCGCTGGTGGCCGCCCTGTGGGCGGCGCCGGCGGCACCGGCGCGGGCGCAGGATCTCGCGGTCGGCTCGGCCTCGGTGATCGGCTCGCTCGATCCGCACTTCTACAACGTCGGCCCGAACAACGCGGTCGCCGCCACCCTCTTCGACCGGATGCTGGAGAGCGACGCGCAGGCGCGCGTGCATCCCGGGCTGCTGCTGAGCTGGAGCCTCCCCGCCCCGGAGGTGTGGGAGTTCCGCCTGCGCCCCGGCGTGCGCTTCCACAACGGCGCCGAGTTCACCGCCGAGGACATCGCCTTCACCATCGCCCGGCTGCCGACCATCGTGAACAGCCCTGGCTCCTTCACCACCTACACGCGCGCGATCCAGGCGGTGGAGGTGGTGGACCCGCTCACCGTGCGCATCCGCACCAGCGGCCCCTACCCCAACCTGCTCGTGGACCTGGCGCGCATCGTCGTGCTCAACCGCCGCACCCACGAAGGCGCGACCACCGAGGACTTCAACGCCGGCCGCGCGGCGGTCGGCACCGGGCCCTACCGCCTCGTGGAGCACCGCCCCGGCGACCGCATCCTGATGGCGCGCAACGACTCCTACTGGGGCGACAAGCCGCGCTGGCAGCGCGTGGACTACCGCATGGTGACCAACGACGCGGCGCGCACCGCGGCCCTGCTCGCCGGCGATCTCGACGCGATCGAGCAGGTGCCGACCTCGGACATCGCGCGCCTCCGGCGCGATCCGCGGGTCGCGCTCTCCGAGGTCGAGAGCCTGCGCAACGCCTTCCTCGTCTTCGACCACAGCCGCGACGGCCCGACCCCCTTCGTCACCGACCACGAGGGCCGGCCGCTCCCGCGCAACCCGTTCAAGGACCGCCGGGTGCGCGAAGCGCTCTCGCTCGCCATAGACCGCCAGGCGATCGTCGAGCGGGTGATGGAGGGCAGCGCCAGCGCCAGCATGCAGTTCGTCGGCCGGGGCGTGTTCGGCCACGTGCCCGACCTCGCGCCGCCGCGGCCCGACCCGGACGCGGCGCGGCGGCTGCTCGCCGAGGCCGGCTATCCCAACGGCTTCCGCCTCGCCCTGCACACGCCGAACGACCGCTACCCGAACGACGCCAAGACCAGCCAGGCGGTCGGGCAGATGTGGACCCGGATCGGCGTGCGCACGCAGGTCGAGGCGATGCCCTTCACCAGCTTCATCGGCCGCGCCGGCCGGCAGGAATTCTCGGTCTGGTACGCCTCCTGGGGCAGCTCGACCGGCGAGACCTCGGGCCCGCTCCGCTCCACCCTCGCCACCTTCGACCGGGCGCGCGGCCTCGGCGCCGTCAACCGCGGACGGTATTCGAACCCGGAATTCGACGCGCGGCTGCTCGCCGCGATGCGCGAGATGGACGCCGAGAAGCGCGAGCAGACGCTGCAGGAGGCGATGCGCTTCGTGATGGAGGACCATCCGATCGTCCCGCTGCTGCTGTTCCGCAACGTCTGGGCCATGCGGCGCGGCATCGCGCACACCCCGCGCGCCGACGAGCTGACGCGACCGCAGGACTTCCGCTGAGGCCAGGGCGCGGGGGCGCCGGCGGCGCTCCGGCCCGTGCGGGGCCGGGGACCTCTTGAAACGACGCGCCGCGCCACCACGTCGCTGGCGCCGAGCGCCCGCTCGGGCCTCGGCGCCCGGCGCCGGCTGCGGCGCCCCGCGTTCCTTGCCCCCATGTCGCTCGGCGGAGCATGGAGTGGCCAGGGGAGCGGCGATGCCGGGACCCCGCCGCCCGGCCGGTGCCGTCGGCGGCAGGGGCGACCGGCTTGCCAGGCGGCGCGGTCGCGACCGCGCCACCGGCCCCTGACGGGCGGGCCACTGCATCTCCTCGCGGCCCCGGGCGGGGACACGCCGGGCGGCCAGCTCCGGCGCCCGGGACAGTGCGACAGACCGAAGGAGGAGATGCAGCATGACCGCCATGAGCATGCGCGACATCGCCCCCTGGGCCGGCGGGCGCTCGCGCGTCCCCTCGCTCTTCCGTGACGATCCGGGCAGCCTGTTCGCCTCGCTCCGGCAGGAGGTGGACCGGTTGTTCGACGAGGCCTTCCGCGACTTCGGGTCTCCGTTCCTCGGCTTCCGCTCCGGCGCCGGCTGGCCGACGGCGGAGGTGGTGGAGACCGACAAGGAGATCCGCGCGACCTTCGAGCTTCCCGGCGTGGACGAGAAGGACGTCGAGGTCCTGCTCGAGGACGGGGACCTCATCGTCCGCGGCGAGAAGCGGAGCGAGACGGCGGACAGGGATCGCCGCTTCACCGAGCGGTTCTACGGCCGCTTCGAGCGCCGCATCCCCCTCGGCCGGGAGATCCAGGAGGACCAGGTCCGGGCCGAGTTCCGCAACGGCGTCCTGACCGTGACGGCGCCGAAGTCGCCACAGGCCGAGCAGCGGATGCGGCGCATCCCGGTCGCGGTCGCCGCCTGAAGGTCCGGCGTGGCGGCGCGCCGGGGGGGCGCGCCCCGGCGGGATCGCCCGGGGCCGTGGTCCCGCCGGATGCGGGTCGTGAGACCCGGGGCCCCGAGAGGAGACAGTCCGATGACCCATCCTGATGACTGGAAGCAGATCCTTGCCGGCGGCCAGCTCGTCCTCGGGGTGCTGCTGTTCCTGATGCCGTGGCTCGTCGGCTTCTCGGCCGCGCCGGCCCCGGCCTGGAGCGCCTGGGTGACCGGCCTGCTCGTCGCCCTGGCCGGTGCGGGCGCCCTGGCGGGCTACGCCGGCGCCGGCGGCTGGGCGAACCTGGTGCTGGGCGCCTGGGCCGTGATCGCGCCCTGGGTTCTCGGCTTCGCCGGCCAGGCCGCAGCGATGTGGAGCCATGTCATCCTCGGCGTCCTGACGGTGCTGGCGGCGGTGGCCGTGCTCTGGATCGAGCACGGGTCGTCGCGCCAGGCGCACGCCTGAGCGGCGGCTGAGGGGGCCGACGCCGCGGGCGGCGGCGGAGGCCCCTTCGCGGCGCGGGGCCGCCCCCGTGCCGCACGCGCGGGAAGGCGGCCCCGTTCAGCCGGTCCGGGTCAGGAGCAGGTAGCCGAGCCGGCCGTTCAGGGTCGCCAGGCATTCCTCCACGCCGAGCGCCCGGGTGACGCCCGCGGGCTCGATCAGCGCGAGGGAGAAGCCGTCGGCGACGAACCCCTGGAGATAGTCGCGCGGATCCATCACCGCCGCGACGCTCGCCGCATGGAACTCGACGACGAGGGAAAGCGCGCGCGAGCGCGCCATGAGCTTTCGCGCACCGCGGAACACGTGCGGTTCCGCCCCCTCGACGTCGATCTTCATGACGTCAACATGGGAGACGTCGGCGAGCAGGGAGTCGAGCGGCGCGGCCTCGACCTTCACCCGGTGCACCGTCCACGGTCCGCCGCCGCCGCCGGAAACCGATCCGCCGCCGGAGAATTCGAAGGTGTAGCGGAACTCGAGGGTGCGGTGGTCGGAATAGACTGCGTTCCCGAACAGCGTGACGCGGTCGTCGAAGCCGTTCACCGCCACCGATTTCCGCAGCTTGCGCAGGATCTCGGGATTCGCCTCGAAGGCATAGACCCTGCCCTCCGGGCCGACCCAGTGCGCGCCGAGCAGCGTGTAGTAGCCGAAGTTCGCGCCGATGTCGCAGAAGCGCATGCCCGGCTTCACGACGGAGGCGAGCCCGGCCTCGATCCAGGGTTCCCAGCGCCCCTCCAGCATCAGGTGCGAGCAGATGCCGACGTCGCGGGTATCCACGTAGATCCGATGGCCGGTATGGATCCGCGTGAGCGCCTCATGATCGCCGAGGTAGATGGTGTGGGCGTGCTGCAGTTGCGAAATCTGTGTCTCAATGTGCGCTAACCGCGCCTCGAGTTGGCGAAGACTGGGCACATCGGCAGTTTCGTTGTCGGCGTTAGCGGTCATAGCCAGGGCCGTCCGAAGTTGGAATTGCCGGGTGCGCGGAGAAATCGCTGAGCGAATTCCCCGCGTCGACGGTCTTGTCCCACGGCGACTCGGGGACGACAAGGGCACGCAGCCTGCGCTTGGAGCCGCAGTCTGTAGAGCGGCCGGGGGCGAGGATAGCGAACGGGTTGCCGTTTTGGTTGACTGCCGACATAAATTGCCCGAGCAGGCGGTAACGTGCGTCGAGGCTGGCGTACAGGCTTACCGCCTCAAAACCGCCAGCAATCACGCAGCCATATAACCAAATTGAGAAAAATGACAGCAGTGGCCGATCCAGAATGATAGAAGTGACAAAACCAGACGCGTCGATACGGGTCGGTGCCAACCGAAAACTCGCGTTCGTTCATATTCCGAAGACCGCGGGGACATCGTTCACGATAGCACTAAAGGAATTTTGGTCAAATAGCAGAGTGATTGGCGCTGCGGCTGAGATCGACCATCTCGCGCCATCGGAGGTTCATGATCTTGATTTGATTGCCGGTCATTTTTTTCCCTATCAGCTTGATGCTGAGATATTCGCGCCTTTCACCAGAGCTACTCTTCTACGAGACCCATTTGAACGATTTTTTAGCTCTTACCGTTTTGCGCGGACTTGGAGCGAACAAGGGGTCGACACCCACGACTGGAGCCCAGCGATGCAGTACATCGCAAAGGTCAGCTTCGGTGAATATGCATTTTCGAGGCTAGGCTGGAGCGACCGGCACGCGCAGATATACATTCTCGGGCGGGATCACACCGACGCTGCAGAACGGATGCCGCTTCGTGAACTCTTCGATAGGGCCAAGAGGTGCCTGGAGAATATGCTCGTCGGCACCGTGGACCATATCCAGGACTATCTCTGGCATGTTCTACGACGTCACGGGATCGAGGCCATGCCTCAAATAGGGCGACACATGGTGTCGAAGGCTTACTCTCTGGAGGAGGTCGGCCTAACGCGGGCGCAAGAGGCGGCGTTGCGTGAAGTGCTACAGCCAGACTTTGCGCTTTACAGCTACGCGCGCGATCTGATGCTGCGCCGGATTGAGGCAGATGCGCGATCTGCGGCCTGATCCCATCTCCAGCGCGCACACACGGGGGGTGCAGCGCGCGTGGGACGGAGATAGAGATAAAGGGGATGCTCCATCTCTGGGCGCCTCCATGCCGGAGGCCTCTGGTACGGCCGACGGGCCGCCCGGTGCAGGCGGCAGGCGAAAGCTTGCGTTCGTCCATATTCCAAAAACCGCCGGCACGTCATTCACACAAGCTTTAAGGATTGGCTGGCCGTGCGCCAAAGTGGTTGCCACACAGGCACAGTTTGATGCCGTCAATGATGACGACATTGCGAATATAGATTTAATTGCAGGCCACTTCCATGCTTATTGCCTTGAGGATCGACGATTCCTTGCCTTCGATCGAGTGACAGTTCTTCGGGACCCGTTTGAACGATTGTTCAGCGCTTATCGCTTCGGGCGCGACGCGGTCGCGGCCGGTGTGGAGGTTGGCCCGGCGATGCGGCTGGCAGCGGAGACCACATTCGGTGATTGGGCTTTCTCACGGTTCGGTCTTGCACAGCCGCACAGTCACCTCTGGCTACTAGGCCTCAATGCTGATGACCAACCTTCGCGAGTTTCTTTTGCGCATCTTCTTGCCCAAGCGAAAGCACGCCTGGACCGTATGCACGTTGGCATCGTGGATTGCCTCGATGATTTTGTCGGATACCTGTTCCGTCATTACGGTCTTACTGGTCCGGCCTTCGTCGCTCGGATGAATATCACGCGACGGTATGACCCCGAGGAAGCCGGCCTCACGGCAACGCAGAAGTCCGAGTTGATGGATCTCCTGCGCCCTGATTACGAGCTTTACGCTTATGGACGCGCTTTGATGCAGCAGCGAATGGAAGTTCAGTCACGCGTCCTGGCCTGAGAGTCTGTCTCGAAACGCCTTCGATATGAGCCTGTGGGGCTGGATGGCCGGGCCGCGCCGTGATTCGACCGGGTTGCGACACCTTGGACGAACGACGAGATGTGGACCCCGGCCACCCGGCGGCAGCATAGCCGCACGGGCCTGCGCTATGCGAGTGACCTGACGGACGACGAATTGCGGATCCTGGAGCCGCTGCTGCCTGCCGCACCTGGACGAGGACGGCGGCGTGCCTGGCCGCTGCGAGAGATCGCCAACGCCATCTTCTACGTGCTGCGGGCGGGCTGCACCTGGCGCCTGCTGCCCGACAGCTTCCTGCCCTGGCGCACGGTCTATCGCTGGTTCGTCCGCTGGTTCGTC
>NZ_JAHZUY010000032.1 GCF_019458025.1 Caldovatus aquaticus | reverse complement strand
CGCCCGGTTCGAGGATTACAACGCCATCCACCCCCATAGCGGCTTGCGCATGCTCTCGCCGCGCGAGCTCATCGCCCAGCAGTCAGCAACCCAAGCCGTGTGCCCGGTCTGACGGGGTGCACTCCAGAGCGGAGAGAAGCGCCCGGAAGGTGTTCATTGCGCTATCGAAGTATCATTCCCGCCGCGCCATCTCCGGCCAACCCCGAGGCTCAGCGCGGCAACAACCCAGGGGAGGGAGTTGAGGGAAGCGGCGACTGGAGCGGGCGAAGGGATTCGAACCCTCGACCCCAACCTTGGCAAGGTTGTGCTCTACCCCTGAGCTACGCCCGCGCCCCGTTGGCGCGGCGGGTTCTGGCACGCGTCGGCGAGGATTGCAAGCCGCCGCCACGCGTTCGGTCGGCGGCTGCGGCGCGAGGCTCGCCCCCGCGAGGCGGCGGCCCCCGGCCGGAGCGGGCGATTGCCCGCCGGAGCCACCCCCTCGTGCCGGGCCGCGTCCGGCACGGGCCCGCGCCGGCAGAGGGCCGCCCGCCGCCGCCCGCCACCTTGGATCGCGCGGCGAACCGGCGCATATGAGCGCCAGCGATGCCTCTCCTCCCCTTCCGCAAGATGCACGGGCTCGGCAACGACTTCGTCGTGCTCGACGAGCGCGCCGCCCCGCTCGGCCTCACGCCGGCGCGCGTCGCGGCCCTCGCCGACCGGCGGCGCGGCATCGGCTGCGACCAGCTGGTCTCGCTCGAGCCCGCCGGGGCCGGCGCCGACGTGTTCCTGCGCATCCGCAACCCGGACGGCTCCGAGGCCGGGGCCTGCGGCAACGCGACGCGCTGCGTCGCCGCCCTGATCGCCGCCGAGACCGGCCGGCGGCGCGTGGTGGTGCGGACCCTCGCCGGTGACCTGCCCGCGGAGGTCCATCCCGACGGCAGCGTCACCGTGGACATGGGCCCGCCGCGCCTCGGCTGGCAGGAGGTGCCGCTCGCCGAGCCGATGGACACCCTCCGCCTGCCGCTCGCCGCCGGAGCGGCGGAGGGTCCCGCCGCCTGCTCGATGGGCAATCCGCACGCCACCTTCTTCGTGCCCGATCTCGACGCGGTCCCCGTCGCGACGCTCGGCCCGGCGCTGGAGCGGCATCCGCTCTTCCCCGAGCGCGCCAACATCGGCTTCGCCCAGGTGCTGGCGCCGGACCGGCTGCGGCTCGTGGTGTGGGAGCGCGGCGCGGGGATGACGCTGGCCTGCGGCTCCGGCGCCTGCGCGGCGCTGGTCAACGCCCACCGCCGTGGCCTCGCCGGGCGGCGCGCCACGGTGGTGCTGCCGGGCGGCGAGCTCGCCATCGAATGGCGGGCCGCGGACGGGCACGTGCTGATGACCGGCCCGGTCGCCACCGCCTTCACCGGCCAGCTCGACCTCGCGGCCTATCCGGCATGAGCGCGGCGACGGCCCGGGGCGGGGGAGAGCGGGCGGCGGGCGTCCGCCTGCTGACCTTCGGCTGCCGGCTCAACACCTACGAATCCGAGGCGATGCGCGCGCTGGCGACCGCCGCCGGGCACGGCGCCGAGACCATCGTCGTCAACACCTGCGCCGTCACCGCCGAGGCCGAGCGCCAGGCGCGCCAGGCGATCCGCCGCGCCCATCGCGAGAACCCGGAGGCGCGCATCCTCGTCACCGGCTGCGCCGCGCAGCTCCGGCCCGAGGACTGGGCGGCGCTGCCGGGTGTTGCGCGCGTCATCGGCAACGCCGACAAGCTGAGGCCGGAGACCTGGAGGAGCCTCGACGCGCCGCCCGCGCCCGCCGGCGACATCATGGCGGCGCGCGAGACGGCGGCGCACCTCGTCACCGAATTCGCCGGGCGCGCGCGCGCCTTCGTGCAGGTGCAGCAGGGCTGCGACCACCGCTGCACCTTCTGCGTCATCCCCTTCGGCCGCGGCCCCTCGCGCAGCGTCCCGGTGGGCGCGGTGGTGGAGCAGGTGCGCACGCTGGTGCGGAGCGGCTACCGCGAGGTGGTGCTGACCGGGGTGGACATCACGAGCTACGGCCCCGACCTGCCGGGGCGGCCGACGCTCGGCCAGCTCTGCCGCCGCCTGCTGCGCCTGGTGCCGGAGCTGCCCCGGCTCCGCCTCTCCTCGCTCGACCCGGTGGAGGTGGACGAGGACCTCTGGCGACTGATCGCGGAGGAGCCGCGGCTGATGCCGCACCTGCACCTCTCGCTGCAGCACGGCGCCGACCTGATCCTCAAGCGCATGAAGCGGCGCCATTCCCGCGCCGATGCGCTCGCCTTCGTGCGCCGGGCCCGGAGCCTGCGGCCGGAGATCGCCTTCGGCGCCGACCTGATCGCCGGCTTCCCGACCGAGACCGAGGAGCACTTCGCCCAGACGCTCGCGCTGGTGGAGGAGGCGGGGCTGGCCTTCCTGCACGTCTTCCCCTACTCCGAGCGCCCCGGCACGCCGGCGGCGCGGATGCCGCAACTGCCCGTGGCGCTGCGGCGCGAGCGCGCGGCGCGGCTGCGCGCGGCCGGCGCCCGGGCGGCGCGGCGCTTCTACGAGGGCCGCGTGGGGCGCGAGGAGACGGTGCTGCTCGAACGCGCGGACCGCGGCCACACCGAGCAGTTCGCGCCGATCCGCCTCGCCCGCCCCGGCGCGGCGGCGGGCCGGCCGGGGGAGCTGCGGCGGCTGCGGGCCGTCGCCGCCACGGATGCGGGCCTGCTCGCGGAGGCGGCGGCGTAGGACGGCGACGGGGCGCGGCGAGGGAGCCGCCGGCACGGTGCGCGCAGCGGAAGAGGTGGCTTGGCATGGCACTGAAGGGCTGGATTGACCGGCTGCGGGGCGGCCGCGGCGCGGACCGGGCCGCGCCTGTGGAGCCGCCGCCTCCGGTGACGCCGCCGGGGCGGCCGCCGGAGCCGGCGCCGCCGGAAGGCCCGCCCCGGCCGCCGCAGCCGGCGGCGCAGCAGGCCTATCCCGTCCCGCCGCTGATCCCCTCGGTCGAGCCGCCCTTCACGACGCCGCCCGCCGCCCGCCCGGCGCCGCCCCCGCCGCTCCCGGCGGCCGAGACCCTGCCCTTGCCGGAGGACGCCGCGGTGCCGCGCGAGGCGTCGGCCCGCGCCGAGCCGGACGCGCCGGCCGAGGCGCCGCGCGGCGGCTGGCTCGCCCGCCTCAAGGCCGGGCTCGCGCGCTCGACCGCGCGGCTCGGCGAGGGCCTCACCGCCCTCTTCCGCAAGCGCCGGCTCGACGACGAGGCGCTGGAGGAGCTCGAGGAGACGCTGATCGCCGCCGATCTCGGGGTCGCGGCCGCGCGCCGCATCGTCGAGGGCTTCCGCCGCACCCGCTTCGGGCGGGAGGTGACGGAGGAGGAGGTGAAGGCGGCGCTCGCCGAGGAGATCGCCGCGATCCTCGCCCCGGTGGCGCGGCCGATGCCGATCGAGCCCCGCCGCCGGCCGCACGTGGTGCTGGTGGTCGGCGTCAACGGCACCGGCAAGACCACCACCATCGCCAAGCTCGGCCAGCAGTACCGCGAGCAGGGGCTCTCGGTCGCCTTCGTCGCCGGCGACACCTTCCGCGCCGCGGCGGTCGAGCAGCTGCAGATCTGGGGCGAGCGCGTGGGCTGCCCGGTCTATGCGCCGGCGAAGCCGGGGGCGGACGCCGCCGGCCTCGCCTTCGACGCGCTGAAGGCGGCAAAGGAGGCGGGGATCGAGGTGCTGCTCGTGGACACCGCCGGGCGGCTGCACAACAAGGCGGCGCTGATGGAGGAGCTGCGCAAGATCGTGCGCGTGCTGAAGCGCCTCGACCCCGAGGCGCCGCATTCGGTGCTGCTGACGCTCGACGCCACCACCGGGCAGAACGCCATCCAGCAGTGCAAGGTGTTCAAGGAGATGGTGGACGTGACCGGGCTCGCCGTGACCAAGCTCGACGGCAGCGCGAAGGGCGGCGTGGTGGTGGCGCTGGCGCAGGAGTTCGGCCTGCCGGTGCACTTCGTCGGCGTGGGCGAGAAGGCCTCCGACCTCCGGCCCTTCGCGGCGCGGGACTTCGCGCGCGGGCTGGTGGGGCTCGACTGAGCGCTACCCGCCGACCCAGCTCGCCACCAGGTAGGCCGCCGCCGCCGCGGCGGCGCCGATCAGCAGCGTCTGCACCGCGCCGCGCAGCGGCGGCAGGCCCGTCGCCTTCGCCTTCAGCCAGCCGAAGCCGAGCAGCGCCACGCCGGTGACGGCGCAGGAGACGAGCAGCGCCGGCCGCGTCTCCGCGAGCAGCATGTAGGGCGCGAGCGGGATCAGGCCGCCCACCACGTAGGCGCCGCCGATCGCCGCCGCCGAGCGCGCCGCGCGGCCCGGCTCGGGCTCGCTCAGCTCCAGCTCGAAGCGCATCATGAAGTCCACCCAGCGCCGCCGGTCGGCGGCGATCGCCTCCACCGCCTGGCGCAGCGCCTCGCCCTTCAGGCCGTAGCGGTGGAGGATCGCCGCGACCTCCCACTTCTCGCGCTCCGGGTAGCGGCGCGTCTCCTCCTCCTCGCGCCGCCGCTCGCTCGTGTAGTGGTCGGCGTCGGTGCGCGCGGCGAGGTAGCCGCCGAGGCCCATCGCGATGCACCCCGCGGCGATCTCGGCGAGGCCCGCGGTGACGATCAGCGGATTGGCCGCCACCGCGCCGGAGAGGCCGGCGGCGAGCGCGAAGGGCACGGTCAGGCCGTCGGCGGTGCCGATGACCAGGTCGCGCACGGTCTCGCTGGCGGTGAAGTGGGATTCCTCGTGCGGCGGCCCGCCGGGCATCGGCGGCAGGCCGTCGTGCGCGGCGGCGGCTGGCGTCTCGGCGGCGGATTCGGGCGGCGCGACCATGGCGCGACCCTAGAGCAGATCGCGGATGGCCGGAACCGGCCGGGAGCGTGGACCGCCCGCGCGGACCGCCGGCCGGCGCCGCGGCCCGCCCCGGTTGCCCCTGCGGGGCGGCGTCCCTAATAGGGGCCCGCCTTCCCGCCGTCCCGCCCGAGGGTTCCGACCTTGGCCAGCCCTGCCGCCGCCGCCGTTGCCGCCCCCGACGCGCCCCCCGCCAGCCCGGCGCTCGCCGCCCAGGCGGCGATCCTCGCCCGCCCCGTCACGGAGGAGCGGCGCATGGCGGATGCGATCCGCGCACTCGCGATCGACGCGGTGGAGGCGGCGAAGTCCGGCCATCCCGGCATGCCGATGGGCATGGCCGACGTGGCGACGGTGCTGTTCACGCGCTTCCTCAAGTACGACGCCGCCGATCCGCGCTGGCCCGACCGCGACCGCTTCGTGCTCAGCGCCGGCCACGGCTCGATGCTGCTCTACGCCCTGCTCCACCTCACCGGCCATGCCGGGATGGGGATCGAGGAGCTGCGCCGCTTCCGCCAGCTCCACTCCCCGTGCGCCGGGCATCCGGAATACGGCGAGCATCCGGCGATCGAGACCACCACCGGCCCGCTCGGCCAGGGCCTCGCCACCGCGGTTGGCATGGCGCTCGCCGAGCGGATGCTCGCCGCGCGCTTCGGGCGCTCGCTGGTGGATCACCGCACCTGGGTGATCGCCTCCGACGGCGACCTGATGGAGGGCATCAGCCACGAGGCGATCTCGCTCGCCGGCCACCTGAAGCTGAACAAGCTCACGGTGCTGTTCGACGACAACGCGATCTCCATCGACGGCAGCACGCAACTCGCGGTCTCCGACGACCAGCTCCGGCGCTTCGCCGCCTCCGGCTGGGCGGTGCGGCGGGTGGACGGGCACGACCACGCCGAGGTGGCGGCGGCGCTTTCCTGGGCAGTGCGCAACCGCAAGCCGACCCTGATCGCCTGCCGCACCATCATCGGCTTCGGCGCGCCGACCAAGGCGGGCACCGCCGCGACCCACGGCTCCCCGCTCGGGGCCGAGGAGGCGGCGGCGGCGAAGCGGGCGCTCGGCTGGCAGCACCCGCCCTTCGTCGTGCCCGAGGACCTCAAGGCGCGCTGGGAGGCCGCCGGCCGGCGCGGCGCGGGGGCGCGGCGGTCGTGGCTGAAGCGGCTCGCGAAGCACCCGCAGAAGGACGAATTCGAGCGCGCCCTCGCCGGGCGCCTGCCGGAGGGCTGGCACGAGCCGCTCGCGGCGCTGCGCGCGCGGCTCGCCGAGGAGAAGCCGAAGCTCGCCACCCGCGTCGCCTCGCAGCGGGCGCTGGAGGCGCTGGTGCCGGCGGTGCCGGAGCTCGTCGGCGGCTCGGCCGACCTCACCGGCTCGGTCGGGACGCTGGCGAAGGGCATGGCCGCGGTCGCGCCGGGCAACTACGCCGGGCGCTACGTCCACTGGGGGGTGCGCGAGCACGGCATGGCGGCGGCGATGAACGGGATGGCGCTGCACGGGGGCGTGATCCCCTACGGGGGCACCTTCCTCGTCTTCTCCGACTACATGCGTCCCGCGATCCGGCTCGCCGCGCTGATGCGCCAGCGGGTGATCCACGTCCTCACGCACGATTCCATCGGCCTCGGCGAGGACGGGCCGACGCATCAGCCGGTCGAGCACCTGGCCTCGCTGCGCGCCATGCCGAATCTGTTCGTCTTCCGCCCCGCCGACGCGATCGAGACCGCGGAGTGCTGGGAGCTCGCGCTGCGCCGCACCGACGGGCCCTCGGTGCTGGCGCTGACGCGGCAGAGCGTCCCGGCGGTGCGCGGCGAGGCGGGCGAGAACCGCTGCGCCCGCGGCGGCTACGTGCTGGCGGAGGCGAGCGGCGCGCGCCGCGCCACCCTGATCGCCACCGGCAGCGAGGTGCACCTCGCGCTCGCGGCGCGCGCGGCGCTGGAGGCCGAGGGCATCCCCACCGCGGTGGTCTCGCTCCCCTGCTGGGAGATCTTCGCCGCCCAGGACGAGGGCTACCGCGACCAGGTGCTCGGCCGCGCGTTGCGGGTGGGGGTGGAGGCGGCGGTCCGCTTCGGCTGGGAGCGCTGGCTCGGGCCCGAGGGCGTGTTCATCGGCATGACCGGCTTCGGCGCCTCGGCGCCGGCCGAGGACCTGTTCCGCCACTTCGGCATCACCGCCGAGGCGGTCGTCGCGGCCGTCAAGCGCCGCCTGGACGCCTGAACGAACGGGAAGGAGAAGCACAGCCATGGCCGTGAAGGTCGCGATCAACGGGTTCGGGCGCATCGGGCGCCTGGTGCTGCGCGCCGCCGTCGAGAGCGGGCGCGACGACCTCGAGTTCGTCGCCATCAACGACCTCGGCTCGGTCGAGGCGAACGCGCACCTGTTCCGCTACGACAGCGTCCACGGCCGCTTCCCGGGCGAGGTGACGGTCGCGGGCGACAGCATCACCATCCGCGCGGGCGGCCGCACCTGGGGCCCGATCCGCGTCACGGCGGAGCGCGACCCGGCGAAGCTGCCGCTCCAGGGCGTGGACGTGGCGATGGAGTGCACCGGCCTCTTCACCTCGAAGGAGAAGGCCTCCGCCCTGCTCGCCGCCGGCGCGCGCAAGGTGCTGATCTCCGCCCCCGCCGACGGGGTGGACGCGACCGTCGTCTACGGCGTCAACCACCAGGTGCTGACGAAGGAGATGACGGTCGTCTCCAACGCCTCCTGCACCACCAACTGCCTCGCGCCGATGGCCAAGGTGCTGCACGAGCGCTTCGGCATCCTGCGCGGCTACATGGTGACGGTGCACGCCTACACCGGCGACCAGAACACGGTGGACACGCTGCACAAGGACCTGCACCGGGCGCGCGCCGCCGCCCTCTCGGCGATCCCGACCACGACCGGCGCGGCGCGCGCGGTCGGGCTCGTGCTGCCGGAGCTCAAGGGCAAGCTCGACGGCACCGCGATCCGCATCCCGACGCCGAACGTCTCGCTCGTCTCGCTCGACGTGAACCTGCGGACCGAGGGGGTGACGAAGGAGCAGGTGAACGCGGCGATGAAGGAGGCCGCGGAGGGCGTGCTCAAGGGCATCCTCGCCTACAACACCGAGCCGCTGGTCTCGGTGGACTTCAACCACACGCCCTACAGCTGCACCTTCGACGCCACCCAGACGCAGAGCGTGGACGGCGGCGGGATGATCCGCGTCATGGGCTGGTACGACAACGAATGGGGCTTCTCCAACCGGATGTCGGACACCGCCGCGCTGCTCGGGCGGCTCGGCTGACGGCGGGCGGGGAGGAGCGACGGGCATGGCCCGCTTCCGCACGCTCGACGACCTCGGCGATCCGCGCGGCAAGCGGGTGCTGCTGCGCGCCGACCTCAACGTGCCGGTCAAGGACGGCGCCATCACCGACCGCACGCGGATCGAGCGCCTGACCCCCACCATCCGCGAGCTCGCCGACAAGGGAGCGCGGGTGATCGTGATCAGCCACTTCGACCGCCCCAAGGGGCGGCGCGTGCCGGAGATGTCGCTCCGGCCGCTGGCCGAGGCGCTCGCCGCCGCGCTGCACCGCCCGGTCGCCTTCGCCGAGGACTGCATCGGGCCGGTGGCCGAGGCCGCCGTCGCGGCGCTCAAGGACGGCGAGGTGCTGCTGCTCGAGAACACGCGCTTCCATCCCGGGGAGGAGAAGAACGACCCGGAGATGGCGAAGGCGCTCGCCCGGCTCGCCGATGTCTACGTGAACGACGCCTTCTCCGCCGCCCACCGCGCGCACGCCAGCACCGAGGGCGTGGCGCGGCTGCTGCCCGCCTATGCGGGGCGGCTGATGCAGGCGGAGCTCGAGGCGCTGGACGCCGCGCTCGGCAACCCGGCGCGGCCGGTGGTGGCGATCGTCGGCGGCGCCAAGGTCTCGACCAAGCTCGATCTGCTCGGCAACCTCTCGCGCAGGGTGGAGGTGCTGGTGATCGGCGGCGCGATGGCCAACACCTTCCTCGCCGCGCAGGGCAGGCCGGTGGGCCGCTCGCTCCAGGAGGCGGAGATGCACGGCACCGCGCGCCGCATCCTGGAGGAGGCGCGCGCCGCCAACTGCGAGGTGGTGCTGCCGCTCGACCTCGTCGTCGCGCCCGAGCTGCGGCCGGATGCGCCGACCCGCACCGTGCCGGCGGACGCGATCCCGGCGGACATGATGGCGCTCGATCTCGGGCCGGAGACGGTGGCGGCGATCGAGGCGCGGCTGCGCCGGGCCTCGACGCTGGTCTGGAACGGCCCGCTCGGCGCCTTCGAGACGCCGCCCTTCGACGCCGCGACGGTGGCGGTGGCGGAGGTGGTGGCGGCGCTGACGCAGGCCGGGGCGCTGAAGTCCATCGCCGGCGGCGGCGACACGGTGGCGGCGCTGCGCCATGCCGGGGTGCTGGAGCGGCTGAGCTACGTCTCCACCGCCGGCGGGGCGTTCCTCGAATGGCTCGAGGGCAAGACCCTGCCGGGGGTGGCGGCGCTGGAGGCCGCGGCCGCGCCGGGCTGAGGCGTCCGGCGGCGCCGGCGGCACAGCCGGAGGTTGCTGGAAGGTTAACGGGCGGCCCGGCGATGCTGGCCCGGTCATGCGCATCGCCGGGCCGCGCCGCCGCGTCGTTCCTCCCCTCCTGCGGGGGCGGGCGCGCCCGGGCGCGGGCCGCCGGCGGAGCGGCGGCGCCTCAACCCTTCCTTCATCCCTCGGGCTGATGATCCTGCGCATGATCAGCCTGAACTCGCTCGCCGCCTTCACCGCGGAGGTCACGCGCACGGCGGGGCTGCAGCCGGCACGCGGCGCCGGGGCGGCGGCCGGGATGGGGCCGCGCGAGGCCCCGGGCGGGCCGGCGCTCGCCTCCGCGCCGCCGCAACGGGTGCTGGAGACGGTGCCGCCGCAGCCGCCCGCCCGCCCGCCGCCGCGCGGGTCGCTGCTCGACCTGCGGGTGTGAGGGCAGCGCGGGCGCGCGGCGCACGCGGAACGGGCGCGGCTGCCGCGGCGCGCCCGGCGGCGTCTTGCCGCGGCCGCCGCCCCTTGCCATCCCTCGCGCGGGCAACCGCTCGAGGAGAACCGCCCGCCATGACCCTCACCCCCGCGCTGCGCGACGCCCTCGCCGGCGTCACCACCGCCACCCTGACCACCGTGCTGCTCAAGAAGGGTGTGCGCTCCTGCTACATCCGCGGGGCGCGGCCGCTCGTCCCGGGCGACGCCCGCCGCGTGGTCGGACCCGCCTTCACCCTGCGCTTCACCCCGGCGCGCGAGGATCTCTCCACCCCCGAATCCTGGTCCTCCCCGCGCTCCACCCGCGCCGCCATCGAGGCCATGCCGGAGGGCTGCGTCGCCGTCGCCGACGCGATGGGCGTGACCGACGCCGGCATCTTCGGCGACATCCTCTGCGCCCGCATGGCGAAGCGCGGCGTCGCCGGCCTCGTCACCGACGGCATGGTGCGCGACGGGCCCGGCGTGATCGGCACCGGCCTGCCGGTGTTCTGCCGCGGCCATGTCGCCCCGGCCTCGGTGGCGAGCCTCAACTTCGTCGGCTGGCAGGAGACGATCGGCTGCGGCGGCGTCACCGTCGTCCCCGGGGACGTCATCGTGGCGGACGCGGACGGCGCCGTGGTGATCCCCGCCGCCCTCGTCGCCGCGGTCGCGGAGGCGGCGGTCGAGCAGGAGCGGCTGGAGGCCTGGATCATGCGCGAGGTCGAGAAGGGGGCGTCCCTGCCGGGCCTCTACCCCCCCAGCGCCGAGACCCGCGCCCGCTACGAGGCGGAGACGCGGCGCGGCTGATCCCGCGCCGCCTCGCCGCGGCGGGAGTCAGCCGGGCGAGGGGCGATCCTGCGGGCCGTCCGGCGCGGCGGCAGGGGCCGCGTCGTTGGCGGGCGGCAGGCGCTCGACCTCCGCCATGGCGAAGGGAAAGAGCAGAAAGCCCACCGCCCCGCTCTCGATCAGCAGGAAGGCCTCGCCCTCCTGTTCGTCCGGCTCGTGCCCGGCCATCGCGCGTGCTCCCCGGTTGCCGGGCAATTGCCTCCCCGCGCGCGCGGTTTCCACGCACGGCTGCGTGCGCGGGCGGAGCGGAGCGGGAGCGCACGCCCGCCGCGGCTCTTCTCCCGCCGCGGCGGGGCGCCGGCGCGACACCGGCGCCGGCCCGGTCGCCCGCCCCGCCGTTCCTGTCCTACCCTGGGTCCGGCGCACTGCGGAGGAAAGCCATGACCATCCCCCCGAAGCCCGTCCTGCTCACCGGCGCCTCCGGCGCGCTCGGCCGCATGCTGGCGCGCGAGCTGGCCGCCGCCGGCTGGACCCTGCGGCTGACCGACATCGCGCCCTTCCCCGATCCGCTGCCGCCGCGCGCCGCCTTCGTCCGCGCCGACCTCAACGACGGCGTCGCCCTGCTGCGCCAGGCCGAGGGCTGCGGCGCCATCCTCCACTTCGGCGGCGTCAGCGTGGAGCGTCCCTTCGAGGAGGTGCTCGGCCCCAACCTGCGCGGCCTCTACCACGTCTACGAGGCGGCGCGGCGCGAGCGGGCGCGGGTCGTGTTCGCCTCCTCCAACCACGCGATCGGCTTCCACGAGCGCCCGCGGGAGGGCGAGCCGCGGCTCGCCTTCGGCTGCGCCTTCCGCGCCGACGGCTATTACGGGCTCTCCAAGGCCTATGGCGAGCTGATGGGCCGGCTCTACTGGGACAAGCACGGGGTCGAGAACGTCAACCTGCGCATCGGCTCCTGCGTCCCGAAGCCGACCGACGCGCGGATGCTCGCCACCTGGCTGTCCTATCCCGACCTGGTGCGGCTGGTGATCGCCTGCGTCGCCGCGCCGCGCACCGGGCATGCGGTGATCTGGGGCTGCTCGGACAACCCGCGCAGCTTCTGGGGCGAGGACCACCGCGACCGCATCGGCTGGCGCCCGCGGGACAGCGCCGAGGCCTACCGCGCCGAGGTCGAGGGCAGGCTCGGCGACCCGGTCGCCGAGCGCTACCAGGGCGGCGCCTACGCCAGCATCGAGTATTCGCGGGCGACGCCGGCGCCGCGCGATCCCTTCGCGCTGGAATGAGTGCGGCCCTCGGCCTCGCGGCGGGGGCGTGGGAGGCGGCGCTGCTGCCCGCGCAGGGCGCCGCCTTCGCCCGGCTGCGCCACAGGGGGCGCGACCTGCTGGTGCCGGTGCCGCCCGGCGCCGATCCGAACCGCGGCTTCTGGGGCGCCTTCTGGATGATCCCCTGGGCCAACCGGCTGGATCGCGGGCGGCTCCCCTGGGGCGGCCGGACGCATCGCCTGCCCGTCAATCGCCCGGAGGACGACACCGCGATCCACGGCCTCGCCCGCGACCGCCCCTGGCGCGTCGCGGCCGCGGCGGGCGACCGCGCCGTGCTCGTGCAGGCGTTCGCGGCGCCCGGCATCCCCTACCGCTACCGTGCCCGGGTGGAGGTCGCGCTCGCCGCCGACGGCGTGCGGCTCGCCGCCGCGGTCGCCAACGCCGCGGACGAGCCCTTTCCCTTCGGCCTGGGCTGGCATCCCTTCTTCCCGCGCCCGCCCGGCACGCGGCTCGCCTTCCGCGCCACGACCCGGTTCGGGCGGGATGCGCGCACCCTGCCGGTGGCGCCGTGCCCGACGCGGGGAATCGCCGGCGACGAGACGGCCTATCTCGGCCTCGACACCCATTTCGCCGACTGGGACGGGCGGGCGGAGATCGCCTTCCCCGGGCCGGACGGGCCGCGCCTCTGCCTCGTCGCGAGCGGCGCCTGGGCCGGCAACCTGCAGGTCTTCGCGCCGCCCGCCGTGCCGGTGCTCTGCGTCGAGCCGCAGAGCCACGTGCCGGACGTGGCGAACCGCCCGGCCTTCGCCGCGCACGGCGCGATGACCGTGCTTGCGCCGGGCGACGCGCTCGAGGCGCGCCTCGCGATCGCCCTCGCCTGACGCGCCGGCGCGCGGGAACGCACGCCCGGAGCCGGCAGTGCCGGCCGCGGAAGCGTCGCGGGCGGCCGGCGGCGCGCGGCGGCCGGAGCCGGCGGGGCGGCGCCGCGCCGATCCCCGCCCGCGGACGGTCCGGCGCCCGGCAAGGCGCGGTGATGCGGCCCCGGTGCGGCCGGCGGGACCGTCGCCGGCCGGCCCGGCCGCTGACGCCTTCGCCGGGCCGCCTTGCGTCCGGCAGGTTTGACGGGGGGCCGTCTCGCCGCCATGCTTCTCGGCTCCCCGGACGGGACGCGATGGGCGCGCCCCGCCGGGGATGCAATTGCTGCGGAGAGCCCGTTCCGTGATCCCCGCCCTGATGCCGACCTACAACCGCGCCGACCTCGCCTTCGAGCGGGGCGAGGGCGCCAGGCTGTGGACGGCGGACGGGCGACGATTCCTCGATTTCGGCGCGGGCATCGCCACCTCCTCGCTCGGCCACGCGCACCCGCACCTGGTCAGGGCCATCGCCGAGCAGGCGGCGCGGGTGATCCACGTCTCCAACCTCTACCGCATCCCGGAGGCCGAGCGGCTGGCGCAGCGGCTGGTCGAGACCTCCTTCGCCGACAGCGTGTTCTTCTGCAATTCGGGCGCCGAGGCGAACGAGGGCATGATCAAGGCGGTCCGCAAGTACCACGCCGAGCAGGGCCACCCCGAGCGCTTCGTCACCCTCTGCTTCGAGGGCGCCTTCCACGGCCGCACCCTGGCGATGCTGAGCGCGACCGGCAACGAGAAGTACCTCGCCGGCTTCGGCCCGCCGGTGCAGGGCTTCCGGCACGTCCCCTTCGGCAACATGAACGCGGTGCGCGACGCCATTGACGAGACGACCGCGGCGATCCTGATCGAGCCGGTGCAGGGCGAGGGCGGCGTGCGGCCGGCGAGCCTCGACTTCCTGCGCGCGCTGCGCGCCACCTGCGACGAGTTCGGGCTGCTGCTCGCGCTCGACGAGGTGCAGACCGGCATGGGCCGCTCCGGCAGGCTGTGGGCGCACCAGTGGGCCGGGATCGAGCCGGACGTGATGTCCGCGGCCAAGGGCATCGGCGGCGGCTTCCCGCTCGGTGCGATCCTCGCCAAGGAGAAGGTCGCGCAGTACCTCAAGCCGGGCACGCACGGCTCGACCTTCGGCGGCAACCCGCTCGCCTGCGCCGCCGGCAACGCGGTGCTCGACGTGATCCTGGCGCCGGGCTTCCTCGAGCGGGTGGACCGCGTGGCGCGGCATCTCTGGCGCGGGCTCGAGGATCTGGCGCGGCGGCATCCGGCGGTGATCGAGGGCGTGCAGGGGGCCGGGCTGCTGCTCGGCCTCAGGCTGCGGCCCGAGGTGACCAACACCGCGCTGCAGGACGCGGCGCTGGCGGAAGGGCTGCTGACGGTGGCGGCGGGGATGAACGTGCTGCGCCTCGCGCCGCCGCTCGTCATCGCCGAGGCGGAGGCGGACGAGGCGCTGGCGCTGCTCGACCGCGCCTGCCTGCGGGTCGCGCCGGGGGCGGCGCAGGCCGCGGCGGCGCAATGAGCGCCGCGCTCAAGACGGTGGCGGGGGGGCGCGAGCCGCCCCGGCACTTCCTCGAGCTGATGGACCTCGATGCGGCGACGCTGCGGCGGATGCTCGACCTCGCCGCGCAGGCCAAGCGCGGGGCGCTGACGGGCAAGCCGCTCGCCGGCAAGGCGGTGGCGCTGATCTTCGAGAAGCCCTCGACCCGGACGCGCGTCTCCTTCGAGGTCGGCATCCGCCAGCTCGGCGGCGATGCGGTCGTGCTCTCGGCGAAGGAGATGCAGCTCGGCCGCGGCGAGACGCTGGCGGACACGGCGCGCGTGCTGTCGCGCTACGTGGACGCGATCATGCTGCGCACCGATTCGGTGGCGAAGCTGCGCGAGCTGGCCGCGCACGCGACGGTGCCGGTGATCAACGGCCTGACCGACGTCTCGCACCCCTGCCAGCTCATGGCCGACGTGATGACCTTCGAGGAGCACCGCGGCCCGATCGCCGGGCAGGTGATCGCCTGGAGCGGCGACGGCAACAACGTCGCCCGCACCTTCATCCAGGCCGCGGCGCGCTTCGGCTTCACGCTCCGCCTCGCCACGCCGCCGGCGCTGCGCCCGCCGCAGGCGCTGGTGGACTGGGCGCGGGCCGAGGGGGCGCGGATCGAGCTGACCGACGACCCCGCGGAGGCGGTGCGCGGGGCGCGCTGCGTCGTCACCGACACCTGGGTCAGCATGTCGGACGACCCGAACAGCAAGCGCCACAACCTGCTCGCCCCCTACCGGGTGGACGCGGCGCTGATGGCGCAGGCGGCGCCGGATGCGATCTTCATGCACTGCCTGCCTGCCCACCGCGGCGAGGAGGTGGCCACGGAGGTCATAGACGGCCCGCAGAGCGTCGTCTTCGACGAGGCCGAGAACCGGCTGCACGCGCAGAAGGGCGTGCTGCTCTGGGCGCTGGGGGTGGTCTAGCGCCGGGCGCGGACGGCCGGAAACGGCCGGAAGCGTGGATCGGCGCGACCGACGAGGAGGCAGGACCGCTGCGGCGGGCACGGCCGGGCGAAGCGGCCCCGGGACCGTTTCCGCCCGCCCGGGCCGCGGCGACGGCTCCGGCGCGCCGTTCGCGGCGCCGATCCGCGCCCGCCGCGGCGTCCGGCCGCCTGCGACCGGCTCCGGCGCGGGCCGGGCCGCGGTGCGGTCAGGGCGTGGCGGCGCCGACCGGAGCGTCGCCGCCGACGCCGGACGGCGCCCGGCGCCGCGCGAGCAGGGCGCGCAGCTCCGCCGGCGCCACCGCGCCGAGCGCCAGGGCGAGCCCGCCGTAGATTCCGGCCCCGATCGCCACCAGCAGCGCGAGCGTCGCCGCACGGGCCGCGCTGCCGGCGCCGCTCGCGGACAGCGCCGGCGCGACCGCGCCGAGCGCCAGCGCCATCGCCGCCGCCGCGGCTGCGATGCGAGGCAGCCGCCGCCGGGTCCGCCGGTCGAGGACCAGGCGCCGCCGCCGCGCCAGCAGCGCCGCCAGGGTCAGCGCGTTGCCCCAGGCCGCGAGCGAGGTCGCAAGCGCGATGCCGACATGCGCGAGCGGCCAGGCCAGGACGAGGTTCAGCACGAGGTTCGCCGCCATTGCGCCGAGGCCGACCGCGACCGGCGTCGTCGTGTCGCCGCGGGCGAAGAAGCCGGGGGCGAAGACCTTGACCAGCACGAAGGCCGGCAGGCCGGCGGCGTAGGCGACCAGCGCCGCGGCCGCCGCGCGCGTCGCGGCCGAGTCGAAGGCGCCGCGCTCGAACAGCGTCCCGACGACCGGTTCGGCCAGCACCGCGAGCCCGGCCGCGCCGGGCAGGGTGAGCAGCAGCACCAGCTCGACCGCGCGGTTGGTGGCCCGGTGCGCGGCGAGCGGCCGGCCGCCGCGCGTGTGGCGCGAGAGCAGCGGCAGCAGCGCCGTCCCGACCGCCGCGCCGATCACCCCGAGCGGCAACTGCGCCACCCGGTCGGCATAGTAGAGGTAGGACACGGCGCCGGAAGGCAGCAGCGAGGCGATCAGGGTGGCGACGAAGAGGTTGATGTTGACCGCGCCTCCGCCGATCAGTCCGGGCACCATCTTGCGCAGCACCTCCCGCACCGCGGGCGTGAGGCGCGGCCGGCGCAGCAGGGTCAGCGCCATGCCGGCCCGGCGGGCGGCGGCCAGCACGAGCAGGAGCTGCGCCACGCCGGAGGCCGCGACCCCCCAGGCCAGCGCATGGGCGGGCGTGGCGACGTAGGGCGTGAGGCCGAGCAGCGCCGCCATGCCGAGCAGGTTGAACAGCACCGGCGCCGCGGCCGCGGCGGCGAAGCGGTCGAGCCCGTTCAGCACGCCGCTGACCAGGGCGGTCAGGCAGATGAACCAGAGATAGGGCAGGGTGATCCGGGCGAGCTCGACGGTGAGGGCGAATTTCTCCGGCCGGCCGAGGAATCCGGGCACGAGCACGGCCAGGACCTGCGGCATGAACAGCAGGCCGAGCAGGGTGAGCAGGGCGAGCCAGAGCGCCATCAGCCCGGCCATGCGCTCGGCGAGGTCGTGCGCGGCGGCGCGGCCCTCGCGCGCGAGCGCGCCGGCGAAGGCGGGCACGAAGGCGGCGTTGAAGGCGCCCTCGCCGAACAGGCGGCGGAACAGGTTGGGCAGCTGCAGGGCGACGAAGAAGGCATCCGCCACCGGCCCGGCGCCGAGGCGGTGCGCGATCAGCATGTCGCGCGCGAAGCCGAGCACGCGGCTGGTCATCGTCCAGCCGCCGACGGTGAGGACGCTGCGGAGCATCGCCGCCGATTAGCGCGCGCGGCGCCGGCCCCCAAGCGGATTTGGCGCCCCGGGTCCGGGGGGCGGCCGCGGCGGGGCGGGGGCCGCCTTGCCGCGGCGGCGCGGGACGCCTAGGTGGAGGCGCGCGCCACGGCCGCTCCGCGGCTGCCCCCTCCCTCATCCCTGAACATGGCCCATGAACAACAACGACCAGACCGAGACCCCGCCCGGTGTTCCCGAGAAGGCTGAGGCGACGGCGATGACCTCGCGCGCGCCGGACCGCCCGGGGGAGGCGCCGCCGGGCGACGCCGCGCCGGACGGGGCGCGGGCAACGCAGGAGGCCGACGGCGCGGCCGCCGCGGAGGCGGCCGGCCCGGCCGATCGGATCGCGGCGCTGGAGGCCGAGAACGCGGCGCTGAAGGACCGCTGGCTGCGCGCCGAAGCGGAGCTGCAGAACCTGCGGGCCCGCATGCGGCGCGAGATCGAGGACGCGCGCAACTACGCCATCCAGAAGTTCGCCCGCGACGTGGTGGAGGCCGTGGAGAACCTGCGCCGCGGCCTCGAGGCGCTGCCGCCTCCGGCGGAGGGCGAGCCCGAGCTGCTGACCAAGATGCGCGGCGGCTTCGAAGGGGTGGAGCGGGCCTTCCTCTCCGTCCTCGAGCGCAACGGCGTCGTGCGGGTCGAGGCGGAAGGGAAGCCGTTCGACCCGGAACTGCACCAGGCCATGGCCGAGGAGCCGGCGCCGCCGGGTGTCGCGCCGGGGACGGTGCTGCGGGCCTGGACGCCTGCCTGGATGCTGAACGGGCGGCTGCTGAAGCCTGCCATGGTGGTGGTGGCGGGCGGCGGCGAACGGGCTGCCGAGACGCGCTAGAGCGGATCGCGGACGGCCGGGAACAGCCGGGAGCGTGACTCCGCTCGCCAGGCACCGAGCCGGAGCCGCTGCCGCAAGCACCGCCGGGCGGAAACGGCGCTAGGGCGCGCGGCCGCTGATCGCCGCGACCGGCGAGGGGAGCGGCGCCGCCGCGATGCGCGCCGGCGACGGACCTTCGGGCGGGTGTCCGGCGCGGACCTCGGCACCGCCAGGCCCGGCATCGCGGTCCTCCCGGCCGAGCCCCGCCGGGCTCCGCGGTCCGGGACGTGACGGTCTTCCGCACGGCAGGCCGGGGCACCGGCCTGGTGCGGGATGCGCGCGACGCGCCGTCGGCGACGCCGACACCTGGACGCAGAAACGCGGGAACGGGGGGACGCCGGCATCGAAGCGGCGCAGGACGAGCCGGCGCGTTCGCTCCGGGCGGAGCGTCCGGCGCGCCGGCCTCGTCCGCTGCCAAAGACCGGGGGGAAAAGGCCCTCGGTCCTGGCGGCGAGGACCGCCACCCCTTGTCCTGCCCCCCTGCGCTCAATACATCGCCATCCGACACGGCCTGTCCCGGCCGGGACGGGCCGCAACACCCCACCCCATCCGTCGCAGGACGGGGGCGGGTGCGGCGCCATCCTGGGCCGTCCCCGCCTGCCAGGAAGGAGCATTACGGATGAGCAAAGTCATCGGCATCGATCTCGGCACCACGAACTCCTGCGTCGCCGTCATGGAGGGCAAGGAAGTCCGGGTGATCGAGAACGCCGAGGGCATGCGGACCACGCCCAGCATGGTCGCCTTCACCAAGACGGGCGAGATCCTGGTGGGCCAGGCCGCGAAGCGCCAGGCGGTGACCAACCCGCAGAACACCCTCTACGCCGTCAAGCGCCTGATCGGGCGCCGCTACGACGACCCGATGGTCCAGAAGGACATCGGCCTCGTCCCCTACAAGATCGTGCGCGCCGACAACGGCGACGCCTGGGTCGAGGTCGAGGGCAAGCGCTACGCGCCGCAGCAGATCAGCGCCTACGTGCTGATGAAGATGAAGGAGACGGCCGAGGCCTATCTCGGCGAGAAGGTCACCCAGGCCGTCATCACCGTCCCCGCATACTTCAACGACGCCCAGCGCCAGGCCACCAAGGAGGCGGGCCAGATCGCCGGGCTCGAGGTGCTGCGCATCATCAACGAGCCGACCGCGGCCGCGCTCGCCTACGGGCTCGACAAGAAGCAGTCCGGCACCATCGCGGTCTACGACCTCGGCGGCGGCACCTTCGACATCTCGATCCTCGAGATCGGCGACGGCGTGTTCGAGGTGAAGTCCACCAACGGCGACACCTTCCTCGGCGGCGAGGACTTCGACCAGCGCGTCATCGACTACCTCGCGGACGAGTTCAAGCGCGAGCAGGGCATCGACCTGCGCAACGACCGCCTCGCGCTGCAGCGCCTGAAGGAGGCGGCGGAGCGCGCCAAGATCGAGCTCTCCTCGGCCAAGGAGACCGAGATCAACCTGCCCTTCATCACCGCCGACGCCACCGGGCCGAAGCACCTGGTGATGCGGCTGACGCGGGCGAAGCTCGAGTCGCTGGTGGAGGACCTGATCCAGAAGACGCTCGGCCCCTGCCGCCAGGCGCTGAAGGATGCCGGCCTCGCCGCCAACGAGGTGGACGAGGTGATCCTGGTCGGCGGCATGACCCGCATGCCGAAGATCATCGAGACGGTGAAGCAGTTCTTCGGCAGGGAGCCGGCGCGCAACGTCAACCCGGACGAGGTGGTGGCGATCGGCGCCGCCATCCAGGGCGCGGTGCTGAAGGGCGAGGTGAAGGACGTCCTACTGCTGGACGTGACGCCGCTCTCGCTCGGCATCGAGACGCTGGGCGGCGTGTTCACCCGGCTGATCGAGCGCAACACCACGATCCCGACCAAGAAGAGCCAGATCTTCTCGACCGCCGAGGACAACCAGACCGCGGTCACCATCAAGGTGTACCAGGGCGAGCGCGAGATGGCGGCGGACAACAAGCTGCTCGGCCAGTTCGACCTGGTCGGCATCCCGCCCGCCCCGCGCGGCGTGCCGCAGATCGAGGTCACCTTCGACATCGACGCGAACGGCATCGTCAGCGTCTCGGCCAAGGACAAGGCCACCGGCAAGGAGCAGCAGATCCGCATCCAGGCCAAGTCCGGCCTGACCGAGGCCGACATCGAGCGGATGGTGAAGGAGGCCGAGGCGCACGCCGCCGAGGACCGCAAGCGGCGCGAGGCGGTGGAGGCGCGCAACCAGCTCGACGCGCTGGTGCACTCGACCGAGCGGACGCTGAAGGAGAGCGCGGAGAAGATCCCCGCCGCCGAGAAGGCCGAGGTCGAGTCCGCCATCGCCGACGCCCGCAAGGCGATGGAGGGCCAGGACACCGACGCCATCCGCCGCGCCGCCGAGCGGCTGAGCCAGGCGGCGATGCGCATGGGCGAGGCGCTCTACAAGGCGCAGCAGGCCCAGCCCGGCGGCGGTGACGCCGGCGCCGGCGGCGCCCAGGCGGGGGGCGGCGCCCAGGGCGAGAAGGTGGTGGACGCCGAGTTCGAGGAAGTGGACCCGAAGAAGAAGAAGTCGGCGTAACATAGGGGAGCGCCGTGCCCCGCGACTGGTGACCGGCGCCCGGCCTCGCGAGGGGCCGGGCGCCGCCCTGTTGCGGCGCGGCTCAAGGAACAGACCGCCGCATGGCCAAGAGGGACTACTACGAGGTTCTGGGCGTCGGCCGCGACGCGAGCGAGGAGGACCTGAAGAAGGCCTACCGCAAGCTCGCCCTGAAGTACCACCCCGACCGCAACCAGGGCGACAAGCAGGCGGAGGCGCGGTTCAAGGAGATCAACGAGGCCTACGACGTCCTCAAGGATCCCGAGAAGCGCGCGGCCTACGACCGCTACGGCCACGCCGCCTTCGATCCCAGCCTGGCCAGTGGCGCCGGCGGCTTCGGCGGCGGCGGGTTCGGCGGCGCCAGCCCCTTCGGCGGCAGCTTCGAGGACATCTTCGAGGAGATGTTCGGCCGCTTCACCGGCCGCGGGCCGGGCGGCCGCGCCGCCGGGCGCGGCGCCGACCTGCGCCAGCAGGTGGAGATCTCGCTCGAGGAGGCCTTCGCCGGGACGAAGAAGACCATCCGGGTGCCGACCCTGGTCGCCTGCGAGGCGTGCAAGGGCACGGGGGCGGAGGGCGGCAGCGCCGCGGTGCAGAGCTGCGCCACCTGCCACGGCGCGGGCAAGATCCGCGCCCAGCAGGGCTTCTTCCTGATCGAGCGCACCTGCCCCGCCTGCGGCGGCCAGGGCCGGGTCATCAAGAACCCCTGCAAGACCTGCGGCGGCCTCGGCCGGGTGCAGCGCGAGCGCACCCTCGCCATCACCGTCCCGGCCGGGGTCGAGGACGGCACGCGCATCCGCCTCGCCGGCGAGGGCGAGGCCGGGGTGCGGGGCGCGCCGCCCGGCGACCTCTACGTGGACGTCGCGGTGCGCCCGCACCCGATCTTCCAGCGCGAGGGCGCCAACATCTTCATCCGCGTGCCGCTGCGCATGACCCAGGCGGCGCTCGGCGGGCCGATCGAGGTGCCGACCATCGACGGCGGCCGGGCGCGGCTGACGATCCCGCCCGGCACCCAGAGCGGCGAGAAGTTCCGCCTGCGCGGCAAGGGCTTCTCCGTGCTGCGCAGCGCGGCGCGCGGCGACATGTATGTCGAGGTGGCGGTCGAGACGCCGCAGAACCTCACCAGGCGCCAGCGCGAGCTGCTCGAGGAGTTCGAGGCCGAGGCGGCGAAGAACGAGCGCTCGAGCCCCGAGAGCGAGGGCTTCTTCGCCCGGGTGAAGGAGTTCTGGGACGGGCTCGGCGGGCGGTAGGCGATCCCGCCCGCCGCGGCGCCGGCGCGCTCAGGCGCCGATCGCCTCCCAGCAGGCGCGCGAGAGCCGCGCGATGGTGGCGAAGGCCGCGGCGTGGCCCGGCAGGCCGTCCGGCATCGTCTCCGGCACGAAGTCGGTGAAGGCGGCGAGGAGGTAGGCCGGCCGCTCGCCGCGGAAGACGATGCCGGCGTCCATCCGCCCGCGCCGGCCGCGGCCCGTCTTGTTGGCGACCTTCGTCGCGTAGGGCAGCAGCGCGGGGATCATGGTCCGGTGCTGCTGCCAGGTGAGGATGTCGAGCCCGAGCCGGCAGAGCGCCTCGCTGCAGCCGAGCCGCTCCGCCGCCGCCGCGGCGTCCCCCTGCGCGCCGCGCAGGATGAGGTCGAGCAGCAGCCCCTGGTCGCGCGGCGTGGTGAAGGCGGTCTGCTCGACCGGGTGGTCGTAGGCGAGGCCGAGGGGCGGGATCTTCGGGCCGTGGCGCGTGTGCGCCATGCCGATGCCGCGGCACCAGGCGTTGAGCGCCTCGGTGTCCAGCCGCTCCAGCACGATCTGCGTGCAGACGTTGTCGCTGGTGATGATCATGTTGACGATCGCGTCGCGCAGCGGGATGACGCAGCCCGGCGTCATGTAGCGGTAGGTGCCGGACATCACGTCCTTCTGCAGCCGCGCCTCGATCGTGCAGGGCTCGTCGAGGCGGAGCCGGCCCTCGTGCACGGCCCTGAGCGCGGCCATCATGATCGAGGTCTTGCGCACGCTGGCCGAGGGCACCGGCACGTCGCCGTCGCGGTCGGCCTCCCGGCCGGTGGCGAGGTCCTTGAGGTACCAGCTCGTGCGGAAGGGCTGCGCGTCGCAGATCGCGTGCAGGCGCTCGACCAGGGCGTCCATCGCCGTCTGCTCCCTCAGCGGACCGGGCAATTCCTGGCGGCGAGAGTCTGCTCCACCCAGGCGCGGTCCCAGGTGCCGGCCTCGATGGCGGCCTGGGCCTTGATTTCCCTGGCGTTGTGCGCCTCGGCGGCGGCGATCACGGCCTCGGCGTCCTCGCGCGGGATGACGACCACGCCGTCCTCGTCGGCGGCGACGAGATCGCCGGGCATGACGACCAGGCCGCCGCAGGCGATCGGGTAGCCGATCTCGCCCGGCCCGTCCTTGTAGGGGCCGGCCGGGGTCGCGCCGCGCGCCCAGATGCCGAGATCGAGCGCGGCCAGCGCGGCGACGTCGCGCACCGCGCCGTCGATGACCACCGCGGCGATGCCGCGCCGCGCGGCGTGGCCCAGCATCAGCTCGCCGGCCAGGGCGATGCCGAGCTCGCCGGCGCCGTCGCAGACGATCACGTCGCCCGGCGCGGCGAGATCGAGGGCGCGATGCAGCAGGAGATTGTCGCCGGCGCGCACGCGCACGGTGAAGGCGGGGCCGGCGACCGCGCGCCGGCCGCCGAAGGCGCGGAAGCCGCCGCGCATGGTCTGCATGCGGTTCGCGACGTCGCCGATGTTCGCGGCCGGCAGCCGCGCGGCGCGGGCGCAGAGCTTGGGCGGGACGCGCTGCGCGACGGCGGCGCGGATACGGAAGCCGGGGATCATGGCGCTGCTGCTCTCCTCCTGCGCGGTGCGCTTCCGCCGCCGGCGGGGCTTCCCGTCACGGCCGGCCGGGGCGCGCGCTGCGGCGGCGGGCGGCGGCGCTCGCGCAACCGGTCGCCACCCCTGCGCCGGGCGCACGGCGTCGTGCGATCATGAATTCCCCCTCGGCCAGGACGCATGGGCGTGCGGGAGCACGTCCGTCCGTCCCGGCCCTCGCTCCGCGCGGGCGGCGAGCGCCTCGGGCCCCCGGCCGTCGCTCCGGCAAGGGACGCTATCGGCGCGACGCGGCCCTGTCACGGGCCGATGCCGGCCCCGCCGCCGCGGGAGGCGCGGGCGCATGCGCGGCATCGCTCACGGGTGCGGCCCCGTCGGCGGCAGACCCGGCCCGGTGGCGCGGCACCTGCGGGCCGGCCGGGCGCCGCCTCCGGCGCGGGCGTGGCCTGCGATCGCACGCCCGCGCGCGACCTGGCCCGCGGGCGCGCTCGGCGCGCGGACGCACGGGATGGTGACCGCGCGGGCGAAGACCATGCGGACCGCAGGAGCGTCATGACCATCGCCGGAATGCGCGGCGCGGCGGAGCGATCCGACGTCGCGCGCGTTGCGGCGGCAGCGTCGGCGCTCCCGCGCGCGTCCCGGGCGGGGCCGCGGCTCTCCAGAGGCAGGTCGCCGAGGCTCGGCCCGCGGCGTGCATCGCCGCGGCGGCCGCGCCACGCCGTGCCGGAGGGGCGTGGCGACGCGACCGCGGGGCGCCGGACGGCGATGCGCCATGTTGCACGTGCGAAGAGGCGGCGGGGTGGGCCGGTTGCGGAGGGGGCGCCCTTGGGGCAGAGTGCCGGGTCGCGGACAGGCAGGGAAAGCCCATGGAATTCCGTTCCAGCCCAGGCGAAGGCGCCGGGCGCGCAGCGGCACCGCCGCGGGCGGCGATGGCCGGGTGTGGCATGCCGGTTTGCGATGCGCGGATCCGCTCCGGCACGGTCCGCACCGGCTGCCGCCTGCAGGAACGCTGAGCACAACCGCCGGGGCTGGATCCGTCCCGCTGCCGATCGCGGAGGGAGTCGCTTGAAGCCGACCGACATCCGGAATCCGGACTACTTCCACAAGGTCGTGGACTGCCAGTGGGCGTGTCCGGCGCACACGCCGGTGCCGGAGTACATCCGGCTGATCGCGGCGGGGCGCTACACCGACGCCTACATGATCAACTGGCGCTCCAACGTGTTCCCGGGGATCCTCGGCCGCACCTGCGACCGTCCCTGCGAGCCTGCCTGCCGGCGCGGCCGCGTCGAGCACGAGCCGGTGGCGATCTGCCGCCTCAAGCGCGTCGCCGCCGACAACAAGGAGGACATCGCGGCGCTCCTGCCGCCGATCCCGAAGGAGAAGAACGGCAAGCGCATCGCCTGCATCGGCGCCGGGCCGGCCTCGCTGACGGTGGCGCGCGACCTCGCCCCGCTCGGCTACGAGATCCACGTCTTCGACGACCAGGCGAAGCCCGGCGGCTTCATCCGCACCCAGATCCCGCGCTTCCGCCTGCCGGAGGAGATCATCGACGAGGAGTGCGGCTACATCACCGGGCGCGGCGGCGTGGTGCTGCACATGAACCGCCGCGTCGAGAGCCTGAAGGCGGTGCTGGCGGAGGGCTACGACGCGGTCTTCGTCGGCACCGGCGCGCCGCGCGGGCGCGACCTCGACGTGCCGGGCCGCAAGGAGGCGGCGGCGAACATCCACATCGGCATAGACTGGCTCGCCAGCGTCTCCTTCGGCCACACGCGGAGCATCGGCCGGCGCGTGATCGTCCTCGGCGGCGGCAACACGGCGATGGACTGCTGCCGCTCGGCGCGCCGCCTCGGGGGCGAGGACGTGAAGGTCGTCGTCCGCTCCGGCTTCGAGGAGATGAAGGCCTCGCCGTGGGAGAAGGAGGACGCGCTGCGCGAGGGCATCCCGATCCTCAACTGGCTGGTGCCGAAGGAGGTGCTGCACGAGGGCGGGCGCCTGACGGGCATCGTGTTCGAGAAGGTCCGGGCCGAGTACGACGCGAAGGGCCGCCGCAGCCTGGTGCCGACCGGCGAGCCGGACGTGGCGATGGAGTGCGACGACATCCTGGTCGCGATCGGCCAGGAGAACGCCTTCCCCTGGATCGAGCGCGACCTCGGGCTGGAGTTCGACCGCTGGGGCCTGCCGCGGCTCGACCCGGTGACGCTGCAGTCCACGCTCCCCAACGTCTTCTTCGGCGGCGACGCCGCCTTCGGGCCGAAGAACATCATCTGGGCGGTGGCGCACGGGCACGAGGCCGCCGTCTCGATCGACCTCTTCTGCCGCGGCGAGGACGTGCGCGCCCGCCCGCCGCCCGAGGTGCGGATGACCAGCACGAAGATGGGCATCCACGAGTGGTCGTACGACAACGACGTTTCGCTCGACCTGCGCTACAAGGTGCCGCACCGCGACCTGTCGCAGTCGCTGCGCGACATTACGGCGGAGGTGGAGCTCGGCTACGACCGGGAGCTGGCGTACAAGGAGGCGCAGCGCTGCCTCAACTGCGACGTGCAGACGGTGTTCACCGCCTCGCTCTGCATCGAGTGCGACGCCTGCGTGGACATCTGCCCGGTGGACTGCCTCAACTTCACCGAGAACGGCGAGGAGGAGGAGCTGCGCCGGCGGCTCAAGGCGCCGGCGATCAACCCGGACCAGCCGCTCTACGTCGCCGACGGGCTCAAGACGGGCAGGGTCATGGTCAAGGACGAGGACGTCTGCCTGCACTGCGGCATGTGCGCCGAGCGCTGCCCGACGGGGGCGTGGGACATGCAGAAGTTCTTCCTCGAGACCGCTAGGCCCAAGGCGAGGCAGCACGCATGCGCGCTCTGACCGCGACCAACGACTTCGTCGTCAAGTTCGCCAACGTCAACGGATCCGGCTCGGCCAGCGCCAACACGCTGTTCGCGAAGTCCATCCTGCGCATGGGCATCCCGATCGCCTCGCGCAACATCTTCCCCTCCAACATCCAGGGCCTGCCGACCTGGTTCGAGGTGCGGGTGAGCGGGGAGGGGCATCTCGGGCGGCGCGGCGGCGTGGACCTGATGGTGGCGATGAACCCGCAGACCTGGGACCGCGACGTCGCCGAGATCGAGCCGGGCGGCTACCTGCTCTACGATTCCACCAAGCCGCTGCCGAAGTCGAAGTTCCGCGACGACGTCAACGTCATCGGCGTGCCGCTGACCGAGATGTGCAACGCGGCCTACACGGACGCGCGCCAGCGGCAGCTGATGAAGAACATAATGTACGTCGGCGCGCTCTCCGCGCTGCTGCAGATCGAGCCTGCGGTGGTGGAGGCCCTGCTCGGCGAGCAGTTCAAGGGCAAGGAGCGGCTGGCGCAGCCGAACCGAGACGCCTTCCACATGGGCCGCGACTGGGCCCTCAAGAACCTGGAATGCCCGATCGGGCTCAGGCTGAGCCGCCTCGACGCGGTGGGCGAGCGCATCTTCGTGGACGGCAACACGGCCGCGGCGCTCGGCGCGCTTTACGGCGGCGCCACGGTCTGCGCCTGGTACCCGATCACGCCCTCCACCTCGCTCGCCGAGGCGTTCGAGAGGTACTGCCGGCGCCTGCGCCACGATCCCGAGACGGGAAGGAAGCGCTACGCGATCGTGCAGGCGGAGGACGAGCTGGCCGCGATCGGCGTCGTGGTCGGCGCGGCGTGGAACGGCGCGCGCGCCTTCACCGCGACCTCCGGACCCGGCATCTCGCTGATGCAGGAGTTCGTGGGCCTCGCCTACTTCGCCGAGATCCCGGCGGTGATCTTCGACGTGCAGCGCGCCGGTCCCTCGACGGGGATGCCGACGCGCACGCAGCAGGCCGACGTCCTCGCCTGCGCCTACGCCAGCCACGGCGACACCAAGCACATCCTCCTCTTCCCCGAGGACCCGCACGAGTGCTTCGCCATGGGCGCGGACGCCTTCGACCTGGCGGACCGCTTCCAGACGCCGGTATTCGTCATGCTCGACCTCGACATCGGCATGAACGACTGGCTGTGCGAGCCCTTCCGCTGGGACGACGCGCGCCGCATGGACCGCGGCAAGGTGATGACCGCCGAAGAGCTCGAGGCCGGCAGGACCTTCGGCCGCTACCTCGACGTGGACGGCGACGGCATCCCCTACCGCACCTATCCGGGCACGCACCCGAGCAAGGGCTCGTTCTTCACCCGCGGCACCTCGCGCGACCGCTTCGCCCGCTACACCGAGCACGGTCCCGCCTACGTGGACAACATGCAGCGCCTGCTGCGCAAGTTCGAGACGGCGAAGGCCTACGTCCCCCGCCCGGTCGAGCGCCGCGCGGCGCAGCCGACGCGCGACGGGGTGATCTACTACGGCTCGACCAGCGCGCCGATGCGCGAGGCGCTCGCGGCGCTGGAGCGGGACGGCGTCCACCTCGACGCGCTCCGGGTGCGCGCCTTCCCCTTCCATGACGAGGTGATGGACTTCATCGCCCGCCACGACCGCGTCTTCGTGGTCGAGCAGAACCGCGACGCGCAGCTCCGCACGCTGCTGACGATCGAGGGCTGCGTGGATCCCGCCCGCCTGGTCCCCATCCTCCACTACGACGGCACGCCGATCACCGCGCGCTTCATCCGCGCGGCGATCGCCGACAAGGCGTCGGCGCTGAACGTCGTGCCGCTGCGCAAGGCCGTGCCATGAGCTATCTGCCCAAGCCCAGGCTGCACCACCCGACGCTGCCGAAGAACGCGCTCGGCTACACGCGGCGCGACTACGAGGGGGCGATCAGCACGCTCTGCGCCGGCTGCGGGCACGATTCGATCAGCGCCGCGATCATCCAGGCCTGCTGGGAGCTCTCGATCGAGCCGCACCGGGTGGCGAAGCTCTCCGGCATCGGCTGCTCCTCCAAGACGCCGGACTACTTCCTCGGCGCGAGCCACGGCTTCAACTCCGTGCACGGGCGCATGCCCTCGGTGCTGACGGGGGCGAACCTCGCCAACCGCGACCTGATCTACCTCGGCATCTCGGGCGACGGCGATTCGGCCTCGATCGGGCTCGGCCAGTTCGCGCACATCATGCGCCGCGGCGTGAACATGACCTACATCGTCGAGAACAACGGCGTGTACGGGCTGACCAAAGGGCAGTTCTCGGCGACCTCCGACAAGGGCTCGAAGGCGAAGAAGGGCGCGGTCAACACCGACGAGGCGATCGACCTGGTGGCGCTCGCCATGCAGCTCGGCGCCACCTTCGTCGCGCGCGGCTTCTCCGGCGACAAGGCGCAGCTCGTCCCCCTCATCAAGGCGGCGCTGCTGCACCGGGGGGCGGCGTTCATCGACTGCATCAGCCCCTGCGTCGCCTTCAACAACCACGAGGGCTCGACCAAGAGCTACGACTTCGTGCGCGAGCACAACGAGGCGGTGAACCGGCTCGACGTCATCCTCGGCCGCCAGCCGATCACGGCGGAGTACGAACCGGGCTCGGTGATCGAGGTGACGCAGCACGACGGATCGGTGCTGCGGCTGCGCAAGATCGCGCCGGACTACGACCCGACCGACCGGGTGGCGGCGATGAACTACCTGCAGGAGCGCAAGGCGGCGGGCGAGATCGTCACCGGCCTGCTCTACGTGGATCCCGACCCGACCGACCTGCACGCCAAGCTGGGCACGGTGGAGGTGCCGCTGAACCGCCTCGGCGACGCGGAGCTCTGCCCCGGCTCGGCGGCGCTCGCGCGCATCAACGCCGCGCTGCGCTGAGCCGCGGGGCGGGCGCGCGCCCGCCCCCCGCGCCTCAGGCCGCCGCCGCGCCGGTCAGGCCGCCCTGTTCGGCGAGCGCGTTCAGGTGGTGCTCGGCGTCGCCGAACGTCGTGTCGATCGCCGTCAGCCGCTTGAAGTAGTGGCCGGCGGCGTACTCCATCGTCATCGCGATGCCGCCATGGAGCTGGATCGCCTGCTGCCCGACGAACTTCGCCGAGCGGCCGATCTGCAGCTTCACCGCGTGCATCTGCCGGCGGCGCTCCGCCGCGTCCTCCTCCTCGGCCATCATGGCGCCGAGCATGGCCATGCTGCGCGCCTCCTCGAGCGCCACCATCATCTCCGCGGCGCGGTGCTGCAGCGCCTGGAACGAGCCGATCGGGCGGCCGAACTGGCGGCGCGTCTTGAGGTATTCGACGGTGAGCTGGTGCACCGCCTCCATCGCCCCGACCGCCTCGGCGGCGAGCGCGGCGATCGCCTCGTCCACCACGCGGTCCACCAGCGGCAGCCCGTCCTCCGGGTCGCCGAGCACCGCCTCCGGCCCGACGCGCACGCGCTCGAGCGTCACCTCTGCCGCCCGGTGCCCGTCCACCGCCGTGAAGCCGCGGCGCGAGACGCCCGGCGCCGCGGCGTCCACCAGGAACACGCCGATGCCCTTCCGGTCGCGCCGGCCGCCGGCGGTGCGCGCCGTGACCACCAGGCGGTGCGCGGAATCGCCGTGCAGCACGACCATCTTGCGCCCGTCCAGCACCCAGCCCGCGCCGTCGCGCCGCGCGGTCGTCGCCACGTCGTGCAGGTCGTAGCGCGACTGCGCCTCGGTGTGCGCGAAGGCGAGCAGCATCTCGCCCGCCGCGATCCGCGGCACCAGCGCGCCGCGCAGCTCCGCCGGGGCGCCGTGGCGCAGGAAGCCGCCGCCGAGCACGACGGTCGGCAGCCAGGGCTCGAGCGTCAGCGCCCGGCCCATCTGCTCGGCGACGATCATCGTCTCCTCGGCGCCGCCGCCGTGGCCGCCCTCCGCCTCCGCGAAGGGCAGCGCGAGCAGGCCGAGCTCGGCGTAGGCCGCCCACATCTCGCGCGACCAGCCCTCCGGCGTGGCCATGTACGCATTGCGCTGCTCGAACCGGTAGCGGTCGCCGAGCAGCCGCGCGACGCTGTCCTGGAGGAGCCGCTGCTCCTCGGTGAGGTCGAAATCCATCTGCGTCAGAGCCCCAGGAAGGCCTTGGCCATGATGTTCTTCTGGATCTCGTTCGATCCGCCGTAGATGCTCTGCTTGCGCCAGTTGAAGTACACCGGCTGCGCGAGCGCGGCCCACTCCGGGACCAGCTCGGGCTCGTTGCGGCGGTCGGAGTCGGGGTGCGCGCCGGCGAGGCCGTACGGGCCGGCGGCGAGGACGTAGAGCTCGCTGATCGCCTGCTGCAGCTCCGTGCCGCGGATCTTGAGGATCGAGGAGGCCGGGTTGGGCTTGCGCTGCCCGAGGTTCTTCTGCTCGGTCGCGAGCACGCGCAGCGTCGTGATCTCGAGCGCCTTGAGCTGGACCTCGACCTCGGTGAGCCGTTCGCGGAAGCGCGGATCCTCGATGATCGGCCTCCCGCCGCCCGGCGCCTGGCTCGCGATCAGCTTCAGCCGCCGGATGCGCTCCTTCGAGGCGCCGACGCGCGCCTGGCCGGTGCGCTCGTTGGAGAGCAGGAATTTGGCGCAGTCCCAGCCGCGGTTCTCGGTGCCGACCAGGTTCTCGACCGGCACCTTCACGTCGTCGAAGAACACCTCGTTCACCTCGTGCGCGCCATCTATGGTGATGATCGGGCGCACGGTGATGCCCGGCGACTTCATGTCCACCAGCAGGAAGGAGATGCCCTCCTGCGGCTTCGCCGCGTTCGGGTCGGTGCGGACGAGGAGGAAGATCCAGTCGGCGTATTGCGCGAGCGTGGTCCAGGTCTTCTGGCCGTTGACGACGTAGTGGTCGCCCTGGCGCACCGCGCGCGTCTTGAGGCTGGCGAGGTCGGAGCCGGCGCCGGGCTCGGAGAAGCCCTGGCACCACCAGTCGTCGAGGTTCGCCATGCGCGGCAGGAAGCGCTTCTTCTGCGCCTCGGTGCCGAAGGCGATGATCACCGGGCCGCACATGCTGACGTTGAAGGCGAGCGGCAGCGGCGCCGGGGTCTGCTGGATCTCCTCCTGCAGGATGAAGCGCTTGATCGGCGACCAGCCGGTGCCGCCCCACTCGACGGGCCAGTGCGGCACCGCCCAGCCCTTGGCGTTGAGCGTGCGCTGCCACTGCACGACCATCTCCTTGGTCGGCGTGCGGCCCGATTCCATGCGCTCGCGCGTCGCGGCGGGGAGGTTGCGGTCGATGAAGTCGCGCACCTCCTGGCGGAAGGCGCGCTCTTCCTCGGTGAAGCGGAGTTCCATGACCTGCGTCTCCTCGGTTCAACCCGCCGCCGCGGCCGGGGACCTGGCGCGGTCGAGGCCGGCGAAGCTGCCGCCCTCCGCCGCGAGCCGCTCGATCAGCGGCGCCGGCTGCAGGTTGGGATCGTTGGTCGCCGCGGCGTAGCGCGCGAGGCGGTCGCGCACCTCCTTGAGGCCGACCCGGTCGGCCCAGAACATCGGGCCGCCGCGCCAGGCCGGCCAGCCGAAGCCGTGGACGAACACCACGTCGATGTCGGAGGCGCGGGTCGCGATGCCCTCCTCGAGGATGCGCGCGCCCTCGTTCACCATCGGCAGCAGCAGGCGGTCGAGGATCTCCTCGTCGGAGATCCTGCGCCGGGTGATGCCGAGGCGCTGCGAGGTCTCGAGGATGATCCGCTCCACCTCCGGGTCGGGGTGGCGCCTGCGGTTCTCGTCGTAGCGGTACCAGCCCTTGCCGGTCTTCTGCCCGTAGCGGCCGGCGGCGACCAGGGCGTCGGCGATCGGCGCCACCGTGCCGCGCGCGCGCCGCACCGCGGCGCCGATGTCGAGCCCGGCGAGGTCCCCGGTCGCGAGCGGGCCCATCGCCATGCCGTAGGATTCCATCACGCGGTCGATGTCCTGCGGCAGGCAGCCCTCGGCCAGCAGCTTCTCGATCTGCGGTCCGCGCTTGCCGGTCATGCGGTTGCCGACGAAGCCGTCGCAATTGCCGACCACGACCGGCACCTTGCCGATCGCCTTGCCGACCTCCATCGCGGTGGCGATCGCCTCGGGCGAGGTCTCCCGGCCGCGCACGATCTCGAGGAGGCGCATGATGTTGGCCGGGCTGAAGAAGTGCATCCCCAGCACGTCGCGCGGCCGCCTCGTCGCGCGGGCGATGCGGTCGATGTCGAGGGTGGAGGTGTTGGAGGCGAGGATCGCGCCCGGCCGCGCGTGGCGGTCGAGCTCGGCGAACACCTTCTCCTTCACGCCGATGTCCTCGAACACCGCCTCGATCACCAGGTCGGCGTCGCCGACCGCCGCCATGTCGGTGGTGCCGGTCATCAGCGACAGGCGGCGCCGGATCTCCTCCTCCGGCGGGGCGTTGCGGCTGCGGCGCCAGTTGGCCGCGCAGCGCTCGATGCCCTTCTGCAGCGCCTCCGCGTCCGCCTCGACGACGGTCACCGGGATGCCGGCGGCGGCGAAGCACATGGCGATGCCGCCGCCCATGGTGCCGGCGCCGATCACCGCGGCCTTCGCCACCTTCACGGTCGGCGTGCCGGGCGGCACGCCGGGGACCTTCTGCGCCTCGCGCTCGGCGAAGAAGATGTGGCGCAGCGCCAGCGACTGCTCGCTGTTCACCAGCTCGTTGAACAGCGCGCGCTCGGTCTGGAGGCCCTGGTCGAAGGGCTCGGTCAGCGCGGCGCGGACGCTCTTGGCGCAGTTGACCGGGGCCAGCATGCCGCGGCTGCGCCTGAGCAGCGCCTCCACCTCCGCGTCGAAGGCGGCGAGGTCGGCGCCCGCGGTCTTGTCGGTGCGGTCCCTGGCCAGCACGAAGCGGTGCCCCTCGGCGAGCGCGCGGCGCGCGAAGGCGACCGCCGCGGCCTCGATGTCGCCCTCCGCGACCTCGTCCACGAAGCCGAGCTTCAGCGCCTCCTCCGCCGTCACCGGTTCGCCGGAGACGATCATGCGGAGGGCGGGGATCGGTCCGATCAGGCGCGGCATCCGCTGGGTGCCGCCGCCGCCCGGCAGGATGCCGCGCTTCACCTCCGGCAGGGCAAGCTTCGTCCCCTTGGCCGCCACCCGCGCGTGGCAGGCGAGGGCGAGCTCGAGCCCGCCGCCGTAGGCGCCGCCGTGGATGCCGGCGACGACGGGCCCCGGGAAGCGCGCGATCTCCTCGGCGATGTCGTGCAGGCCGGGCGGCACGCGCGGCTTGCCGAACTCGGTCATCTCGGCGCCGGCGCTGAACATGCGCCCGGTGCCGACGATCACCACCGCCTTCGCGCCGGCCTCGCGCGCCGCGTTCAGGCCGGCGACCAGCTCCGCGCGCAGGGCGGCGCGAAGCGTGTTCACCGGCGGGTTGGCGAGGCGCAGGATGTGGATGTCGCCCTCGGCGGCGTGCTGGACGTAGTGCGCTTCGTCCTGCTGCTGCAAGATCGTTACTCCTCCGCATCGGCATCCGCGGCGGGGCGGCGCCGGTGGCGGAGAGGCTACACGGCCGGCGACCGGACCGACAGCCCGCACGCGGCCGGCGCCGGCGCCGCCGTGCGGCGCCGCTCGGGCGGGGCGGCAGGCCGGTTGCGGCGGGACCGGCGGACGCGCAGGATCGGGCCGGACCCACGCCGGAGGAGCCTGCCGATGGACCGCGCCGTGATCGTCTCCACCGCCCGCACGCCGATCGGCCGGGCCTATCGCGGGGCGTTCAACAACACCCCCGCCCCCACCCTCGCCGCGCACGTCATCCGCGCCGCCATCGAGCGCGCCGGCGTGGCGCCGGAGGAGGTGGCGGACGTCGTCCTCGGCTGCGCCATGCAGGAGGGCAGCCAGGGCTACAACATCGGCCGCGTCGCCCTGATGCGCGCCGGCCTGCCGGCCTCGGTGCCGGGCACCAGCGTGGACCGGCAATGCGCCTCCGGCATGCAGGCGATCGCGGTCGCCGCCTGGCAGGTGATGCACGAGGGAGTGAAGGTCGCGGTCGCCGGCGGGGTCGAGAGCATCAGCCTGGTGCAGACCGAGCACCGCAACCGCCACCGCGCGCGCGATCCCTGGATCGAGCAGCACCGGCCCGACGTGTACATGGCGATGCTCGACACCGCCGAGGTGGTGGCGCGGCGCTACGGCATCCCGCGCGAGGCGCAGGACGAGTACGCCTTGCAGAGCCAGCTCCGCACCGCCGCGGCGCAGCAGGCCGGGCGCTTCGACGACGAGATCGTGCCGCTGCCGGCGACGATGCTGGTGCAGGACAAGGAGACGGGCGCCCTGGCCGAGAAGCCGGTCACGCTGACGCGCGACGAGGGCAACCGCCCGGGGACGACGCTCGAGGGCCTCGCCGCGCTGAAGCCGGTGCGGGAGGGCGGCACGGTCACCGCGGGCAACGCCTCGCAGCTCTCGGACGGCGCCTCCGCCTGCGTGGTGATGAGCGAGCGCGAGGCGGAGCGGCGCGGCCTCCGCCCGCTCGGCGCCTTCGTCAGCCTCGCCGTCGCCGGGGTGGAGCCGGACGAGATGGGGATCGGCCCGGTGCGCGCGGTGCCGGAACTCCTGCGCCGCAACCGGCTGACGATGGACGACATAGACCTGTGGGAGCTGAACGAGGCCTTCGCGGTGCAGGTGGTGTACTGCCGCGACGCACTCGGCATCCCGAACGAGCGGCTGAACGTCAACGGCGGCGCGATCGCGATCGGCCACCCCTACGGCATGTCGGCGGCGCGCCTGGTCGGCCACGCGCTGATCGAGGGCCGCCGGCGCGGCGCGAAGCGCGCGGTGGTGACGATGTGCGTCGGCGGCGGCATGGGCGCGGCCGGGCTGCTCGAGGTGTTCCCGGGCTGAGCGCGCGCCGCGCTCAGCCGTAGCGGATCGCCAGCACCTCGATCTCCTCCACCCCCTGCGGCGTGCGCACCCGCGCGAGGTCGCCGACGCGCCTGCCGAGCAGCGCGCGCGCGACGGGCGAGAGGAAGGAGATCCGGCCGCGCGCCGTATCCGCCTCGTCCACGCCGACGATGGTCACGGTGACCTCGCTGTCGTCGGCGCGCGCATAGGTGACGGTGGCGCCGAAGAACACCTGGTCGCGCTTCGTCTGCGCCGCGGGGTCCACCACCTGCGCCCGCTCCAGCCGCTTGCGCAGGAAGCGCACGCGCCGGTCGATCTCGCGCAGGCGGCGCTTGCCGTACTGGTAGTCGGCGTTCTCGGAGCGGTCGCCGAGCGAGGCGGCCCAGGCGACGGTCTCGACCACCTTCGGGCGCTCCTCGGTCCACAGCCGGCGCAGCTCCTCGACGAGCCGGGCGTGGCCCTCGGGGGTCATGTAGAAGGGCGTGCCGGGGGGAAGGCCCGGCAGGTCGTCCGTGTCGTCGTCCTCCTCGGCCATGGCTCAGCCCTTCGCGACGATGGCCGGCGCCGCCGCGGCGGGGCGGCCGGCGGGGCGCGGCAGCGGGGAGGGGCGCGGGCTCATGCGGCGAGTCCTGCGGTGGCACGGCCGCGCCGGCCGATCAAGCCCCGCCTCCGGCGGCGGGCCATTGCCGCGCGCGCCGCGCTCCGCTTGACTGCGCCCCCGTTCCGACCCGACCGAAGCGCGCGGGAGGCGCCTGCCGGCCATGCCCCATGCCACCCTCGACCGCCCCGCCGCCGGCTACCGCTTCCTCCCCGCCGTGTTCCAGTACTCCGCCGGCGTCGCCGCGCTGCCCGGCTTCCGCATCGAGCGCGTGCGCTTCGCCGAGCCGGTGCCGCTCGCCGAGGGCTGGCGCCGCATCGCCGCCCTGCTCGACGCCGCGGGCCGCCCGTGCGCCGCCTTCTGCGCCTGCGAGCTGCGCTCGCCCGCGCCCTTCACCGAGGAGGGCTTCGCCGCCTTCAACCGCGCCTACGCCGCCGTCCTCGCGGAATGGGGCGTGCTCGACGAGGCCGGCCGCAACCCGGTCGCGCGCAGCAACGTCTGCCCGGAGCTCGCGCCGCCCGCGGCGCCCGCCTTCCACGCCTTCTGCTACACCGTGCCGGACCCGCAGGCGGCGCCCTCCTTCGTCGTCGCCGGCAGCGGCGAGGCGGAGGAGGGGCACGCCACCTACCGCGACCACGTCGTCGCCCCCGGCGACGTCTCGCCGGAGGGGCTGAGGGCCAAGGCGCGCTGGGTGCTCGGCGAGATGGAGCGCCGCATGGCCGCGCTCGGCGCCGGCTGGGGAGCGACGACCGGCGTGCAGGCCTACACGGTGCACGACCTGCATCCCTTCCTCGCGGAGGAGATCGTCGCCCGCGGCGCGGCGCGGCACGGCCTCACCTGGCAGTTCTGCCGCCCGCCGGTGGCAGGGCTCGAGTTCGAGATGGACTGCCGCGGCGTGCCGCTCGAGCGGGTGCTCGCCGCCTAGGCCCTCGGCAGGCGCGCCGTCCTGGGGCATCCTCCCGCCGATCCCGCGAAGGAACCGAACGCGATGCTGAGCGAGACCGAAGGCCAGTTCCTCACCCTGCACGAGTTCGTCAAGGCCGCGCGTCTGAAGCTCAATCCCAACATCTGGGACTACCTCGTCGGCGGCACCGAGACCGAGACGACGCTGCGGCGCAACCGCCTGGCGCTCGACTCGATCGCCTTCCGCCCGCGCGTGCTGCGCGACGTCTCGCAGGTGGACCCGGGCGGCCGCTTCTTCGGGCGCAGGATCCGGCTGCCGGTCGCGCTCGCGCCGGTCGGCTCGCTCGAATCCTTCGAGCCGGGCGGCGCGGCGACGGCCGGGAAGGGCGCCTCGGCCTTCGGCGTGCCGATCATCGTCAGCTCGGTGACGCATCCGGGGCTCGAGGCGGCGGCGGCCGCGGCGCCGGGGCCGAAGATCTTCCAGCTCTACGTGCGCGGCGATGCCTCCTTCGTGGACGAGCACGTCCGCCGCGCCGTGGACGCCGGCTACGACGCCTTCTGCCTCACCGTGGACACGGCGATCTACAGCCGCCGCGAGCGCGACATCGCCAAGCGCTTCGTCAAGCCCTGGCGCGCCCGCGCCTCCGGCATGGACTGGCAGGCGCGCCTCAACTGGGACGACGTGCGCCGCTTCAGGGACCGGCACCCCTCGGTGAAGCTGATCCTCAAGGGCATCGCCACCGCCGAGGATGCGGCGCTCGCCTGCGAGCACGGCGTCGAGGGCGTCTATGTCTCCAACCACGGCGGCCGGCAGCTCGACCACGGGCGCGGCGCGATCGAGGTGCTGCCCGAGGTGGTGAAGGCGGTCGCCGGCCGGGCGCAGGTCTTCATCGACGGCGGCTTCTGCCGCGGCAGCGACGTGGTGAAGGCGATCGCGCTCGGCGCCGACATGGTGGCGGTGGGGCGGCTCTACTGCTACGCGCTGGCCGCCGCCGGGGCCGAGGGCGTGCAGCGCATGCTGGAGATCCTGGAGGCCGAGATGATCGAGGTGATGGGCCTGCTCGGCGTCACCAGCCTGGCGCAGCTCGATCCCTCCTTCCTCCATCCGGCGCAGCCGACCAATCCGCCGCATGTGCTGAGCGCCTTCCCCCTGCTCGACCTCACCCGCGAGGGATACTGAGGCGGGGGAGGGGAGGATGGAGACGCGTCCCAACGCCGCGCCGGCGCGCATGACGGGGGGCGAGGCCCTGGCGCGCAGCCTCGCCGCGGCGCGCCTCGGCCCGATGTTCGGCATGGGCGGCTTCCAGCTCCTGCCCTTCTACGAGGCGGTGCGCGCGCTCGGCCTGACGCACTTCCTCGTCAACGACGAGCGCACCGGCTGCTTCGCCGCCGACGCCTGGGCGCGCATCGCCAACCGCCCGGGCGTGTGCGACGCCACCCTCGGCCCCGGCGCCACCAACCTCGCCACCGCGCTGGTCGAGGCGCTGAACGCCGGCACGCCCCTGCTCGCGATCATCGGCGGGGCGCACCGCGACCACGCCGGCAGGAACATGACGCAGGAGGCGCGCCAGGCCGAGATCCTGCGCCCCGCGGCGAAGGAGCTGATCCGGATCGAGAGCATCCGCCGCGTGCCGGAGCTGGTGCGGCGCGCCCTCTCGGTCGCCACCGCCGGCCGGCCGGGACCGGTGGTGCTGGAGGTGCCGGAGGACGTGGCGCACGGCGAGCACACGTTCGGGCCCGAGGAATTCGACCTCCCCGAGCGCCTCACGCGCATCCCGGCGATGCGCGCGCGCCCCGACGCGCGGGACGTGGAGCGCGCGGCGGCGCTGCTCGCGCGCGCGAGGCGCCCGCTGCTGCTGGCGGGCGGCGGCGTGCATCTCTCCCAGGCCTACGCCGCGTGCCAGCGGCTGGTGGAGGAGCAGGCCATCCCGCTCGCCCACACCATGAGCGGCAAGGGCGCGATTGCCTGCACGCATCCGCTGAACGCCGGCCTGTTCGGCCGCTACGCGCGCATCGCCAACGACCTGATCGCCGAGGCCGACCTGCTGCTCGTCGTCGGCTGCAAGCTGGGCGAGATCGCGACCAGGCGCTACCAGCTCCTGCCGCCGGAGGTGCCGGTCATCCAGCTCGACATCGTGGCGGAGGAGATCGGGCGGACCGCGCGCTGCGACGTCGCGCTGTGGGGCGACTGCGCGGCGGGGCTCGAGGACATCGCGGAGGCGGCGAGGGGCACGCGGCACGACCGCGCCGGGTGGGCGGCGCAGGTGGCGCCGCGCATGGCGGCCTGGCGCGAGGGCGCGCGGGAGCGCCTCGAGAGCGCCGAGCGGCCGATCGGCCTCGGCCGCGTGATCGCGGAGCTGAACCGGCTGATGCCGGAGGACTCCGTCCTGGTCGGCGACGGCGGCTTCGCCGGGCACTGGACCGCCCTGCTCTACGAGACGAAGCGGGCCGGACGGCACTACGTGGCCGACCGCGGCCTCGCCGCCATCGGCTACGGGCTGCCGGGAGCGATCGGGGCGCAGCTCGCGGTCGGCGCGCGCCGCCGCGTCGTGGCGCTGACCGGCGACGGCGGGTTCAACATGACGCTCGGCGAGCTCGAGACGGCGCGGCGCGCCGGGACGGCGCCGGTGATCCTGGTGGTGAACAACGCCGCCTCCGGCTACGTGAAGGCGCTGCAGCACGCGATGTACGGCGCCGGGAGCTACCAGTCCTCCGACCTCGTCGAGATGGACTACGCGGCGATCGCCCGCGCCATGGGCTGCGCCGGCATCCGCGTGGAGGATCCCGACCGCGTGGCGGACGCGCTGCGCGCGGGGCTTGCCAACACCGACACGCCGACGGTGATCGACCTGATCGTCACCCGCGACCCGGCGCGGATGCTGCCTGCCGCCGATTCGCGCACGCTGCGGGTGGAGAAGGGCGACCGGCCGGCCTGATCCCGCGCGCCGCGCCGGCCGATCCGGCTGGCAGGTGATTGGGCGGAATCTCGTTCCGGGCGAGCCCCGTTCATGCGCGGCGACGCCCGCGCTGCAGCGGTTGCGGGTGGCTGCCGCCTCCGCGCCGCTGCTCCGGACGGGGCCGGCGCGGCGGCTGCGGCGGCGCGGGCTGGCGCGGCGTCCCTGCGCCCGGCGCGTTCGCCGGCCGGGGCGGGGGGTGCGGCGCGTCCGAAATGATCGCTCGCTCGGCGGCGGCGTTCCGGGCCGGCGCGAGGTCTGTCCTTCCGTAGGTGTGTTCCCTCTCGTTTGAGCGGGCTAGCGACCGGCTGCGGGCGCCCGACCGTCCGATTTTTCTTTCCATCGCATCCCTATCTTTCGATAGGTAGCGCGAAACGCGACGTTTCGCGGTGGATGCGGTCATTTCTTGTTGACTTTTTCTCGTCTTGACCCATTTCTTAAACATTGGTTTACAAATCGAGGCGGGGCACGGCCCGTGGCCGACGTGCAACCCATTCCGGAAACGAAGGACGCAGCGGCTCGCTCCGCCGTGGCCGCGCTTCGGGGGCACGGCGCGGCCGGTGCCGCGGTGCGCTGGGCTCCGGGGCCCGGCGGATCCTCCGGCATGCGCCGCGCCCTCCGGCTGGTGCGGAAGCTGCGGCGCGGCGGCACCGTCCGGGTCACGCCGTTCGATCTCCCGCTCGGTGCGGTGCGCCGGGGCGCGGCGGCCGTGCCCGGCCTCGCGTTGCCGGCGACCGGGCGCACGAGGGCTGCTCCGGCTGCCGTGGACTCCGCCGGGGCGGCGCCCGCCACGGGGGTGGGCGCGGGCCGGCGCGCGGCGGCGGCCGCCGGGCACGCACGCGCCTGCCGCGCACGGCAGCGGGCGGGATCGCGGCGCGGCTGGCCGTCGTCGGGCGGCGATCGCGGCGGTTCAGCGGCGGCGCCGGCGGCTTACCGCCAGCCGCGCGGCTGGCACGCCTTCCCCCGGCGGGCTGCAACTCGAGCGCCCCCCCTGGTGCCGGTGCCTACCAGCCGCGCCCGTTCTTTCCTCGCCCTAGCTGACCCATCCCCCGCCGGTCCGCTCCCCCTGTCCGCGGCCCGGCCCTGATCCGGAGGCCCCCTCATGTCTGGAAGCACCATCATCGGTGGCGACAACAACGACACCCTGGCGGCGCCGCCTGGCGGCGGCTCGGGATCCCAGGTCACGATCTACGGCGCCGGCGGCGATGACGTGATCACCGGCCTGTCGGGCAGTGACATTCTTATCGGCGGTCAGGGTGCCGATTCCATCAGCGGCGGCTCGGGCGGCGACACGATCTACGGCGGGGGCAGCTACGATAGCGTCAGCGGCCTCGTCGCCAACGGCGGCGACAATGGCGCCGCCGACACCATCCTCGGCGGTCCCGGCAACGATCTGATCTATGCCGGCTACAACGACTATATTGACGGTGGCACGGGCCACGACACGGTGGTGCTGCCCGACAGCGGCAGCTGGACCGCAACGACGGTCACCGGCGCGGTGGGCGGCACCACCTACACCCTGTACAGCGACGGCAACGGCCACCACGTCTGGCTGAGCGGGATCGAGACCGTTTCCACCACCGGCGGCGCCCCCTGCTATCTCGAAGGCACGCGCATCATGACCGCGCGCGGCGAGGTCGCGGTGGAGGACCTCCGCATCGGCGATCTCGTCGTCACCGCCCACGGCAGGGGCCCGGTGCTGCAGCCCGTGGTCTGGGTCGGCAGGCGGCGCGTCAACCTCGCCCTCCACCCGAACCGCGCGGCGGCGGAGCCGATCCTGGTCCGCGCCGGGGCGCTGGGCGAGAACGTGCCGTTCCGCGACCTGCGCGTCTCGCCCGAGCACGCCCTCTTCGTGGACGGCCGCCTCGTGCCCGCGGCGCTCCTGGTCAACGGCGTCAGCATCGTGCGCGAGCCCTGGTGGCAGGCGGTCACCTGGTACCACGTCGAGCTCCCGGAGCACGGCCTGCTGATGGCCGAAGGCGCGCCCGCGGAGTCCTATTTCGACGCCGGCAACCGGCACATGTTCGGCGAGGGCGCGCTGGCCGCCCTGTTCCCGGACTTCGCCGCCGGCCGCGACGAGCGCCGCTACGAGGAGGCCGCCTGCTTCCCGCTGCTGCGCGAGGAAGGCCCGGCGCTGGCCGCGATCCGCGCCCGGCTCGCCGAGCGCGCCGCCGCGGCGTTCGGGCCGGCGCCGGCGGAGCCCGCGCCGGGCCGGGCCGTGCGCACGACGGCCGGCGGCCGGCGCGCACGTCCCGCCGGCTGAGAACCGGCCGCCGGCGTCGGCGCCCGCCGTCGCGGGACGAGGACCGGCCGGGCCGTTCGCGCGGCCCGGCCCTTTCGCGTCACGCCCCGCCGTGACCCCGGCCCGCCGGGCTCCCGGCCGTGCGCGATCGGCTCTAGGGCCTGTTAGAGCTTGAGCCAATCGGCTGTAGCGGCGAGGCAGAGGACGCCGAGAAAGGAACGGGCGGTCTTTTCATAGCGGGTGGCAACCGCACGCCACTCTTTCGGGCGTGCCCACAGGTT
>NZ_JAHZUY010000002.1 GCF_019458025.1 Caldovatus aquaticus | reverse complement strand
CGACCTGGAGCGGCGAGCCGAACAGCGCCGGCGCGCCCGCGAAGGCGACCGGCTGCGGCAGCCGGCGGTCGAGCTCCTGCGGCCGGACGAACTGCGCCGGCGTCATCGGCGCGAGGTCGGCGAGGTGGCGCTCGGCGACCTGGCGCAGCCGGTCGGGCTGGTTGAGCAGCGCCCATTCGGCGCGCAGCACCTCGGTATGCTCGCGCGCCGCCTCGATCTGGCGGCGGATCGCGCGCAGCTCGCGGTCGAGCAGCGAGACCGAGTGCTTGACCTGGTAGAGGTAGAGCCCCGCGCCGCCGGCGGCGAGCAGGCTGACGAGGGTGAGCGGGCGGATCATGCGGCCCCCCGGAGGGTGGCAGGCGTTGCGGGGGAAGACGCGGACGAGGCGGCGAGGCGCTCGAGCGCGCGCAGCCGCGCCGACCGCGCGCGGGGATTGGCCGCCGCCTCCGCCGCGCCCGGGCGGAGCGCGCGCGGCGTCAGCAGGCGGAAGCGGGGCGCGGCGGCGCGGCGCGGCGCGGCGAGCGCCGCCGGGTCGTGGCGCGAGGGGGCGCCGGTGCGGCCCGCCGCCTCCGCCATGAAGCGCTTGACGATGCGGTCCTCGAGCGAATGGAAGGAGACGACGACGAGCCGGCCGCCGGGCGCGAGCAGCCGCGCCGCCGCGGCGAGGCCGCGCTCGATCTCGCCGAGCTCGTCGTTGACCGCGATGCGCAGCGCCTGGAAGGAGCGGGTGGCGGGGTCGATGCCGGAGGGATCGCGCGGCACCGCGCCGCGCACGATCTCGGCGAGCCGCCCGGTGGTCTCGATCGGCGCGACACGGCGCGCGGCGACGATGGCGCGGGCGATGCGCCGGGCATGCCGCTCCTCGCCGAAGGTGGCGAGGATGTACGCGAGTTCCGCCTCGGACAAAGTGTTCACGAGGTCGGCGGCGGAGCGGCCGCGCTTCTCCATGCGCATGTCGAGCGGCCCGTCGGCGCGGAAGGAGAAGCCGCGCTCCGGCCGGTCGAGCTGGAAGGAAGAGACGCCGAGGTCCATCACCACGCCGTCGAGCTCGGTCACGCCGCGCGCGGCGAGCAGCTCCAGCATGTCGCCGAAGCGGCCCTCGATCAGGTGCAGCCGGCCGGGGTGGCGCGCGGCGAGGGCGGCGCCGCGGGCGATCGCGTCGGGGTCGCGGTCGATGGCCCACACGACGCAGCGCGGGTCGGCCTCGAGGATCGCGGCGGCGTAGCCGCCGCCGCCGAAGGTGGCGTCGCAGTAGCGCGGGGCGGCTTCGCGCCGCGCCGCATCGTCGGTTGCGGACGGCATCAGGGTGGCGAGCACCTCCGCGAGCATCACGGGGACGTGGGTCTCGCCCGTCGTCATGGCACGTCGCGCGGAGTCGGGTTGAGAGGCGAATTCGCGGGGGGCGGCGCGATCGCCGGCGGCGCGGGGAGGGTCATGCCGCGCTCGCGCACGCGCAGGCGGGCCTCGGCGATGCGGCGCTTCGCCGCCTCCGGCTCCCAGATCTGGAACAGGCGGCCGAGGCCGAGGAAGGCGACCGCGTCGGTCAGGCCCGCATGGGCGACCAGGGGCTCGGGCAGCACCAGGCGTCCCTCGCCGTCGGGCTGGACGGCGTGCGCCTCGGTGAAGAGCGCGGTGGCGAGGTCGTCCTGCTGCTCGGAGAAGGCGTCGAGATGCTGCAGGCCGCTGGTCAGGCGCTGGAACTCGCTCTCGGGGTGGGCCTCGATGCAGGGCAGGCTGTGCGAGGGGCGGAGGATCAGGATGTCGGAACCGAATCGTTGCAGGGCCGCACGGTAGGGAGCAGGGACGGAGATGCGGCCCTTGCGGTCCAGCTTGCCGAGATGCGTGCCCAGGAACTGGGTCATCGCGCCGGTCGCCAGCCCCCCCTGAAGGCGAAGGCCGCCGGATGGCGGCCGCGCTCCCCCGCTCGATCAGCGGCCGGCGAGGCCCCCCGACCTCGCCGGCTCGCCCGACCGCCCGCTCGGAGAACCGCTCGCCCCCCCGAGCTGTCCGGTTTCCTGCGGGCATTTATGGGATAGCACGGGACGAGACGGGACAGCAAGGGTCAAGGCAGCCAAGGACGCGTCCGCGCCGCGCGAAACCTTTAGTCTTTACAGTCCACTAGCGGCGCGCATGCGCGCCGCGTCCTGGGTTCTCGCAGACGGTCTTCGGAATTCCGCAAATTCGTTGTTTGTTCTTTGCGGACAACAAAATCCACAGCCTGTGGACAACGGGGAAAGATGGCACCAAACGGCCTGTAAGCCGGGTTCTGTCCCAGCCTCGCGGCTGGGGACGGCCATTCCTCTGGAGCCGGCGTTGCCGCCGGCTTCGCGCGGCCAACCCGGGCGGCAGGGCGGGAATGCCCTCGCGTCCATCCCCGCCGCGGCGGGGATCACGCCGGCCGCCCCTATTCGGCCTTGCTCCCGGTGGGGTTTGCCGTGCCGCCCCCGTCGCCGGGGGCGCGGTGCGCTCTTACCGCACCGTTTCACCCTTGCCCGCGAGCCTTGCGGCGCGCGGGCGGTCTGTTCTCTGTGGCACTTTCCCTGGGGTCGCGCCGACGGGCCGCCTGGCCCGCCGGAACTCCCCCGCCGGCCGTTGGCCGGCACCGCATTCCCGTGGAGCCCGGACTTTCCTCCAGCGCGGGATCGCTCCCGCGCCAGCGGCCGTCCGGCCGTCTGGCGCCGCCCTCCATGTGCGCATGCGCGCGCGGCGCGTCAATTGCGTCTGTGTCCGCCGCCAGCGGCGCCCCGACCGCGACGGGTCAGCCGGCCCCCTCGCCGATCCGCGCCGGCGCGCGGGCCGCCTCCCCTTCGCAGAGCGCCAGCACCGCCTCGAGCCGCGCCAGCGTGCCCGCGTCCGGCGCGCCGTCCACCCGCTCCTGCCGCCAGTGCCGCTGGAAGGCGGCGAGCGCCACCTCCGGCCGCGCCGGCTCCACCCGGTAGCCGATGCGCGCAAGCAGCGCCGCGGCGCGCTCCATGCCGCCCGCCGGCCGCGCCGGGTCGCTCCCGTCCACCCCCGCGGGCCACAGCCCGACGCCGTTCGCCGCGAGGCCCTCCCAGTCGAACAGCTCGCCCGGGTCCCGCTTGCGCTCCGGCGCGATGTCGCTGTGCGCGACGACGTTGCGCGCCGGGATCGGGTGCCGGCCGAGGATCGCGAGGCAGAGGTCGCACACCGCCGCCATCTGCAGGGCGGGGAAGGGGCGGTAGCCCCAGTCGTGGCCCGGATTGACCACCTCGATGCCGATGCTGCGGTCGTTCAGCCGCTCCCGCCCGCGCCAGAAGGAAACCCCGGCGTGCCAGGCGCGCCGCTCCTCCGGCACCAGGCGCCACACCGCGCCGTCCTCCTCCACTACATAGTGCGCCGAGACGCGCGCCGCGGGGTCGCGCAGCCGGGCGATCGCCTCCTCCGCCGTGCGCATCCCGGTGTAGTGCAGCACCAGCATGTCCACCGGCGCGCCGGCCGGCCGCGCGTCGTGGTTCGGGCTGGCGAGGTCGCGGATGCGCAGCGGCGCGATCACGGCGCGGCGTCGGCCTCGGTCCCGGCGCGCCGGGCGGGGGCCGGGAACCGCGGCCCCGCGACCGGGGCGCGGGGCGCCCGCCCGGCCTCGCCCCCGCGCCCCGGCGCCGCGCCCGCGCCGCTCACAGCCGGCGCTCCCGCTTGATGCGATCCCATGCGGCGTTGATCTCCGCCACCTTGCGGGTCGCGCGCTCGACGAACTCCGCCGGGACGCCGCGCGCGGCGAGGCTGTCGGGGTGGTTCTCGCGCATCAGCTTGCGCCAGGCGGCGCGGACCTGCTCGTCCGTCGCCTCCCGCGTCAGGCCGAGCACCGCGTAGGGGTCCACGCCGAGCTCGGCGTCCGGCGGCCGCGGCTGCCCGCCCTGGGCCCGCTCCCAGGCCGCGGCGTCGAGGCGGAAGCGGGCATGCACGCCGCGCAGGAAGGCCTGCTCCGCCCGGTTCACCGGCCCGTCCGCCCGGGCGATGCCGAACATCGCCGCGAGGACGTCCTCGAGCATGCCCTTGTTGTCGGCGAAGGCGGTGCCGAGCCGCTCGGCGAAGGGCTCCCAGCCTTCCGGGGTCTCGCGCGCCTGGTCGAACAGGCGGCCGACCTCGCGCAGGTTCTCGGGCGGGATGCGGAAGAACCGCTTGAAGGCGTCGATCTCGGCCCGCCGCACCGGCCCGTCGCACTTGGCGAGCTTGGCCGCGAGCACCACGACGCCGATCGCGAACAGGCTCTCCCGACCGCCGAGCAGCGCGGCGAGGTCGGCGGCGTGGGGCGGGAGGCGCCCGGCGGCGCCCGACAGCGCCCCCTCGTCCGCCGCATGGCCGAGCGCGGCGCCGACCATCGCGCCGAGCGGCCCGCCCATGGCAAAGCCGGCCACGCCGCCGATGATCTTGCCCCAGATGCCCAAGCCCGCCGGTCCTCCGCCGCTTCCCTCGCCGCCGGAGGCCCCTAGCTAGCATGCGCGGCGGCCCGGCGGGAGCGGCCGGGAGGCGCCGCGGGGGCCGGCGCCGGGGCTGCCGCCGCCGGGCCGGCGCGGCCTTCCGGGCGCGCGGCGGCGCGTCCGGCCGCGGGGCGCGCCGCCACGGTTGCCCGAAGCCGCGCGCGATCCCATTCTCCGCGGCCATTTCGCGGCATCGGGCGGGACTCATGGCGGGCAACGGGTGGCAGTTCTGGATTGATCGCGGCGGCACCTTCACCGACATCGTCGCCCGCGACCCGGCGGGGCGGCTCTCGACCCGCAAGCTGCTCTCCGAGAACCCCGGCCGCTACCGCGACGCCGCCGTGGCCGGCATCCGCGCCTGCCTCGGCCTGCCGCCCGAGGCGCCGATCCCGCCCGGGCTGATCGACTCGGTGAAGATGGGCACCACGGTCGCCACCAACGCGCTGCTCGAGCGCAAGGGCGAGCGGGTGCTGCTGCTGGTCAACCGCGGCTTCGCCGACCTCCTGCGCATCGGCAACCAGGCGCGGCCGAAGCTGTTCGAGCTCGACGTCCGCCTGCCCGAGCTCCTGCACGAGCGGGTGGCGGAGGTCGGCGGGCGGATCGCCGCCGACGGGGCGGAAATCGAGCCGCTCGACGAGGCCGGGGCGCGGGCGGCGCTCGCGGCCGCCTTCGCCGACGGCATCCGCGCCGTCGCGGTGGTGCTGATGCATGCCTGGGCGCATCCGGCGCACGAGCTGCGCCTCGGCGCGATCGCGCGCGAGATCGGCTTCCCCCAGGTCTCGCTGAGCCACCAGGTCTCGGCCCTGCCGCGCATCGTGCCGCGCGGCGACACCACCGTGGTGGACGCCTACCTCTCGCCGATCCTGCGCCGCTACGTCGAGCAGGTGGCGGGCGAGCTGCCGGGGGTGCGCCTCTATTTCATGCAGTCCAACGGCGGGCTCGCCGAGGCGGGGCGCTTCCGGGGCAAGGACGCGATCCTCTCCGGCCCTGCCGGCGGCATCGTCGGCGCCGCGCGCACCGCGGCGATGGCCGGGTTCGACCGCATCATCGGCTTCGACATGGGCGGCACCTCGACCGACGTCGCCCTCTACGCCGGCGAGTTCGAGCGCGCCTTCGAGACCGTGGTCGCGGGCGTGCGGATGCGCTCGCCGATGATGGCGATCAACACGGTGGCGGCGGGCGGCGGCTCGATCCTGCGCTTCGACGGGGCGCGGTTCCGCGTCGGGCCGGAGAGCGCCGGCGCCGTCCCCGGCCCTGCCTGCTACCGCCGCGGCGGGCCGCTCACCGTGACGGATGCGAACGTCATGGTGGGCAAGATCCAGCCCGCGCACTTCCCGGCGATCTTCGGCCCCGGCGGCGACCAGCCGCTGGATGCGGAGGCGGTGCGGGCGCAATTCGCCGCCCTCGCGGCGGAGATCGCCGCCGCCACCGGCGAGCCGGCGCGGGACCCGCGCGTGGTGGCCGAGGGCTTCCTGCGCGTCGCCGTCGCCAACATGGCCCACGCCATCAAGCAGGTGAGCATCCAGAAGGGCCACGACGTCACCCGCTACGCGCTGGTCTGCTTCGGCGGCGCCGGCGGGCAGCACGCCTGCCTGGTGGCGGACGAGCTCGGCATGGAGACGGTGCTGATCCATCCCTTCGCCGGCGTGCTCTCCGCCTACGGCATGGGCCTCGCCGACCAGACCGTGATCCGCGAGGCGGCGGTGGAGGCGCCGCTCGCCCCGGGCCTGATGGAGGAGCTCGCCCGCCGGCTCGAGGCGCTGGCCGCCGACGGCCGCGCCGAGCTGCTGCGCCAGGGCGCGCCGGAGGCGCGCATCACGGCGGCGCGCCGGCTGCACCTGCGCTACGAGGGCACCGATGCCTTCCTCGCCGTCCCCTTCGGGACGCATGAGGAGGTGCTCGCCGCCTTCACCGAGGCGCACCGCCGCCGCTTCGGCTTCGCCACCCCCGAGCGGGCGGTGATCGTCGAGGCGGCGGTGGCGGAGGTCACCGCCGCCGGCGAGCCGGTGGAGGAGGCGGCGCTGCCGCCGCGCGCGCCGGATGAGCCGCTCGCCCCGATCGACCGCGTCGCCCTCTTCACCGGCGGCGCCGAGCACGCCGCCCCGGTGTTCGACCGCGCGGCGCTCCGCGCCGGCGATCGCATCGCCGGCCCCGCCCTGATCCGCGAGGCCAACGCCACCACCGTGATCGAGCCGGGCTGGGGCGCGGAGGTGACGCCGCGCAACCATCTGATCCTGCGCCGCACCGAGCCGCGGCCGAACGCCGTCGTCGCCGCGACCGGCCGCCCCGACCCGGTGATGCTGGAGCTGTTCAACAACCTGTTCATGAGCATCGCCGAGCAGACCGGCGCCGTGCTGCAGAACACCGCGCTCAGCGTCAACATCAAGGAGCGGCTCGACTTCTCCTGCGCCATCTTCGACGCCGAGGGGCGGCTGGTGGCGAACGCCCCGCACATCCCGGTGCACCTCGGCGCGATGGGCGAGAGCGTGCGCACGGTGATCCGCCTGCGCGGCGGCACCCTCAGGCCCGGCGACGTGGTGGCGCTGAACAATCCCTACAACGGCGGCACGCACCTGCCGGACGTGACGGTCATCACTCCGGTGTTCGACGAGGAGGGCCGCGAGATCCTCTTCTTCGTCGGCTCGCGCGGCCACCACGCCGACATCGGCGGCCTCACCCCCGGCTCCACCCCGCCCGATTCCGCGACGCTCGAGGAGGAGGGCGTCGTCATAGACGACTTCCTGCTCGTCGAGCGGGGGCGCATCCGCGAGGCGGAGTTCCTCGCGCTGCTGCGCTCGGCGAAATACCCCGCGCGCTCGCCGGAGGTGAACCTCGCCGACATCAAGGCGCAGGTCGCGGCGAACGAGAAGGGGGTGCAGGAGCTGCGCCGGGCGGTGCGCGAGTTCGGCCTCGACACGGTGCGCGCCTACATGCGCCACGTGATGGACAACGCCGAGGAGAGCGTGCGCCGCGTGCTCGACCGCCTGCCGGACGGCGCGTTCCGCACCGCGCTCGACGACGGCACGCCGCTCGTCGTCGCGGTGCGGGTGGACCGCGCCCGGCGCCGCGCGGTGATCGACTTCACCGGCACCGGACCGCAGCGCCCGGGCAACTTCAACGCCCCGACGGCGATCTGCCGCGCCGTCGTGCTCTACTGCTTCCGCTGCCTGGTCGGCGAGGACATCCCGCTCAACGACGGCTGCCTTGCGCCGCTCGAGATCGTGGTGCCGGAGGGGACCTTCCTCTCGCCCCGTCCCGGCGCCGCGGTGGTCGCCGGCAACACCGAGGTCAGCCAGGTGACGTGCAACGCGCTGCTCGCTGCGCTCGGCGCCTGCGCCTCGGCCCAGGCGACGATGAACAACGTGCTGTTCGGCGACGCCGCCTACCAGTACTACGAGACGGTCGCGGGCGGCACCGGCGCCGGGCCCGGCTTCCACGGCACCGGCCCGGTGCAGACCCACATGACCAACACCCGCATGACCGATCCGGAGATCCTGGAGCTGCGCTACCCCGTCCGGCTCGAGGAGTTCTCGGTCCGCCGCGGCTCCGGCGGGGCGGGGCGCTGGCGCGGCGGCGACGGGGCGCGCCGGCGCATCCGCTTCCTCCGCCCGATGGAGGCGGTGATCGTCGCCTCGCGCCGCACCGTCGCCCCGCACGGGCTCGCCGGCGGGCGGGACGGCGCGCCGGGGCGGCAGTGGGTGGAGCGCGCGGACGGGCGCGTGGAAGGGCTGAAGGGCTGCGACCGCGCCTTCCTCGCCGCCGGCGAGGTGTTCGGGCTGGAGACGCCGGGCGGGGGCGGATGGGGCGCGGCGCCGTGACAGCGGAGCGGGCGCGCCGCGCCGGCCGCCTTCGCCCATGAGCCCTCGCCCATGACCCGCCGGCTCGTCCTCGCGCTCGCGCTGCTGCTCGCCGCGCTGGGCGGCGCGCTCTGGCTCGGCCCGCGCTTCGTGGACTGGGAGGCGCAGCGGCCGCGCCTCGCCGCGCTCGCCGCCGTCCGCCTCGGCCGTCCGGTGGCGATCGAGGGCGACCTCCGCCTCGCCCTCCTGCCGCAGCCGCGGATCGAGGCCGCGCGCGTGCGCGTCGGCGCGGCCGGCGACGACATCGACATCGCCGCGCGCCGCATGCGCCTGCGCCTCGACCTCGGCGCCCTGCTCACCGGGCGGCTGGAGCCGCGCGAGATCGCCCTCGTCGGCGCCGAGATCCGCCTCCCCTGGCCGCCGGCCACCACCCTCGCGCTGCGCCCGCCGGCCTGGCTCCTCGCCCTCGATGCGCGCATCGAGGACAGCCGCGTGCGTCTCGGCGCGGCGGTGCTGGAGGATGTCGCCGCCCGGCTCTCGGCCGGCGGGGCGCTGGAGGCGGTGCAGGTCGAGGGCCGCTTCACCTTCCGCGCCCTGCCGGTCCGCTTCTCCGCCACGCTCGGCCGGCCCGGCTATGACGGCGTCTCGACGCTCGACCTCGCCCTCGCCGCCACCGGGGCCGCCGCCACCGCGCGCGGCGCCCTGCTGCCCGAGGGCGGGTTCGAGGGGCGCTTCGAGGCCTCCGGGCAGGACCTCGCCGTCCTGCTGCCGGCGCCGCCGGGGCCGTTCCGCGGCAGCGGGCGGCTGACCGCCGGGGCCGAGCTGATCGCGGCGGACGAGGTCACGCTCGACATCGCCGGCGTGCCGGCGCGCGGGGCGCTGGCGCTGCGCCTGTTGCCGGCGCCGCGGCTCGACATCGCGCTGGCGGCGAGCCGGCTCGACCTCGACGCCTGGGTCGGCGCGCTGCGCGCCGCGGGACGGCCCGCCATGCCGACCAGCCTGGACCTCTCGGCCGAGGCCGCGGCCTTCCGCGGTGCCGCCCTGCGCCGGCTGCGCGGCGCGGTGGTGCTGGAAGAGGAGCGGCTCACGCTCACCGACGTCTCCGCCCTGCTGCCCGGCGAGACGACGGTCGAGCTGGCGGGCGCGTCCGCGGCCGACCGGCTGGAGCTCGCCCTGCACTTCCGCGGCGGCAACCTGCGGGAGACGCTGGCGGCGTTCGGCGTGCCTCTCGCCGGCACCGACCCGTCGCGCCTGCGCGCCGGGGAGGGGCGGCTGCGCCTGGTGCTGGAGCAGACCCAGGCCTCGGTCGCCGACCTCGCCGCGACGGTGGACGGCATGCGCATCTCCGGCGCCGGGGTGCTGCGCTTCGGCGGGGCGCGGCCGGCGGTCGGCGCCGGGCTCAGCTTCGACCGGCTGGTGCTGGACGGGCTGGTGCCGCCGGGGCCGAGCCGGGCCGATCTCGGCGCCGCGCTCGGCGGCGTGGACGCCAATCTCCGCCTCGCCGCCGAGCAGGTGGTCTGGCGCGGCCTGACGGCGGAGCGCGCGACGCTCGACGCGGCGCTGGAGGGCGGCCGGCTGGCGGTGCGGCGCCTCTCCGGCCGGTTCGCCGGCGCCGACGTGACCGCCTCCGGCGCGCTCGCGGTGGGCGGCGGTGCCGGCGCGCGCGGGGGGGGCGCCGAGACGGCAGCCGCGCCGCGGCTCGCCGACCTCAGCATCGAGGCGACGGCGGCGAACGCCGCCGAGCTCGCCGCCCTGCTGCCGGCGGATTGGCCCGGCCGCGCGCTGCTCGCCGGCCGGCCCGTGACGCTGCGGCTCTCGGGCGGCGGCCCCGTGGACGCCCTGGCGTTGCGCGCCGAGGCGGAGCTCGGCGAGCTGCGCGTCGAGGCGAACGGCACGCTGGACGGCCGGGCGCCGCGGTTCGCCGGCACGCTGGCCCTGCGCCATCCCGGGGCGCTGCGCCTCCTCGCCGAGGGATTCGGCCTCGACGGCGCCGAGTGGCTCGGCCAGGGGTCGCTGTCGCTGGTCGCCTCCGGGCTGGTCGTCGCGCCGGGCGGGATCGCGGCGGACCACCTCGACCTGGTCCTGGCCGGGCTGCGGGCGCGCGGCCAGCAGCTCTCGCTCGCGCTCGATCCCGCGGCGCCGCGCCCGCGGCTGACGGGGCGCATCGCCGCCGAGCACGTCGCGCTGCCGCCGCTGCGCTGGCGCGGCGACGAGCCGCTGGGCTTCGCCCTGCTCGACGCGATGGATGCCGAGCTCTCCGTCACCGCGGCGCAGGTGCGGATCGCGGACGCGCCGGCGCTGGAAGCGGTGGAGGCACGCAGTGTCCGGCTCGCCGGCGGGCGGCTGGAGGTGGAAGGGCTGCGCGCCCGGCTCGGCGGCGGCACGCTCACCGGCGCGGTGACGGTGCGGGGCGGCGCCGCCGATCCGCCGGCGGTGAGCGCGGCGCTGCGGCTCGAGGACGCGACCATCGCCGGGCCGCTGTTCGGCCTGCCTGTGCTCGACCTGGCCGCGGGCCAGGTCGAGGGCGAGCTGCGCCTCGGCGGCGTCGGCCACAGCCCGGCGGCGCTGCTCGCGACCTGCGAGGGCGAGCTGCGTCTCGCCGTGCGCAACGGGGTGCTGGTGGGCCTCGATCTCGCCGCACTGGTCGCGGCCTCGGCGCAGGAGGATCCGGAGGCGGCGGAGGCCGGGCTGCGCCGCGCCCTCGGCGACGGGGCCCCTGCCGGCGGCACCGCCTTCGACCGGCTGGAGCTCGCCGCGCACCTCGGCGACGGCCGCCTGGTCCTGCAGGCGGCGCGGCTGACCGGCGAGGGGGGCGTGACGGCGAGCGCGCGCGGGGCGATCGACCTGGCGCGGGCGACGCTCGACGTGCAGATCGCGGCGCGGCCCGCCCAGACCGAGGCGCCGGACATCGGCCTGCACCTGTCCGGCGACCTCGCCGCGCCGCGGCGCCTGCCGGAGATCAGCGCCTGGGCGCGCTGGCGGGCGGAGCGGGGATGAGCCGCCGCGCGCCTCCGCTCAGCCGCGGCGCGGCGCGGTCGCCTCCACCTCGGCCAGCGCGAAGACGCGGAGCGCGCTCGCAAGCGGCATGCGGGAGGCCGTGCGGCGCGCGTCCAGCAGGGCGATCAGCGCGGCGAGGCTGATGCCGCGGCGGGCCGCCGCCGTCTCCAGCGCCGCCCAGAATTCCGGCTCCAGCGCCACCGAGGTCCGGTGCCCCGCGACGGTGAAGCTGCGCTTGCGCAGGTGGCGGCCTCCGCCCGGGCTGTCCTCGCTCATGCGCTCCCCTCGAGCGTGGCGCCGGGCGTCACCATCGCCTCGGGGCGCACCCAGCGGTCGAAGTCCTCGGGCGCGACGTGGCCGAGCCGCGCCGCGGCCTCCTTCAGCGTGAGGTTCTCGGCGAGCGCCTTCCTCGCGATCGCGACCGCCTTGTCGTAGCCGATGCGCGGGGTGAGGGCGGTGACCAGCATCAGCGACTTCGCCAGGTGCTCGGCGATGCGGTCGCGGTTCGGCTCGAGCTTGTCCACCATGTTGGCGGCGAAGCTCTCGGCGGCATCGGCGAGCAGCGTCGCCGATTGCAGCACGGCGTGGATGATCACCGGCTTGAACACGTTGAGCTCGAGATGCCCCTGCGCCCCGGCCACGGTGACGGTGACGTGGTTGCCCATAACCTGCGCGCAGACCATGGTCAGCGCCTCCGCCTGGGTCGGGTTGGTCTTGCCCGGCATGATCGAGGAGGAGAGCCCGTCGGCCGGGATCACCAGCTCGCCGATGCCGCAGCGCGGCCCGGAGCCGAGCAGGCGGATGTCGTTGGCGATCTTGTTGAGCGAGACGGCGACCACGTTCATCGCGCCGTGCAGCTCGACGAAGACGTCGTGCGCCGACATGCCCTCGAACTTGTTGGGGTTCGGGGCGAAGGCGAGGCCGGTGCGCTCGGCGACGAGCTCGCAGAAGACGCGGTCGAAGTCCGGGTGGCGGTTGAGGCCGGTGCCGACCGCAGTGCCGCCCTGGGGCAGCAGCAGCAGGCGCGGCATCACGTCGCGCAGGCGCGCGATGCCGAGCTCGACCTGGCGCGCCCAGGCGCCGAATTCCTGGCCGAGCGTGACCGGCACCGCATCCATCAGGTGCGTCCGTCCGACCTTGACGATGCCGGCCCATTCCTCGGCGCGCCGCCACAGCGCCGCGTGCAGCCGGCCCAGGGCGGGCAGCAGCCGCCCCTCGACGACCTCCGCGGCGGCCATGTGCATGACGGTGGGGAAGTTGTCGTTGGAGGACTGGCCGCGGTTGACGTGGTCGTTCGGATGCACCGGCTCGCGCGCGCCGAGCGGGCGGCCGAGGATCTCGTTGGCGCGGTTGGCGATCACCTCGTTGGCGTTCATGTTGGTCTGCGTGCCCGATCCGGTCTGCCAGACCGGCAGCGGGAAGTCCTCGTCGCGCCTGCCCTCGGCGATCTCGAGCGCCGCCTCCTTGATCGCCTCGGCGATGGTGTCGGGAAGCTCGCCGAGGCGGCGGTTCGCCTCGGCGCAGGCCCATTTGTGCAGGCCGACGGCGCGGATCAGCACGGGGGGGAAGCGCTCGGAGCCGATGCGGAACAGGCGGCGCGCGCGCTCGGTCTGCGGGCCCCAGTAGCGGTCGGCGGGAATCTCGATGCTGCCGAGGGAATCGGTCTCGGTGCGAGTCGGCTCGGCCATGGGGGGTCCTCCTGCTGGTTCCCTAAGATGGCGTGCGGCGCGGGCGCCGGTAGAGGCACGCGGGCCGTGCCTCGGCAAGGCCCTGCGGCCGACCGCCGGGGGAGAGGCGCCGCGGCGCCCGGCCGGGCCCGGGCGGGCTTGACCGCGCGCCGCGCCGCCGCGGAGGCTCGTGCCTCCCCGCGCGGAGGACAAGGCGATGCATCTCGGCGAGAAGGCACCCCCGCAACGGCCCGGGGCGCGGCTGCGGGCGCTGCTCGCGCACCACCGTCCGCTCGTCGTGCCCGTCTGCTACGACGCGATGAGCGCGCGCGTGCTCGAGCATGTCGGTTTCCCGGCGATCTACATGAGCGGCTACGGCAGCTCGCTCGCCCTCCTCGGCCTGCCCGGCGCGGGGCTGATCACGCTGACCGAGATGGCGACGAACGCGCGATACATCGCCGCCGCCGTGCGCGTGCCGGTGATCGCGGACGCCGACACCGGCTACGGCAACGCGCTCAACGCCATCCGCACGGTCGAGGAATACGTGCGCGCCGGCGCCGCGGGCCTGCACCTCGAGGACCAGGTGGCGCCCAAGCGCTGCGGTCACGTGGCGGGGCGCGAGGTGATCGGGCGCGAGGAGGCGGTGCGCAGGATCCGCGCCGCCTGCGCCGCGCGCGACGCGCTCGACCCGACCTTCGTGATCGTCGCCCGCACCGATGCGCGCGGCGCCCACGGCGGCTCGCTCGACGAGGCGATCTGGCGCGCCAGTGCCTTCCTCGATGCCGGCGCCGACCTCGCCTTCGTCGAGGGGCCGGCGAGCGTGGCCGAGGTCGAGCGCGTCTGCCGCGAGGTCGGAGGCGGCCGCGTGTTCTACAACATGACCGGCATCTCGCCGCGCTTCACCGAGCGGGAGATGGCCGCGCTCGGCATCGCCGTCTGCATCCTTCCGGGCCTCGCGATGCGCGCGACGCTGATGGCGCTCCACGACGTCGCACGGGCGCTGAAGGAGAAGGGCACCGCGGCGGAGCCCGAGTTCGACGCGCGCTACCGGGCGCATCCGATGGGCGACCTGCACGGCTTCGCGGGCTTCGCCCGCATCCGCGCGCTGGAGGCGGAGTTCCTGCCGCCCGAGGCGGGCCGGAAATACGCCGCCAGCCTCGGCTATCAGCCGCCCGTGGCGCCGCCGGCCGCGGGGTAGGCGCTCACGCCGGCCGCAGCGCCGGGCTGGCGGCGACGACGCGTGCCGCCACCTCGCGGAAGCGGGCGAGGTGGGCGATGAAGTGCTCGGGCGAGGAGCGCACCGGCACCTCGCCGTTGGCCACCAGCCGCTGGCGCGTGCCCGGGTCCTCGAGCGCGAAGCGCAGCGCCGCGCCGAAGCGCTCGATCGCCGCGCGCGGCGTGCCGGCGGGGGCGAACATGCCGATCCAGCTCGTCAGGTCGTAGCCCGGGAAGGTCTCGGCGATCGCCGGCACCTCCGGCGCGCCCGGGTGCCGCTCGGCCGTGGTGCAGGCGAGGATGCGGGCCTTGCCGGCCTGCACCACCGGGCGGATGCTGTTGAGGCTGATGATGCAGGCGTCGATGCGCCCGCCGGCGAGGTCGCGCGCGACGTCCGCCCCGCCCCGGTAGGGCACGTGCTCGAGCCGGATGCCGGCCATGATCTGCAGCAGCTCGCCCATGAAGTGGCCGATATGGGCGATGCCCGGCGTGCCGTAGGTGATCGCGCCGGGATGCGCCTTCGCCTGCGCGACGAATTCCTCGAGCGTGCGCGCCGGGAAGTCGGCGCGCACGTTGAGCAGGTAGGGCACGATCGTCGCCTGGGCGATCGGCGCGAAGGCTGCGGCGTAGTCGAGGGGCATGTCGCGCCGGGTCAGCGGCAGGGTGACGAAGGTCGCGCCCTCCTGCAGCAGGGTGTGGCCGTCGGGCGGGGACTGCGCGACCTGGGTGGCGGCGATCAGGCCGGAGGCGCCGGTGCGGTTCTCGACGATCAGCGGCTGGCCGAGGAACTCGCCGATCTTGGGCTGCAGGAAGCGCGCCACGGTGTCGGCGACGCCGCCGGCCGAGTAGGGGACGATCAGGCGCACCGGGCGCTCGGGCCAGGCGGCCTGCGCCCCTCGGGCGGCGACCGGCGGCACGGCGAGGGCGGCGCCGAGCAGGGCGCGGCGCGACGGGGCGGCATTCGGCATGGCTCGCATCCTTCCGTCCGGCGGCGGAGCGCGGACGGCAGGCTGGGGCGGCCGGCGCGCCGCCGTCAAGCGCGGCGGGCGCCGGCCGCGCGAGGCGCGGCGCACGCGCTGCGCGCCCCCCTGGCCTCGCGGCGCCCGGGCCGGGACACGCCGGGCGGCGCCAGCGCCGTTTCCGCTCGCCGTGCCCGCTGCAGCGGCTCCGGCTCGTCGTCTGCCGGGCGGATCCGCGCTTCCGGCCGTTTCCGTCCGCGATCCCCCTAGTCCAGCCGGATGCCCGAGGCCTCGACGACCGGCAGCCACAGGTCGAGCTGCGCCTGCCAGAAGGACCGGAACTCCGCCGCGGCGGAGCCGGCCGGTTCGGTTCCCGCATCCCGCAGGCGCTGCGCGACGGTCTCGTCGCGCACCGCGCTCCGCACCGCCTGCTCGAGCCGTGCGATCACCGCGGGCGGCGTGCCGGCAGGCGCGTAGACGCCCATGAAGTTCATGATCTGGAAGCCGGCGATTCCCTGCTCGATGGCGGTCGGCACCTCGGGCAGCAGCGGGCTGCGCTCCGGTGCCAGCACGGCGATGGCGCGGATCTGGCCGCTGCGCACATGGGGCGCCTGCGACGGGATGCCCTCGATCAGCATGTCCACGTTGCCCGCGATCATGTCCGCGAAGACCGGGCCGGCGCCGCGGTAGGGCACGTGCTCCGCCTGCGTTCCCGTGCGCAGGGTCAGCAGGTGCGCGCCGAGGTGGTTGATGCTGCCGGGACCGGCGGAGCCGTAGGTCAGGCGCCCGGGGCGCGACCGCAGGAGGGCGATCAGCTCCGGCAGGTCCCGCGCCGGCACGTGCCTGCCGACCGTCAGCACCATCGGCAGCGTCGCCACCAGGGAAACGGGCTCGAAGTCCCGTCGCGGGTCCACGCGCGCGTTGCGCATCAGCCCCACCATCAGCACCGCGTTGGTGATGGTGAGGAGGATGACGGTGTGGCCGTCGGGCGGCGCGGTGGCGACAGCCTCGGCGCCGATCAGCCCGCCGGCGCCGCCGCGGTTCTCGACCACGACCGGCCGGCCGCCGAAGGCCTGCTGCATCCCGGGCGCGAGGATGCGCGCGACGACGTCCGTCGCGCCGCCCGGGGCGAAGGGCACGACGAGGCGCACCGGCTGGCGCGGGAACTCCGGCGCCACCGCCGACTGGCTCCCTGCCGCCGCGGCGGGCAGCGCCGCGATGCCGCCGAGGGCGGCGCGCAGCGCCGCGCGGCGGGCGAAGGCGTGCCCGGGCGCCCTCGTCGCGTCCGCTCGCGGCGGGGGCGAACCGGGATCGGCGTCGCGGCGCGCGCCGGCGCCCCCGCGGGCGGAAACCGCACTAAGCCGGTGGTGCGGCATGGACATCTCCCCCTTGCGCGCGCGCGGTCCCGTGCTCGCTGCGCGCTTCCGGGGCACCCTGCGAAGCCGTGCGCGGCCGGTCAAACGGAAAATCCGCCGCGCCCGCCGGGCGACGGAGCCGAGCGCGGCGCTCCGCGGCCCCACGCGAGGCAGCCCGGCGAGCCGCGGCAGAGGGCGCGGGTCCCGGCGCTTGGCGGGGCGCCGACGTCGGCGGCGCGCATCGGCCTCGGGATCGGGCGCGCGCCGTGGCTGACGCCGGGGACAGAGACAGGCGGCGGTCGCGCGCCGCCGGTCCGGGGCGGGGGAGCCGCGCCGGCCCCGCCCGCGCGTTGGCGAGCCGACGGGCCGGCCCGTCCCTGCCCGCCGATGGACCCGGCCGTTCAGGCCGCCGCGGCGAGGGGCAGCGACTCCGGCGCCGCCCCGGCCACGACGCCGAGACGGACCCGCGCGGTCACGGGCAGGTGGTCGGAAGCGAGGCGCGCGAGCGGGCTGTCATGCACGGCGACCTCGCTGACCAGCCCCTGCGGCCAGCCGAGGATGCGGTCGAGCGCCAGCACCGGCAGCCGGGCCGGGAAGCTGGGCGGGCTGGGGGCGAGCGGCCCGAACAGCGGCTCGAAGGTGCGGAGCGAGGAGCGCGCCCCCGGGCGCCACTCGTTCAGGTCGCCGAGGAGGAGCGTCGGCATCGCCTCGCCCTCGGCGAGGGCGCGCAGGATGGCGGCCGCCTGGCGCGTGCGGTGGCGGCGGAGCAGGCCGAGATGCGCGGCGACCACCCGCAGCCGCCCGGCCGGCAGCTCGAGCTCGGCCAGCAGGGCGCCGCGCGGTTCGGCTCCGGGCAGGCGGAGGCGGCGGAGCCGGGCGGGAGTGCCGGGGCGCACCAGCAGCGCGTTGCCGTGCCAGCCGTGGCCATCGGGCAGGTCGGAGGCGGGAAGCGGAACCAGGCCGGCGTCGCGCGCCAGCGCCTCGAGGTCGAGCAGGCCGACGCGGCGGCCGAAGCGCCGGTCCGCCTCCTGCACGGCGACCAGATCGGCGCCGAGCTCGGCGATCACCGCCGCCGAGCGCGCCGGGTCGAAGCGCCGGTCCGTGCCGACGCACTTGTGGAGGTTGTAGGAGGCGACGCGCAGGTCGCCCGCGAGGCCGCGCGCCGGGGTCGCGGGGGGGCGGCGCAGGCCCAGGAGCCGGCCCTCCGTCGCCTCCCCCGCCCGGCGGTGGGCGCGATCGGGCGCGCGGAGGTGGTCGGGCGCACGCGACGGGCGCGGCGAGAACGGCTGCGGTTGCGGGAGCATCGGTCTGGTTGGAGGCCGGGTCCGTCTCCGGGCTGCCCGGCGACCGGGCGCGAGCGGCCGGGAGATAGCGCGTCCCGCGGGGCCTTCCAAGACCGGCCAAGACCGGTCGCGATCGGGGCCGGGCCCGGGCGGGACGCCGCTCGCCGCGCGGCGGGGCGCGCCGGGCCGCGGCGCCGCGGCCGGCGACGGGCGCGCCCGGCCGGCAGGGGCGGCCGCGGCAAGCGGCTGGCGCGGCGCGTCGAGGGCTATCGCCTGACGCTCGTCTCGGGCGTTACGGTCCCCGAGCGGGGCGCGGAGACGGCTGCGCGGCCCGGTCGGCCGGTGCGGGCGGCGGCCGGGAGGCGACCGTCGCCCGGCGTGCGGCGTCCCGGCCTGCCGGCGTCACCTGCGAGCAAGGGAGGACAGAATGACCGTCATCCGCGTCTCGGCGCGCGCCACCAGGAAGGCCCCCGCCGGCAACTTCACCGGCCTCGTCTTCCAGGACGAGATCCTGTCGGTGACGCCGCCCTCGCGCCTGCGCGCGAGCGTCGTCACCTTCACGCCGGGCGCGCGCACCGCCTGGCATGCGCATCCGGTGGGGCAGACGCTCTACTGCCTGTCCGGCGTCGGGCGCTACCAGCGCGAGGGCGAGCCGGTGCAGGAGCTGCGCCCCGGCGACACGGTGCTGATCCCGCCGAACGTGCGGCACTGGCACGGCGCGGCGCCGGACCGGCTGTTCTCCCACCTCGCCATGTCGGAGAACGACGACCAGGGCCGGGGCACGATGTGGTTCGAGCCCGTCCCGGACGAGGACTACGCGAAGCCGCCCGCGCCGGCGGGATGAGGCCCCGCGCGGCGGCCGCCGGCCGCCGGCCCTTGCGCGCGGGCGGGCGGCCGGTCGCGGCCCGGCGATCGGGGGGCGCGCGGCGCGCCCGGCCGTGCTCTTCTCCCTTCCCGCCATGCGCTTCTCTCCGCCCCGTGCCCGATTCGCGCCGCCGCGGCCCGGCAGCGGCGGCTACACCGCCGCCATCGTGGCCGCGCAGGTGCTCGTCCAGCTCGGCGCCTTCGCGCTGCCGGCCCTGCTGCCCGGCTACATCGCGCGCTGGTCGCTCTCCAGCACCCAGGCCGGGTGGCTGCTCGGCATCTTCTTCGCCGCCTACGTCGCCGCCGTGCCGGTGCTGGTCGCGCTGACCGACCGCGTGCCGGCGCGGCGCGTCTATCTCGTCGGCGCCGGATGCACGGCGTTGGCTCACCTCGGCTTCGCCACGGTCGCCGACGGGTTCTGGCCGGCGCTCGCGCTGCGCGCGCTGGCCGGCGTCGGCTGGGCCGGCGCCTACATGCCGGGGCTGAAGGCGATCGCCGATCCGCTCGAGGGCGCGGCGCAGTCGCGCGCGGTGTCGTGGCACGCGGCGGGGGTCGGCATCTCCGGCGCCGCGTCCTTCGCCGTCGCCGGGCTGTGCGAGGCGCTGGCCGGGCCGGAGGCCGCCTTCCTGGTCGGCGGGCTCGCCGCCGCGCTCGCCTTCGCCGTCGCCGCCGCGGTGGTGCCCGGCGCCCTGCCGCCGCGGGCCGACCGCGACGAGGCGGCGCTGCCGCGACGGGCGCTGCTCGACTTCCGCCCGGTGCTGCGCAATCGCCGCGCCATGGCGTGGATCGCCGGCTACACCGTGCACACCTGGGAGCTCGCGGCGCTGCGCACCTGGGCGGTGACCTTCCTCGCCGCCGCGGCCGCGCGGCAGGACGCGGGCGCGCCGGACTGGCTGCCGGGGCCGACCGCCCTGTTCACCCTGGCGGGGCTGGCCGGGATCGCCGTGTCGGTCGCAGGCAACGAGACGGCGCAGCGGCTCGGCCGGGTGCGCGTGGTGAGCCTGGCGATGGGCGCGGCGGCGGCGCTCTCGCTGGCCGCGGGCTGGACGGTGGCGGCATCGGCGGGGCTCGCGGCGCTGCTGGTGCTGCTGTGGAACGCGGCGATCTACCTCGACAGCTCGGCGCTGACCGCGGGGACGGTGCAGGCCGCGGAGCCCGGGCTGCGCGGCGCGACCATGGGGCTGCACAGCATGTGCGGCTATGCCGGGGGCTTCCTGGGGCCGCTCGGGGTCGGCGTGGCGCTCGACCTCGCCGGCGGGGTGCAAAGCGTCTCGGGCTGGGGCGCGGGCTTCGGGCACCTGGCGCTGGTGACGCTCGCCGGGCTGGCGGTGCTGCGTCGCCTGGGCGGCGGCGGCGAGGCGCCCGGGCGCTGACGCATCGTGCCCTGGCGAAGTGGCCAGCTGCGCGCGGCTGGGCCCGATGCGGCGCGCCTTACTGGCACTGTCCGACGCATCCGCCGGCGCGTCATCGGCGCGCCGCGCCCGTGCCCAGGCGGAAGGCCGGGGCGCACGGGCGGGCCGCGCGCCGCTGCCCGGCGGGCCCGCCTCGCGGCGCTCCGTTGCCGCGGCCGGCGGCGGGGGGCATGAAGGCATGGACCGAGGGGGGGATCGGCCCGTTGGTGCAGGCGCTCTTCGTCCACCAGAACTTTCCCGGGCAGTACCGCCACCTCGCGCCGGCGATCGCGCGGCGCAAGGGCGCGCGGGTGATCGGGCTGGGCGAGCGGCCGAACATCGCGCTGCCGGGCGTGCAGCACGTGCGCTATCCGCCGCCGCAGGGGCCCGGCGAGAAGACCCATCGCTACCTGCGCCCGATCGAGGGCGCGGTGCGGCGCGGCCAAGCGGCGGCGCAGGCCTGCATAGCGCTCCAGCGCCAGGGCTTCCGGCCGGACATCATCTGCTGCCATCCGGGCTGGGGCGAGGGCCTCTACCTGCGCGACGTGTTCCCGGACGCGCGCCTGCTCTACTACTGCGAGTTCTACTACTCCGCGCGCGGCGCCGACATCGGGTTCGATCCGTCCCAGGAGGTGACGATCGACGAGATGGCGCGGGTGCGGACGCTCAACGTCACCCAGCTGCTGTCGCTCGAGTCCTGCGACTGGGGCGTCAGCCCGACGCTCTGGCAGCGCAGCCGCTATCCGGCGCTGCTTCGCGACCGCATCTCGGTGGTGCACGAGGGCGTGGACACCGAGGCGGTCGCGACGCCGGAGGGGCCGGCCGAATTCGCCCTGCCCGACGGGCGCGTGCTGCGCCGCGGCGACGAGGTGGTGAGCTTCGTCTCGCGCAACCTCGAGCCCTATCGCGGCTTCGACGTGTTCATGCGCGCCCTGCCCGAGATCCTGGGCCGCCGGCCGGAGGCGCAGGTGGTCGTGGTCGGGGGCGAGGACCGCGGCTACGGCCGCCTGCCGCCGGACGGGGGGAGCTGGAAGGCCCACATGCTCAAGGAGCTCGCGGGCAGGCTCGACCTCGCGCGCGTCCATTTCGTCGGCCGCATCCCGCACCCGGCGCTGCTCGCGCTGTTCCGGGTGACGCGGGTGCACGTCTATCTCACTTATCCCTTCGTGCTGTCCTGGAGCATGATCGAGGCGATGGGCTGCGGGGCGCTGGTCGTCGGATCGGCGACGCCGCCGGTGCAGGAGGTGATCCGCCACGGCGAGAACGGCCTGCTGGTGGACTTCCACGCCGCGGGGGAACTCGCGGATACGGTCGTCGGCGCGCTGACGGCGCCCGCGCGCCACGCGCCGCTGCGCGCGGCGGCGCGGCGGACGGCGGTGGAGCGCTACGATCTCCGCACGGTCTGCCTGCCGCGGCAGATCGCGCTGTTCGACGCGGTGGCGGCGGGCAGGCCGGGGACGGCGGCGATCCCGGCGCCGGAGGGGTAAGGGCGCGCCCCGGCGGGCGCTTGACGGGCGGCGCCGCCTGGCGAAGGAGAGGCGGGCCGCGGCCTCGCGCCGGCTCGGCCGCGCCTGCCGTGGCGGGGCTGGACAGGACGGTCCGCGGGGCGCGAGATTCGCGGGGGTAGGGAAGGAGAGACGCGCCATGCGGGGGATGTTCGCACGCCGCGCCGTGCTGGCCGCGACCGGGGCGGCGGCGCTCGGCGCCGCCGGGCTCGGCGCCCGCGCGGCCCGCGCCCAGGCCGGGGGGACGGTGAACTTCATCGGCTGGTCGGCGGCGGTGGACCAGGTGCGCGCGCAGATCAGCGCCTTCGAGCGCGCGACCGGGATCCGCGTCAACTACGAGAACTTCCCCTGGGCGCAGTTCCGCACCGCGCTGGTGACGCGCCTGGTCGGCAACGCGCCGATCGACGTGAGCTGGATCTCCGACGCCTGGCTGCCCGAGTTCGCCGAGGCCGGCTGGCTCGCGCCGATCGACGACATCCCGGAGCTGATGAAGTACAACGCGGAAGCCGCGGAGTACTGCACGCAGTCCATGCGCTACCGCGGGCGGCAGTACGGCCTTGCCTACTACGGCGACCACATGTCGTTCATGGTCAACGCCGAGCTGCTGCAGCGCGCCGGCATCGCGGCTCCGCCGGCGACCTGGGACGAGGTGGTCGAGGCCAGCCTGCGCATCAAGCGGCAGGGGATCGCCGAGTATCCGCTGCTGCTCAGCCTCGCCGCCGACACCTGGCTGATCGAGTTCGTCTCCGCCCTGGTGTTCAGCCACGGCGGGCGCTTCGTGGACGAGCGCGGCGAGGCGGTGATGGCCGATCCTGCCCGCGGCGCGGTGCGCGCGGCGCGCTTCCTGCGCGAGGCGATCCACACCCACCGCATCGTCTCGCCGGGGGCGGTGGAGACGGCGGAGATCAACGGGCTGCGCGCCTTCGGCTCCGGCGCGCATGCCTTCGCCATCGTGCCCACCTACCGCATCCGGGCGCTGAACGACCCTTCGCAGTCGCAGGCGGCGGGCAGGATCCGGCTGGCGCTGATGCCGAAGGGCGGGCCGGAGGGGACGAACGAGACCTGCGGCTGGATCCGCTTCTACGGCATGACGCCGGGGGCGAAGAACGACCGCGCCCGGCGCGAGCGGGCGGTGCGCTTCATCGAGTTCTTCGGCGGCCGCGACACCGCCGGCAACTACTCGATGCAGAAGCTGCTGCTGACGGACCTCGGCCTGCCCTTCTGCACCCTGCCGCTGAACGAGGACCCGGAAGTGCAGGGCTTCTGGACGCGCTGGGCGGGCGAGGGCGGCGGCGCGGTGATCGCGGCGCAGTCGGCGCGGACGCGCAAGAAGGACGTGATCTCGCCCTGGTTCGGCGAGTGGGTGGAGACGGCGAACCAGGCGTGGCAGAGCGTCTGCCTCGGCCGCGCCGAGCCGGAGGCGGCGATGCGCGCGGCGGCGGCGAAATGGACCGAGCTGCGGCGGGCCTTCCGGTAGCGCCGTGCCTCGCCTCGGCTACGACGAGCGCGCCGCCGCGCTCCTGGTGTTCCCCGTGGTGGCGGTGCTGCTGGTGGTCGCCGCCTTTCCGATCCTCTACTCCTTCTGGGTCAGCCTGCACGACGTGGTGCTGACGCGGCCGCTGCGGCGGCCCTTCGTCGGGCTCGACAACTACCTGCGGGTGTTCGCCGACGAGCGCTTCTGGATCGCGGTGGCGCGCACCACCGTGTACACGGTGGTGACGGTGGCGGCGACCACCGTGCTCGCCGTGCTGGTGGCGCTGCTGCTGAACGAGGCCTTCCCCGGGCAGCGCCTGCTGAACGCCCTGCTGCTGCTGCCCTGGGCGACGCCCTCGGTCGTCAACGGCCTGATGTGGAAGTGGATCTACGACCCGAGCTACGGCCTGCTCAACGGGCTCCTGGTGCAGCTCGGGGTGCTGGAGCGCTACCGCGCCTGGCTCGGCGACCCGGACCTGACGCTGCTGCTGATCGCCAACGCCGCGGTGTGGAAGCAGATGCCGCTCGCGGCGCTGCTCCTGATCGTGACCATGAAGGCGATCCCGGAGGACCTCTACCGCGCCGCCAAGGTGGACGGGGCGGGGGCGTTCCGGCGCTTCCTGCACGTCACGCTCCCGGCGCTGCGGCCTGGCCTGATGCTGGTGCTGGTCTACGAGACGATGATCAGCATCCGCCACTTCGACCTGTTCCTGATCATGACCCAGGGCGGGCCGGGGGACGCGAGCTTCACCCTCTCCTGGTTCATCTACGTCGAGACCTTCCGCTCGCTCCGCTTCGGCACCGGGGCGGCGCTCTCCTACATCCTGGCGATGGCGACCTTCCTCCTCTCCTACCTGTTCATCCGCTTCCTGGGGCGGCGGCTGTGAGCGGGGCGGAGGATCGCCGCGCCCCGCCCCCCGGGCGCGCCGCGGCGCGGCGCCCGGTCGCGCCGCGGCTCGGGCGCGGCCTGCTGCTCGCGGCCTTCTCGCTGCTGTTCGTGCTCTACGTCGCGGGGCCGGTCGCCTGGCTCGTCTCCTCCTCGCTGCAGACCGAGGCGCAGGCGACGGCGGTGCCGCCCAACTGGCTGCCGCCCGAGCCGACGCTCGCAAATTTCGAGGCGATCTTCCGCGCCGCGGAGCGCGTCGTCACCTACGAGACGCGCCGCCAGGGCGACCCGGCGACCGGCGGCTTCCTGCCCACCGGGGCGCAGAACCTGCTGCCCTCGCTCCGCAACAGCCTGGTCGTCGGGCTGTGGGTGGCGGCGCTCAACCTGCTGCTCTCGCTCACCGCCGCCTACGCCATCGCGGTGATCGACTTCCGCGGGCGCCGCGCCACGCTCTACACGGTGCTGGCGACGCGGGTGATCCCGGACATCGCGCTGGTGGTGCCGCTGTTCCTGGTGATCCGCGCCCTCGGGCTGATCAACAGCCTGGCGGCGCTGGTCGTCACCTACCTCGCGGTGACGGTGCCGTTCACCATCTTCATCCTGATCTCCTACTTCGAGGGCATCCCGCGCGACCTCTACCGCGCCGCGCGGGTGGACGGATGCGGGCACTGGGGCGCGCTGCGCCAGGTCTACCTGCCGCTGTCGCTGCCGGCGCTGGTGGCGGCGCTGACCTTCGCCTTCCTGACGAGCTGGAACGAGTTCGTCTTCGCCCTGGTGCTGACGCAGAACGTCGAGGCGCAGACCCTGCCGATCGTGATCTCGGGCTTCGTGATGGACTTCACCACCAGTTTCTCCTTCGTCAACGCCGCCGGCGTGATCGCCATCGTGCCGCCGGTGCTGCTCGCCGTGCTGTTCCAGCGCTACATCGTCTCCGGCCTCACCGCCGGGGCGGTGAAGGGCTAGCGGGCGATGGCGACGATCGTCTGCGAGGGTCTGACCAAGCGCTACGGCGCCGTCACCGCGCTCGAGGCGCTCGACCTCACCATCGCGCACGGCGAGTTCATGGTGCTGCTCGGCCCCTCGGGCTGCGGCAAGACCACGACGCTGAACCTGATCGCCGGGCTCGAGGAGGCGAGCGCGGGCCGCCTGCTGTTCGACGGGCGCGACGTCACCTGGCTGCCGCCGCACCGGCGCGAGGTGGCGATGGTGTTCCAGTCCTACGCCCTCTACCCGAACAAGACGGTGTTCGAGAACATCGCCTTCCCGCTGCGCCTGCGCCGCACCCCGCGCGCCGGGATCGAGCGCGCCGTGCGCGCCGCGGCCGAGCAGCTCGAGATCGCGCATCTCCTCGACCGCCGGCCGCACCAGCTCTCGGGCGGGCAGCGCCAGCGGGTGGCGCTGGGGCGGGCGATCGTGCGCAACCCGGCGGCGTTCCTGATGGACGAGCCGCTCTCCAACCTCGACGCCGCGCTGCGGCTCTCGATGCGCTCGCTGATCAAGCGGCTGCACCACCAGCTCCGCGCCACCTTCGTCTACGTTACCCACGACCAGGCGGAGGCGATGACGCTCGCCGACCGCATCGCGGTGATGCGCGGCGGGCTGATCCAGCAGCTCGACACGCCGGAGGGGATCTACGAGCGGCCGGCGAACCTGTTCGTCGCCGGCTTCCTCGGCAGCCCGCCGATCAACCTGATCGAGGGGCGGATCGAGGACGGCGCCTTCCGCCGCGCCGAGCTGCGCCTGCCGGCGCCGCGCGCCGAGCCCGGGCGCGAGGTGGTGCTCGGGCTGCGGCCGGAGGACGTGGAGGCGCCGGCGCCGCACCTCATCCCGCTCGCGGGGCGGGTCGAGCTGGTCTCGCCGCTCGGCTCGGACACCTATGCGGAAGTGTCGGGACCGGCCGGCACCAGCCTCACGCTCCGCGTGCCCAAGGGATGGCGGGTGCGGGAGGGGGAGGGGATCGAGGTCGGGGTGGACCCGGCGCGGCTGCACCTGTTCGACCGCGCCAGCGAGCGGCGCATCGCATGAGCGCCGCCGCCCCCGCGCCGCCGCCCGCGCCGGACGGGCCGCTCGGCCGGCCGCTGCGCCGGCGCGAGGACCGCCGGCTGCTCACCGGCGCCGGCCGCTTCCTCGACGACATCGAGGCGCCGCGCGCGCTGCACGCGGCGTTCGTGCGCAGCCCGCACGCCCATGCCCGCATCCTCGCGGTGGAGGCCGCCGCGGCGCGGGCCCTGCCCGGCGTGGTCGCGGTGCTGGACGGCGCGGACATCGCCCGCCTGGTCGCGCCGCTCCGCCTCGCGCCGCCGATCGAGGGGCTGCATCCGGTCGAGATGCCGCCGCTGCCGCGCGATGTCGCGCGCTTCGTCGGCGATCCGGTGGCGCTGGTGCTGGCGGAGACGCGCGCCGCGGCCGAGGAGGCGGCCGAGCGGGTCGAGGTGGAGTACGAGCCGCTCCCCGCGGTGGCGTCGCTCGCCGCGGCGGCGGCGCCGGATGCGCCGCGGGTGGACCCGGCGCTCCCCTCCAACCGCGTCTCGCGCCAGGAATTCGCGACCCCCGGCCTCGCCGCCGCCTTCGCCCGCGCGGCGCGGGTGGTGGAGGCGCGCTTCGGCCAGCAGCGCCAGACCCACGCGCCGATGGAGCCGCGCGGCTGCCTCGCGGTCTGGGATGCCGGGCGCGAGCACCTGACCATGCATGTCGGCACCCAGGCGCCGCATCCCTACCGCAGCGCGCTGGCGGCGCGGCTCGGCCTGCGCGAGTGGCAGGTCACGGTGGTCGCGCCCGACATGGGCGGCGGCTTCGGCCAGAAGATCGTGCCGCTGCGCGAGGACCTCGCCTGCGCCGCCGCGGCGCGGATGCTGAATCGCCCGGTGCGCTGGCGCGAGACGCGGAGCGAGAACCTCACCGCCGCCCTGCACGCGCGCGAGGAGGAGGTGACGACGCGCGCCGCCGTCGCCGAGGACGGGCGCCTGCTCGCCCTCGCCTGCCGCATCCGCAGCGACTTCGGCGCCTGGTGCTTCTTCCCGGCGAACTACATGGCGCGGGTGGTGGCGCTGATCCTGCCCGGGCCCTACCGGGTGAGGGAGTACGGCTACGAGGTCGAGGTGTTCCTCACCAACAAGTGCCCCTCCGGGCCGATGCGGGCGCCGATGGCCATCGCCTCCTGGGTGATGGAGGGGACGATGGACGCGATCGCGCGCGAGCTCGGCCTCGATCCGCTGGAGGTGCGGCGGCGCAATTCGATCACCGACGCCGACCTGCCCTTCACCACCGCCACCGGCGAACGCTACGACGCGGTGAGCCCGCTCGCGACGCTGGAGGCGGCGGCGGCGGGGCTCGGCTACGACGGATGGCGCGCACGCCAGGCGGCGGAGCCGCGGCGGCTGCTCGGCCTCGGCCTGTGCACGGTGATCGAGAGCACCACCTACGGCAGCGCCTTCTACAAGGCCGCCGGCATCCCCGGTTCGGGGCACGAGACGGCGGTGGTCCGGGTCGAGCCCTCGGGGGCGGTGATCGCCTCCTGCGGCCTGATGGGCTCCGGCCAGGGCTACGAGACGACGCTGGCGCAGGCCGTCGCCGCCGGCCTCGGCTGCGCGGTGGAGGAGGTGGCGGTGCAGATCGGCCACACCGACATCGCGCCCTACGGCATGGGCAGCCGCGGCGCGCGCGGGGCGACGGCGGGGGGCGGGGCGCTCTACCTCGCCGGGCTCAGGCTGAAGGCGAAGGTGCTGGAGATCGCCGCCGTGCTGCTCGGCCGCAACAGCGCCGACGGCCTCGACCTGCGCGAGGGCAGGGTGGTGCAGCGCACGGCCGAGGGCTGGGCGCCGGCGGGGCCGACGCTCGCCGAGATCGCGCGGCTCGCCCATCTCGACCCGCTGCGCCTGCCGCCGGGGATGGAGCCCGGGCTGCACCAGGTGCTCGCCTACGACCCGCCGGCGATGACCTACGCCAACTCCACCCACGCCTGCGCGGTGGAGATCGACCCGGAGACGGGCGCGCTCTCCATCCTGCGCTACGTCGTCGCCGAGGACGCGGGGCGGAGGATCAACCCGCTCGTCGTCGCCGGGCAGACCCACGGCGCGACGGCGATGGGCCTCTCCGGCGCGATGCTGGAGCACGCCGCCTACGGCGCGGACGGGCAGATGCTCGCCGCCACCTTCCTCGACTACGCGCTCGCCCGCGCCGGCGACCTGCCGACGTTCGAGCTGCTGCACCACGACACGCCGAACCCGCGCACGCCCGCGGGCCTCAAGGGCATGGCCGAGGGCGGGGTGATGGGCGCGATCGGGGCGCTGATGAACGCGGTCAACGACGCGCTGGCCCGGCGCGGCGCGCGGCTGGAGCGCCAGCCCGCCACGCCCGCGCGCATCTGGGCCGCGCTGCAGGGAAGGAGCGAGGCATGAGCGGCACGGGCGCGCCGGAGCGCATCGGCTTCATCGGCACCGGCATCATGGGGGGGCCCATGGCCGGCCATCTGCTGCGCGCGGGCCATCCGCTGACGGTGTTCAACCGCACCAGGGCGAGCGCGCAGCCGCTTCTGGATGCCGGCGCCGCCTGGGCGGACTCGCCCGCCGCGGTCGCCGCGGCGAGCGACATCGTCATCACCATCGTCGGCTTCCCCGCCGATGTCGAGGAGATCTACCTCGGCCCGCAGGGCCTGATCGCCCATGCCCGGCCGGGCGCGCTGCTGATCGACATGACCACCTCCTCGCCCTCGCTCGCGGTGCGCATCGCGCGCGAGGCGGCGGCGCGCGGGGTGCAGGCGCTGGATGCGCCGGTCTCGGGCGGCGATGTCGGGGCGCGCAACGCCACGCTCTCGATCATGGTCGGGGGCGAGGCCGCGGCGTTCGAGCGGGCGCGGCCGGTGCTCGAACGGATGGGCAGGACGATCAACCACATGGGCGGGCCCGGCGCGGGGCAGCACACCAAGATGGCGAACCAGATCGTCATCGCCTCGACGGTGATGGGGGTGGCCGAGGGCCTCGCCTATGCGCGCGCGGCCGGGCTCGACGGCGCCAGGGTGCTGGCCGCGCTCGGCCCGGGGGCGGCGGGATCGGCGCAGCTTGCCGTGCAGGGGCCGAAGATGCTCGCCGGGGACTACGCGCCGGGCTTCATGGTGAAGCACTTCCTCAAGGACCTCGGCATCGCCCTGGCGGAGGCGGAGCGGATGCGCCTCGACCTTCCCGGCCTCGCGCTGGCGAAGCGGCTGTTCGAGCGGGTGCAGGCGGAACCGGGCGGGGCGGAGCGCGGCACGCAGGCCATCATTCGCGTCTATGGCGGGGCTTCAGCCGGCGCATGAGCTTCGCGAGGCTTGCCGAGGTCTGGCGCGGCCCCTGCGTCGAGAGCGTGCACCACGGCGTCGCCGCGGTTGCCGACGCAACGGGGCGCGTGCTGCACGCCTGGGGCGATCCGGGCGTCGTCACCTTTCCCCGCTCCGCCCTCAAGCCCTTCCAGGCGATCGGCCTGGTGGAGTCCGGCGCCGCCGACGCGCTCGGGCTGGGCGACGAGCACATCGCGCTCGCCTGCGCGTCGCATCGCGCGGAGGACTTCCAGGTGGCGCTGGTGCGCGACTGGCTGCGCCGCCTCGGCCTGGGGGAGGAGGCGCTGGTCTGCGGCCCCGACCTGCCGCGCGGCGCGGAGGACCAGGCGGCGTGGCTGCGCGCCGGCGGCGGGCGGTCGCGCGCGTTCCACAACTGCTCGGGCAAGCATTGCGGCTTCCTCAGCGTGGCGCGGCGGATCGGGGCGCCGGCGGCCGGCTACGACGACCCGGCGCACCCCGCGCAGCGCCTCTTCCTCGCGGCCTTCTCGGAGCTGCTCGGGCGCGACGCGGCGGCGCTGCCGCGGGGCGTGGACGGCTGCGGCCTGCCGGCGCTCGCGCTTCCCGTGGGCGACATGGCGCGCGCCGTGGCGCGCCACGCCGCGGCCGCGGCGGCGTCCGAGTCGCGCCGCGACGCGATCCGCCGCATCCACGCCGCGATGCGCGCCCATCCCGACCACCTCTCCGGCCGCGACCAGCCGACCAGCCGCCTGATCCGCGCCACGGAGGGACGGGTGCTGGTGAAGGGCGGCGCCGAGGGCTTCGCGATCGCTCTCGTGCCGGAGCGCGGGCTCGGCATCGCGGTGAAGATCGCGGACGGCGCGTCGCGCGCACGGATGGGGGTGCTGATCGCGATCCTCCGCCGCATCGGGCTGCTCGGCGAGGATGCGGCCGAGGCGCTGGGCGCGGCGGTGGAGCCGCCGGTGCTCGACAGCAACGGCCGCGTCGTCGGGCGCATCGCGGTCACGCTGCCGGAGGAAGGCTGACGCATCCCGGCCGCCCGGGACCGCGGCCGCCGGGGCGGACGCCCCGGTTCAGCGCCTGTGTCCGAAGCCCTCGCGCATCCAGTCGAGCACCGGCACGCGCGGCGGCGGGCGCCGCAGCACGGCGCGCCGCGCACGGGTCTCGTGGATCAGCACCGTGCCGTCCGAGGCGCGCTCCAGGGTCAGGCTGCGGTGGAACAGCTCGGCGGGCTGCGCCGGCCGGCCGAAGCTGACGATCGTCGTCGCGGGGAGCGTTGCGACGAGCGTCTGCAGCAGCGCGGCTTCGGCATCGGGGGCGAGCGCATCGGTCGCCTGGTGCAGCACGATCCAGGCGGGCCGGCGCAGCAGCATCTGCGCGAAGCCGAGCCGCTCGCGCTCCCCGGCCGAGAGCACCTTTCCCCACGCCGCGGCTTCGTCGAGCCGGTCGCAGAGGTGGCCGAGGCCGGTCCGTTCGAGCGCCTCGCGCAGCGCCGCCTCCGGCGGCGGCGCGCTGCCGTCGTCGCGCGGCGGGCAGAGCGCCTCGCGCAGCGTGCCTTCCGGGATCCAGGGGGCGGAGCCGAGGAAGGCGAGACCGTCGGTCTCGGGGCGCTCGATGCGGCCGCGGCCCCAGGGCCAGATGCCGGCAAGGACGCGGAACACCGCGGCTAGGGCGGCCGGATCGCCGGTGATCAGCACGCGCTCGCCGGGCGCGACTTCGAGGGTGATGCCGGTGGCGACCGCGGTGCCGTCCGCGTTGGCGACGTCGAGCCCGCGCACGGCAAGGTGCGGCGCCTCGATCCGCTCGATGCGGGCGGTGCCGACGCTGATCTCCGCCAGCTCGGCGTCGAGATCGTCCAGCGCATGGCACAGGCCGAGGGTGCGCTCGACCGAGGCGCGCCACTCCGCGATGCGCGCGAAATTGTCCACCGGCCAGGACAGCGCCGCCGTGACCTGCTGGAACGCCTGCGCGACCTGCATCAGCGTGCCGAGGGTGATGGTGCCGGCAAGGAAGCGGGGCGTCGCGACGAGGATCGGGAACACCGGCGCGAGGGTGGCGTAGCCCGAGGAGAACAGCGTCAGCCGGCCGAGGAAGACCGTCTGCCGGTCCCAGCTCGCGGCGATGGCGGCGAACAGCGTCGCGAGCCGCCGGCGGACATGCGGCTCGGCACGGGCGAGCGCGATGCCTTCGGCGCCTTCGCGCGCCCCCACCAGGCCGAAGCGGAAGTCGGCCTCCGTGCCCTGGCGCTGGTCGGTCGCGCGCACCAGCGGGCGGCCGAAGACGAAGGCGAGGATCGAGCCGGCCGCCGCGTAGAGCAGGGCGAGCCAGACCATGTGCCCGGGGATCGGGATGCCCGCGACCTCGACGGCATCGGAGAGCGACCACAGGATGCCGACGAAGGTGGCGAGCAGCATCGCCGCATAGAGCAGCGAATGGCCGAGGTCCACCGCCGCCTCGGTGGTGACGCGGATGTCCTCGGCGATGCGGCCGTCGGGGTTGTCGTGGTCGCCGGGGACATGGGCGATCTGGTAGTGGCGCGCCCGGTCCATCCAGGTGGCGAGCATGTCCGCGGTGAGCGCCTCGCGCCAGCCGAGCTGGACGCGCCGCTTGACGACGAGATGCGCGCCGTTGCACAGCATGACGAGGGTCACGATCGCGGCGAAGACCAGGACCTGCTGCAGGAAGCGCTCGGTCGAGCGGCGCTCGAGCGCGTCGAACAGGTCGGCGGTCCAGAGATTGACCCACATCGCGAGCAGCACCTGCGCCACGGTGAGAAGGGCGAGCGCGACGGTGAGGCCCCAGGCGCGCGCGCGCCGCGCGCCGCGCCAGTAGGGGGCCGCGAGGCGCGCCAGCTCGCGGAAGAAGCCGTGGTGCGGGGGCGGATGCGCACCGTTCGCGGGCGGCCGTGCGTGGTTGTCAGCCATTGGTCCCCGGCGGGTTCCTGGTGCCGCGCCATCCTAGCCGTCCGGGCCGGCGCCGCCACGCCGCCCTCGCGCCGCCGCTGCGGGCCGTTCCGGCGGGGCCGGCCAGGAGGACCGGGCGGCGCGGTCCGGTCCGCCGTCGGGCCCCTCCTGACCGGGGCCGAACGGACGAGGGGGCGCGAGGGGTCGCGGCGGAGGGGCGCCGTCCGCCGGTGCCGGCGCCGCCCCGCCGGGCACGAGCCGGCCGGTGCCCTCCCGGTCCGGGGCCCGCGCGCCGTCCCGCCGCCGCCACCGTCTCGCGCGGGTTCCCCGCCACCCCGCGCGCGACGCCGGAGGCGCGCCGCGCCCCGTCCGGCCCGTGGGGGAGAGGGATGCCGGTGCCGGTATCCGTGGCCGCCCGGCGCCTCGGCAGCGGCGCCGCGGTCGCGCGATGCCGCGCCAGGCGAACAGGGCCGGGCGGTGCGCTGCCGTCGCTCCCGCCTCGGCGGGCGGCCGGAGGCCGGTGCCGGCGCCGGGCTGCCGGGCCCGCGGGGGATGGCCGGGGCGTTGCGCGATCTTCCCGATCTCGCGCGGTGCGGCGGCGAAGCCGGCGCGGGGCGGGCAGCCCCGGCCGGGCGTCAGCCGGCGAGCTCGCGCCGCACGATCGCGGCGCCCTCGGCCAGGGCGCGCAGCTTGCCGAAGGCCCGGTCGCGCGGGAGGTACTTCATGCCGCAGTCGGGCGCCGGGACCAGCCGCTCCGCCGGCACGTGGCGGAGGCCGGCGCGGATGCGCGCCGCGACCTCCTCCGCCGTCTCCACCTCCGGCGTCCCGAGGTCGAGCACGCCGAGCAGGATCGTCTTGGGCGCGAGCTCGCGCAGGATGCCGAGGTCGAGCCGCGGCTGCGCCGCCTCGATCGAGATCTGCCCCGCCACGCAGTCGGCGAGCTGCGGCAGGAAGGAGTAGCCGCTGGCCGGCTTGTCCTTCACCTGGTGCGCGTAGCCGAAGCAGAGATGCACCACCGTCGGGCCGGGGACGCCTTCCAGCGCGCGGTTGATCGCCTTCACCGCGTAGCGCCGCGCCGCCTCCGGCCGCGCCTGCAGCCAGGGCTCGTCGAGCTGGATCACGTCGGCGCCGGCGGCCTTGAGCGCGCGCGCCTCCGCGGCGACGGCGGCGGCGTAGTCCATCGCCATCGCCTCCTCGTCGCCGTAGTGCGCGTCCACCGCCTGCTGCGACAGGGTGAAGGGGCCGGGAAGCGTGATCTTGATGCGGCGGTCGGTGTTGGCGCGCAGGAATTCGACGTCGCGCCGCTCGACCGGGCCGCGCCAGCGGATCGGGCCGACGACGCGCGGCACCTGCGTCGGCTTGCCGCCGCGGCTCGTGATCTCGCCCGGGTTCTCGGCGTCTATGCCCTCGAGCGCCAGGGCGAAGCGGTTGGAGTAGCTCTCGCGCCTGATCTCGCCGTCGGTGATGATGTCGATGCCGGCGCGCTCCTGGTCGCGGATGGCGAGCAGGGTGGCGTCGTCCTGCGCCTGCTCCAGCACCTCGGGGTCCACGCGCCAGATCTCGCGCGCGCGCACGCGCGGAACGAGGCGGCCGAGCAGGATGTCGCGACGGACCAGCCATTCGGGCTGGGGGTAGCTGCCGACGACGGTGGTGGGCAGCAGCGCGGGCGTGGCGGTCATGGGCGGGGTGTCCCTCTCGGCGCCGGTTGCCGAACCTATCGGGGATGACGCGCCCGGCGCCAAGCGCGCCGTGCCGGGCCCGCGCCGGCGGCCCCGGGGAGGCGCGGCTTGACCGCGCGGCGGCGCGCGGGGGAGAAGGCTTCCAGGGCCGGCGCGGGAGGCGCCGGGCCGGGGGAGGGGAGGGAAAGGCATGGGCCCGGTGGATCGTCGCAGCGTCCTCCTCGGCGCCGCCGCGCTCGCCCTGCCGCGTGCGGCGGCGGGGGCGGAGGAGTGGCCCGCGGCGCGGCCGGTGCGGCTCGTCGTCCCCTTTGCCGCCGGCACCACGACCGACAGCGTCGGCCGGCTGCTCGCCCAGCACCTGACCCGGACCTTCGGCCAGTCCTTCGTCGTGGACAACCGCAGCGGCGCGGGCGGCAACGTCGGCACGGCCCAGGTCGCGAAGGCGGCGCCGGACGGCTACACGCTGGTGCTCGGCACCATCGGCACGCACGCGATCAACGTCAGCCTCTATCCCGATCCGGGCTTCGATCCGGTGCGCGACTTCACGCCCGTCGCGCCCTTCGGCACCACGCCCGCGGTGCTCGCGGTGCGGCGCGGGCTGGAGGCGGAGAGCCTCGCCGGGCTGATCGCGCTGGCGAAGCGGCGCCCGGGGACGCTCACCTTCGCCTCGGCCGGGAACGGCACCACCGGGCATCTCTCGCAGGTGATGCTGAACCAGCGCGCGGGCATCGAGACCGTGCACGTGCCCTACCGCAGCGGGGCCCAGGCGGTGACCGACCTGATCTCGGGGAAGGTGGACGCGATGTTCTACCACTTCCTCGCCCTCGGCCCGCATATCCGCGAGGGCTCGATCCGCGCGCTCGCCGTCACCGCGCCGCGGCGCCTCGACGGGATGCCGGAGGTGCCGACCATGGAGGAGGCCGGCTTGCCCGGCTTCGTCGTGGTCGCCTGGTGGGGGCTCTACGCGCCGGCGGGGACGCCGGCCCCGGTTGTCGCGCGGCTGAACGCGGCGGCGAACCGGCTGCTCGACGATCCCGCGGCGCAGGCCAGCCTGCGGGCCCAGGGCGTGGAGCCGGTCGGCGGCCCGGCGGAGCGGCTCGCAACCCTGACGCGCGAGGAGGTGGAAATTTGGCGGCGCGTCATCGCCACGGGCGGCGTCCGCCCGGATTGATCGCCGCGCAGCCGCCCCGGCGGCGGCATGCGCCGGCCCGCCGCGCCGGGACCTGGCGCCGGCTGCACAGGAGGACGTCATGAAGGACCTCGACCGGTTCGCCATCACCGAGGCGGTGCTGGAGCAGATGGCGGGCACGCCCGACCCGCGCCTGAGGCGCATCATCGAGAGCGCGGTGCGCCACCTGCACGACTTCGCGCGCGAGGTGGAGCTGACGCCGGAGGAGTGGCTGGCCGGCATCGCCTTCCTCACCGCCGTCGGCCAGGCCTGCACGGCGCACCGGCAGGAGTTCATCCTGCTCTCCGACGTGCTCGGCCTGTCGCGCCTGGTGAACGTGATGCACGATGCGCGCAGCCGCGCCGAGGGCGCGACGGAGACGAGCCTTCTCGGGCCGTTCTACCGCGAGGACCCGCCGGAGGTGCCGCTCGGCGGGTCGCTCGCGCGGGCGGCGACGGACGGGAACAGGAAGGAGATCCTGCTGTTCGGGCGGGTGACCGACGCCGGCGGCGAGCCGGTCCCCGGCGCGGTGATGGATCTCTGGCAGACCAACGCGGAGGGGCTCTACGACCTGCAGGGGGAGGATCCCTCGGCGGTGGACATGCGCGGAAGGCTGCGCTGCGACGCCGAGGGGCGCTACCACGTCCGCACGGTGAAGCCGCGCGGCTACTCGGTGCCGATGGACGGGCCGGTGGGAAGGCTCGTGCGCCTGCAGGGGCGGCACGGGCACCGGCCGGCGCACATCCACGTGCTGGTCTCGGCGCCCGGCTATCAGGAGCTGGTCACCGCCCTCTACTTCGCCGACGACCCGCATGTGGAGAGCGACACGGTGTTCGGGGTTTCCGGCTCGCTGGTGGTGAGCGAGCGGACGGGCCTGCCGGACGCGCCGCGCCCGGACCTGCCGGCGGTGCGCTACGACTTCCGCCTCTCGCCCCTCGCCGCGGGGGCGGAGGGCGGGCGGGTCGGCGCCGACCCGTCGCGGATCGCCGAGGCCGCCCGGTCCGGGTGACGCCGGCCGCCCGCCGCGCTATCTGCAATCCCGCCTTCCGGGAGAGAGACCGCGATGAGCTACCCTGACGTCCTGCTCCACATCAACGGCGAGTGGCGCAAGAGCCGCTCCGGCGAGGCGCTGCCGGTGCTGAACCCCGCCACCGAGGAGCAGATCGGCACCGTCGCCAAGGCGACGCGGGCCGACCTCGACGAGGCGCTGGCGGCGGCGGAGAAGGGCTTCCGCGCCTGGAGCAGGGTGCCGGCCTTCGAGCGCTACAAGCTGATGCGCAAGGCGGCGGAGATCTTCCGCTCGCGCGCCGACGAGGTGGCGCGGCTCCTGACGATGGAGCAGGGCAAGCCGCTCGCCGAGGCGAAGATCGAGGTGCTGGCGGGCGCCGACATCATCGACTGGTTCGCCGAGGAGGGGCGGCGCGCCTACGGCCGCGTGATCCCGGCGCGCGGCGAGGGGATCTACCAGCTCGTGATCAAGGAGCCGGTCGGCCCGGTGGCGGCGTTCACGCCGTGGAACTTCCCGATCAACCAGGTGGTGCGGAAGCTCTCGGCCGCGGTGGCGACCGGCTGCTCGATCATCGTCAAGCCGCCGGAGGAGACGCCGGCCTCGCCGGCCGAGCTGCTGCGCGCCTTCCTCGACGCCGGGCTGCCGCCGGGGGTGGCGAACTACGTCTATGGCGTGCCGGCCGAGATCAGCGAGTACCTGATCCCGCATCCGGTGATCCGCAAGGTGACCTTCACCGGCTCGACCGCGGTGGGCAAGCAGCTCGCGGCGCTCGCCGGGCGGCACATGAAGCGGGTGACGATGGAGCTCGGCGGGCATGCGCCGGCGATCGTGTTCGACGACGCCGACCTCGACTACGCGGTGAGGCTGCTCGCGGGGGCGAAGTTCCGCAACGCCGGGCAGGTCTGCGTCTCGCCGACGCGCTTCCTGGTCCAGGAGAGGCTCTACGAGCCCTTCGTCGAGAAGTTCGTCGCCGCGGCCAAGGCGCTGAAGGTCGGCAACGGGCTGGAGCCGGGGACGCAGATGGGTCCGCTCGCGCACGAGCGGCGCCTCCCCTGGGTCGAGGGCCTGGTGGCGGACGCGCGGCAGAAGGGCGCCACGGTGCGGACCGGCGGCGAGCGCATCGGCAACAAGGGCTACTTCTACGCGCCCACGGTGCTGACCGACGTGCCGAAGGAGGCGCGCATGATGAACGAGGAGCCCTTCGGCCCCATCGCCATGATCGCGCCCTTCCGCGAGTTCGAGGAGGTGGTGGAGGAGGCGAACCGCCTGCCCTATGGCCTCGCCGCCTACGCCTTCACCCGCTCGGCCAAGACCGCGAACGCGATCGCGGCCAAGGTCGAGACCGGGATGATGACGATCAACCACCTCGGCCTGGCGCTGCCGGAGGTGCCGTTCGGCGGGGTGAAGGATTCCGGCTACGGCTCCGAGGGCGGGTCGGAGGCGATCGAGGCCTATCTGAACACGAAGTTCGTCACCCAGGCCGGGCTCTAGGGCGGAGCGCGGACGGCTGGGAACGGCCGGGGGCGCGAAGCCGCTCGGCGGACAACGCGCCGGAGCCGTCGCCGCGCGCACAGCCGGGCGGAGACGGCTCCAGGCCGGGTGCGGCCGCCGGCGCCTGGGCGCGCCGGCGGCGCGCGGCCATTCAGGTGCCGGTGAAGCGCGGCGCGCGCCTCTCCAGCCAGGCGGCGCGGCCCTCGGCCATGTCGTTGGAGCGCTTGGCCGCGGCCGCGCGCGCGGCGATCGCCGCGAGGTCGGCGTCGCCGCGCGCGATGTCGTTCAGCGCCGCCTTCATGCCCTGCACGGCGAGCGGCGCGTTCCCGGCGAGCCGCGCCGCGATCTCGGCGACGCGCGGCATCAGCCGCTCCGGCGGCACCAGCTCGTCGAGATAGCCGATGCGGAGCAGCTCCTCGGCCTCGAACCGCTCGGCGAGCAGGAACATGCGCTTGGCGGTGTTGAGGCCGAGCCGGCTGACGTAGCGCTGCAGGCCGCCCGGGTAGTAGTGCAGGCCAAGGCGCGCGGCGGGCATGAACATCGCCATCCCGGTGACGCCGATGCGGAAGTCGCAGGCCAGCGCGAGGTCGGTCGCGCCGCCATAGACCCCGCCGTTGAGCGCGCAGATGGTGGGCAGGCGCACGCGCTCCAGCCGGTCGGCGAAGCGGGCGAAGGCGTCCTCGTCCTGCGCTTCGCCGCTGCCCAGCGCGCCGATGTGGAATCCGGAGCTGAACGACTTGCCGCTGGCGGTGAGGACGAGGACGCGCAGCGCCGGCTCGGCCTCGATGCGGTCGAGCAGGCCGTGCAGCGCAACCAGGTCGGCCGGCTCGATGCGGTTGTGCACCGCGGGGCGGTTGAGCCGGATGGTGGCGACGGGGCCCTCGGTCGAGAGCGTCGGGATGCCGCCGGTCTCCGCCTTCATGCCATGCCTCCCTCGCCGCCTTCGCGGCGGCTGCTCTCCAGCACCTTCCAGATGCCGCTGGCGGCGAGCACGGCGCGCCCGCCGGCGAAAAGCTCGCCGCGCACGAAGACCACGGAGCGCGTCCGCCGCGTCACCTCGCAGCGCGCGGTGACGAACTCGCCCGGGGCGACGGGGGCGAGGTAGTGCAGGTCGAGCTGGATCGTCGCGCAGCGCTGCGGGCGCACGGCGTCGCCCACCGTCTTGCCGAGGGCGTGGTCCATGATGCTGGCGAGGATGCCGCCGTGCACCACGCCGCGGCCGTTGTTGTGGCGCGGGTCGGTGAGCACGCCGAAGAGCGGGCCGCCGTCCCGCTCGCGGCGCATCCAGAAGGCGCCGATGATCTCGGGGAAGCCGGAATCGGCCACCCTCTCCCAGCCGGCGGCGGCGGGATCCTCGATGCGGTCGTGCACGGCGCGGCAAGCTCCTCTCGTGGCGCCTTCTAGAGCAGATCGCTCCCGCCCGGAAGCGGCCGGGAGCGGGAACCGGCTCCGCGGGCAAAGGACCGGGGCGCTGCCGGCCGCGGACAAGCCGGACCGCTTGCGGCCGCACCCGCGGCATGGGTTGATGGACGCGCAGCGACCATCGCCGTGAGGATCCGTCCATGACCCGGCCGTTCGAGGGCATCCGCATCGTTGACGCGACGCATGTGCTGGCGGGACCGTTCGCCGCCTACCAGCTCGCGCTGCTCGGGGCGGAGGTGGTCAAGGTCGAGCACCCGGAGGAGCCGGACCAGAGCCGCGACAGCGGCGGCGACCTGGCGCTGAACCGCCGCGCCATGGGGACCTATTTCCTGACGCAGGGGGCGAACAAGCGCTCGCTCACGCTCGACCTCAAGACCGAGGGCGGGCGCGCGGTGATGCGCCGGCTGCTCGCCCGCGCCGACGTGCTGGTGGAGAACTACCGCCCCGGCGCCTTCGCGGCGCTCGGCCTCGGCTACGAGGAGGTGTCGAGGCTCAACCCGCGCCTCATCTACTGCTCGATCTCCGCCTTCGGGCAGGAGGGGCCGCGCGGGGGCCAGACGGCCTACGACCACGTGATCCAGGCGACCTCCGGCATCATGGCGACGACCGGGACGCCGGAGGTGAGCCCGCTCAAGTTCGGCTCTCCCGCGATCGACTACGCGACCGGGACGATGGGCGCCTTCGCGCTCGCCGCGGCGCTGTTCCAGCGCGAGCGGACCGGCCGCGGCCAGCGGATCGACCTCGCCATGCTGGACGTGGCGATGATGATGATGGCCTCGCACCTCACCGCCTATCTGCGGACCGGCAAGGTGCCGCGGCCGAACGGCAACGATCACCTGTACGCGACCAACAGCGCCTACCGGGCCAGGGACGGGCTGGTGATGCTGGGGGCAAGCAACCTGCGCCAGCAGAGGCGGCTCTGGGCCGCGCTCGGCCATCCGGAGATGGCGAAGACGAACAACGAGGCGCGCGTCGCCGACCGCGAGCGCGAGGCGGCGCTGCTCGGCGAGATCATGCTGACGCGCACCGCCGACGAGTGGGAGGCGTACCTCCAGGCCCGCCGCGTGCCGGCGGCGCGGGTGCGGAGGCTGGACGAGGCGATGGCCGATCCGCAGCTCGCCTCCCGCCACCTCGTGCACCGCTTCCCGGAGGGCGCGCCGGGCGTGGAGGGGCCGTTCGGCGTGCCGGTGGCGGCGTTCCGCTTCGCCCACGGCGGACCGCGGGTGGACAGCCCGCCGCCCCCTCTCGGCGCGGACACGGAGGCGATCCTCGGCGAACTCGGCTATTCGCGCGAGGAGATCGCGGCGCTGCGGGCGGAGCGCGCCATCTGAGGCAAGGCGCGCCGGGCGGCGCCGCGGCTCAGGCGCCCGCCACCGCGCGGAAGTCGTAGTCGCCCACGCCCTGCAGGAGCAGGAAGCGGCAGCGGCCGCCGTCGAGGCCGTGCACGAGATGCGCGGTCTTCGGCGGCACGGCAAGGCTCTCGCCGGCCCGCAGCACCCGCTCCTCGCGCGGCGCGCGGGTTTCGACCACCATCGGGCCCTCGAGGCAGAAGAACACGTCGGTGACTTCCGAGTGGTAGTGCCAGGGCACGCACTGGCCGGGGGCGAGCGTCAGCACGCTCGCCCGCATGTCCGCCCCCTCCATCACCACCTCCCGCTTCTCGAGCGGATAGGAGCCGCGGACGATGTCGCGCATGGCCGGTTCTCCCCTCAGGGCAGCACCGCGATTGCGCTGATCTCGATCAGCGCTTCCGGCAAGGTCAGCTTCGTCACCTCGACCATGGTCGAGGCCGGCGGGGTGCCGGTGAAGTAGGCGCGGCGCACCTCGTGGATGCGCTCGAAATGCTCCATGTTGCGCACGTAGACGTCCATGCGGCAGATGTCGTCCAGCGTGCCGCCGGCCGCCTCCACCGCGGCCTTGAGGTTCTCGCACACCTGCCGGGTCTGCGCCGCGACGTCGCCGATCCCGACCAGCCTGCCGTCCGGCCCCTTCGCCAGCATCCCGGAGATGAAAAGCAGGCGCCCGCGCGCCTCCGCGATCGTCGCCTGCGCGAAGTGTCCGCTCGGCGGCGGCAGACGCGCGGACGCGACCGGCTGCTTCGGCATGGCGTCCCTCCCTTGCGTGGGAACTGTGCCGCGGGGCGCCGCGGCGGGGAAGAGGCCTCGCGCGCGGCGGCCGCAGGGCCTATGCTTCCGGCGCGGCAGGCGGGTGGCCATGCGCGCCGGACCCCGTGCGGCGCGCGATGCCTGCCGCCGGTCCGGCGCAGGAGCGCAGGCATGCCCGGGCGGGAATGAGCGGCGCCCGAGGCGGATCCGTGTGTCGCGATGCGGCGCGCAGGGGAGGACACGATGCCGAAGGGCTACATCTTCGCCGAGATCGAGGTCACGGACCCGGAGACCTACGAGCGATACCGGCCGCTTGCCGCGGCGGCGATCGCCGCGCATGGCGGACGCTACCTGGTGCGGGGCGGCGAGCCCCGGGTGCTGGAGGGCGACCGTTCGCCGAAGCGCGTCGTGGTCCTGGAATTCGACAGTCCGGAGCAGGCGGAGGCGTTCTACCGCTCGGCCCAGTACCAGGAGGCGCTGGCCATCCGCCAGCGATCCTCCGAGGGCCATCTCTACCTGCTGGCCGGGGCCGACGCGCCGGCCGGCTGACTACAGCTCGCAGAGGGTCAGGGTGCGCGCCTCGATCAGCGGCGCGTAGGCCTCGCGCACCCTGGCGAGCCGCGGATTGCGGCCGTGCTCCTCGAAGGCGGCGCGGTCGCGGTAGACCTCGCACAGCATGATGCGGGTCTCGTCCCTGGCGCCCTCCTTCGTCAGCGGCTGCAGCACGTCGAAGCGCTCGCAGCCCGGCTCCTCCTGCAGGGTCAGCCGCGCGTGCTCGCGGATGATGCGGTCGAAGGCCGCGTGCTGGCCGGGCTTGATCCTGAACTCGACGATGATGCCGATGCGGGCCATGTGGCGTCTCCTCCTCTAGCGGACCAGTTCGCGCGCCATGTCGTCCAGGCCGCGCAGGGTGAGCGGGAACATGCGCCCCTCCATGATCTCGCCCACCATGCCGATCGAGGGCGTGTGCCCCCAGAAGTCCTGCGGCACCGGATTGAGCCAGGCGGAGCGGCGGAAGTGGCCGGTCAGCCGCTCCAGCCAGGCGCGCCCGGGCTCCTCGTTCCAGTGCTCGACGCTGCCGCCGACCTGGGTGATCTCGTAGGGGCTCATGGAAGCGTCGCCGACGAGGACGAGCTTGTAGTCCGGCCCGTAGGTGCGCAGCACCTCCGCGGTCGGCACCGTCTCGTCGCGGCGGCGGCGGTTGCTCCGCCACAGCCGCTCGTAGGGGCAGTTGTGGAAGTAGAAGTGGACCAGGTGCTTGAACTCCGACCGCGCGGCGGAGAACAGCTCGCTCGAGATCCGCACGTGGTCGTCCATGGAACCGCCGATGTCGAGCAGCAGCAGCACCTTCACCGCGTTGCGCCGCTCCGGCACCAGGCGGAGGTCGAGCGTGCCGGCGTTGTGCGCGGTGGAGCGGATGGTGCCCGGCATGTCGAGCTCGGTCGCCGCTCCCTCGCGGGCGAAGCGGCGCAGGCGGCGCAGCGCGATCTTCATGTTCCGGGTGCCGATCTCGACGTCGTCGTCGAGGTCGCGGAACTCGCGCCTGTCCCACACCTTCACCGCGCGGCGGTGGCGCGACCCGTCCTGGCCGATGCGCACGCCCTCGGGGTTGTAGCCGTAGGCGCCGAAGGGCGAGGTGCCGCCGGTGCCGATCCACTTCGAGCCGCCCTGGTGGCGGCCCTTCTGCTCGGCGAGGCGCCGGCGCAGCGTCTCCATCAGCGCCTCGAAGCCGCCCAAGGCCTCGATCCGCGCCATCTCCTCGGGCGTGAGCACCTTCTCGGCGACGAGGCGCAGCCACTCCTCCGGGATCTCCCCCTCGGGCGCGCCCGGCGGGCGTTCGAGGCCCCGGAAAACCTCGCCGAAGATGCGGTCGAAGCGGTCGAGGTGGCGCTCGTCCTTCACCAGCGCCGCGCGGCTCAGGTAGTAGAAGTCGTCGAGATCGTAGGCGGCGACCCGCGCCTTCATCGCGCCGAGCAGCGTCAGGTACTCGGTCAGCGAGACCGGCAGGCCCGCCTGGCGCAGCGCGAGGATGAAGGTCGCGAACACCGGCGCCGGGCCGTCAGGCGCCGGCGCGGCGCGAGAGGAAGGCGAGCCGCTCGAACAGGTGCACGTCCTGCTCGTTCTTCAGCAGCGCGCCGTAGAGCGGCGGGATGATCAGCTTGCCCTCCTTCGCGCGCAGCGCCTCGGGCGGCAGGTCCTCGACCATCAGCAGCTTGAGCCAGTCGAGCAGCTCCGAGGTCGCCGGCTTCTTCCTGAGGCCGGGCACCTCGCGGATCCGGAAGAAGACGTCCAGCGCCTCCCGCACCAGGTCCTTGCGCAGGCCGGGGTAGTGGGCCTCGACGATGCGCTCCATCGTCTCGCGGTCCGGGAACCGGATGTAGTGGAAGAAGCAGCGGCGCAGGAAGGCGTCCGGCAGCTCCTTCTCGTTGTTGGAGGTGATGATGACGACCGGGCGGTGCTTCGCGACGACCGTCTGCCGCGTCTCGTACACGTGGAACTGCATGCGGTCGAGCTCGAGCAGCAGGTCGTTCGGGAACTCGATGTCCGCCTTGTCGATCTCGTCGATCAGGACCACGACCGGGACGGGGGATTCGAAGGCCTCCCACAGCTTGCCGCGGACGATGTAGTTGGCGATGTCGTGCACCCGCGGGTCGCCGAGCTGGCCGTCGCGCAGGCGCGCGACCGCGTCGTACTCGTAGAGGCCGTGCTGCGCCCTGGTGGTGGACTTGATGTGCCACTCGATCAGGGGGAGGCCGAGCGCGCGCGCGACCTCGTGCGCCAGCACGGTCTTGCCGGTGCCGGGCTCGCCCTTGACGAGCAGCGGCCTCTGCAGCGCGATGGCGGCGTTCACCGCCACCTCGAGGTCGCGCGAGGCGACGTAGCGTTCGGTGCTCCTGAAGGCGGCCACCCGGCGTCTCCCTGATTCGGGGAAGGCCCGGGCAGTTTCGGCGGGGCGCCGCGGCCAGGCAAGGGGGCGGCGCGGCGGCGGGCGTCGGCGGGGCATTGCCGGCGCGCCGCGGCGGCGGCACATTGCGCGCCCTCCCGGAGGTGGGGCTGGAGATGGCGGACGCGACGACGAGGACCTGGCACGGGATCGTGCTCGATGTGCTGAAGCGGAACGAGGTGCGGCTCGTCACCTACGTCCCCGACAATGTGCTGCGGCCGGTGATCGAGGGCGCCCACGCCGACCCGTTCTTCACCACCTTCCCGACGGCGCGCGAGGAGGAGGCGGTCGGCATCGTCTGCGGCGCCTGGATGGCCGGGATGCGCGGCATCGTGCTGATGCAGACCAGCGGCTTCGCGACCCTGCCGAACGTGCTCGCCTCGCTCGCCTGCGCCTGCCAGATCCCGCTGCTGATGATGGTCTCGGAGCGCGGCACGCTCGGCGAGTTCAACCTCGGCCAGGCGCTGGTGTGCCGGACCATGCGCCCGGTGCTCGATGCCCTCGCCATCGAGCACCACACCATCACCCGGCTCGACGAGACGGAGTTCATCGTGGACCGCACGATCCGCCAGGCGGTGGGGACGCAGGCGCCGGCCTGCCTGATCCTCTCGCCGCTGCTGACCGGCGGCAAGGTGCTGGCGTGAGCGGGGAGGCGAGGGGGATGCTGCGCAACACCAAGGTGATGAACCGCTTCGACCTGACGCAGCTCCTGGTGGCGAAGCTGAAGGACGAGGCGGTGGTCGGCGGGATCGGCTACTCGAACTTCGACCTCTGGGCGAGCAGCGCGGGCCGGCCGCAGAACTTCTACATGCTCGGCAGCATGGGGCTCGCCGTGCCGATCGCGCTCGGCGTCGCCATCGCGCAGCCGCGGCGCAAGGTGTTCGCGCTGGAAGGCGACGGCTCGCTGCTGATGCAGCTCGGCTGCCTTGCCACCGTGGCGGCGCGGGCGCCGCGGAACCTCGCCATCGTCGTCTGGGACAACGGCGCCTACGCCATCACCGGCGGGCAGGCGACGCCGGCGGCGCAGGCGGGAACCGACATCGTCGCCATCGCCCGCGGCGCCGGCATCGCGCGGAGCAACTGGGCGAGCGACGAGGCGGAGTTCGAGGCGCTGGTGGAGCAGGCGCTCGCCGGAGACGGGCCGTGGCTGATCGCGGCGCGCATCGACGGCCAGCCGGCGGCGAGGCAGACGCCGCGCGATCCGGTGCTGCACCGCCAGCGCTTCATGCAGGGGATGGGCGTGCGCGAGGGCTGAGCGTGCGCCCCCGCCGCGGTGGCCGGAGCGGGGCGCGATCCCGCCGCGGCCGGAGAACGTTGCCGGCCTCTGACGCGGCGCCGTCAGGACAGCGGGCGCAGGCCGGCGCCGGTCAGGCCGCGGAGGACGGCGAGCAGGGCGTCGGCGGTGACGGGACGGGCGAGGAAGCGGTCCGTGCGGCCGAGCACGCGGCCGCGCAACTGCCCGCCGCGCTCGCCGGTCAGCACCGCCGCCATGCCGGGCCAGCGGCCGCGCAGGCGGCGCACCAGTTCGGACCCGTCCATGCCCGCGCCGAGAGCGATGGCGGTGACCAGCACCCGGGGCGGCGCCTGCTCGCGCGCGACGGCGAGGGCTTCCTCGCCGCTGTCCACCGCCACCGCGCGCAACCGCGCTTCGCGCAGCGCCTGCGCCAGCGCATCCCGGAGCGGCGCATCCGGCTCGACCAGCAGCACGTCCATCGTCGGCGCCTCCCGGGCGGCGCGGCAAAGGCCGCGCTGGCCGCAATGCGCGACCGGCGGGCGGGTTCCCGCCGCTCCGCGCCCGGGGCGGCGCTTGACGCGCAAATCCCCTCCTCCCTACGGTGCGCGCCGGACGCTGGCGCCTGCCTCGCGAGGCCTGGCGAACAAGGGAGAAGCGGCGTGGATTTCGCCTATTCCGAGAAGGTCGAGGCGCTGCGCGCGCGGCTGCTCGCCTTCATGGACGAGCACATCTACCCCAACGAGCCGGTCTATCACGCCCAGCAGGCGGCGATGGCGGACCGCTGGCAGCCGGTGCCGATCGTCGAGGAGCTGAAGGCGAAGGCGCGCGCGGCGGGGCTGTGGAACCTGTTCCTGCCGCATTCGGAACGCGGCGCCGGCCTCACCAACCTCGAATACGCCCCGCTCGCCGAGATCATGGGCCGCGTGCACTGGGCGAGCGAGGTGTTCAACTGCTCCGCGCCGGACACCGGCAACATGGAGACGCTGGAGCGCTACGGCACCGAGGAGCAGAAGCGCCAGTGGCTCGAGCCGCTGCTCGCCGGCGAGATCCGTTCCTGCTTCGCGATGACGGAGCCGGACGTGGCGTCCTCCGACGCCACCAACATCCAGACCCGGATCGTGCGCGACGGCGACCACTACGTGATCAACGGGCGGAAGTGGTGGTCTTCGGGCGCCGGCGACCCGCGCTGCAAGATCTTCATCGTCATGGGCAAGACCGATCCGGACAACCCGGACCGGTACCGGCAGCAGTCCATGATCCTGGTGCCGCGCGACACGCCGGGCCTCACCATCAAGCGCATGCTGCCCGTGTTCGGCTTCGACGACGCCCCGCACGGCCACGCCGAGCTGATCTTCGAGAACGTGCGCGTGCCCGCCTCCAACATCCTGCTCGGCGAGGGGCGCGGCTTCGAGATCGCGCAGGGCCGGCTCGGCCCCGGGCGCATCCACCACTGCATGCGCGCGATCGGCATGGCCGAGCGGGCGCTCGAGAAGATGTGCCGCCGCGCGCTGGAGCGGAAGCCCTTCGGCAAGCCGCTCGCCGACCAGGGCGTGACGCGCGAGCGCATCGCGCAGGCGCGCATCCTGATCGACCAGGCGCGGCTTCTCGTGCTGCACGCCGCCTGGCGGATGGACACGGTCGGCAACAAGGTAGCGCGGCGCGAGATCGCGGCGATCAAGGTCGCCGTGCCGGCCATGGCCTGCCAGGTCGTGGACTGGGCGATCCAGGCGCATGGCGGCGGCGGCGTGACCGACGACTTCGGCCTCGCCCAGATGTACAAGTACGCGCGCACGCTGCGCATCGTGGACGGCCCGGACGAGGTGCACCGCGACCAGCTCGCGCGGCTCGAGCTCAGCCAGTACCGCCCGCCGAGGAACACCCCCGCATGACCAGAAGCCTGGAAGGCACCCTGTTCGACCTCGCCGGCAAGGTCGCCGTCGTCACCGGCGGCTCCCGCGGCATCGGCCGCGCCATCTGCGAGCGCCTCGCGCAGCACGGGGCGAGGGTCGTCGTCTCCTCGCGCAAGCTCGAGGCGTGCGAGCAGGTGGCGGAGGCGATCCGCGCGCGCGGCGGCGAGGCGGTGGCGCAGGCCTGCCACATCGGCCGCAAGGAGGACCTGCAGGCGCTGGTGGACCGGACGATCGAGCGCTGGGGGCGGATCGACGTCCTGGTGTGCAACGCCGCGGTGAACCCCTACTACGGCCCCTCCCTCGGCATTCCCGACGAGGCCTTCGACCGCATCATGGCCTCCAACGTCAAGAGCAACCTCTGGCTCTGCAACATGGTGTTCCCGGGGATGGCGGAGCGGGGCGGGGGCTCGGCGATCATCGTCTCCTCGATCGGCGGCTTCCGCGGATCGGTCATGCTCGGCGCCTACGCGATCTCCAAGGCCGCCGACATGCAGCTCGCGCGCAACCTCGCCTGCGAGTGGGGGCCGAAGGGGATCCGCGTGAACTGCATCGCGCCGGGGCTGGTGCGCACGGACTTCGCGCGCGCGCTGTGGGAGAACCCGGAGAACGCGCGCAAGCGCATCCGCGAGACGCCGCTGCTCCGCCTCGGCGAGCCGGACGACATCGCCGGCGCCGCGGTGTTCCTCGCCGCGCCGGCGGGCGCCTTCATGACCGGGCAGACCATCGTGGTGGACGGCGGCGTGCTCGCCGGGCAGCCGGCGGCCGCCGACGCCTGACGCCATGGGCGCGCCGCCCACGGGGGGCGTCCCGGCGCTGGTCCCGGTGCTGCCGAACCACCGCTTCGACGAGGCGGCGCTGGTGCGCTACCTCGCCGGGCGGCTGCCGGGCTTCGACGGCGGGCCGGTGACGGTGCGGCAGTTCCGGGGCGGGCAGTCCAACCCGACCTTCCACGTGCAGACCGAGGCCGGCGCCTACGTCCTGCGCAAGAAGCCGCCCGGAAAGCTGCTGCCGAGCGCGCACGCGATCGAGCGCGAGTACCGCATCCTCAGCGCGCTGCAGGGGAGCGGCGTGCCGGTGCCGCGCACGCGGCTGCTGTGCGAGGACGCCGCGGTGATCGGCACGCCGTTCTTCGTCATGGACCACGTGCCCGGGCGCGTCTTCGCCGACCGCGTGATGCAGCCCGCCACGCCCGCGGAGCGCGCGGCGGTGTACGAGGACATGGCGCGCGTGCTCGCCGCGCTGCACCGCGTGGACTGGCGCGCGGCGGGTCTCGAGGGCTTCGGCCGGCCGGAGCGCTACATGGCGCGCCAGGTGGAGCGCTGGGCGAAGCAGTGGCAGGCCTCGAAGGCCGAGGAGATGCCGGCGATGGAGCGCCTCATCGCCTGGCTGCCGGCGCACCTGCCGCAGGAGGACGAGGCGGCGATCGCGCACGGCGACTTCCGCCTCGGCAACCTGATCCTGCACCCCACCGAGCCGCGCATCGTCGCGGTGCTCGACTGGGAGCTCAGCACCATCGGCCATCCGCTGGCCGATCTCGGCTATTGCTGCCTCACCTACCACATCCCGCCGGGGCCGGAGGGGATCGCCGGCACCTGGGGCACCGACCTCGCCGGCACCGGCATCCCGACGGAGCGCGAATTCGTCGCCCGCTACTGCGCCCACGCCGGGCGGCCGGTGCCGGAGCGGATGGACGCCTTCGTCGTCTTCTCGATGTTCCGCCTCGCCGCGATCGTCGCCGGGGTGTGGCGGCGGGCGCTCGACGGCAATGCCGCCGATCCGAGCGCGATCAACTACCGCGACCGCTACCGGGCGCTCGCCGAGCGCGCCCTGGAGATCGCGCAGGCGATGGGATGAGGAGGCAGAGGATGGGCATGGCCCCCGCGCGCCGCGCCGCGCCGTTCGCCGGTCCCGGACCCGCCTAGGACGCGCCCGCATGGACTTCGCCCTCACCCCCGAGCAGGAAGCCGTGCGCGACGCGGTCGCGCGCATCTGCGCCCGCTTCGGCGACGACTACTGGCTCGCGCGCGACCGCGAGGGCGGCTTCCCGGCCGAGTTCCACCAGGCGCTGGCACGCGACGGCTGGCTCGGCATCTGCATGCCGGAGAAGTACGGCGGCGCCGGCCTCGGCGTCGTCGAGGCGGCGATCATGATGGAGACGATCGCCCGTTCGGGGGCGGGCATGAGCGGCGCCTCGGCCGTGCACATGAACATCTTCGGCCTGATGCCGGTGGTCGTGTTCGGCACCGAGGAGCAGAAGGCCCGCATGCTGCCGCCGCTGATCGCCGGCCGCGAGCGCGCCTGCTTCGCGGTGACCGAGCCCAACACCGGCCTCGACACCACGCGGCTGAGGACGCGGGCCGAGCGGCGCGGCGACCGCTACGTGGTGCACGGGCAGAAGGTGTGGATCAGCACCGCGCAGGTGGCGGAGAAGGTGCTGCTGCTCGCCCGCACCACGCCGCTCGAGCAGGTGCGCAGGCGCACCGAGGGGCTCTCGCTGTTCTATACCACGCTCGACCGCAGCCGGGTCGAGGTGCGCGAGATCGAGAAGATGGGCCGCAAGGCCGTGGACTCGAACCAGCTCTTCTTCGACGGGCTCGAGATCCCCGTCGAGGACCGCATCGGCGAGGAGGGCCGCGGCTTCGCGTACATCCTGCACGGCCTCAACCCCGAGCGCATCCTGGTCGCCGCGGAGGCGGTGGGGCTCGGGCGCGTCGCGCTCGAGCGGGCGAGCCGCTACGCGAGGGAGCGCCAAGTGTTCGGCCGCCCGATCGGCCAGAACCAGGCGATCCAGCACCCGCTCGCCGAATGCTGGATGGAGCTGGAGGCGGCGTGGCTGATGGCGATGCAGGCCGCCTGGCGCTACGACCGCGGGCTGGAGTGCGGGGCGGAGGCCAACGCCGCCAAGTACCTGGCCGCCGAGGCGGGATTCAAGGCCTGCCAGCAGGCGGTGATGACCCACGGCGGCTTCGGCTACGCCAAGGAGTACCACGTCGAGCGCTACCTGCGCGAGGCGATGATCCCGCGCATCGCCCCGGTCAGCCCGCAGCTCATCCTCTGCTTCATCGCCGAGAAGGTGCTGGGGCTGCCCAAGTCCTACTGAGCCGGCGCCGCGCCTCACTCCACGCGCAGCGCGGCGCGCAGCTCGGCGACCCCGGTCGGGTCCTCGAAGGCCGCGAGCCGCGCCGCCGCCAGCGCGGCGAAGCGGTGGAGCAGCGCGCGGCGCCGCGCCGGGGCGAGCGGGTGCGCGGGCGCCTCGCGGACCAGCGCCGCCTCCGCCGCTTCCGCGACCACGAGGCCGACCTCCTCGGGCAGCAGCTCCTGCGGGAAGTCGAGGTCCACCGCGAAGAACAGGCGGTCGCAGTACGCCCGGTAGTCCGGCCACTTGGCGTCGCCCAGGAAGTCGCGGGGTCCCGACTTCACCTCGATGACGGCGAAGCCGCCGTCGGGCCCGAGGGCGAGGATGTCGGCGCGGCGGCCGTTGGGCAGGGGCATCTCGGTCACCGGCGCCCAGCCGCGGCGCAGGCAGAAGCGGACGGCGGCGCGGCGGATCAGGGCGGTGCGCGCGGCGCTCGGGGTGGGGGGCGCGGTCATGGTGCATTGTTCTCTCTTCGTTCGCGCTCCGGTCAAGACCGGCCAGGACGGGCGGGAACCGTTGCCCCGATCGGGCGTGAAAGCACCATGGTTGCCACGCGCTTCGCGGTCGCGGTGCACATCCTGCTGCTGCTCGCCATCGAGCGGACGGGCCAAGCCACCAGCGCGCGGATCGCGGCGAGCGTGAACACCAACCCCGTCGTCATCCGCCGCATCGCCGGCCGGCTCGCCCGGGCCGGGCTGATCCGGGTGCGGCGCGGCCCGGGCGGGGCCGAGCTGGCCAGGCCGCCGGAAAGCATCACCCTGGCCGAGGTCTGGCGCGCCATCCACCCGCCCGGGACGCCCCTGCTCTCGATGCACAGGCCGAACCGGGAGGACCCGGTCGGCGGGCGAGTCCCCGAGCTGCTCGGGCCGGCCTTCCGCGCCGCCGAGCAGGCCATGCTGGATCGCCTCTCGGGCACGACGCTCGCCTCGCTGCTCGAGGGGACGCGGCTGCCGTAGGAGTGAGGCGGCCGACGGCGCCCCCTGCCGCGCGACGGCACGGCCGGGCGCCGGCCGCTAGAACGGCTCGACCCAGGGCCTTAGCTCGATTTCCCAGCTCCAGGCGCTGCGCGGCTGGCGGATCAGGTGCAGCGCCGTGGCCGCGATCGCGTCCGGGTCGAGCAGGGAGTCCCCGCCCGCATCGGGCCGGCGCGCGCTGCGGATGCCGCCGTCTATGACGATGTGGACGACGTGCACGCCCTGCGGATGCAGCTCGCGCGCGAGCGACTGGGCGAGGCCGCGCAGCGCGAACTTCCCCATCGCGAAGGGCGCCGAGCGCGGGTAGCCCTTCACGCTCGCGCTCGCGCCGGTCAGCAGGATCGTGCCGCGCCCGCGCGCGAGCATCCGCCGCGCCGCCTGCTGCGCGACGAGGAAGCCGCCGAAGGCGCAGACCTCGAGCGCGCGCCGCACCTCGGCCGGGTCGAGATCGGTGACGGGCCCGCGCACCCGGTAGGAGGGATTGTACGCCACCACCTCCGCGGCCTCGCCCGCGGTGGCGAACAGCGCGGCGACCTGCGCCGGGTCGGCGGCGTCGCAGGCATGGGCGGTGGCGCCGGTCTCGGCGCAGAGCGCGGCGAGCTTCGCCGCATCGCGCGCGGCCAGCCGCACCGTGTAGCCCTCGCGCGCGAGCCGCCGCGCCAACGCGGCCGAGAACCCCTCCCCCGCCCCGACGATCAGCGCCTCCGCCATTCCCGCCCTCCCTTGCCTGCCGGTCGCCGCCGGGCTCAGGCCTCGCCGAGCCACGCCGCCGCGGCCGCATCGGCGCCGGAGGGGAGCGGGGCCGCGGGATCCTCGATCCAGGCGAGGATGTCGCGCGCCACGAGCGGGCCGTTGCGGTCGCGCAGGAGCTGGTGGTGCCCCTCGGCGTAGTAGCCGACGCGCGCCCGCGCGCTGGCCGGCAGCGTGCGCAGCACCCGCCGGGTGGGATCGGCGGGCACGAGCCGGTCGCGGGCGCCGTAGAGCAGCAGCGCCGGCGGGGGGCGCAGCGAGGCGGTGCCGAAGCGCGGCGCCGCCGCCACCGCCTCGTCCATCAGGTCCACGAGGCCCTTGGCGGCGTCCACGCGCGTCTCGCGGATGATCAGCGGATCGCGCGACCAGCGGCGCAGCGCCCCCAGGTTGTCGGTCGGCGTGATGCCGCCCGCGCTGTTCGGGAAGGCGACGAGCGGCACGGTCCGCGCCGCCGCGTCGAGGAGCCAGCGCAGCAGCGCCGGCATGGCGCCGCGCCCCCAGACCGCCGGGGCGAGCAGCACGTAGCCGTCCACCGGCGGCGGCTCGGCGGCGGCGGCGGCGACCATGATGACCGAGGCGCCCATGCTCTCGCCGAGCAGGATCAGCGGCGCCCCGGGATGGCGCGCGCGGATCAGCCGCGCGGCGGTGGCGGCGTCGTGCGCGAGGGTCGCGGCGCCGGCCCAGATGCCGCGGTGCGGCGCCTGGCCGAAGCCGCGCTGGTCGTAGGCGTAGACCGCGACGTCGGCGGCGGTGAACAGCGGCGCCGGGTCCTCGAGGAAGCTGCGGGCGTATTCGTTGAAGCCGTGCAGGCCGAGGATCACCGCGCGCGGCGGGCGGCCGCCCTCCGGCAGCCACTTGCGCAGCGGCAGGCGGGCGCCGTCCGCCATCACCAGCGCGTCCTCGGCGAGGCTCGGCTCGCCGATCGCGGGGCCCATCGGGATCAGGCGCGGCGTGCAGGCGCCCGCTGCCGCCGCGGCCAGGGCCGCGAGGAGCGGCCGGCGCCGCATCGTCATGCGGCCTCGGCGCGCCGGACCGCCGGCGCGGCCCTCCGGGCCGGGCAGGTCCCGCGTCGGCCGGCGATCACGATGGCGGGGGACGGGCGCTGGTTCATTCCGCTCGCGGGAACGTGCACGGAACACGATAAGGGAAAGCGCCGGGCTGGTCCACGCCCGCGCCGCTGGTATTGTGAGGCCGCTCGCCAGGCTTCCCCTTGCGCGACGAGACAGGCAGGAGCGCGGACGTGCGCGACGAGAGACAGACCGGATACGCACCGAAGCCCGTCGAGGGCATCACCCCGCTGCAGCGCATCGAGGTGACGAGCCGGAGCGTGCCCTGCGACGGCCGGATCGGCGAGGATGCCCTCGGCCACCCGCGCGTCTGGCTGCGCATCGCGGAGCGGGAGGTCACCTGCCCCTACTGCTCCATCACCTACGTCCTCAAGGACGGCGCGGGTGGCGACGACGGAGACCACTGAGGCCGAGCCGCTCCGCGCGCCGGAGGCCGGGCGCCCGCGCGGGCCGCTGACCGAGGGCGCGACGGCCGCCGCGGCCGAGGCGGTGCCGGTCACGGAGCCGGGGCAGAAGCACCTGATCCTGGTGGACGGCTCGGGCTACATCTTCCGCGCCTTCCACGCGCTGCCGCCGATGACGCGCCCGGACGGGACGCAGGTGAACGCCGTCTACGGCTTCGTCCAGATGATGGTGAAGTTCCTCTCGGAGCACCGCGGCAGCCACATCGCCGTCGTGTTCGACGCCTCGCGCCAGACCTTCCGCAACGACATCTACCCCGAGTACAAGGCCCACCGCCCCGAGCCGCCGCCCGAGCTGGTGCCGCAGTTCGCCCTGATCCGCGAGGCCGCCGACGCGCTCGGCGTCGCCAAGATCGAACGGCCCGGATTCGAGGCGGACGACCTGATCGCCGCCTACGCCAAGGCCTTCACGGCGGAGGGCGGGCGCGTGACCATCGTCTCCTCCGACAAGGACCTGATGCAGCTCGTCGGGCCGGGCGTGGAGATGCTCGATCCGATCAAGCAGAAGCCGATCCGCGAGGCGGAGGTGATCGAGCGCTTCGGCGTCCCGCCGGAGAAGGTGGCGGACGTGCTGGCGCTGGCCGGCGACGCGACCGACAACGTGCCCGGCGTGCCCGGCATCGGCATCAAGACGGCGGCGCAGCTCATCGCCGAGTACGGCAGCCTGGAGGCGCTGCTCGCCAACGCGGAGAAGATCAGGCAGCCGAAACGGCGCGAGGCGCTGCTCGCCAACCGCGAGCTGGCGCTGATCTCGAAGCGTCTGGTGAAGCTCGACGCCGACGCGCCGCTGCCCTTGCCGATCGAGGCGCTGGAGGCGCGGCCGCCGCCGCGCGCGGCGCTGGAGGGGTTCCTGCGCGAGAACGCCTTCCGCAGCATCCTCGTGCGCCTCGGCTTCGACGAGGCGGCCGGCGGCGCGCCGGCGCGGCGGGCGGAGGCCGCGCCGGCCCCGGCGCCCGCCCTCGACCGCCCCTACGGCCCCTACGAGACGGTGACCACGATCGCGGCGCTCGAGGCCTGGATCGCCGAGGCGCGCCGCGTCGGGGTCGTCGCCTTCGACACCGAGACGGCCGGGCTCGACGCGCTGAACGCGCCGCTGATCGGCCTCTCCCTCGCCACCGCGCCGGGGCGCGCCTGCTACGTGCCGCTGCGCCATGGCCGCGCCCCGGCCGAGGCGACGGCGGACATGCTGGCGCCGCCGCCGCCCGCCCAGCTCGCGCCGGAAGTGGCGCTCGCCGCGCTGAAGCCGCTGCTCGAGGATCGCACCGTGCTCAAGGTGCTGCATCATGCGAAGTTCGACCTCGAGGTGATGCTGCGCGAGCCCACCGTGCCGATCGAGGTCCGGCCGGTGGACGACACGATGATGATCTCCTACGCGATGGACGCCGGGCGCCACGGGCACGGGATGGACGAGCTGTCGCTGCGCCACCTCGGCCACCGCCCGATCCCCTACGACGAGGTGACGGGCACCGGCCGCGCGCGCCTCCCCTTCGCGATGGTGCCGCTCGACAAGGCCACCGCCTACTCGGCCGAGGACGCGGACGTGACGCTGCGCCTCTGGCTGCTGCTCCGGCCCCGGCTGCGGCCGGAGGGCGCGCTCGCCCTCTACGAGCAGGTCGAGCGGCGCATGATCCGCGTGCTGCGCGACATGGAGCTGATCGGGGTGCGCGTGGACGGCGCCGAGCTTGCGCGCATCGGCGAGGAGTTCACCGGCCGCCTCGCGGCGCTGGAGGCGGAGATCCACCGCCTCGCCGGCCGCCCCTTCGTCGTCGGCTCGCCCAAGCAGCTCGGCGAGGTCCTGTTCGAGGAGCTGAAGCTGCCCAGCGGCCGCAAGGGCAAGTCGGGCCAGTACTCCACCGACGTGACGGTGCTGGAGGAGCTGGCCGCGGTCACCGGCCACGAGCTGCCGCGCCGGGTGCTGGAGTGGCGCCAGCTCGCCAAGCTGAAGTCCACTTACGTGGACGGGCTGCTCGCCGCGATCGACCCGCGCGACGGGCGCGTGCACACGAGCTTCTCGATGGCCGTGACCAGCACGGGCCGGCTTTCGAGCAACGAGCCGAACCTGCAGAACATCCCGGTCCGCACCGAGGAGGGCGCGCGCATCCGCCGCGCCTTCGTCGCCGATCCCGGCTACGTGCTGATGAGCGCCGACTACTCGCAGATCGAGCTGCGGCTGCTCGCCCATCTCGCCGAAGTGCCGACGCTGCGCGAGGCCTTCGCGCGCGGCGAGGACATCCACGCCCGCACCGCCTCCGAGATCTTCCGCATCCCGCTCGATCGCGTGGACCGCGAGGCGCGGCGGCGGGCGAAGACGATCAATTTCGGCATCATCTACGGCATGTCGGCCTTCGGCCTCGCCGCGCGGCTCGGCATCTCGCCGGGCGAGGCGCGGCAGATCATCGAGGCCTATTTCGCGCAGTATCCCGGCATCCGCGACACCATGGAGCGGCTGAAGGAGGACGCGCGCATCAACGGCTTCGTGCTGACGCCCTTCGGCCGCAAGCTCTGGATCCCCGAGATCAACCACAAGGACCCGGCGCGCCGCGCCGCCGCCGAGCGGGCGGCGATCAACGCGCCCTTCCAGGGCGGCGCGGCGGAGGTAATCAAGCGCGCCATGGTGCGCCTGCCGAAGGCGCTGAAGGACGCCGGGCTCGAGGCACGCATGCTGCTGCAGGTGCACGACGAGCTGCTGTTCGAGGTGCCGGAGGCGGAGGTCGCGGCCACCGGCGCGCTGGTGCGGCGGGTGATGGAGGGGGTGGCGACGCTGCGCGTGCCGCTCGCCGTGGAGGTCGGCAGCGGGCGGAGCTGGGCCGAGGCGCATTGAGCGGCGGCGCGCCTCGGCCTGAGGGGGCCGCGCGGCTGCCGCCTGTGCCGGGGGCCGGCCGCCCGGCAGGCTGCGCGCGCCGCCGCCCGTGCGCAGGCGCAAGGCGCCCGGCGCGGGGCCGGCGCAGCGCGATGTGAGGGGCGCGACGTTGTTGAGCCGCCCGAACTGCCCTAGCCTGCATGGTCCAAACCGAGAACTGCCATTGCCGACCATGGTCCGCGGCCCGCTCCGCCTTCTCACCGCGCTCCTTGCGGCCGCCGGTGTTGCGCTCGGTGCCGCCTGCGCGCCGTCTGCCCCGCCTCCGCCCTATCTCGCCGCGCCCGCGGACCCCCGCCTGCCGGTCGGGCCGGCGGCCTGCGACACGCGCTTCCGGATCGCCAACGCCGCCTCCGTCCCGGTGATCCAGTTCTTCTTCAGCCCCGCGAGCCAGCGCGACTGGGGGCCGGACCAGTTCGGCGCGCAGGGCCTGCCGCCCGGCGCCGCGGTGATCTTCCGCGCCGCCCATCCCGGCGAGTACGACTTCCGCGTGGTCATGGCCGACCGCCGCAGCGCCGAGCTGCGGCGGGTGAACATCTGCACCGTGGTCGAGATCACCGTCACCGACACCGGGCTGCAGGCCAGCCACATCGGCGGAGCCACGGTCCGCGCGCCGCGGGGCCCGGGCGGGACCTACGCCGGAGCCTCTCCGCGCGGCGTTCCCCTCGGCCGGGTGTCCACCGGGACGGGCTTCGTCGTCGCCCGCGGGGCGGTCGTCACCAACCTCCACGTGGTCGAGGACTGCGGCCGCATCCTGGTTCGCGCCGCCGACGGGCGCGAGGTGGCGGTGCCGGAACCGGCACGCAGCGACGAGCGGCGCGACCTCGCCCTGCTCGCCGTGCCCGCCGACTTCGGGCCGCCGCTCAGCTTCCGCCCCGGGCCGGTGCGCCGCGGCGAGGGCGTGGTGACCTACGGCTTTCCGCTCGCCGGGCTGCTCTCCTCCGGGCCGACCCTGACCACGGGCGAGGTCTCGGCGCTCTCCGGCATCGGCGACAACCCGTCGCAGATCCAGATCAGCGCCCCGGTGCAGCCCGGCAGTTCCGGCGGACCGCTGCTCGACCGCCAGGGCCAGGTGGTCGGGATGGTGGTGGCCAAGCTGAACGCGGCGCGGGTCGCGGCGCGGCTCGGCGACATCCCGCAGAACGTGAACTTCGCGGTCCGCCACGAGGAGGTGCTGGATTTCCTCCGCGAATCCGGCCTCCGCCCGCATCTCGGCCCTCCGGGCGGGCACGGCGAGCGCAGCGCGGCGGAGGTGGGCGAGATCGCCCATCCCTCCACCGTGTTCATCCGCTGCGAGCGCTGAGGCGGCGCCGCCTTCCGCATCCGGTCCGTGCGACGGAGCGGCCGTCCGATCCGCGCCTCCTTCCGCGCCACCCTCGCCGGGTGCGGGGCGCTCGCCCTCTGGGCCTTCCTCGCCCTGCTCTCGCGCCGCGCCGCCGGGGTGCCGCCGCTCGCGCTCACCGCGCTCGGCTTCGCCGTCGGCGGGCTGCTCGGGCTCGCGGTGGTGGCGGGGCGCCGCGGCGGGCTGGCGCGGCTGCGTCAGCCGCCGCTCGCCTGGGCGCACGGGGTGGGCGGGCTGTTCGGCTATCACGCGCTCTACTTCGCCGCCCTGGCGCTGGCGCCGCCGGTCGAGGCGAACCTGGTCAATTACGCCTGGCCGCTGCTGGTGGTGCTGTTCTCCGCCCCCGTGCTCGGCATGCCGCTCGGGCCGCGGCGGCTCGCGGGGGCGGCGCTCGGCGCGCTCGGCTGCGGGGTGCTGATCGGGCCGGGGGTGGCGGGGGAGGGGGGCGCGGCGCCGGCGCTCGGCTTCCTCTGCGCGGCCGGGGCGGCGCTGGTCTGGGCGCTCTACTCCGTGACCGCCCGGCGCCTGGCGGCGGTGCCGACCGAGGCGGTGGCCGGGTTCTGCCTCGCCACAGCGGCGCTCGCCGGGCTTGCGCATCTCGCCGTCGAGCCGCCGCTGCCGCCGCTCGGCGCCGGGCAGTGGCTGGCGGTGCTGCTGCTCGGCGCGGGGCCGCTCGGCGCGGCGTTCTTCCTCTGGGATGTCGGGATGAAGCGCGGCGACCCGCGGCTGCTCGGCACCCTCGCCTACGCGACGCCGGTGGCCTCGACCCTGCTGCTGGTCGCGGCGGGGGAGGGGGCCTTCACTTGGCGGGTGGCGGCGGCGGTGGCGCGGGTGGCGGGGGGGGGCGGGCGGGCGGCTTCGGCGCGGGGATAGCCCGGGGCCCGGCCGCGCCGCCCGCGGGCGGCGCCGGAGCCCTGCCGCTCGGCCGTGCGCGCGGCCACGGCTCCGGCTCGTCCCCGGTCGAGCGGGCTCGCTCTCCCGGTCGTTTCCGGCTGTCCGCGATCCGCCCTACCGCGCGGGCCTGCGCAGCAGCGTGCGCACCACCTCCGCATGCCCCTGGTGGCGCGGCCCCTCGTCGAGCAGCACGGTGCCCTCGAGCAGCTCGACGATCTCCAGCGCGCCGCAGAACTCCGCCTCCACGATGGCCCGGCTCCAGAGCAGGGAGACGTCCTTCGGCCCCCCGCTCCGCCGGCCCTCCTGCGCCGGGGTGAAGCATTCCAGCGCCAGCATCCCGCCGGGGGCGAGGGCACGCAGCACGCCCTGCGCCGCGGCATGGCGATCGGCGGGCGGAAGGTGGACGAAGATCCAGGCGATGAGGTCGTAGGCCGCGACGGGCCAGTCCCAGCGCGCCGCGTCCGCCACCACCGTCTCCAGCGTCACCCCGCGCCGCGCGGCGAGCGCCTGCGCCTTGGCAAGGCCGACTGCGGACCAGTCGAGGCTGGTCACCCGCAGACCCTGCGCGGCGAGCCAGACGCCGTTGCGCCCCTCGCCGTCGCCCACCGCGAGCGCGCGCATCCCCGGCCGCAGCCGGGGGGCGAGGCTCTCCAGGTAGCGGTTCGGCGCCTCGCCGAACTGGAACCCCTCGCCCGCGTAGCGGGCGTCCCAGGCGGCGGCGTCGCTCATGGCGCGGTCGGGCGGGAGGCGTTGCCGCCCCCCCGCCCCCGTTCCGGCGCTTCCGGCCGTCCGCGGCCGTCCGTGGCGGCCGCGCCGCGGCGCGCGCCCGCCGGCGCCGGCCCGTGCGCGCTCACAGCGCGACGGGGACCGTGCGCGCGAGCGGCGGCAGTTGCGAGACCGCCGCGAACCAGGCCGCAAGCCGCGGCCGCTCGGGCCGCCACGGTTCGTGCGCGAAGCGGAAGTCGAGATAGCCGAGCGCGCAGCCGATCGCGATGGCGCCGATGTCGTCGAGGCCGGCCGGCGGATGCGCCTCCAGCCGGTCGAGGGTGCGCTCGATCGCCGCCTTCTGGCGCGCATCGTAGGCCCGCCGCCCGTCGTCCTGCGGCCAGACCATCTGCATGCGCCGGCCGACCGCGGCGTCGAGGATGCCGTCCGCCATCGCCTGGCGCACCAGGGCGCGGAACCGCTCCGGCGTGCCGGGCGGCGGGAAGAGCGGCGGCGCGGCGCCCAGGGTGTCGAGGTATTCGCAGATCACCGGGCTGTCGAACAGCGGCGTGCCGTCGAGCGCGATCAGGCACGGCACCTTGGAGAGCGGGTTGTCGCGCAGGAGGTCGGGCGGCGAGGCGTGCGGGTCGCACGGCACCGCCTCGATCTCGTGGTCGATGCGGCGGGCGATGGCGCAGGCCATCACCTTGCGCACATAGGGGCTGGTGGGGGACCAGTAGAGCTTCATCGGGCGGGTCACTCCTCCTCGGTTCGTGGCGGCGCGGCTCCGCGGGATGCGGGGCGCCGCTTGCGCTCGGCCGGGCTCGCGGCAGCGGCTCCGGCCCGGTGCCGGCCGGGCGGATTCGCGCCCCCGGCCGTTCCCGACGGTCCGCGATCTAGCGGAAATTGTCCTTCGCCGCGCGGAGGCGCGCGAAGCTTGCCACGTCCGGGGCGCGCAGGAAGGGGTTGGTGGCGAGCTCCTGGGCGATCGTCGTCGGCACGGTGGGCCGGCCGGCGGCGCGCTGCGCGCGCGCCTCCTCGGCGCGGGCGCGCAGCGCCGGGTTGTCGGGCTCGACGGTCAGGGCGAAGCGGGCGTTGCTCTCGGTGTATTCGTGGCCGCAGCAGACCAGTGTCTCCGGCGGCAGGGCGGCGAGCGCGCGCAGGCTGCGGAACATCTCCTCCGCCGTGCCCTCGATCAGCCGGCCGCAGCCGAGCGAGAACAGCGTGTCGCCGCACAGCACCAGCGCCCCGGCGGCGAAGTGGTAGGAGATCCCGCCCCGCGTGTGGCCGGGACAGGCGATGACCGCGGCCGCCGACCCGCCGAAGCCCACCGTGTCCCCCGGCGAGACGGCGAGGTCGAGCGGCGGCAGGCGATGGGCGTCCGCCCCGTTCCCGACCACCCGCGCGTCCGGGAAGCGCTGCTTCACCGCCGCCACCCCGGCGACGTGGTCGCCGTGATGATGGGTGAGGAGGATCAGGTCGAGCCGCCCCCCAGCCTCCTCCACCGCGGCGATCGCCGGCCCGGCCTCGCCGGGGTCGCAGAGCGCCACCTCGCCGCGCGCGCCGCGGAGGAGCCAGATGTAATTGTCCTGAAGGCACGGCACCGGCGCGACGGTGATCGTCATGGCTCTCGCTCCTCCTGCGGGGGCGCCCCATCCCGGCGCGGCCCCGCCCGTCCTATATCCCCCGCCATGACGGGGGAGGTCCATGCCGGCCTCGGCGCGTTCTACGCCACCCCGGCCGGGCAGGTCGCCGCCCGGCTGGTGCGGGCGCGCCTGGGCGCGCTCTGGCCGGCGCTGCACGGGCAGTCCGTGCTCGGCCTCGGCCATGCCGGTCCCTATCTCGATCTCTGGCGCGGGCAGGCGACGCGGCTGGTGGCGGTGCGGCCGCGCCAGCTCGGCCTGCCGCGCCACCCGGGCGGCCCCTGCCGCGCCCTGGCCCCGCTGCCGGGGGAGGGGGGCGACGGCGGGGGCCTTGCCCTGGTCGAGGAGGAGGCGCTGCCCTTTCCCGACCTCAGCTTCGACCGGGTGCTGCTGATCCACGGCCTGGAGGTGGCCGAGAACGCCCGCCGCCTGCTGCGCGAGGCCTGGCGGGTGCTCAAGGACGACGGCCGGCTGCTGGTGGTGGTGCCGAACCGGCGCGGCCTCTGGGCCCATGTCGAGAGCACGCCGTTCGGCCACGGCCAGCCCTACTCGGCGGGCCAGCTCGGGCGGCTCCTGGCGCGGCACCTGTTCCGCGTCGAGCGGCGCGACGCGGCCCTGTTCCTGCCCCCGGTCCGGCACCGCCTGCTGCTGCGCGGCGCGGACCTGTGGGAGCGGGCCGGGCGCGCGCTCTGCCCGCCGCGCTTCGCCGGGCTTGCCATCGTCGAGGCGACGAAGGACCTGTTCGCCGGCCAGCCCGCCGGGGCGGCGGCGCCCGCCCTTGCCGTGGTGGCGGCGCGCCGGCCGGCGCGGGCCGTGACCGAGGCGCCGGCGGCGGCGTAGGGCGCCCCTCCGCACGATCCCCCCTTTACTCCCGCCCGCTTCGCCCCTATACGCCGCCGCTCTCAACGATTCGGGACGCGGGAGGTCCTCGCCAGGGCCGCCGGCACCGCGCATCCCTGACCCCACCAGGGACGGACAATGGCGAAGAAGATCGTCGGCTACATCAAGCTGCAGATTCCGGCCGGGAAGGCGAACCCGTCCCCGCCGGTAGGCCCCGCGCTCGGCCAGCGCGGCCTCAACATCATGCAGTTCGTCAAGGAGTTCAACGCGGCGACCCAGAACATGGAGCCGGGGACTCCGACGCCCGTCGTCATCACGGCCTATTCCGACCGCACCTTCACCTTCGTCACCAAGACCCCGCCCAACACCTACTTCCTGCTCAAGGCGGCGAAGCTCGAGAAGGGCAGCTCGACCCCGGGGCGGGGCGGGCCGATCGGGCGCGTGACGAAGTCGCAGCTGCGCGAGATCGCGAAGATCAAGATGCGCGACATGAACTGCTACGACGAGGAGGCGGCGATGCGCATGCTCGCCGGCTCGGCCCGCTCCATGGGCCTCGCCGTGGTGGAGGGCTGAGCCCATGGCGAAGCTGGGCAAGCGGCTGCGCGCCTGCTACGCGAGCTTCGACCGCACGCGGAGCTACCCGCTCGAGGAGGCGCTGCGGATCGCCAAGGCCAACGCCAAGGCGAAGTTCGACGAGACCATCGAGATCGCGATGAATCTCGGCATCGATCCGCGCCATGCCGACCAGATGGTGCGCGGCGTGGTCGGGCTGCCGCACGGCACCGGCAAGACCGTGCGCGTGGCGGTCTTCGCCCGCGGCCCGAAGGCGGAGGAGGCGCGCGCCGCCGGCGCCGACGTGGTGGGGGCCGAGGACCTCGCCGCGCAGGTGCAGGAGGGCAAGATCGACTTCGACCGCTGCATCGCCACGCCCGACATGATGGGCATCGTCGGGCGGCTCGGGAAGATCCTCGGGCCGCGCGGGCTGATGCCGAACCCGCGCCTCGGCACCGTGACCATGGACGTGAAGGGGGCGGTGCAGGCGGCCAAGGCCGGCCAGGTCGAATTCCGCGCCGAGAAGGCGGGCATCGTCCACGCCGGCATCGGCAAGGCGAGCTTCGACGAGCGCAAGCTGGTCGAGAACGCGCGCGCCTTCATCGAGGCGATCCAGCGCGCCCGGCCTCCCGGCGCGAAGGGCGCCTACGTCAAGAAGGTGGCGGTCACCTCGACCATGGGCCCCGGGGTGCGGGTGGATGTGGCCTCGCTGGCCCAGGCGGCCGCGCCGGCCGGCGGAGGCGACTGACGAACGAGATACGCCCGCCGCGCCGGTGCCGGCCGACGACGAGTCGGCGGCCGCCGCGGCGGGCGGGCAGGGGCCGGTGACCGGAAGCGGCAGGCGCCGCTGCCGGAGGGAGTCGGCTCCGAACCTGTCCGAGACCCCCTGTGGCCCTGCGGGGCCTTGATGCGCCGGCCGGCGCGCAGGGGATAGACGGGGCGTCGAGGCGATCCGTCCCCTTGGGTCACGGGCCCGGGGACGGCTTGGCTTGGTCTTCCCGCTCAGACAGGCCAGCCGGGCAGGCGGCGGCGCAGGGCTGCCGGCTGCCCCCGTGTGAACCGGCCGGGGCCCCTCCACCAGGCCCGGGCCCATGTTGGAGACGGGACGTGGACCGTACGGAGAAGCGCGAATTCGTCGCCAGGCTCCAGGCGGTGCTCGCCGATGCGTCCATGGTGGTCGTCACCCGCAACGCCGGGCTGACGGTCGCCGATTCGACGGAGCTGCGGCGCCGCATGCGGGCGGCCGGGGCGACCTTCAAGGTCGCCAAGAACCGGCTGGCCGTCCGTGCCCTCGACGGCACCCGCTTCGCCGGGATCGCGCCGCTGCTGAAGGGGCCGACCGCCCTCGCCTGGTCGCGGGACCCGGTGGCGGTGGCGAAGATCTGCGTGGATTTCGCCCGGGCGAACGACCGCTTCGTCGTCCTGGGCGGGGCCCTCGGCGAGCGGGTGCTGGATGCCGACGGCGTGAAGGCGCTGGCCGAGCTGCCGAGCCTCGAGACGCTGCGGGCGCAGCTCCTTGGCCTGATCCAGACCCCGGCGACGCGTCTTGCCGCGGTGCTGCAGGCCCCGGGGGCGCAGCTCGCCCGGGTGCTCTCGGCCTACGCGCGGAAGGGCGAAGGGGGCGAGGCCCAGGCGGCCTGAGCCGCAGCGGAAGGGCCGGAACGGCATGGAACGCGAACGGTTCCGGGCGGTGCCGGAACCGGGTGTTGCAAAGACCAAGTCAAGCCATTAGATCAAGGAGCACCCAGACATGGCCGATCTCGCGAAGCTGGTGGACGAGCTCTCCAGCCTGACCGTCCTGGAAGCCGCCGAGCTTTCCAAGATGCTGGAGGAGAAGTGGGGGGTCTCCGCCGCGGCGCCGGTCGCGGTGGCGGCGGCCCCGGCGGCTGGCGGCGCCGGTGCGGCGGCCGCGGCGCCGGCAGAGGAGAAGACGGAGTTCACCGTCATCCTCGCCAAGGCCGGTGACAAGAAGATCAACGTGATCAAGGAGATCCGCGCCATCACGGGCCTCGGCCTGAAGGAGGCGAAGGATCTCGTCGAGGGCGCGCCCAAGGTGGTCAAGGAGGGCGTGAGCAAGGAGGAGGCGGAGAAGATCCGCAAGGTGCTGGAGGAGAACGGCGCCACCGTCGAGATCAAGTAGCGCGAAGGGCGCGCACGGCGGATATCGCGAGCCGGTTCCGGGCATCCGCTGCCGGGGCCGGTCGGGCGAGGCGGGCGGACGCCGCCGCGGGAGCCTCGCCGATGTGATGGCACGAGAGCGGGCGGGATTCCGCGGGAATCCTGCCCGCGCTTGCGTTTCTTCCGGCCGGCGGGGCGGCGAGCGCCCCCGGGGCGGAGGTGGCGCGCAGCGGAACCCGGCCGGCCCGGGGCATCCAAGGCCGGAGACGAGGGAAGCGGGACAGGCATGAACGCTATCACGAAGTCCTTCACCGGACGCAAGCGCATCCGCAAGAGCTTCGGCCGGCTGCCCGAGGTGGCGCCGATGCCGAACCTGATCGACGTGCAGCGCGCGTCCTACGAGGCCTTCCTGCAGATGGGCGTGAACCCGGACAGCAGGTCGCACACCGGCCTCCAGGAGGTCTTCAAGTCCGTCTTCCCGATCGACGACTTCGCCGGCCGCGGCCGGCTCGAGTTCATCCACTACGAGCTCGAGGAGCCGAAGTACGACGTCGAGGAGTGCATGCAGCGCGGCCTGACCTACGCCGCGCCGCTCAAGGTGCGCCTGCGCCTGATCGTGTGGGACGTGGACGAGGACACCGGCTCGCGCTCGGTCCGCGACATCAAGGAGCAGGACGTCTACATGGGCGACATGCCGCTCATGACGGACAACGGCACCTTCATCATCAACGGCACCGAGCGCGTCATCGTCTCGCAGATGCACCGCAGCCCGGGCGTGTTCTTCGACCACGACAAGGGCAAGACGCACTCCTCGGGCAAGTACCTGTTCGCCGCCCGCATCATCCCCTACCGCGGCTCGTGGCTCGACTTCGAGTTCGACGCCAAGGACATCTGCTACGTCCGCATCGACCGCAAGCGCAAGCTGCCGGCGACGACGCTGCTGATGGCGCTCGATTCGGCCTACACCGAGAAGCTGCGCGCGGAGCGGGGGCCGAATGCGGAGCTCGCCCCGCATGAGATCCGCGGCATGGACGCCGAGGAGATCCTCAACAGCTTCTACGGCCAGGTGGTGTTCACGCGCGGGCCGAAGGGCTGGTCGCGTCCCTTCGATCCGGAGGCGTTCCGCGGCGTCAAGCTGGCCGAGAACCTGGTGGACGCCAGGACCGGGGAGGTGGTGGCCGAGAAGGACACCAAGCTCACCCCGCGCATGGCGCGCAAGATCGCCGAGAGCGGCGTGACCGAGGTGCTGGTCGGCGAGGCCGACCTGATCGGTCGCTACGTGGCCGAGGACCTGGTCGACATGGAGACCGGCGAGATCTGGGCCGAGGCCGGCGAGGAGCTGACCAAGACCAAGCTCGCCCTGCTCGAGGAGGTCGGCGTCGAGCGCCTGCCGACGCTCGCCATCGACCAGAGCGTCGGGCCCTGGATGCGCAACACGCTCGCGGTGGACAAGAACGCCAACCGCGACGAGGCGCTGATGGACATCTACCGGGTGATGCGCCCGGGCGAGCCGCCGACGCCGGAGACCGCCGAGGCCCTGTTCAAGGGCCTGTTCTTCGACCCGGAGCGCTACGACCTCTCCGCGGTCGGCCGCGTGAAGATGAACATGCGCCTCGGCTTCTCGATGGAGGAGGTGCCGGACACGGTCCGTACGCTGCGCAAGGAGGACATCATCGCCACGCTGCGCGTGCTGATGGACCTCAAGGACGGGCGCGGGCAGATCGACGACATCGACAACCTCGGCAACCGCCGGGTGCGCTCGGTCGGCGAGCTGATGGAGAACCAGTACCGCGTCGGCCTGCTGCGCATGGAGCGCGCGATCAAGGAGCGCATGGGGTCGGTGGACATCGACACCGTCATGCCGCACGACCTGATCAACGCCAAGCCGGCGGCGGCGGCGGTGCGGGAGTTCTTCGGCTCCTCGCAGCTCAGCCAGTTCATGGACCAGACCAACCCGCTGTCGGAGGTGACGCACAAGCGGCGCCTCTCGGCGCTCGGGCCCGGGGGCCTGACGCGCGAGCGGGCGGGCTTCGAGGTGCGCGACGTGCATCCGACGCACTACGGCCGCATCTGCCCGATCGAGACGCCGGAGGGGCCGAACATCGGCCTGATCAACTCGCTCGCCACCTACGCGCGGGTGAACAAGTACGGTTTCATCGAGACGCCCTACCGCCTGGTCAAGGACGGCAGGATCGTCGGCGAGCCGCGCTACCTCTCCGCCATGGAGGAGGAGCGGCTGGTGGTCGCCCAGGCCGACGCGCAGACCGAGAAGGCGGACGGCGTGGAGCGGCTGGCGGGCGATCTCGTCTCGGTGCGCCAGGGCGGCGACTTCCGCCTGGTCAAGCCGGAGGAGGTGACGGCGATCGACGTCTCGCCCAAGCAGCTCGTGAGCGTGGCCGCGGCGCTGATCCCGTTCCTGGAGAACGACGACGCCAACCGGGCGCTGATGGGCTCCAACATGCAGCGCCAGGCGGTGCCGCTGATCCAGACCGAGGCGCCGCTGGTCGGCACCGGGATGGAGGCGCCGGTCGCGCGCGACTCGGGCGCCACCATCGTCGCGCGGCGCGACGGCATCGTCGATTCCATCGACGGCGCGCGCATCGTGGTGCGCGCCACCGGCGAGGACGGCACGACGCGGGGCGTGGACATCTATCGCCTGCGCAAGTTCCAGCGCAGCAACCAGTCCACCTGCATCAACCAGCGCCCGCTGGTGAAGGTGGGCGACCGCGTGCGCGCCGGCGAGATCATCGCCGACGGCCCCTCGACCGAGCTCGGCGAGCTCGCGCTCGGGCGCAACGTGCTGTGCGCCTTCATGCCGTGGAACGGCTACAACTTCGAGGACTCGATCCTGATCTCGGAGCGGATCGCGCGGGACGACGTCTTCACCTCGATCCACATCGAGGAGTTCGAGGTGATGGCCCGCGACACCAAGCTGGGCCAGGAGGAGATCACCCGCGACATCCCGAACGTCGGCGAGGAGGCGCTGCGCAACCTCGACGAGGCGGGCATCGTCTACATCGGCGCCGAGGTGAACCCCGGCGACATCCTGGTCGGCAAGGTGACGCCGAAGGGCGAGAGCCCGATGACGCCGGAGGAGAAGCTGCTCCGCGCCATCTTCGGCGAGAAGGCGTCCGACGTGCGCGACACCTCGCTTCGGCTGCCGCCGGGCGTCTCCGGCACGGTGGTGGACGTGCGCGTGTTCAGCCGTCGCGGCGTGGAGAAGGACGAGCGCGCGCTGGCGATCGAGCGGGCCGAGATCGAGCGGCTGGCGAAGGACCGCGACGACGAGAAGGCGATCCAGGAGCGCAGCTTCTACTCGCGCCTGCGCGAGAAGCTGCTGAACAAGAAGGCCTCGGGCGGGTTCCGCGGCATCAAGGCGGGCACGGTCATCACCGACGAGGTGCTGGACCAGTTCGCCAAGGCCACCTGGCGCCAGATCGGCGTCGCCGACGACGCGACGATGGCGGAGATCGAGGCCCTGAAGCGCGAGTTCGACGCCGCGATCGAGCGGCTGCAGAAGCGCTTCGAGAGCAAGGTCGAGAAGCTGCAGCGCGGCGACGAGCTGCCGCCCGGCGTGATGAAGATGGTCAAGGTGTTCGTCGCGGTGAAGCGCAAGCTGCAGCCCGGCGACAAGATGGCCGGCCGCCACGGCAACAAGGGCGTGGTCAGCAAGGTCGTGCCGATCGAGGACATGCCGTTCCTCGAGGACGGGACGCCGGTCGACATCGTGCTGAACCCGCTCGGCGTGCCCTCGCGCATGAACGTCGGCCAGATCCTGGAGACGCACCTCGGCTGGGCCTGCGCCAATCTCGGCCGGAAGATCGGGGAGCTGGTGGAGGAGTATCGCCGCACCGGCGCGGCGCGGCAGGATCTGCTCGACCGGCTGCGCGACATCTACGGCGAGGAGACCTTCGCGCGCGAGATCGCCCCGCTCTCCGACGATCAGCTCGTGGAGCTCGCCGAGAACCTGCGCCGGGGCGTCCCCGTCGCGACGCCGGTCTTCGACGGGGCGCGGATGGACGACATCGAACGGATGCTGGAGAAGGCGGGCCTCGACACCTCCGGCCAGGTCACGCTGATCGACGGCCGCACCGGCGAGCCGTTCGAGCGCAAGGTGACGGTCGGCTACATCTACATGCTGAAGCTGCACCACCTGGTGGACGACAAGATCCACGCCCGCTCGATCGGCCCCTACAGCCTCGTCACCCAGCAGCCGCTGGGCGGCAAGGCGCAGTTCGGCGGCCAGCGCTTCGGCGAGATGGAGGTGTGGGCGCTGGAGGCCTACGGCGCCGCCTACACGCTGCAGGAGATGCTGACGGTGAAGTCCGACGACGTCTCCGGCCGCACCAAGGTCTACGAGGCGATCGTGCGCGACCAGGACACCTTCGAGGCCGGCATCCCCGAGAGCTTCAACGTGCTCGTCAAGGAGCTGAAGTCGCTCGGCCTGAACGTGGACCTCGAGACCCGCGCGCCCTGAGGCCGCGATGACCGCCAGCGCCGCCGTGCCGCGCGCAGCCGGCCGGCGGCGCGGGCATCCCGATTTCTCGGCTGCCCGCGGCGGGCGGGCGGCCGGCCGGACGGAGAGGACGGCATGAACGAGCTGATGAAGATCCTGGGCCAGACCGGGCAGGCCCTGACCTTCGACCAGATCAGGATCTCGATCGCGAGCCCGGAGCAGATCCGCTCCTGGTCCTACGGCGAGATCAAGAAGCCCGAGACCATCAACTACCGCACCTTCAAGCCGGAGCGGGACGGCCTGTTCTGCGCCCGCATCTTCGGCCCGATCAAGGACTACGAGTGCCTGTGCGGCAAGTACAAGCGGATGAAGTTCCGCGGCATCATCTGCGAGAAGTGCGGCGTGGAGGTGACGCTCGCCAAGGTGCGGCGCGAGCGCATGGGCCACATCGAGCTCGCCTCGCCGGTGGCGCACATCTGGTTCCTGAAGTCGCTGCCGAGCCGGATCGGGCTCATGGTGGACATGAGCCTGAAGGAGCTCGAGAAGATCCTCTACTTCGAGAACTACGTGGTGCTCGAGCCGGGGCTCACCGACCTCAAGCTGCACCAGCTCCTGACCGAGGAGCAGTACCAGGCGAAGCTCGACGAGTTCGGCGAGGACGCCTTCACCGCCGGCATCGGCGCCGAGGCGATCAAGCAGATGCTCGCCGCGATCGACGTGCGGGCCGAGGCGACGAAGCTGCGCGCCGAGCTGAAGGAGACCACCTCCGAGGCCAAGCGCAAGAAGCTCGTCAAGCGCCTGAAGCTGATCGAGAACTTCGCCGAGAGCGGCGCGCGGCCGGAATGGATGATCATGGACGTCATCCCGGTGATCCCGCCCGAGCTGCGGCCGCTGGTCCCGCTCGACGGGGGCCGCTTCGCCACCTCCGACCTCAACGACCTCTACCGCCGCGTCATCAACCGCAACAACCGCCTGAAGCGGCTGATCGAGCTGCGCGCCCCCGACATCATCGTGCGCAACGAGAAGCGCATGCTGCAGGAGGCCGTTGACGCGCTGTTCGACAACGGCCGCCGCGGGCGCGCCATCACCGGGGCGAACAAGCGGCCGCTGAAGTCGCTCTCCGACATGCTGAAGGGCAAGCAGGGCCGGTTCCGCCAGAACCTGCTCGGCAAGCGGGTGGACTACTCGGGCCGGTCGGTCATCGTGGTCGGGCCGGAGCTGAAGCTGCACCAGTGCGGCCTGCCGAAGAAGATGGCGCTCGAGCTGTTCAAGCCCTTCATCTACTCCAAGCTCGAGAAGTACGGCCACGCCACCACCATCAAGGCCGCCAAGCGGATGGTGGAGAAGGAGCGGCCGGAGGTGTGGGACATCCTCGAGGAGGTGATCCGCGAGCACCCGGTGCTGCTCAACCGCGCGCCGACGCTGCACCGCCTCGGCATCCAGGCCTTCGAGCCGGTGCTGATCGAGGGCAAGGCGATCCAGCTCCACCCGCTGGTCTGCACCGCCTTCAACGCCGACTTCGACGGCGACCAGATGGCCGTGCACGTGCCGCTGTCGCTGGAGGCGCAGCTCGAGGCGCGCGTGCTGATGATGTCCACCAACAACATCCTCAGCCCGGCGAACGGCAAGCCGATCATCGTTCCGAGCCAGGACATCGTGCTCGGCCTCTACTACCTCTCGCTCGAGACGCCGGAGTTCAAGGCGACCGAGGACAAGGACGCGCCGGCCTTCGCCGACATGGGCGAGATCGAGCAGGCGCTGGCGGTGAAGGTGATCACGCTGCACACCAAGATCCGCGCCCGCCGCCGCACGCTCGGCCCGGACGGCCGGCCGATGACGGAGCGGGTGGTGACGACGCCGGGCCGCATGATGATCGGCGCCCTGCTGCCCGAGCATCCGAACCTGCCGTTCAGCCTGGTCAACCGCCTGCTGACGAAGAAGAACATCTCCGACGTGATCGACGCGGTGTACCGCCACTGCGGCCAGAAGGAGACCGTGATCTTCGCCGACCGGCTGATGAGCCTCGGCTTCGCCCAGGCGGCGCGGGCGGGCATCTCCTTCGGCAAGGACGACATGGTCATCCCGCGCGAGAAGGAGGAGCTGATCGCCCGCACCAAGGCCGAGGTGAAGGAGTACGAGCAGCAGTACCTCGACGGCCTGATCACCGCGGGCGAGCGCTACAACAAGGTGGTGGACGCCTGGTCGCGCTGCACCGACGAGGTCGCGGCGGCGATGATGCGCGAGATCTCCAAGCAGGAGCCCGGCAAGCCGGTCAATTCGATCTGGATGATGTCGCACTCCGGCGCCCGCGGCTCGCCGGCGCAGATGCGCCAGCTCGCCGGCATGCGCGGCCTGATGGCGAAGCCCTCGGGCGAGATCATCGAGCAGCCCATCATCTCCAACTTCAAGGAGGGGCTGACGGTGCTGGAGTACTTCAACTCCACGCACGGCGCGCGCAAGGGCCTCGCCGACACGGCGCTGAAGACCGCGAACTCCGGCTACCTTACGCGGCGCCTGGTGGACGTGGCGCAGGACTGCATTATCGTCGAGCAGGACTGCGGCACCGAGCGCGGCCTCACGGTGCGCGCGGTGCTCGACGGCGGCGAGGTGGTGTCCTCGCTCTCCGAGCGGATCCTGGGCCGCACGGCGCAGGAGGACGTGCGCGACCCGGCGACGGGGGAGGTGATCGTCGCCCGCAACGCGCTGATCGAGGAGGCCGAGGCCGAGCGCATCGAGCGGGCGGGCGTCGAGTCGGTGAAGATCCGCTCCGTGCTTACCTGCGACTCGCGCACCGGCGTCTGCGCGCTCTGCTATGGGCGCGACCTCGCGCGCGGCACGCCGGTCAACGTGGGCGAGGCGGTGGGCGTCATCGCCGCCCAGTCCATCGGCGAGCCGGGCACGCAGCTCACCATGCGCACCTTCCACATCGGCGGCGCGGCGCAGCGCGGCGCCGAGCAGTCGTCGGTCGAGGCGACGACGGACGCCACGGTGCGCATCGCCAACCGCAACGTCGTGGTCAACAGCCAGGGCATGCCGGTGGTGATGAGCCGGAACTGCGAGATCTCCCTGGTGGACGCCGCGGGGCAGGAGCGCGCGCGCTTCCGGGTGCCCTACGGCGCCCGCCTGCTCGTGGACGAGGGGGCGCAGGTCACGCGCGGCCAGAAGCTGGCCGAGTGGGACCCGTTCACCCTGCCGATCATCACCGAGCGTTCGGGCACCGTGGAGTTCGCCGACCTGATCGAGGGCGTCACCCTGTTCGAGGAGACCGACCCGGTCACCGGCCTCTCCTCCAAGGTGGTGCGCGAGCCGGTCGACAAGGCGAAGAACGCCAACCTCCGCCCGCGCATCCTGCTGCGCGGCGAGGGCGGCCCGGCCGAGACCGCCCAGTACTTCCTGCCGCCGGCCTCGATCCTGAACGTCGAGAACGGCGCCAGGGTGAATGCCGGCGACGTGCTTGCCCGCCTGCCGCGCGAGAGCTCCAAGACCCGCGACATCACGGGCGGCCTGCCGCGCGTGGCGGAGCTGTTCGAGGCGCGCCGCCCGAAGGATCACGCGATCATCAGCGAGATCGACGGGCGCGTGGAGTTCGGCAAGGACTACAAGGCGAAGCGCCGCATCCTGGTCGTCCCCGACCCGGTCGGGGACGAGCAGCCGCCGCCGCGCGAGTACCTGATCCCCAAGGGCAAGCACGTCAGCGTGCAGGAAGGCGACTACGTCAAGGCCGGCGACCCGCTGGTGGACGGGCCGCGCGTGCCGCACGACATCCTGCGCGTGCTCGGCGTCGAGGCGCTGGCGAACTACCTGGTCAACGAGATCCAGGACGTCTACCGCCTGCAGGGCGTGAAGATCAACGACAAGCACATCGAGGTGATCGTCCGCCAGATGCTGCAGAAGGTGGAGATCGTGGACCCGGGCGACACCACCTACCTGGTCGGCGAGCAGGTGGACCGCATCGAGTTCGAGATCGAGAACGAGCGGCGGATCGCCGCCAAGGAGCGCCCGGCGCGGGCGGAGCCCGTGCTGCAGGGCATCACCAAGGCGAGCCTGCAGACGACGAGCTTCATCTCGGCGGCGTCCTTCCAGGAGACGACGCGGGTGCTGACCGAGGCGGCGGTGGCGGGCAAGGTGGACACCCTTGCGGGGCTCAAGGAGAACGTGATCGTCGGGCGGTTGATCCCGGCGGGCACGGGCGCGGTGATGAACCGGCTGCGGGCGATCGCCGCGCAGCGCGACCGCGGCCGCCTGCCGCCGGCGGCCCCGGCCCTCGCCGGGCCGGCGGAGCGCCAGGCGGGTGCCGCCACGCCGCCGGGCCGCCAGGCGGCCGAATAGGCCCCGGCGCGCAGGCGAGGCCATGGTGGGGGCCGGTCCCGCGAGGGGCCGGCCCTTCGCGTTCCCTGGCGCGGGAGGGCTGACGAGGTGTTGACACCCCCCTGGCCGGCGCGTAGATAGCGCGCCCTTGGCGGGGCTCGGCGCCAGTTGCGGCCGCGGCCCTCCAGGTCTTTTGGTCCACAACGCTGCGCCACCGGCGCCGCTGCCCAGCCCGAGGCGGGGCGGCCGAGGCCGGAGGCGGGATGGACGCCCGCAGGGGCGCGCGATCGGCGCGCCGTCGCTGCGGGCGCTCCCCGTTTGGTGCGGTGTTCGCGCGGCCGTGAGAGCAGGCACGAAGGGGCGTCATGCCGACGATCAACCAGCTCATCGCCAAGGGGCGTGAGCGCAAGCCGAGCCGGAACAAGGTGCCGGCGCTGCAGGGCAGCCCGCAGAAGCGCGGTGTGTGCACGCGCGTCTACACGACCACCCCGAAGAAGCCGAACTCGGCGCTCCGCAAGGTCGCCAAGGTGCGCCTGACCAACGGCTACGAGGTGGTGAGCTACATCCCGGGCGAGGGGCACAATCTGCAGGAGCACTCGGTGGTGCTGATCCGCGGCGGGCGCGTGAAGGACCTGCCGGGCGTGCGCTACCACATCCTGCGCGGCGTGCTCGACACCCAGGGCATCGCCAAGCGTCGCCAGCGCCGTTCGCTCTACGGCGCGAAGCGGCCGAAGTGAGGAGGCGCTGAGGGATGTCGCGTCGCCACCGCGCCGAGAAGCGCGAGGTCCTGCCGGACCCGAAGTACGGCGACGTCGTGCTCAGCCGTTTCATGAACGTGCTGATGTACGACGGCAAGAAGAGTGTCGCCGAGCGCATCGTCTATGCCGCGCTCGACACGCTGAAGCGCCGCGGCGGGCCGAACAGCGACCCGCTGCGCCTGTTCCACGAGGCGCTGGACAACGTGAAGCCGGCCGTGGAGGTGCGGTCCCGCCGCGTCGGCGGCGCCACCTACCAGGTGCCGGTCGAGGTCCGGCCGGAGCGCCGGCAGGCGCTGGCGATCCGCTGGATCATCGAGGCCGCGCGCAAGCGCGGCGAGCACACGATGGAGGAGCGCCTCTCGGCGGAGCTGATGGACGCGGCGAACAACCGCGGCGCGGCCGTCAAGAAGCGCGAGGATACCCACCGCATGGCGGAGGCCAACAAGGCCTTCAGCCACTATCGCTGGTAAGGCACAGACCGATCGAGGAACCCGCACCATGGCGAAGGCAAAGTTCGAGCGCACCAAGCCGCACTGCAACATCGGCACGATCGGTCACGTCGACCACGGCAAGACGTCGCTGACCGCGGCCATCACGAAGGTGCTGGCGAAGACCGGCGGCGCGACCTACACGGCCTACGACCAGATCGACAAGGCGCCGGAGGAGAAGGCGCGCGGCATCACGATCTCGACGGCGCACGTCGAGTACGAGACGCAGAAGCGCCACTACGCGCACGTGGACTGCCCGGGCCACGCCGACTACGTGAAGAACATGATCACCGGCGCGGCGCAGATGGACGGCGCGATCCTGGTCGTCAGCGCGGCCGACGGCCCGATGCCGCAGACCCGCGAGCACATCCTGCTCGCCCGCCAGGTCGGCGTGCCGGCGCTGGTCGTGTTCATGAACAAGGTGGACATGGTGGACGACCCCGAGCTGCTCGACCTGGTCGAGCTCGAGGTGCGCGAGCTGCTGAAGTCCTACCAGTTCCCGGGCGACGAGATCCCGGTGATCCGCGGCTCGGCGCTGTGCGCGCTCGAGGATCGCAACCCCGAGATCGGCGAGCAGGCGATCCTGAAGCTGATGGAGGCGGTGGACGAGTACATCCCGCAGCCGGAGCGCCCGAAGGACCGGCCGTTCCTGATGCCGATCGAGGACGTGTTCTCGATCTCGGGCCGCGGCACGGTGGTGACGGGGCGCATCGAGCGCGGCGTCGTCAAGGTCGGCGACGAGGTGGAGATCGTCGGCCTGCGCCCGACGCAGAAGACGGTGGTGACCGGCGTGGAGATGTTCCGCAAGCTGCTCGACCAGGGCGAGGCGGGCGACAACATTGGCGCGCTGCTGCGCGGCACGAAGCGCGAGGAGGTGGAGCGCGGCCAGGTGCTGGCGGCGCCCGGCTCGATCACGCCGCACACCAAGTTCAAGGCCGAGGCCTACGTGCTGACGAAGGAGGAGGGCGGGCGGCACACGCCGTTCTTCACCAACTACCGGCCGCAGTTCTACTTCCGCACCACCGACGTCACCGGCATCGTCAAGCTGCCGGAGGGCGTGGAGATGGTGATGCCGGGCGACAACGTGACGCTGGATGTCGAGCTGATCGCGCCGATCGCGATGGACGAGGGCCTGCGCTTCGCCATCCGCGAGGGCGGGCGGACGGTCGGCGCCGGCGTCGTCGCCAAGATCGTCGAGTGAGCGCGGCTGGGGGAGACGGGTCTTTCGGCATGGACAGCCAGAGCATCCGCATCCGCCTCAAGGCGTTCGACTACCGCGTGCTGGATTCCAGCGCGCGGGAGATCCTGAACACCGCGAAGCGGACCGGCGCGCGGACGCGGGGCCCGATCCCGCTGCCGACCCAGATCGAGCGGTTCACGGTGAACCGCTCGCCGCACATCGACAAGAAGAGCCGCGAGCAGTTCGAGATCCGCACGCACCGGCGGCTGCTGGACATCGTGGACCCCACGCCGCAGACCGTGGACGCGCTGATGAAGCTCGATCTCGCGGCCGGCGTGGATGTCGAGATCAAGCTGTAGGGCGCCGGGGGGGGGCAACCTGCCATGGCCGCGACAAACGGCCGCACAGGCCTGATCGCGAGAAAGCTGGGCATGACCCGGCTGTTCAACGAGGACGGCTCGACGGTGCCGGTCACGGTGCTGCACGTGGAGGACGTGCGCGTCGTGGCCGTCCGCACGGCCGAGCGTGACGGCTACACCGCGGTGCAGCTCGGCATCGGCCATGCCAAGCCGAAGAACGTCTCGAAGCCGCTGAAGGGCCACTACGCCAAGGCCGGGGTCGAGGCGCCGCGCAAGGTGGTGGAATTCCGCGTCGCCGCCGATGCGCTGCTCGAACCGGGCACGCGGCTTTCCGCCGCGCATTTCGTGAAGGGGCAGCTGGTGGACGTGACCGGCACGACCATCGGCAAGGGCTTCGCGGGCGCGATGAAGCGGTGGAATTTCGCGGGCCTCGAGGCGTCGCACGGCGTCTCGATCAGCCACCGCAGCCACGGTTCCACCGGCAACCGGCAGGATCCGGGGCGGGTGTTCAAGAACAAGAAGATGGCCGGCCATCTCGGTGCCGAGCGCGTGACCACGCAGAACCTCGAGGTCGCGCAGGTGGATGCCGAGAGGGGGCTGTTGCTGGTCAAGGGCACGGTGCCCGGCGCGGAGGGCAGCTTCGTGCTGGTGCGCGACGCGGTGAAGCGGCCGCGTCCGGCCGACGCGCCCTATCCGGCGGCGACCGTGGCGGCCTGAGGTACGGACGGACGAACGCGCCGATGCAGGTTCCTGTCGTCACGCTCGACAACGCCCCGGCGGGGGAGATCGAGCTTCCGGATGAGATCTTCGCGGCGGAGCCGCGGGGCGACATCCTCGCGCGCGTCGTGCACTGGCAGCTCGCCAAGCGCCGGGCCGGCACGCACAAGGCCAAGGGCATGGGCGAGGTGCAGGGCACCACCAAGAAGCCCTGGCGCCAGAAGGGCACTGGCCGCGCCCGCCAGGGCAGCCTGCGCGCGCCGCAGTTCCGCAAGGGCGGCGTCGTGCACGGGCCGGTGGTGCGCGAGCACGGCTACGACCTCAACAAGAAGGTACGCCGCCTCGGCCTGATCTACGCGCTCAGCGCCAAGGCGAAGGAGGGCAAGCTCGTCGTCCTCGACGCCGCGGTCGGCGCGCCGGACGGCAAGACGAAGCAGATGGCGGCGCGCGTCAAGGCGTTCGGGTGGAAGAGCGCGCTGGTGGTGGACGCGACGGTGGACGAGCATTTCGGCCGCTGCGTGCGCAACCTGCCGAACCTGCACGTGCTGCCGAGCGTCGGCGCCAACGTGTACGACATCCTCAACCACGACGTTCTGGCGCTGACCCGTGCGGGCGTCGAGGCGCTGAAGGAGCGGCTGTCGTGAGCGAAGCGGCGCAGCAGCAGGGCAAGGGCGCGGCGCGACGCGGTCCGGCGCTCTCGCGCGAGCGGATGTACCAGACCATCCTCTCGCCGGTGATCACCGAGAAGGCGACGCGCCTCGGCGAGCAGAACCAGGTCGTGTTCCGCGTGCCGATCGAGGCGACCAAGCCCGAGATCAAGGCCGCGGTTGAGGGGCTGTTCGGCGTGACGGTCGTCGCGGTGAACACCCTCACCGTGAAGGGCAAGACGAAGCGGTTCCGGGGCCGGCCTGGCCGGCGCTCGGATTGGAAGAAGGCGATGGTGCGGCTCGCGCCGGGCCAGAGCATCGACTTCACGACGGGGCTGGCGTGACGCCATGGCACTGAAGACGTTCAATCCGGTCACGCCGAGCCTGCGCGGCACGGTGCTGGTGGACCGCTCCGAGCTGTGGAAGGGCAAGCCCGTCAAGGCGCTGACCAGGGGCAAGCACTCGACGGGCGGGCGCAACCACCACGGCCACATCACGGTGCGCTTCCGCGGCGGCGGCCACAAGCGCGCCTACCGCCTGGTGGACTTCAAGCGGCGCGCCAAGTTCGGCGTGCCTGCGACGGTGGAGCGGCTGGAGTACGACCCGAACCGCAGCGCCTGGATCGCGCTGATCCGCTACGAGGACGGGGAGCTTTCCTACATCCTCGCGCCGCAGCGGCTGAAGGCGGGCGACCAGGTGATCAGCGGCGAGCGGGTGGACATCAAGCCGGGCAACGCCATGCCGCTGGCCGCGATCCCGGTCGGCACCATCATCCATAACGTGGAGATGAAGCCGGGCGCCGGCGGCAAGATCGCGCGCGCCGCGGGGACCTACGCGCAGCTGGTCGGCAAGGACCAGGGCTACGCGCAGATCAAGCTGATGTCCGGCGAGCTGCGGATGGTGCGCGCCGAGTGCATGGCGACCGTCGGCGCGGTGTCGAACCCGGACAACAGCAACCAGAAGATCGGCAAGGCCGGGCGCAAGCGGTGGCTGGGTTTCCGTCCGCACAACCGCGGCGTCTCGATGAACCCGATCGACCATCCCCACGGCGGCGGCGAGGGGCGCACCTCCGGCGGGCGGCATCCGGTGACGCCGTGGGGCATTCCGACCAAGGGCAAGAAGACGCGCAACAACAAGCGGACGGACCGGCTGATCCTCCGGCGCCGCCACGCGACGAAGGGCTGAGGCGAGGATGGGTTCGCGCAGCGTATGGAAGGGGCCGTTCGTGGACGGCTACCTGCTGGCAAAGGCGGAGAAGGCCCGCGAGTCCGGGCGCAACGAGATCATCAAGATCTGGTCGCGCCGCTCGACGATCCTGCCGCAATTCGTGGGACTCACCTTCGGGGTGTACAACGGCAAGAAGTTCATCCCGGTGCAGGTGACGGAGAACATGGTCGGCCACAAGTTCGGCGAGTTCTCGCCGACCCGGACCTTCACCGGCCACGCGGCCGACCGGAAGGCGAAGCGGGGCTGAGCAGCACGCCATGAGCAAGCCGAAGATGCCGCGCAGGCTGTCCGAGACGGAGGCGCAGGCGGTCGCGCGCAACATCCGCGTCAGCCCGCGCAAGCTCGCCCTCGTCGCCGGCCTGATCCGCGGGCAGAAGGCGCAGGAGGCGCTTGCGCGCCTCACCTTCTCCAAGCGCCCGATCGCGCGCCAGGTGAAGAAGACGCTCGAGAGCGCGATCGCGAACGCCGAGAACAACCACCAGCTCGACGTGGACCAGCTGGTGGTGAGCCGGGTCGAGGTCGGGCGCTCGGTGGTGATGAAGCGCTTCCACGCGCGCGCCCGGGGCCGCGCGGCGCGGATCGAGAAGTGGCTCAGCCACATGACCATCGTGGTGGCGGAGCGCGCGCCGCAGGCGTCCGCGTCCGCGCAGGAGGGGGCCGCGTAAGCATGGGCCAGAAGGTGAACCCGATCGGGCTGCGGCTCGGCATCAACCGCACCTGGGACAGCCGCTGGTACGCGGACGACGACTATGCCCAGATGCTGCACGAGGACATCAGGCTCCGGGAGATGCTGCGCGAGCGCCTGAAGGGCGCCGGCATCTCGCGCGTGGTGATCGAGCGCCCGGCGAAGAAGCCGCGGGTGACGATCCACGCGGCGCGCCCCGGCGTGATCATCGGCAAGAAGGGCGAGGCGATCGAAAGCCTGCGCAAGGACCTGCAGAAGATGGCCGGCGCCGAGGTGGCGTTGAACATCCTGGAGATCCGCAAGCCCGAGATCGACGCGCAGCTCGTTGCCGAGAGCATCGCCCAGCAGCTCGAGCGCCGGGTGGCCTTCCGCCGGGCGATGAAGCGGGCGGTGCAATCGGCCATGCGCCTCGGCGCCCAGGGCATCCGGATCAACTGCTCCGGCCGCCTCGGCGGGGCCGAGATCGCGCGCATGGAGTGGTATCGTGAGGGACGCGTGCCGCTGCACACGCTGCGCGCGGACATCGACTACGGCCAGGCGACGGCCAAGACCACCTACGGCACCTGCGGCGTGAAGGTGTGGGTGTTCAAGGGCGAGATCATGGCGCACGACCCGATGGCGCAGGACAAGCGCGCCGCGGAGCAGGCGCCGCAGCGGTGATGTGAAGAACGATGCTGCAGCCCAAGCGCACGAAGTTCCGCAAGGCCCACAAGGGCCGCATCCACGGCCTCGCCAAGGGCGGCTTCACGCTCAACTTCGGCGCCTACGGCCTGAAGGCGCTGGAGCCCGAGCGGGTGACGGCACGCCAGATCGAGGCGGCGCGGCGCGCGATCACGCGCGCGATGAAGCGCGCCGGCCGCGTCTGGATCCGCGTCTTCCCCGACGTGCCGGTCACCACCAAGCCGGCCGAGGTCCGCATGGGCTCGGGCAAGGGCTCGCCGGAATACTGGATCTGCCGGGTCAAGCCGGGACGCATCATGTTCGAGGTGGACGGCATTCCCGAGGAGACGGCGCGCGAGGCGCTGGCGCTCGGCGCGGCGAAGCTGCCGATCAAGACCAAGATCGTCACGCGCCTCGGCGCGGGGGCGGAGGCCTGAGGCGATGAAGATCGGCGAGGTGCGGGCGAAGACGCCCGACGAGCTGAAGGCGCTGCTGCTTGATCTGCGCAAGGAGCAGTTCAACCTGCGCTTCCAGCGCGCCACCGGCCAGCTGGAGGCGGTCAGCCGCATCCGACAGGTGCGGCGCGACATCGCGCGGGTGAAGACGGTGATGAACGAGCGGCGCCGCGCCGAGGCGGCGTCCGCTGGCAGGCATGGCTGAGAGGAGACCGGCGGCGATGCCGAGGCGAGTCCTCACGGGCCGGGTGGTCAGCGACAAGATGGACAAGACCGTCACGGTGCTTGTCGAGCGTCGCGTCATGCACCCGCTCTACAAGAAATTCATCAAGCGCTCGAAGAAGTACGCGGCGCACGACGAGGGCAACGTCTGCAAGGAAGGCGACCTCGTGCAGATCGAGGAGTGTCGCCCGATCAGCCGGCGCAAGACCTGGCTGGTGGTCGGCCGCAACGGCCAGCCGGTGGAGCGGCCCGCCCTCGTGAAGGGCAAGCCGCTCGGCGCGCCGCCGGCGGGCGGCGGCGCCGCGGCGGCGCAGGCGTGAGGAGAACGCGGCGGTGATCAGCGTCGAAACCAATCTCGACGTCGCCGACAATTCCGGCGCGCGGCGCGTGCAGTGCATCAAGGTGCTCGGCGGCTCGAAGCGCAAGACCGCGAGCGTGGGCGACGTGATCGTGGTCTCCGTCAAGGAGGCGATCCCGCGCGCCAAGGTGAAGAAGGGCGAGGTGCACCGCGCCGTCATCGTCCGCACCGCCTATCCGGTGCGGCGCGGCGACGGCACGGCGATCCGCTTCGACAGCAACGCTGCCGTGCTGATCAACAAGCAGGGCGAGCCGATCGGCACCCGCATCTTCGGGCCCGTGGTGCGCGAGCTGCGGGCGAAGAAGTACATGAAGATCATCAGCCTCGCGCCGGAGGTCCTGTAGGGCCATGGCGGCGAAGATCCGGAAGGGCGACCGCGTGCAGGTGCTCAGCGGTCGCGACAGGGGCAAGCGCGGGGAGGTGATCTCCGTGATGCCGAAGGAGCAGCGCGCCCTGGTGCGGGGCGTGAACATGGTGAAGCGCCATCAGAAGCCGCGCGGCCTCAACCAGCCGGGCGGCATCATCGAGAAGGAGGCGCCGATCCACCTCTCGAACCTGGCGCTGATCGATCCGAAGTCCGACCGGCCGACGCGCGTCGGCTTCCGCGTCCTGGAGGACGGGAGGAAGGTGCGCTACGCCAAGTCCTCGGGTGAGGTGCTCGACGCATGAGCGGGACGAAGGGCAAGGGCGGCGCCCCGGCGAAGGGCGGCGCCAAGGGCGGCGGCGCGCGGCCGCAGGCGGCGCGCGGGCAGCAGCAGGCGCCGGCCGGCGCCGAGCGGCAGGTCGCGGCCGTCGCCACGGCGGCCGAGGCGCAGGCCGCGCCGCCCGAGGCGCCGCGGCTGCGTCGCTACTACGACGAGGTCGTGCGCAAGCGGCTGATCGAGGAGTTCGGCTACACGAACCCGATGGCCGTGCCGAAGCTCGAGAAGATCGTCATCAACATGGGCGTCGGCGAGGCGGCGGGCGACCCGAAGAAGCTCGACGCCGCGGTGGCGGACCTGACGCTGATCAGCGGCCAGAAGCCGGTGCGCACCCTCGCCAAGAAGGCGATCGCGGGCTTCAAGATCCGCAAGGGGCAGGCGATCGGCTGCAAGGTCACGCTGCGCAAGGCGCGGATGTACGAATTCCTCGACCGGCTCGTCACGATCGCCCTGCCGCGGGTGCGCGACTTCCGCGGCATCCCCGGCAACAAGGGCTTCGACGGGCGGGGCAATTTCGCGCTCGGCCTGAAGGAGCAGATCATCTTCCCCGAGATCAACTACGACAAGGTGGACACGATCCGGGGCATGGACATCGTGTTCGTCACCACGGCGAAGACGGACCGGGAGGCGAAGGCCCTGCTCAAGGCCTTCAACCTTCCTTTCGCCGGTTGAGCTTGGAAAACCGCCGGCCCCGCGGGCGGCCGGCAGGTTCCGGAGGATCATGACCGAATGGCCAAGAAGTCGGCAGTCGAGAAGAACAAGAGGCGCGAGCGGCTCGCGAAGCTGCACGCGGCGAAGCGTGCGGCGCTCAAGGCGGTGGTGATGAACCGCGCGCTGCCGATCGAGGAGCGCTTCGAGGCGACGCTCAAGCTCGCCCAGCTTCCGCGCAACGGGGCGGCGAGCCGCGTGCGGCTGCGCTGCGCGATCACCGGCCGCCCGCGGGGCAATTACCGCAAGTTCCGGCTCTGCCGGAACATGCTGCGCGAGCTCGGCTCCAGGGGCCAGCTTCCCGGTCTGGTGAAGGCGAGCTGGTAGGAAGAGGGGACGACGCGCGATGTCCATGTCCGATCCCCTCGGCGACATGCTGACCCGCATCCGCAACGCGCAGCGCGCGCGGAAGAGCCACTGCGTGGCGCCGCACAGCAAGCTGCGTGAGAGCGTGTGCGAGGTGCTGAAGCGCGAGGGCTATATCCGCGCCTGGCGCGCGGAGGAGGTGCGCCCGGGCGTGCGCCAGCTGCAGATCGAGCTGAAGTACAGCGAGGGCGAGCCGGCGATCCGCGAGATCACCCGGGTCTCGAAGCCGGGGCGGCGGGTCTACTCGAAGATCAGGGAGCTGCCGAAGGTGTACAACGGCCTCGGCATCTCCATCCTCTCCACCCCGCGCGGCGTCATGAGCGACGCCGAGGCCCGCGCCGCCAATGTCGGCGGCGAGGTCCTCTGCCGCGTGTTCTGAGCGGAGGCGCGCGACATGTCTCGCGTCGGCAAGTACCCGGTGGCGATCCCCGCGGGCGTCCAGGTGGCGCTGCAGGGCCGCACCCTGGTGGCCAAGGGCAGGAACGGCGAGCTCAAGCTCGACCTGACGGACGAGGTGGAGGTCGAGATCGGCAACGGCCAGGTGGCGGTGAAGCCGCGCCGGGACGACCGCCGCTGCCGCACCATGTGGGGCACCACGCGCTCGCTGATCCAGGGCATGGTGACGGGCGTCTCCACCGGCTTCGCCAAGTCCATGGAGATCACCGGCACCGGCTACCGCGCCGCGGTGCAGGGCAAGGAGCTGGTGCTGAACCTCGGCTACAGCCACGAGATCCGCTATCCGATCCCGGAGGGGATCAGGATCACCACGGAGCGCCCGACCGCGATCAGGGTGGAGGGCGCGGACAAGCAGCGCGTCGGCCAGGTGGCGGCGGAGATCCGCGCCTTCCGCCCGCCCGAGCCCTACAAGGGCAAGGGCATCCGCTACACGGACGAGGTGATCCTCCGCAAGGAGGGCAAGAAGAAGTAATGGCGACCGACAAGCTCGCATTGGAGGAGCGCCGCCGCCGGCGGCTGCGCTACTCGCTGAAGATCAAGTCGCACGGGCGGCCGCGGCTTTCCGTGTTCCGCTCGGGCCGGCACATCTACGCCCAGGTGATCGACGATGCGCAGGGGCGCACGCTCGCCGCGGCCTCGACGCTCGAGAAGGATCTGCGCGAGCAGCTCCGCACCGGCGCCGACAAGGCGGCGGCGGCGGTCGTCGGCAAGCGCGTGGCGGAGCGCGCGCTGGCCGCGGGCGTCACCAAGGTCGTCTTCGACCGCGGTCCCTACCTCTATCACGGCCGGGTCAAGGCCCTGGCGGACGCGGCCCGCGAGGGCGGGCTGTCGTTCTGAGGAGCAGTCGTATGGCACGTGAACCGACGAATCCGGCCGAGGCGGCGGCTGCGACGGGCGCCGAGCCCCCGGCCGGCGACCAGCCGCAGCGCCGCCGGCGCGGCGGGGGCGGGGGCAGCGACCGCGACCGCGCCCGCCGGGACAGCCAGCGCGAGCGCGAGCGCGGCGAGGGCGGCGAGGAGCTGCAGGACAAGCTCGTCGCGATCAACCGCGTCGCCAAAGTGGTCAAGGGCGGCCGGCGCTTCTCGTTCGCCGCGCTCGTCGTCGTCGGCGACCAGAAGGGGCGCGTCGGCTGGGGGGCGGGCAAGGCGCGCGAGGTGCCGGAGGCGATCCGCAAGGCCACCGAGCAGGCCAAGCGCAGCATGATCCGGGTGCCGATGCGCGAGGGCCGCACCCTGCACCACGACGTGATCGGCGAGTTCGGCGCCGGCCGGGTGATCCTGCGCTCCGCGCCGCCGGGCACCGGCATCATCGCCGGCGGCCCGATGCGGGCGGTGTTCGAGACGCTCGGCATCAGCGACGTGGTCGCGAAGTGCACCGGCTCGACCAACCCGCACAACATGGTCAAGGCGACCTTCGCGGCGCTCGCGAAGTGCACCAGCCCGCGCGCGGTGGCGGCGCGGCGCGGCAAGAAGGTCTCCGACATCCTCGGTCCGCGGCCGGGCGAGCAGCGCGCGGCCGCCGCGGCGGCGCAGGAGGCGCACGGTGTCTGACGCCCCGAAGAAGACGATCCGCGTGACGCAGATCGGATCGCCGATCGGCCGCAAGTCCGACCAGCGCCAGACGCTGATCGGACTCGGCCTCAACAAGATGCATCGCACGCGCGAGCTCGAGGACACGCCCGCGGTGCGCGGCATGATCCGCAAGGTCGCCCACCTGGTGAAGGTGGAGGAGACCGTGGCGGGGCAGGGTGGCTGAGATGAAGCTGCACGAGATCCGCGACAATCCGGGCGCGCGCAAGAAGGCCAAGCGCATCGGCCGGGGCATCGGTTCGGGCAAGGGCAAGACCGGCGGGCGCGGCGTCAAGGGCCAGAAGGCGCGCACCGGCGTCCGGCTGAACGGGTTCGAGGGCGGCCAGCTCCCGATCTACCGGCGCCTGCCGAAGCGCGGCTTCGTCAACCGCTCGCGCAAGGTGTATGCGCCGCTCAACCTCGGCGTGCTCGACAAGGCGATCGAGGCCGGGCGCCTGCCCGCCGACCGGCCGATCGACGAGGCGATGCTGCGCGCGGCCGGCGTGGTGCGGGCGGCGCCGAAGTACGCCGGCGTGCGGCTGCTCGCCAAGGGCGCGATCCGGCGTCCCGTGACGATCACCGTCTCCGGCGCCTCCGCCGCGGCGATCGCGGCGGTGCAGGCGGCGGGCGGCAGCGTGACGACGACGGCCGCCGCGCCGGCCGAAGCCGGCGCCGCGACGGCCTGAGGGGGGCGCGGCGAGGCGGCGGGGCCACAGGGAACGAGCCGCCGCTGCGTCGTCGCCCCGGCGCGCGCCGGGCGCGGGGGACCGCGCGGTGCGCTTGCCCCACCGGGCGCCGGGCCGCAATTGAGGCGTAGGAACGCGCGGCGGCGGCGTGGACGGGAAGCGAACGTTCCGCCGGCGCCGCCGCGAGGAGGATCGCTGATGGCATCCGCCGCCGAGCAGCTCGCGGCCAATCTCAACCTCGGCGTCCTGGCCAAGGCGACCGAGCTCAAGAAGCGCATCTGGTTCACGCTGGGGGCGCTGATCGTCTACCGAATCGGCACCTACGTCCCCGTCCCCGGCGTGGATCCGGCGGTGATGGGCGAGCTGCTGCGCCAGCACGGCGGCGGCATCCTCGGCATGTTCGACATGTTCACCGGCGGCGCGCTCGGGCGCATGACGGTGTTCGCGCTGAACATCATGCCCTACATCTCGGCCTCGATCATCGTGCAGCTGATGACGGCCGCGATCCCCGCCTGGGAGCAGCTCAAGAAGGAGGGCGAGCAGGGGCGGAAGAAGCTCAACCAGTACACGCGCTACCTCACGGTGCTGATCGCGGTGTTCCAGGCCTGGGGCATCGCCATCGGGCTCGAGGGGATCCGCGGCCAGTTCGGCGCGGCGGTGTACGACCCGGGCTGGTTCTTCCGCATCTCCTGCGTCGTCTCGCTCACCGGCGGCACGATGTTCCTGATGTGGCTCGGCGAGCAGATCACGGCGCGCGGGGTGGGCAACGGCATCTCGCTGATCATCTTCGCCGGGATCGTCGCCAACCTGCCGAGCGCGCTGGTCGCGACGCTGGAGCTGGCGCGCACCGGCGCGCTCTCGACCTTCTTCGTGCTCGCCTTCCTCGCCATCGCGCTGGCGGTGATCGCCTTCGTGGTGTTCGTCGAGCGGGCGCAGCGCCGCATCCCCGTGCAGTACCCGAAGCGCCAGGTCGGCAACCGGATGTTCGGCGGCGAGAGCACGCACCTGCCGCTCAAGATCAACACCTCCGGCGTGATCCCGCCGATCTTCGCCTCCTCGCTGCTGCTGCTGCCGGCCACGATCGCCGGCTTCTCGACGGACGTGGCGGCGGAGCCCGGCCTGCTCCGCACCATCGCCGACCTGCTCGCGCACGGGCAGCCGCTCTACATGGCCCTCTACGCGGGGCTGATCGTCTTCTTCGCCTTCTTCTACACGGCGGTGGTGTTCAATCCGGTGGAGACGGCGGACAACCTCAAGAAGTACGGCGGCTTCATCCCGGGCATCCGCCCCGGGCAGAACACGGCCGAGTACCTGGACCGGGTGCTCACCCGGCTGACGGCGGTGGGCGCCCTCTACCTGGTCCTGGTCTGCCTGCTGCCGGAGATCCTGATCAGCAACTACGGCGTGCCCTTCTATTTCGGCGGCACCTCGCTGCTGATCATCGTCTCGGTCACCATGGACACGGTGGCGCAGATCCAGTCCCACCTGTTCGCCCACCAGTACGAGGGCCTGATCCGCAAGGCGCGGCTCGGCGGGCGCGGGACGCAGCCGGGAGCACGCGGGCGATGAACCTCATCCTTCTGGGCCCTCCGGGGGCGGGCAAGGGCACCCAGGCGAAACGGCTGGCGGAGAAGTACGGCCTCGCCCAGATCTCCACCGGCGACATGCTGCGCGCCGAGGTGAATTCGGGCTCCGCGATCGGGCGCGAGGCGAAGGCGATCATGGAGCGGGGCGAGCTGGTCCCCGACGCCATCATCACCGCCATGCTCGCCCAGCGCGTCTCGCAGCCGGATTGCGCCCGGGGCTTCATCCTGGACGGCTTCCCCCGCACCGTGCCGCAGGCCGAGGCGCTGGACCGGATGCTGCGCGAGAAGGGCCTCGCGCTCGATCATGTGATCGAGCTGCGGGTGGACGACGCCGCGCTGGTCGAGCGCATCTCCGGCCGCTTCACCTGCGCGCGCTGCGGCGAGGGCTATCACGACCGCTTCAAGCGGCCCCGCACGCCGGGCGTCTGCGACGTCTGCGGCGGGACGGAGTTCACCCGCCGCGCCGACGACAAGGCCGAGACGGTCAAGGCCCGGCTCGAGGCCTATCATCGCCAGACCGCGCCCCTGCTGCCCTACTACGCGGCCCAGGGGAAGCTCCGCGTGGTGGACGGGATGGCGCCGATGGACGAGGTGGCGCGCCAGATCGAGGCGATCCTGGCCGGCGCCGGGCCGGAGGCGCCGCCCCCCACGCAGACTTGACGAGGCGGGGGCCAGGCGGTATGTCCCCGGCCTCCGCGGCCGGGGCGCGTTCCGGCCGCCCATTCCCATTGCCTGAAACCTTGCGGACACCCCTCGCCGGCGGCGGCCGGCGCGAGAAGGAGCGACGGGCTCCAGGAGAGACGACGTGGCGCGCATCGCCGGCGTGAACATCCCCACCAACAAGCGGGTGGTGATCAGCCTCCGCTACATCTACGGGATCGGCCCGAAGAACGCGAAGGACATCTGCGAGAAGCTCGGGATCCCCGAGGACCGGCGGGTGAACCAGCTCACCGACGAGGAGGTCCTCCGCATCCGCGAGCTGATCGACCGCGAGTACCGCGTCGAGGGCGACCTGCGGCGCGAGGTGGCGATGAACATCAAGCGCCTGATGGACCTCGGCTGCTACCGCGGCCTGCGGCACCGGCGGAACCTCCCGGTGCGCGGCCAGCGCACCCACACCAACGCGCGCACGCGCAAGGGCAAGGCGGTGCCGATCGCCGGCAAGAAGAAGGTGACGAAGTAAGATGGCGCGTGAGCCCCGCGCCGGCGCCCGCGGCGCCGGCCCCGTCCGCAGGAAGGAGCGCAAGAACATCGCCACCGGCGTGGCGCACGTCCTCGCGACCTTCAACAACACCATCGTCACCATCACCGACGCGCAGGGCAACGCCATCGCCTGGTCCTCGGCCGGCAGCCAGGGCTTCAAGGGCAGCCGGAAGTCCACGCCCTACGCCGCGCAGGTCGCGGCCGAGGATGCCGGCCGCAAGGCGCGCGAGCACGGCATGGAGACGCTGGAGATCCTGGTCAGCGGCCCCGGCTCCGGCCGCGAGAGCGCGCTGCGCGCCCTGCAGGCCGTGGGCTTCAACATCACCGCCATTCGCGATGTGACCCCCATTCCGCACAACGGCTGCCGCCCGCGCAAGCGCCGCCGCGTCTGAGCGCGTGCCGCGCGGCGCGGGGGCAGAGGAGAGACGGACCGTGATCGAGAAGAATTGGCGCTCGCTGATCCGCCCCGAGAAGCTCGAGGTCGAGCCGGGCGCGGACCCGAGCCGCTTCGCCACCATCGTCGCCGAGCCGCTGGAGCGCGGCTTCGGCATGACGCTCGGCAACGCGCTGCGCCGCGTGCTGCTCTCCTCGCTGCAGGGGGCGGCGGTCACGGCGGTGCGCATTGACGGCGCGCTGCACGAGTTCAGCTCGCTCCCGGGCGTGCGCGAGGACGTGACCGACATCGTCCTCAACATCAAGCAGCTCGCCATCCGCTACCAGGGCGAGGGGCCGAAGCGCCTGCAGCTCACCGCGACCGGGCCCGGCGAGGTGACGGCGGGGCAGATCCAGACCACCGGCGACATCGAGATCGCCAACCCCGAGCTGGTGCTCTGCACCCTCGACGAGGGCGCCAAGCTCTCGATGGAGCTGACGGTCGCGACCGGCAAGGGCTACGTCCCGGCGGCGCAGAACCGGCCGGAGGACGCGCCGATCGGCCTGATCCCGGTGGATGCGATCTACTCGCCGGTGCGCCGCGTCGCCTACCGCGTGGAGCCGACCCGCGTCGGCCAGGTGACGGACTACGACAAGCTGGTGCTGACGGTCGAGACCAACGGCACCGTCACGCCCGAGGACGCGGTCGGCCTCGCCGCCCGCATCCTGCAGGACCAGCTCCAGCTCTTCATCACCTTCGAGGAGCCGCGCGAGCGCAAGGTGGAGGAGGTCCGCGAGGAGCTCCCCTTCAACCGCAACCTGCTGCGCAAGGTGGACGAGCTCGAGCTCTCCGTCCGTTCGGCGAACTGCCTGAAGAACGACAACATCGTCTATATCGGCGACCTGGTGCAGAAGACCGAGCAGGAGATGCTCCGCACGCCGAACTTCGGCCGCAAGTCGCTGAACGAGATCAAGGAGGTCCTCGCCTCCATGGGCCTGTCGCTCGGCATGACCGTGCCGGGCTGGCCGCCGGAGAACATCGAGGAGCTTGCGAAGAAGCTCGAAGAGCCGTTCTGAGCACGGCGAAGGTCTAGGGATCGGATAATATCATGCGCCACGGCGTCTCCGGCCGGAAGCTCGGCAGGCCGACGGATCATCGGCTCGCCATGCTCCGCAACCTCGCGACCTCGCTCCTCAGGCACGAGCAGATCACCACGACCCTGCCGCGCGCCAAGGAGCTCAGGCCCTATGTCGAGCGCATCATCACGCTCGGCAAGCGTGGCGGGCTGCACGCGCGCCGCCAGGCCTATGCCAAGCTGATGGACGAGGCGGTGGTCGCGAAGCTGTTCGGCGAGCTGGCGGAGCGCTACCGCACCCGCCCCGGCGGCTACTGCCGCGTGCTGCGGGCGGGCATCCGCCAGGGCGATTCCGCGACCATGGCGGTGATCGAGCTGGTGGACCGCAATCCCGCGGCGAAGGGGCTGGGCAGCGGCCCGAAGCGCGAGGCGGAGGACACCGGGCAGGCGGACGCCGCCGCTGCCGCCTGAGACCGGGCGGGCCGCGGCGGCGACGGCGCCGCGGTGCCGCGCGTCGGGTGGCAGGGCCGGGGAGGGCCGGTCTGCCGGCGCCTGGCAGTGGGAAGAGCGCGCCACCGTGCCGAGAGGGCGCGGGGCGCCGGAACGGCGGCGGCGCGCGGTTGCACCGCGAGGCGCCGGTATCTAATAGGACGGTCCCGGTTCGCGGAGAGGTGCCGGAGCGGTCGAACGGGGCGGTCTCGAAAACCGTTGTGCGGGGTGACCCGCACCGTGGGTTCGAATCCCACCCTCTCCGCCAGTTCCGCGCCGTGGCACCCCGAGGACCATGCCGGTCGTCGCCCTCGCCGGCCGCGACTGCGCCACCGTTTGCCCCACCCGGGTCGGAGAAGACGGCCAGGCCCGCGCCCGGTCCGCAGGATCTCCCGCCGGATGCCCGAGATGGCGCCCGCGGGGGATGACGATCGCCGCCGGCGCCAGGGACGCGGTGCTCGTCGAGGTGGCGCGCCCGCGGGAGGATGCCCCCGCCCTCCTGCAGCCGGCCCACCGCCACGGCGTGCCGGAGGTCGCGGCAGCGGAACGGCGTGAGGGCCGTGGCGCGGCCGATGGGCCGTCGCGGGTCCCGCCCCCCTGTCTCGCAGCGGTCCGCCGGACGGCCGGCGCGGGCGGCCGCGCGCAGGCATCGCGCGACGGTGGTCATGCCCCCTCCGGCCAGCGGGGCCGCCGCGTGGAAGGGCGATGGGCGCCCCGGGCCGGCGGAAGGCCGCAAAGCCGCAAGGGCACGGCCGCGGCGCATCCGGCCGTGCCCGGCGGCGCTCGCGTGTCCTCCCCGGCTGCCCCCGCGGAGCCAGCCCGGCAGGCCGGATCACGGCGCGTGCCAGCCCGGCGCGAAGACCGACACGCCGTCCACGATCGCGAGCAGGTCCCGCGTCGGATCGGCCCGCGCCGCGACCAGCGTCCACGTCGCAGCGTCGCGCAGGACGTAGAGCGTCCCGCCTTCCCATCGCCCCGCCGCCAGATCGCCCAGGACACGGGCGTTGAGGGCCGCGACCGCATCGGGATCCACCCGCGCGAGATAGACGGCGTCGGTCGGCAGCCCGTGTCGCGCCGCGAAGCGCGCGATCTCCTCCCAGTGCGGGCCGAAATTGCCGGCCGGCACCGCGCGCACCCGGAGGTAGCGCCGGGCCGCCTCCTCCCAGAACGGGTCCGCCAGCCGCTCCGCCGTGGCCGGCGGCGCCGCGGCGACCAGCGCACGGACCCGCGCCATGCCCGCCTCGATGTCGGCGATCTGCAGCGCGAGGACGGCGGCGAGGAGCAGGCGCGCCGACCGCCGGGGCAGCCGCCCGGCCACCAGCGCGATCGCCGCGAAGATCGCCGCATAGGCCAGCGGCCAGAAGAAGCGCTCCGACGCGCGCAGCAGGTCGGCCAGCGGGCGCGCCGGCTCCGGCAGCTCGAACAGCACGACCACGTGGCCCGCGACGGCCACGCGATGGGACACGGCGAAGGCGAGCATGGCGGCCAGCGCCGCGACCAGCACCGCATGGCGCCGCAGCGCCGCCCGTGGCCGGCCGCGGCCGAGCAGCCCCGCCGCGACCGCCAGCAGCAGCAGCGTCCCGGCCCCGAGATAGGACCCGCCATGCTCCCAGTGCCGGAGGCCGGGCAGCGCCGGCAGCAGCCGGCCCCACTCGACCGCGTCGAAGGGGGCGGTCAGGTCGAGCTGGGTCTCGGCATAGCCGGGCCCCACGGGCACGAGCCGGCCGGCGATGGTGAAGAAGCCCGCGGCCCAGAGCGCCGCCGCGGCGACCGCAGGCACCACCGCCGCCTGCACCGCGAGCCGCCCGGCGCCGATCCCGCCCTCGCCGCGCGCGCGCAGCAGCCGCGCCAGCCAGTCCGCCGCCCAGAGCCCGGCGCCCATCGCCAGGATGTACGCATTGAGCATCGCCACGGTGCCGAGGCAGGCGGCCCAGTGCAGCGTCTGGCGCCGCGGCGGATCGCGGAGGCAGAGCCAGAGCGCCCAGAGCAGCGCCCACTGCGCCGCCAGCGCGAAGTGCCCGCCCATCCGGTTCAGCAGCATCGGCTGCCAGGCGAAGAGCACCGCGCCGAGCGCCCGCGCCACCGGGTCGGCGACCGCGAGCCCCAGCAGCCGCCAGGCGAAGCCGGCCTGGAGAGCCGCGCTCAGCGCCAGCCAGGGGCCCCAGTACTGCGGGATGTCGAGCAGCGGCCGCAGCGCCTTGGCGGCGAAGGCGAGCAGCGGCAGCGCGTCGGCGTAGAAGAGCGCGCTCGACAGCTCGAGGCCGTAGCCGGGATTGAGGCCGGGCGGCCAGGACCAGGGCGAGGCGGCGAAATAGGTCCAGGCGAGCAGGTAGGAAACCGGATCGGGCCCCAGCGTCCCGTGCAGCAGCCAGCCGAGGTCGCGGATGTCCAGGACGCGCGGGCCGAGCGTGGCGATCGCCGCCAGCGCTCCCCCGGCGACCGCGAGCAGGGCCGCGATGCGGCGGGTCGCCGCCGCGGCCTGCCCGGCCTCCCTGTCGGGGGCGCGGCCCTGGGCCCTCAGCACGGACGCGTCCCGAGCCGCCCGGACGTGACGGCCGGACATGCCGCAGGCACGGCACGGATCGTCGCGGATGGCGGTCCCGGCCGGCGCGCCGGTCGCGCCTTGCCGGCGCCCGCCTCGGGCCGGCCAGGGCCCTCGCGCCGCGTGTTCGCCGCCTGTCGCATCCGGAAGGAACCCTGCTGCCCCTCGCCCCCTGTCGCGCAGCGGCCGCCGCGGTTCGCCTGCCGCCGAGGACCCCCGCCGGGCCGGCCGCTGCCGGATTCCGCCGCGGCGCGCCGGTCGCGCCCGCCCCTGCCGATCCGCAACCTACGGCGGACCGGCCTGCGTGCACAGGGAGGCCCCGCGCCGCCATCCCTCGCGACGCGCCGGGCGCGGGGGCGATTCGCCTCCCGGCTGCGACTCGCGTCGGGTCCGCGCTAAGGTCGCCCCCGCGGAGCAGCGGGAGGGACCCGGCATGGACTTCAGCGGCAAGGTGGCGGTGGTGACGGGCGGCGCCAACGGGATCGGGCGCGCCGTCGCGCTCGGCTTCGCCCGCGGCGGGGCGAAGGTGGTGGTCGTGGACCGCGACGCCGAGGCGGGCGCCGCGCTCGCCGCCGAGATCGGCAGGGGCCGGGCGATCTTCTGCGCCGCGGACGTGACCCGCGCGGCCGACGTGCAGGGCTACGTGCAGGCGGCGCTCGACGCCTTCGGCGCGATCGACTGCTTCCACAACAACGCCGGCATCGAGGGCCGCATCGCGCCGACCGCCGAGTACGACGAGGCGGTCTTCGACGCGGTGATGGCGGTCAACGTCAAGGGCGTGTTCCTCGGCCTCCGCCACGTGCTGCCGGTGATGATCCGCCAGGGGCGGGGGGCGGTGGTGAACACCGCCTCGATCGCCGGGCTGGTCGGCACCGCGGGGATGCCGGCCTATGTCGCCTCCAAGCATGCGGTGATCGGGCTGACCAAGGTGGCGGCGGGCGAGGTCGGGCCGCTCGGCATCCGCGTCAATGCGGTCTGCCCGGGGCCGATCGCGACGCGCATGGTGCAGGACATCGCCCGCCAGGTCTCGCCGAACAACCCGGAGAGCGTGGAGGAGCGCTACGCCGCCGCGATCCCGCTCCGGCGCTACGGCACGCCGGAGGAGGTGGCGAACGTCGTGCTGTTCCTCTGCTCCGACCTCGCGAGCAACGTCACCGGGGCGCAGTACGTCGTGGACGGCGGGCGGACGTCGGCGCCGGCGCTCGGCGTGTCGCAGGGAATGGGGCGGTAGCGGCGGCGCGCCGCCGCCTCAGGCCGGCGGCGCCACCGACAGGCCGCGCACCTTGTGGCGCGCGATCAGGCGCGCGACCAGGCCCGAGGCCTTCGCCTCCTCGACGAAGGCGCGCAGGAACGCGGCCCCGGCCGCATTCGCGCGCGCCGTGCCGATCGCCTGCTGCACGGCGGTGAACCTGCCCTCCAGGAGGCGCGAGCCCGGCAGCTTCTCCGCGTCGGCGAGCAGGCGCGGGCGCAGCCCGGCCAGCACCTCGAGCCCCTCGGCGACGAAGCGCTCGAAGGCGGCGTCGAGGGTCTCCGTGCGCACCAGCGTCGCATGGCGGATGTTGCGCGCGAGCCAGAGGTCGTAGGCCGAGCGCGCGGTGACCGCGATCCGCACCCCGGGGCGGTCCACCTGCGCGATCGAGGCGATCGGCGAGCCGGCAGGCACCAGGTAGGTCGCCTCGATCTCGCAGTAGGCGGGGCTGAAGGCGATCTTCTCGGCGCGCTGCGGCTCGGCGCCGATCAGCCCGACGTCCCAGGCGCCGGTCCCCACCGCGTCCGCGAGCTCGCCCGGCCGCGGGTAGGGCACGTAGCGCACCGGCACGCCGAGCCGCTCGGCGAGCGCGCGCGCCATGTCGGGCGCCACCCCCTCCGGCTCGCCCGCGGGGCTGCGGCCGGTGACGAGCAGGAAGTTGCTGAGGTTGATGCCGGCGCGCAGGACGCCGGTCGGGGCAAGCTCGCGGAGGATCTCGGGGGACATGCGTCGCGGCTCCGTTGCGGTGCGGGGAAGGCCGTCTCCGGAGCCGGTCGCGGACGGCCGGGGACGGCCGGGGGCGCGAATCGGCTCCGCCGACAGTAGGCGGCAGCCGTCGCCGCGCGCCAAGCCGGGCGGCACCGCCGCTAGGGCCGCTTTCGCTCGGCTGTGCCCGCGGCGGCGACCCTGGCGCGTCGTCCCCGGAGCCGGTCACGCCCCCGGCTGTCCCCGGCCGCCCGCGAACGGCTCTAGGCGGCGAGCGGCGGCACGCGCTCGTGCCAGTCGGTCGCGTTCTGGTACGCCCAGCCGATGCGCAGCGCCATCGCCTCCTCCCCGCCGCGGCAGACGATCTGCAGCGAGGTCGGCAGGCCCCCGGCGGTGAAGCCGTTGGGCAGGGCGAGGGCGCAGAGGTCGAGCAGGTTCACCCAGCGCGTCAGCACCGCCGGCGTCGTCTCCTGGTCCACCTCGGAGAGCCGGAGCGGCGGCGTGAGCGTGGTCGGCGTCAGCACCGCGTCCACGCCCTCCATCGCGGCGGCGAACCCGGCCTTCAGCCGCTCGCGCTCGGCCAGGGCGGCGAGGTAGTCGCGCGCGGAGAGGGCGGCGCCGGCGCGGATGCGCGGGCGCACCGCCTCGTCCATCGGCTGGGCGGGGTCGTCGGCGATGTCGCCGAGCAGCGCATAGGCCTCGGCGGACATGATCCGGCCGTTGAGCGCGCCGAGTTCGCGGAAGCCGCGCGGCAGGTCGAGCGCGACGATCTCCGCGCCGAGGCCGCCGAGCACCTCGAGGGAGCGGTCGTAGGCGGCGAGCACCTCCGGGTGGACGTCGCGGCGCTCGGCCTCCGGCATCCGGGCGAGGCGCAGCCCCGCGACGCCACGCCGCAGCGCGGGCATCGGCTCGGCGTCGCGCAGCCCGAGGGTCTTCGGATCGCGCGGGTCCGCCCCCTGCAGCACCGCGAGCAGGAGCGCCGCATCCTCGACGCTGCGGGTCATCGGCCCCGGCGTGTCGAGGGTGGGGCTGAGCGGCAGCACGCCATGGGTGCTGATGCGCCCGATCGTGGTCTTGAGCCCGGTGATGCCGCACCAGGCGGCGGGCAGCCGCACCGAGCCGCCGGTGTCGGTGCCGATCGCGCAGGGCACGAGGTGCGCCGCCACCGCCACGCCCGAGCCGCTGCTCGACCCCCCCGGCGTGCGCGCCTCCGCGGCGTCCCAGGGGTTGCGCGGCGTGCCGAGGTGCTGGTTGGTGCCGAAGCCGCCGAAGGCGAACTCCACCGTGTGGGTCTTGCCGAGGAGGATCATCCCGGCGCCGATCAGGCGGCGCGCCAGCGTGGCCGTCCGCCGCGCCACGCGGTTCCGCCAGACCGCGCTGCCGCCGGTCGCGACCTGGCCCTCGATCTCCACGAGATCCTTGAGCGCGACCGGGATGCCGTGCAGCGGCCCGACCGCGTGGCCGGCGCGGATCGCCTTGTCCGCCGCCTCGGCGGCGAGGCGGGCCTCCGCGGCGTGCACCGCGACGAAGGCGCCGAGCCGCGGCTCCAGCCGCGCGATGCGCGCGAGGCAGTCCTCGACCAGCTCGACCGGCGACAGCCGCCGGGCGGCGATCTCGCGGGCGATGACGTGGACCGGAAGCCCGGCCGGCGAGGGCGGTGCTGTCCCGCTCATCCCATGGTCCTCCGCGGAGTGGCGGAGGGAGGCTGGACCGCCGCCGCCGGCCGTGCAAGGCGATCGCGGACGGGTGCCGCTGCCGGCCCGGCGCCCCGCCCGGGGGACGCGGGCGCCGCCCGCCGCGTTGACGCCCGGGCGGCCAGCCGCTATAGCCCCGCTCTCTCCGGCGGCCCGCCTGGCGGGGCGTCGGCTGTCGCATGCATCCCCGGCACGGCCGGACCGACGCAGGACCCCCATGACCTACGCAGTGATCCGCACCGGCGGGAAGCAGTACCGCGTCGCGCCCGACGCGATTCTCACCGTCGAGAAGCTCGAGGCCGAACCCGGCGCCACCGTCACCTTCCACGAGGTGCTGATGGTCGGCGGCGAGGGCGGGCTCGCCATCGGCAACCCGACCGTGCCCGGCGCCACCGTCACCGCGACCGTGGTCGAGCAGAACCGCGGCGGCAAGATCATCGTGTTCAAGAAGAAGCGCCGCAAGAACTACCGGCGCAAGAAGGGCCACCGCCAGCACCAGACCGTGCTGCGCATCGCCGCCATCAACGGCGGCGCCGCGGCGCCGGCGGCGGCCTGAGACCCGGAGGGCAGCAGAGATGGCACACAAGAAGGCCGGCGGCTCGTCGCGCAACGGGCGCGATTCTGCGGGCAAGCGGCTCGGCGTGAAGCGCTCCGACGGGCAGTTCGTGCTGGCCGGCAACATCATCGTCACGCAGCGCGGCACCCGGGTGCGTCCCGGGCGCAACGTCCTGGTCGGGCGGACCCATTCGCTGCACGCGGCGATCGACGGCCATGTGCGCTTCGAGCGCAAGGCCGAAGGGCGCGTGTACGTCAGCGTGTACCCGCCGGCCGCCACCCCCGCGGCCGCCGAGTAGCGCCGCCAGGCAATACCGGGCCGATCCGACGGGGGCCGCGAGGCCCCCGTCGTCGTTCCAGGCGATCCTTCCTGCCATGAAGTTTCTCGACGAGGCCAAGGTCTGGGTGAAGGCGGGCGACGGCGGCGACGGCGTCGTCGCCTTCCGCCGCGAGAAGTTCCTCGAATTCGGCGGCCCCGACGGCGGCGACGGCGGCAAGGGCGGGGATGTGGTCGTCGAGGCGGTCGAGGGCCTCAACACGCTGATCGACTACCGCTACACGCAGCATTTCCGGGCCCGCAAGGGCGGCAACGGCGCGGGCTCCAACCGCACCGGCGCCGATGCCCCGGACGTGGTGCTCCGGGTTCCGGTCGGGACCCAGGTCCTGGCCGAGGACAAGCGGACGCTGATCGCCGACCTCACCGCCCCGGGCCAGCGCGTGGTGGTCGCGCGCGGCGGCGCCGGCGGCTTCGGCAACGCGCACTACAAGAGCGCGACCAACCGCGCCCCGCGCCGCGCCGACAAGGGCCAGCCCGGCGAGGAGCGCTGGATCTGGCTGCGGCTCAAGCTGATCGCGGACGCCGGGCTGGTCGGGCTGCCCAACGCGGGGAAGAGCACCTTCCTCGCCGCGGTCAGCGCGGCACGGCCGAAGATCGCCGACTACCCCTTCACCACGCTGCATCCGCAGCTCGGCGTCGTGCGCCTGGGCGCGACGGAGGAGTTCGTGCTCGCCGACATCCCCGGGCTGATCGAGGGCGCGCACGAGGGCGCGGGCCTCGGCGACCGCTTCCTCGGCCACATCGAGCGCTGCGCCGTGCTGCTGCACCTGGTGGACGGCACGCAGCCCGACGTCGCCAGGGCCTATCGCACCGTGCGCGCCGAGCTCGCCGGCTACGGCCACGGGCTCGCGGAGAAGCCGGAGATCGTCGCGCTGAACAAGGTGGACGCGATGACGCCGCAGGCGCGGGCGAGCCGGCGCAGGGCGCTGGAGCGCGCCGCCGGGCGGCCGGTGATGCTGGTCTCGGGCGCGACCGGGGAGGGCGTGCCGGAGGTGCTGCGCGCGCTGGCCGAGGCGGTGGCCGCAGAGCGCCGGCGGAGGAGCGCCGCAGCGCAGCCGGCGGCCTAGCGCCGTCTCCGATCGGTCGTGCCCGCCGCGACGGCTCCGGCTCGTCGCTTGTCGCGCCGATTCACGCTTCCGGCGGTTTCCGGCGGTCCGCGATCCGCTCCGCGGCCCCCCGCTCCGCCGGCGTGCCGCTCGGCCGGCCGGGCCTGCGCCCGACCGGCGCTCCCCGACGCCCGCCGTTGCGCGGGCGGGAGAGCTGTCCGATCCTGCCGCCGGGCGAAACCGGGAGGACGAGGCGATGCGGTTCCAGGACCGGGCAGTGCTGGTCACCGGCGGCGGCAGCGGGATCGGCCAGCAGGTGTGCCACGCGGCGGCAAGGGAGGGCGCGCGCGTCGCCGTCGGCGACCTCGACCTCGCGCGCGCGCAGGCCACCGCGGAGGAGATCCGCCGCAACGGGGGCGAGGCGCACGCGATCGAGGTGGACGTGGCCGACCCCGCTTCCGCGGCGCGGTTCGTCGAGGCGGCGGAGGCGGCGCTCGGCCGGCTCGACGTGCTGGTGAACTCCGCCGGCATCCGCGAGATCGTCAGCGTGCTCGACCTGCCCTTCGAGGAATGGCAGCGGGTGATCGGCGTCAACCTCACCGGCACCTTCCTGACCAGCCAGGCCTTCGCGCGCCGGCTGGTGGCGCAGGGCAGGCCGGGGCAGATCGTCAACCTCGCCTCCACCCTCGGGCTGATGGCGGCGCCGAAGCGCGCGGCCTACACCGCCTCCAAGCACGGCGTCGTCGGGCTGACGCGGCAGATGGCGCTCGAGCTCGGCGACAAGGGCATCCGCGTCAACGCGGTGGCGCCCGGGGTGGTGCGCACGCCGCTGACGGAGCGCTACTTCCAGGACCCCGCCTACGCGCAGATGATCCGCGACATCCACGCGCTCGGCCGCTGGGCGGAGCCGGACGAGATCGCCCGCGCGATCCTGTTCCTCGCCTCCGAGGAGAACGGCTTCATCACCGGCGCCGTCCTCACCGTGGACGGCGGCTGGACGGCCGGCAAGCGGATGTGACGCGCGGCCGGCCGGGTCAGGGGGGCGCGAAGTGGCGGATGACCCGCTCGCCGAAGCGCGGCAGGCTCTCCTCCAGATCCGGCAGGAAGGCGCCGACCGGCAGCGCGATCCGGCCGATGCCGCGCCGCCGCCGCTCCTCGACCGCCGCCAGCGGGTCCTTGCCGGAGCCGGGGAGGGCGTCGGGGCAGCCGGTGATCATCTCGACCGCGCGCGGGTCGCGTCCCGCCGCCTCCGCCGCGCGGCGCGCGGCCTCGAGCAGCGGCATCACGTCCACCTGAGCGCCGATCGAGGGGAAGAAGCCGTCGCCGAGGCGCCCGGCGCGCCGCGCCGCCGCCTCGGTATGGCCGCCGACGATGATCGGGATTCTGCCCGCGACCGGCTTCGGGTTGCAGCTCACGCCCTCGAACCGGACGAACTCGCCGGCGAAGCGCGCGCCGTCCTCGCGCCAGAGGGCGCGCATCGCGGCGACATACTCGTCGGCGCGCCTGCCGCGGCGCTCGAACGGCACGCCGAGCGCGGCGAACTCCTCGCGCAGCCAGCCGACGCCGATGCCGAGCTCGAAGCGCCCGCCGCTCAGCCGGTCGAGCGTCGCGGCCTGCTTCGCCAGCACCAGCGGATGGCGCTGCGGCAGGATGAGGACGGCGGTCATGAGGCGCAGGCGCGTCGTCGCCGCCGCCACATAGGCGAGCCAGATCAGCGGGTCCGGATAGGCGGTGGCGCGGCCGCCCGGCAGCCGGCGGCTCGCCGCGTAGGGATAGGGGCTCTGGTAGTCGTCGGGGATGACGACGTGATCCACGGCGAACAGCGAGTCGAACCCGGCCGCCTCCGCGAGGCGGGCGAGCCGCACCGCGCCGGCGGGGTCCGGGAAGGTGTTGTTGCCGAAATGCAGCGCGAATTTCACGGCGGCCTCCTTCTCCTGCGCGATGCCGGGGCGCCGAGGGAGCGCGCCGCCGCCGTCCCGGCCGTGCGGCGCCGCCGCTCAGGCGGGCTCGCGCTCCCGCTCCGCCATCATGCGCTTGAAGGCCGGCCGCGCATGGCACGCCGCAAGCCACGCGCGCACCGCCGGCGCGGCCTCGAACAGCTCCGGCGCGGGAAGCGCGTAGCGGAGCACCTCGGCGAGGTTCAGGTCCGCGACGGTGAAGCGTCCGCCGACGAGGAAGTCCTTGCCGGCCAGTTCCCGGTCGAGCACGGCCAGAGGCGCCCGCAGGGCCTCGACCGCCGCCCGGGCCGCCGCCGGATCGCGCTCGGCCGGCGGCTTCGCGGCGCGGTGCATCAGCACCTGGAGCGCGTGCGGCTCGACCTCCGTCGCCGCCCACAGCGCCCACATGGTCATGCGCCCGTCCTCGGCGAGGTCGGCGGGGCCGAGCGCGCCGCCATACTTCCTCGCGAGGTAGAGGTTGATCGCCAGCGATTCCCACAGCACCAGCCCGTCGTCATCCACGGCGGGGATGCGGCCGTTCGGATTGATCCTCAGGAATTCGGGGGAGCGGGTGTGCAGCGGCGCGCCGGGCGCGTCCGGATCGGCCAGGCGATAGGCCTGGATCACCGGCACCAGACGGAAGGGGAGGCCGATCTCGTAGGCCAGCCAGATGGCGCGCGACGCGCGCGAGCGATAGCAGCCGTAGATCGTCAGCATGGGGCGGGCCTCCTCCGCGCCGACCATCGGCGGGCGGCACGCGCGCCGTCAAGCGCCGCCTGCGGGCCGTCCGGACGCCTTCCCCGCGCGCGGGGCCGCCCCGTGCCGGCAGTCGGCCCCGGGAATCGCGGCCGCAGGCCGCCCGCCGGGGAATGCCGGACGAGGGCGCGGAGGGGCCGCGCCGGGTGAGCACGATCCGCCGCACCTCCCTCCTCGCGCCTTTCGGGCAGCGCAGCTTCCGGTTCCAGTGGCCGGCCGATCTGGCCACCTCCTGGGCCTTCGAGATGGAGACCCTGATCCTCGGCTGGTACGTGCTCGCCGAGACCGGCTCGGTCGTCTGGCTGACCGTCTTCGCCGCGCTGCAGTCCTTCGGCACGCTGATCTCGCCGCTGTACGGCGTGATGGGCGACCGGGCAGGCCACCGCACCGTGCTCTGCGCCATGCGCGCGGCCTACGCGCTGCTCGCCGCGGTCCTCGCCCTGCTCGCCTTCACCGGCCTGCTCGGGCCGGTGCCGGTGATCCTCGTCGCGGCGCTCTCCGGCCTGGTCCGTCCGTCCGACATCGGGATGCGCAACGCCCTGATCGGCGCCACCATGCCTCCGGGCCTCCTGATGGGCGCGATGAGCATCGCGCGCACCAGCGCCGACGCGGCGCGCGTCGCCGGCGCGCTGACCGGCGCCGGGCTGGGCGGTCTGCTCGGCATGGCCCACGCCTGCCTGGCGCTGACGGGCCTATATCTGCTGAGCCTCGCGCTCACGCTCCGCATCGGCGAGCCGCGGGGCGCCGGGGAGGCGGCGCGGGCGGCCGGCGCCGCCTCGGCCTGGCGCGATCTCGGCGAGGGGATCGTCCACGCCTGGACCACGCCGCCCCTGCTGGCGGCGCTCTGCCTCGCCTTCCTCGCCAACCTCGCGGCCTATCCGCTCTCCGGCGGGCTGCTGCCCCATGTCGCGCGGGACGTGTACGGGATCGACCGCGCCGGCCTCGGCTACCTGGCGGCGAGCTTCGCCGGCGGGGCGCTCGCCGGCTCGCTTGCGCTCGGCGTGTGGGGCGTGCGGCTGCGGCCGGGGCGGACGATGGTGGTGGCGTGCCTGCTCTGGTTCGCGCTGCTCCTCGTCTTCTCGCGCCAGGAGAGCGCGGCCGCAGGGATGGTCCTGCTCGCCCTCGCGGGCTTCGTGCAGAGCTTCTGCATGGTGCCGATGGCGGTCCTCCTGCTGCGGGTGTCGCGGGAGGCGTTCCGCGGGCGGGTGATGGGGCTGCGCATGCTGGCGGTGTACGGGCTGCCGATCGGGCTGCTGGCGGCGGGGCCGGCGGTCGAGCGGGCGGGGTTCGCGGCCGCGGCGTCGCTGTACGCCGGCCTCGGCCTGCTGCTCGCGCTGGCGGTCGCGCTGCGCTGGCGGGCGCATCTCTGGCCGGCGGGCGCGCCGGCGAACAGGCTCGCCGCGGCCGAGGCGCCCGGGGCCGGCGGCGCGCGGCGATAGGCTGCCGATGCTGGGCGGTGCGACAGCGGGAGTCCCGCGGCCCTTGGCGGTCCCGGAGGCGCGGAAGGAGATGGCGGTGCGCGATCCCGAACCCACCCATGTCCCGACCCGCGCCGGCGTGCCGGCCGCGGCCCCGCGGCGCAACCGGCGCCGGTGCCGTGCGCCGTCGCCGGGCGGCGCCGGCGCGCCGCGGCGCGCGCCCGGGATCGTCCCGTGACGACGGCGCGGAGGACACCGCCGGACCGGCGCCGGCGCCTGGCGATGGCGCTTGCCGCGGTGGTCGCGCTGAACCTGCCGCTCGGCACGGTCTATGCGTTCAGCGTGTTCGTCCGCCCGCTCGAGGCGGCGCTCGCGGCACGCCGCGCCGAGCTGTCCTTCGTCTTCGGCCTCTCGATCGTCGCCTTCACGGCCGGCATGAATCTGGCACCGGCGCTCTATCGCCTGGCGCGGCTCTGGCTGCTGGTCGCCGGCTGCGGGGCGGTGTCCGCGCTGGGAATGGCGCTCGCGGCCGGCGCGGCGAGCGTCGCGCAGCTCGCGCTGGGCTATGGCGTGCTGTTCGGGCTCGGCGGCGGCGCCGCCTACGTCCTGCTGCTGCAGGGCGTGAACCTGATGCTGGGCGGCGGGCGCCGCCAGGGACTTGTGAACGGCTTCATCGTCAGCCTGTTCCCGGCCGGCGCGATGATCGGCGCGCCGCTGTTCGGCTGGGCGCTGGGCGCGTGGGGGCTGCGCGCGACGCTGGGCGCCCTCGCGGCGACGCTCGCCGCGGCCGGCCTCCTCGCGGCGCTGCTTGCCGCCGCCGCGGGCATGACGGTGACCGCCCCGCCGGCGCCCGCCGGCGGCGGCGCGGCGGCCGGGCAGGCCGCGGGCGGGGGCCGGATCTTCCGGCGGCTCTGGGCCGTGTTCTTCCTCGCCGCCGCGGCGGGCCTCACCGTGCTCGGCCAGGCCGCCGCGATGGTGGAGGCCTACGGGGGAAGCAAGGCGCTGGCCCTGTTCGCCGCGACGGCGATCACCGGCGGCATCGCGGCGGCGCGGATCGGCGGCGGCTGGTTCGCCGACCGCTTCTCCGCGCCGCGGGTGATGGCCGGCGCGCACGCGCTGGCGCTGGCCGGGGACGCGCTGCTGCTCGCCTTTCCCGGGCCGGCGGCCGCGGTGGCGGCCCTCGCCATGATCGGCATGGGCTACGGCCTCGTCAGCGGCAGCACGGCGGCCGCCGTCGCGGTGTACTGGGGCGCCGCGCAGTACGGCCGCATCGCCGGGCGCATCTACATCGCCTGGTGCGCCGCGGCGGTGACGCTCCCGGTGGTGGCCGGACGCCTGTTCGACCTGACCGGAGGCTATGCCGGGGCGATCGCGATCGCGGCGGCGGGGAACGGGCTCGGCCTCGCCCTCGCCTCCCGCCTGCCGCGGCGCGGCTCGGCCGGGCCGCTCGCGGGCGGCAGCGCCTGAGCGGGGCCGCGGCGGCGGGGCGGATCAGGAGAAGGGCCGCGCGGTCTCGCTCGCCGTCTCGAGGATGTCGCGCGTGCGCGTCACCCGCGCGCCCCAGACGCGGTCGAACTCGGCGATCAGCGCCTTGAGCGCCGGCGAGGCGAGGACCGCCTCCGCGTCCGCGGCGTCGGGGAACTCGTAGAAGGCGAAGTGGACGGAGGGATCGGTGCGGCTCCAGGCCCGCCAGGCGCGCCGGGCGCCGAAGGCCGCGGCGGCATCCGGCAGATGCTCCGTCTCGTACCACTGGTCGAAGCGCGGGCGGTCGGCGGGATCGGCCACCACCGCGCGCACCGTGAAATAGGTCGTCGCCATCGCGTCCTCCTCCCTGCGGTCCGCCCACGGCCGGCGCCGATGGCGCGGACGGCCGCTGCGGCGCAGCCTAATGCCGGCCGCGGCGCGCCGGAACCGTCGCGGCAGGCCCGGCCGGGCGAAAGCGGGTCCGGCCCAGTCGCGCACGGAGCGGCCGGGGCGCCCCGGCGCCGCCTCAGGTCAGGAAGAGGCCGCCGTTCACATGGATCGTCTGGCCGGTGACGTAGCCGCCCTCCGGGCCGACCAGCATGCGCACCACGGCGGCGATCTCCTCCACCGTCCCGCGGCGGCGAAGCGGCACCGCGGCCTCGCCGAGCGTGCTCGGTTGCGCCCCGGCGGAGGCGCCGCGCACCGTCTCGACGGTGCCGGGCGCGACGCAGTTGCAGCGGATGCCGTGCGGCGCGAGCTCCACCGCGAGCGCGCGCATCAGCCCCTCGAGACCCGCCTTGGAGGCCGAGACGTGGCAGCGGTTCGGCGTGCCGATATGCGTCGAGACGCCCGACAGCCCCACGATGGCGCCGCCGCCGCGGCGGATCATGTGCGGCACGACGGCCCGCGCCAGGATGAACGCGCCGTCGAGCGCCACCGACATGATCTCCCGCCACTCGGCGAGCGACATGGCGAGGAACGGTGTCTGCCGCCGCAGCCCGGCGTTGGACACGGCGATGTCGATGCCGCCCAGCTCAGCCGCCGCGCGCTCGACCATCCGCGCCACCGCGTCCGGGTCCGAGACGTCGGCGAGGTGGGCGACGGCCCGGCCGCCCATGGCCGCGATCTCGCCCGCGACCGCCTCGACGGCGGCGCGGTCGGAGCGCCCGTTGACGACCACGGCGGCGCCGTCGCGCGCCAATTGCAGCGCGATCGCGCGGCCGATGTTCTTCCCCGCGCCGGTGACCAGCGCGACCTTTCCCTCCAGAGCCCCTGCCATCGCCGACTCCCCTCGATGCGCGCCGATGATGCCTCTCCCGCCGCCGTCCGGCGAGGGGCGGCGGACGCGGCGCCGCCGCGGCCGGCGCGCCGGCCGGCCCGCGCTCAGGGAGCGAAGGGGTCGCGCGCGCCGAGGGTGCTGAACGGTCCCTGCGGGCTGAGCTCGGCGCGGGTCCCGGCGATCGAGTGCGCGGCGAGGCCGGTGCGCGGGCTGGGCAGGAGGAAACAGCGCCCGAGCCAGCCGCCGAGGTGCACGGTCTGGTTGATCGGGTCGTTGCGCACCTGCAGGCAGGCGATCGGCGCCTTGCTGCGCGTCCACGCCGCCGCCACGCCTTCGACCGCGGTCACCGCCGGGGCGGAGATGGCGACCGCCGGCACGCCGCGCCGCGCCGCGACGATCTGCGCGATGCCGCCGCCCAGCGAGTGGCCGGTGAGGAGGATGCGGTCGTTCGGTCCGGCGGTGGCGCTTGCGATGTCGAGCAGCTCCTCGGCGCTGGCGCACTGCTGGGACAGCAGCGCTTGCCCGGCGGCGGAGAGCAGGGACGCGAGGAGGCCCGGCCCGCCGAGCGGGCCGAGCGCGGGGCCCACCGATCCGGCCAGCGTCCCGACCAGCGAGCCGCCGAAGCCGACATCGGCGAGGACGTCCGCCGCATCTCCCTTGTCGAGCTGCGTCCCGGCGAAGGCCACGACGTGCAGCAGGCCCTTTCCGGTGGGCTTGCGGTAGATCGCCCCCTGGAAGCCCGACCATCGCCGCGTGTCGTTGAAGCGCGTGAAACCGGCGACGGTGGAGACGGAAGCATCGTAAACGGCTTCGCAGAGCGCGGCGAAGTCGAGGAAGGTCGGCGACGGTGGCGGCATGGCGGAACCGGTCCCGGGCGGGAACGGTCCCGAGGGTGCCATCGCTTGGCGCGGATGTCACGAGGCGCGATGCAACCCGCCCGCTCAGAACCCGGCGCCGGGCCGCGCCAGGTAGGCCCGTCCCGCCGCGGTGCTCGCGCGCCCCAGGACGGCGTTGCGGTGGGGGAAGCGGCCGAACCGCCGGATGACGTGCCAGTGGCGCCAGGCATACGCGATCGTTCCGGCGGGGCCGCGATGCGCGGGGTCGTCGCGCAGCCCCTCGAACAGCGCGACCGAGAGGTCCTGGTCGGCCATGTCCTCCGCATGCTCGAAGGGGAGGTAGAGGAAGACGTGCTCGGTGGCGGTCAGGCGTGGGTCGTGGCGATCGCGCAGCACGGCGGCGCGGGCGATCGCGCGCGCCTCGGGGTCGCAGGCGAAGGCCTGCGGGGTGCCGCGGTGGAGGTTGCGCGGGAACTGGTCGAGCAGGAGGCAGAGGGCGAGCGCGCCCTCGGGCGTCGCCGCCCAGGGGTCGAGGGCGCCGACGGCGGCGGGGGCGACCAGCGCGCCGAAGCGCGCGCGGATCGCGGCATCGAGAGCGGGGTCGGGCCGGAACCAGTGCTCGCGGAAGGTCGCGCGGTCGCCCTCGAACCAGAAGGCGAGGATGGCGTCGGGGGCGGGGGCGCCGCTCACGCCAGGGCGCGCTCCAGCACGCGGGCGGAATGCAGCGCCTCGCGCCCCGCGAGGTCGCGGATCTGGTGCCGGCAGGAGGTGCCGTCGGCGACGATCAGGTGCCCGGGCGGCGCGGCGCGCACGGCGGGCAGCAGCGCGAGCTCGGCCATCGCCCTGGAGACGGCAAGGGTCTCGGCCTGGTAGCCGAAGGCGCCCGCCATGCCGCAGCAGGAGGAGGCGATCGGCGTCACCTTGAGACCGGGGACGCGCTGCAGCGCCGCGACCGCGGCGGGGAAGGCGCCGAAGCTCTTCTGGTGGCAGTGGCCGTGTATGTGCGCGGCCGGCGCGACCGGCTTCAGGGCCAGCGCCGGGTTCTCGCGCGCGAGCCATTCGGAGAGCAGGAAGGCGCGCGCGGCGAGCCGCTCCGTCTCCGCGCCGGGGAGCAGGGCGGGGAACTCGTCGCGCAGGGTGAGCAGGCAGGAGGGTTCGAGGCCGATCACCGGCGCGTCGGAGGCGGCGAGCGCCGCGACCATGCGCCGCGCCTCGGCGCGCGCCTGCTCGACGAGGCCGGCGGCGAGGAAGGTGCGGCCGCAGCACAGCGGGCGCGCGCCGCGCGGCGGCCGCGCCACGGCGACGCGCCGGCCCGCGGCGCCGAGCACGCGCAGCGCGGCGCGCAGGTTCTCCGGCTCGAAGTAGCGGTTGAAGGTGTCGGCGAACAGCAGCAGGTCCGGCGCGTGGACCTGCGCCTCGTCGTCGTGGAAGGCGTCGCGGCGGAAGCGGGGCAGGCGGCGTCCGCGCGCGAGGCCGAGCCAGCGCTCGGTGAGCGCCGGGAGGCCGGGGATGGCGTCGCGCGCATTGGCGAGGAAGGGGGCGACGCTGGCGAACGGCGCCCAGCGCGGCAGGGTGGCGATCAGGCGGTCCCGCGCGCCGATCCCGCGGCTGCGGGCGCGCGCCGCCAGCGCCTCGATCTTCATCCTCGCCATGTCCACGCCGGTCGGGCATTCGCGCCGGCAGCCCTTGCAGGAGACGCAGAGCGCCAGCGCCTCGTGGACCGCGTCGGAGGCGAGGGCTCCCGGCCCGAGCTGGCCGGTCAGGGCGAGGCGCAGCGTGTTGGCGCGGCCGCGCGTGACGTGCCGCTCGTCGCGCGTCGCGCGGTAGGAGGGGCACATCACGCCGGCGTCGAATTTCCGGCAGGTGCCGTTGTTGTTGCACATCTCCACCGCGCCGAGCAGCCCGCCCTGCGGCCCCGGCCAGGCCGACCAGTCGAGCGCGGGCGTCACGGCGGGGTCGGCGCGGTAGTGGGGCGGGTAGCGGAACAGGCTGCGGTCGTCCATGCGCGGGGCGCGGACGACCCGTCCCGGGTTGAGCAGGCCGCGCGGGTCGAAGGCGTCCTTCACCTCCTCGAAGGCGCGCACGATGCGGGGGCCGAACATCGGCTCGTGGAACTCGGAGCGCACGATGCCGTCGCCGTGCTCGCCGGAATGGCTGCCCTTGTATTCGCGCACCAGGGCGAAGCACTCCTCGGCGATCGCGCGCATGCGCGCGACGTCGGCGGGGTCCTTCATGTTCAGCACCGGCCGCACGTGCAGGCAGCCGACCGAGGCGTGGGCGTACCAGGTGCCCTTGACGCCGTGGCGGGCGAAGACCTCGTTCAGCCGCTCGGTGTAGTCGGCGAGGTCCGCGAGCGCGACCGCGCAGTCCTCGATGAAGGAGACCGGCTTCCCGTCGCCCTTCATGGACATCATGATGTTGAGCCCGGCCTCGCGCACCTCGGCGATCGCGGCCTGGAAGGCGGGATCGGTCGCGCGCACCACCGCGCCGGGATGGCCGAGATCGGCCATCATCTCCTCGAGCCGGCCGAGCGCGGCGGCGAGCGGCGCGTCCTCGTGCCCGTGGAACTCGACGATCAGCAGGCTGTCCGGCTCGCCGATCAGCATCCGCTCGATCGTCGCGCGGTAGATCGGGATCGAGCGGCCGAGCTCGATCATGGTGCGGTCCACCAGCTCCACCGCCTCCGGGTCGAGCGTGACGAGGTGCTGCGCCGCCTCCATCGCCGCGCGGAAGGTCGGGAACTGGCAGATGCCGAGGACCTTGCGCGGCTTGATCGGCCACAGCTTCAGCTCCAGCGCGCAGGAGAAGGCGAGCGTCCCCTCGCTCCCCACCAGCAGCCGCGCCAGGTTGGCGCGGCCGGCGGCGCGCGCCTCGGGCGTCAGCGCATCGATGTTGTAGCCGCCGACGCGGCGGAGCAGCTTCGGGAAGCGGGCCGCGATCTCCTCCGCCTCCCGCGCCCCGAGCGCGCGCAGGCGCTGGATCAGGTCGGCGACGCCGGCGGGAACCTCGGCGCCGAGATTGTCGGGCAGCTCGGCGAAGCGGAAGCGCGTGCCGTCGGCGAGCAGGGCGTCGATGGCGGTGACGTTGTCCGCCATCAGCCCGTAGCGGATGGACTTCGCCCCGCAGGAATTGTTCCCGGCCATGCCGCCGATGGTGCAGCGCGCCCAGGTGGAGGGGTCCACCGGGAAGAACAGCCCGTGCGGCTTCAGCGCCTCGTTCAGCGCGCCGAGGGTGATGCCGGGCTGCACCGTCGCGCGGCGCGCCGCGGGGTCCACCGCGAGGACGCCGCGCAGGTGCTTGCTGCAGTCCACCACCAGGGCGCGGTTGACGGTCTGGCCGCACTGGCTGGTGCCGCCGCCGCGCGGCAGGAGGGGGACGCCCTCCTCGCGGCAGATCGCCATCGCCGCCTCGACGTCCTCCAGCCGCCGCGGCACCAGCACCCCGACCGGCTCGACCTGGTAGATGCTGGCGTCGGTCGCGTAGCGCCCGCGGTCGCCGGGCGAGAACAGGACCTCGCCCGCGGTCTCGCGCCGCAGGCGCTCGGCAAGGCGGGCATCGCCGATGCGGGAGGCGGGGATGGCGAAGGCGTTCATGCCGCGGCTCTCGTCGCTCCGGTGCGCCGCACCCCTTGGCAGTCGGCGCGGCGCTGCGGCATACCGCCGGGCGACGAGGAGCGCCACCCATGACCTACTACCGATCGAAGCCCACCCCCGGCCGGCACTTCCTGCAGATCCCGGGCCCGACCAACGTGCCCGACCGCGTGCTGCGGGCGATCGACAACCCGACCATGGACCACCGCGGTCCCGACTTCGGGAAGATGGCCAAGGCGCTGCTCGAGAAGCTCCGCCTCGTCTTCCAGACGAAGGGGCCGGTGGTGATCTACCCCGCCTCCGGCACCGGCGCCTGGGAGGCGGCGCTGACCAACACCCTCTCCCCCGGCGACCGGGTGCTGATGTGCGAGACCGGCTGGTTCGCCACGCTGTGGAAGGAGATGGCCGAGCGGCTCGGCCTCGTCCCCGAGTTCATCGGCACCGACTGGCGCCGCGGCGCCGACGTCGCCGCGATCGAGGCGCGCCTGCGCGAGGACAAGGGCCACCTGATCAAGGCCGTCTGCGTGGTCCACAACGAGACCTCGACCGGCTGCACCTCGCGCATCGACGAGGTGCGCCGCGCCATGGACGCGGCGCGCCACCCGGCGCTGCTGATGGTGGACACCATCTCCTCGCTCGCCTCCATCGACTACCGCCACGACGAGTGGGGCGTGGACGTCACCGTGGCCGGCAGCCAGAAGGGGCTGATGCTGCCGCCCGGCCTCTCCTTCAACGCGATCAGCGAGAAGGCGCTGAAGGCGAGCGAGACCGCGCGGCTGCCGCGCAGCTTCTGGGACTGGAAGGCGATGCTCGCGGCCAACGCCACCGGCTACTTCCCCTACACGCCGGCCACCAACCTGCTCTACGGCCTGAACGAGGCGGTGGACATGCTGCTCGAGGAGGGGCTCGCCAACGTCTTCGCCCGCCACGACCGCCACGCCGAGGCGACGCGCCGCGCGGTGCGCGCCTGGGGGCTCGAGATCCAGTGCGCCGAGCCGCGGCACTACTCCTCCTCCCTCACCGCGGTCCGGCTGCCGGAGGGGCATTCGGCGGACGCGCTGCGCGCGGTGATCCTCGAGCGGTTCAACATGTCGCTCGGCAACGGCCTCGGCCAGCTGCGCGACCGCGTGTTCCGCATCGGCCATCTCGGCGATCTCGGCGACCTCCAGCTCGTCGGCACGCTGGGCGGGGTGGAGATGGGGCTGCGCCTCGCCGGCGTGCCGCACCGGCCGGGCGGGGTGCAGGCGGCGATGGAGTATCTCGCCGGCAACGCCTGATCCGCCGGCGGCCGCCGCGCCGCGGCGGGGCGGCGCGGCGACCCGGCCCCGCCGGGGTTGCCGCTGCCCTCGCCGCGGGACAAGGTGTCGCGGACGGCTGGAGGACACCATGGCGATCCAAGTATGGACCTGGCCCACCCCGAACGGCCACAAGGTCCACATCATGCTGGAAGAGCTCGGCCTTCCCTATGAGGTGATCCCGGTCAACATCGGCGCCGGCGAGCAGTTCCGTCCGGAATTCCTCGCCATCACCCCGAACCACCGCATCCCCGCCATCGTGGACCCGGCAGGACCGGAGGGACGCCCGTTCTCCCTGTTCGAATCGGGCGCGATCCTGGTCTACCTCGCCGAGAAGACCGGCAGCCCGCTGCTGCCGAAGGCGCCCGAGGCCCGCTACCGCTGCCTGCAGTGGCTGATGTTCCAGATGGGCGGCGTCGGGCCGATGTTCGGCCAGTACAACCACTTCGCCAACTACGCGAAGGAGAGGATCCCCTACGCGATCGAGCGCTACCGCAACGAGGTCGCGCGGCTGCACCGCGTCCTCGACAAGCGCCTCTCCGAGAGCGAGTACCTCGCCGGCCCGGACTACTCGATCGCCGACATCGCCACCTTCCCCTGGGTGCGCAATCCGCAGCGGCGCGGCATAGACCTCGCCCAGTACCCGGCGGTGAAGCGCTGGCACGATGCGATCGCCGCGCGCCCGGCGGTGCAGCGCGGCGTCCAGGTCCTCGCCGACCGCCAGCGCCAGGGGCCGATCAGCGACGCCGAGCGCGAGGTGCTGTTCGGCGGGATCCAGTTCGCGCCGCGCTAGGACACATCCCATGGCCGAGATTGATCACATCGTCGTCGGCGCCCGCACCCTCGAGGAGGGCGCCGCCTGGGTCGAGCAGCATCTCGGCGTCCGGCCCGAACCGGGCGGCGCGCACGAGGGGGTGGGCACGCACAACATGCTGCTGGGCATGGGGCCGGAGTGCTACCTGGAGGTGATCGCGCCCGATCCCGGCCAGCCGCCGCCGGCGCATCCGCGCCCCTTCGACCTCGACGATCCCTCCGTGCGCACCCGCCTCGAGTCCGGCCCGGCGCTGCTCGCCTATGTCGCGCGCACCACGGCGCTGGATGCGGTGGTGGCCCGGCTCGGCCCCTCCCGCATCGGCGAGATCCGCGCCATGCGCCGCGGCGACCTCTCCTGGCGCATCGCCTTCCCGCCGCAGCGCCAGGATCTCGACAACCTGATCCCGCCGCTGATCCAGTGGGACGGCCCGCGCGCCAGCGAGCGGCTGCGCGATTCGGGCTGCCGCCTGCTCGCCGTCGAGGCCGAGCATCCGGAGGCCGACGCCCTGCGCGCCGCGCTCGCCGCGCTGGGCCTCGAGGAGGCGGTGCGGGTGCGCCGCAGCCCGCATGCCCGGCTGCTGGTCCACATCCGGCGGCCCGACGGCCAGGAGGTGACGCTCAGTTCCGGCTGAACGCAGGCGGGCGCGCCACCGCCACCGGCGGCTGCCCCGCCGCCCCGTCGCGAATCCGGCGGGTTTCCGCCAGCGCATGCTACCATGTATTCAGAATTCCGCAGGAGTGTTCAACCTAGGATCTGCGAGAGACAGGCGCATGCGGCGGGAGAGAGGGGGGGGAGGAGGCGCGGATCGGCCGGTAGCGCCAGACGCTGGCCGGCGGGAAGTTCAGGGGCGTCCACGCCTCGCGCCGGGCGGTGAGGCCAAGCCGGCGATAGGGCAGGGGCGAGGTGATGCAGTAGGTGTAGAGGAGGAAGCCCCGGCCCGGCGCCACCGCCTCCACCGCCTCGACGAAGCGGCGCTGCTGGGCGAGCGGCAGCATGACCAGCGGGATGCCGCAGATCACCGTGCCGACCTTGCCGTGCCAGCACCGCGGCAGCGTCTCCGCCAGCGCGAAGGCGTCGCCGCACAGCACCTGGGCCCCGCTCGGCAGCACCGCGCGCAGGTGCTCGGCCATCTCCCGCACGATCTCGACCACCACGAGGCGGTCGGGGGGGACGCCGGCGGCGAGCAGGGCGCGCGAGACCACGCCGGTGCCGGCGCCGAGCTCGACCACCACCTCGTCCTCCGCCCGCGCGACCAGGGCGGCGATCTTGCGGCACAAACTCGGCGAGGAGGGGATGACCGAGCCCATCTGCAGCGGGTTGGCCAGCCAGCGGCGGAAGAACAGCAGGGCGTTGGCGTGCCGGCGGCCGCGCCGTTCCGCATCCTTTTCCCCGCCTCCCCCGCGCAGAGCCACTCCGGACATGCCCATCTCCTTGACCAAACCGTGACGGATTCGGGGAGCGGCGCCCTCCCAACTCTAGGCTGCGGGGGGCTCCGGCGCCAAACGACCTCCCCCCCGTGCCCGATCCCTGCCGGGGCCCGGCCCGAATGACCGCCCGCATCCTGGTCGTGGACGACATCCCCGCCAACCGGCGGCTGCTGGAGGCCAAGCTCAGCGCGGAATACTACGAGGTCGCGCAGGCCGGCGGCGGGCCCGAGGCGCTGGTCCTGGCCGAGAGCTGGTCGCCCGACGTCATCCTGCTGGACGTGATGATGCCGGGGATGGACGGCTTCGAGGTCTGCCGCCGGCTCAAGGCCCTGCCCGCCACCGCGCACATCCCGGTGGTCATGGTCACCGCCCTGACCGAGCCGGAGGCGCGCGTGCGCGGCCTCGAGGCGGGGGCGGACGACTTCCTCTCCAAGCCGGTGGACGACGCGACGCTGTTCGCCCGGCTGCGCACGCTCCTGCGGATGAAGCAGGTGCTGGACGCCTGGCGCCAGCGCGTGGAGACGGCGCGCGCCCTCGGCCTTGAGCCGCCCGCGGCGCCGGATGTCTCGCCCTCTGCCGCCCGCGTGCTGCTGGTCGAGGAGGATGCGGAGGAGGCGGCGGCGCTCGCCGCGACGCTGGCCGCCGGCGGGCTGACCGTGGAGCAGGCCCGCGGCGCGGCGGACGCCTGGCCGCGCCTGGTCGCGGCCGGGCCGTCCGGTCCCGAGGGCGGCACCGGCTACGACCTGGTGGTCCTCGGGCTGCGCAGCGCCGGGCCGGACGGCCTGCGTCTCGTCTCGCGCATCCGCGCCCATGCCGGGACGCGCGAGGTGCCGGTGCTGCTGGTCGCCGGGCCGGAGCAGCGCGAGCTGGTGCTGCGCGGCTTCGACCTCGGCGCCAACGACCACGTGCTGCGCCCGGTGGATCCGCACGAGCTGGGCGCCCGGGCGCGCAACCAGATCCGCCGCCACCGCTACCAGCAGCGGCTGCGGGCCGACCTCGACCGCTCGATCGAGATGGCAGTGACCGACCCGCTCACCGGGCTGCGCAACCGGCTCTACCTGTACGGCTACCTGCGGACGGCGCTGCGGACCCAGCCGGCCGCGGTGCTGCTGGCGGACGTGGACCACTTCAAGGCGGTGAACGACACCCACGGCCACGCGGCCGGGGATGTCGCGCTGCGCGCGGTGGCCGAGCGGCTGCGCGCCCACATCCGGGCCGCCGATGTCGTGGCGCGCTGGGGTGGCGAGGAGTTCGTGGTCGCCATGGCGGGGGCCACGGCGGAGGACGCGATGGCGGCGGCGGAGCGCCTGCGCGCCGCGGTGGCGGCCAGTCCGCTCGCGGCGGATGCCGGCGGCGCCCCGATCGGCACCACCATCAGCATCGGCGTCGCCCTCGCGCCACGCGGCGGCGCGGTGGATCCCCTGATCAGGGCGGCGGACGCTGCGCTCTACCGTGCCAAGCGTGCGGGCCGCAACCGCGTGGAGTTCGCCACGCCGGAGGACTGGGACGCCGCCGCGGCGGCGGCCGACAGCCGGACGGGCCTCGGGGTTACTTGATCTTCGCCTCGCGGAAGATGACGTGCTTGCGGACGACCGGATCGTACTTCCGCAGCTCGAGCTTCGCGGTCGTGTTCTTGGTGTTCTTCTTGGTCACGTAGAAATAGCCGGTGTCGGCGCTGCTGACGAGCCGGATCAGGATGGTGTTCGACTTGGCCATGGCGGAACTCCGTCTGCCGCGGTTCGCCCGCCGGGCGCGCGGCGCGCGCGGCGGACAGTAGCCCCCCCGCCCCCGGCGTCAAGCGCCGCGCGCCGCGCCCGCGCCGGTCACGGCGCGCCCGCCGCCGCCACCGCGCGCCACGCCCGCGGGTGATCGAGGAGCAGCCGGGCAACGGCGCGGTCGGCCTCGCGCCCCTCCGCAGGCGGGCAGGCGTTGCGCAGCGCCGCGACCTCCTCGGCCGGAACCGGCACGCGCGCCCGCGCATGCCGCGCCAGCACCGCGGCCATCGGTGCCGCGCCGTCGGGGGCCATCAGGCGCGCCAGCGCGCGCTCCGTCGCTTCCGCCCCGAGGCTGGTGCAGACCCCGGGCATCACGCCGAGGCCCTGGATCGGCCAGCCGCGCGGCGCGATCAGGCGCGACCAGCTCAGCAGCAGCTCCCCGCCGTCCGGCAGCGGCACGAGGAGCTGCACCAGCCCCTTGCCCATGGTCGTGCTGCCCACCACCGCGGCGCGCCCGTGGTCCGCGAGCGCGGCCGCCACCACCTCCGAGGCGGAGGCCGAGCGGCCGTCCACCAGCACCACGACCGGGCGCCCGGCCGCGAGTTCCTGCCCGTGGGCGAGGTAGATCCGCCGCGCCTCCGGGTGCCGTCCGTCGGTGCGCAGGATCGTGCCGCCGGCGAGGAACAGGTCCGCCACCGCCACCGCCTGGGTGAGCAGCCCGCCCCGGTTGCCGCGCAGGTCGAGCACGACGCCCCGCGGCGGGTTGCGCGCGTGCGGCCCGAAGGCATCGGCGAGCGCCGTCGCGAGCCGCTCGGCGGTGGCGTGCAGGAAGCCCGAGAGGCGGAGCCAGAGGATGTCGTCGCGCCGTTCGACGAAGACCGTCTCCGGCGGCACGGGGCTGCGCACCAGCAGCACCTCGCGCCGCCGGTTGCCGCGCGCGACCAGCAGCGTCACCAGGCTGTTCTCCGGCCCTTCGAGCCGCGCCGCCGCGTCCCCGAGGTCGCCGCCGGAAACCGGCTCGCCCTCGATCGCGAGCAGGCGGTCGCCGGCGCGGAGCCCGGCGCGCGCCGCCGGCCCGCCGGGCGCAACCGCCGCAATCCGCACCGTCCCGTCGCGTCCGGCAGCCAGGCGCAGTCCGAGTCCGGCATGGCCGATCCGCCGCTCCCGCGCCGCCTGCGCCTCGGCCGCGGTGACGTAGCGGCTGTAGGGATCGAGGTAGTTGAACAGCTCCTCGAACATCGCCCGCAGCACGCCCTCGGCGCCGGCGTGGCGGAGGGCGGGCGAGGCGGCCCACGCGGCCTCGAGCAGCGGAACCGCCGTGGCGACGAGGGCGGCCGCGGTCGTCGCCGGCGGCGCCGCGGCGGGCGGATGGAGGACGGCAGGCGGGAGGCGCTGCGCGGCGAGCGGCGGGCCGGCGCGCGCGGCCGCCGGCAGCAGGCGGAACGCGCCGTCGCCCAGCTCGACCAGCAGCGCGGGTTCGAGCGCGCTCAGGCCACGCAGGCTCCAGAGGCCGAGATCGGACGGCGCCACCGGCTCGAGGTGCCGTTCCAGCACCGCCTCGAAGGCGGCGGCGAGGACGGCCTCGATGGCGGAGCGGGGGAATTCCTGCGCGCGGGCGGGCGTGCCGGCGGGCGGCGCGGCGAGCACGGCCAGGGCCAGCACCAGTGCGAGAAGGACGGAGCCGGCGCCGCCGCGCCGCCGGTCGTGCGGGGGAGCGGACGCGCCGCACGCGCCGCGGCCGTCCGGCGCGGCGGCGGCGTGTCCGCCGGTGCCCCGGATCAGCCGTGGCGCCGGCTGCGCTCCCGCCGGCCGCCGCCCCGGCGCCGCGCCGCGGTCGCGTCGGCGCGCGGCTCGCCCTGCAGCAGGTGGAACACCATGCCCCCGGTGCGCGGCGTCGCTTCCGCCAGCAGCACCTCCACCGGCTGCGCCAGGGCGAAGGTCAGACCGGTCCTGCGCCCGGTCAGCACATGCCGGGACTCGTCGTGGAACCATCGGTCGTCCGGAAGGGAGGCGAGGGGGACGAATCCGCTCGCGCCGTTCTCCTCCACCGTGACGAAGAGGCCGAACCGTGTCACCCCCGAAATCCGCGCGGCGAACGTCGCGCCGACGCGATCCGCCATGTAGGCGGCGAGGTAACGGTCCACCGCGTCCCGCTCCGCGGCGGCGGCGCGGCGCTCGGTCTGGGAGATGTGCTCGGCGGTCTCGGGGAAGCGCGCGGCCTCGGTCTCCTCGAGCCCGCCGGCGCCGAGGCGCAGGCCGCGGATCAGGGCGCGATGCACCAGGAGGTCGGCGTAGCGCCGGATCGGGCTGGTGAAGTGGGCGTAGCGCGGCAGGGCGAGCCCGAAATGGCCGATGTTGTCGGGACTGTAGGCCGCCTGGGACTGGCCGCGCAGGATCGTCTCGTGGACCAGCCGCTCCTCCGGGCGGCCCCGGACCTTCTGCAGGATGGCGGAGAAGTCGCGCGGGTGGATGCGGCCGGAGGCCGGCAGCGAGAAGCCGAAGCCGCCGAGGAAGAGCCGCAGGCCCTCCAGCTTCTCGTCCGAGGGGCGGTCGTGGACGCGGTACATGCAGGGCTGGCGCAGCCGTTCCAGCTCCTCCGCGGCGCAGACATTGGCCGCGATCATGAACTCCTCGATCAGCCGGTGGGAATCGAGGCGCGGGCGGGGGACGACCGCCAGCACCTTGCCGCGCGGATCGAGCACCACCTTGCGCTCCGGCACGTCGAGCTCGAGCGTGCCGCGCCGCTCGCGCGCCGCGAGCAGGGCGCGGAAGGCGCCGTAGAGGTGGCGCAGCGTCCCGCCGGGCAGGCCGAGGTCGTCGCCCGCATCGGCGGCGCGCTGCACCTGCTCGTAGGTCAGCCGGGCGGCGGAGCGCATGAGGCCGCGGCCGAAGCGGTGGGCCGTCTTCCGCCCCTCGGCGTCGAAGCGCATCTCGGCGAACAGGCAGCCGCGGTCCTCGCCGGGGCGGAGGCTGCACCATCCGTTGGACAGCGCCTCGGGCAGCATCGGCACGACGCGGTCGGGGAAATAGACCGAGTTGCCGCGCGCCCAGGCCTCGCGGTCGAGGTGGCTGCCGGGGCGGACGTAGTGCGCGACGTCGGCGATCGCGACCAGGAGGCGCCAGCCGCCGTCGCGGTCGGGCTCCGCCCAGACGGCGTCGTCGAAGTCGCGCGCGTCCTCGCCGTCTATGGTCACCAGCGGGACGTGCCGCAGATCCTCGCGTCCGCGCGCCGAGACGCCGCGCGCCTTCTCCGCCTCGCGCAGCGCCTCGGCGGGGAAGAGGTCGGGGATGCCGTGGGCGTGGATGCAGATCAGCGAGACCGAGCGCGGCTCGTGCACCGCCCCCAGCACCTCCACGACCCGCGCCGGACGGGGGCCGAAGCCGTGGCCGGGAAGCGGCTCGGCGAGGACGATGTCGCCGGGCGTCGCGCCGCCCTCCTCGCCGCGCGGGACGATCCATTCGGCCTTCTGGCGGCGGTCGGTCGGGACGATCCGCCCCTCCTCGAACACGCCGAGCAGGCGCGCCGGCGCGGCGCCGCCGATGCGCTTGAAGGTGCGGCCCTCGTACCGGTCGCCGCCGAGCCGGCGCAGCCGCGCGAGCACGCGCTCGCCGGGCGCGAGCGCGGGCTGGCCGGGGCGTTCGGGGCGCAGGAACACGACCGGCGGGCGGCCCGGTCCCTGCCATCCGACCGGGCGGGCGAGCGGCTCGCCGTCCGCATCGGTGCCGAAGACCTCGACCACGGCCATCTCCGGGAGGCGGGCCGCCCGGCCTCCGCCTGCCGGGCGGTCCGCTGCGGGGCGGCCGGCGCCGGCGCGCCGGCCGGCGTCCGCGACGGCCTCCGGCACCGCGACACCGCGCCGGCCGGCCGGGGCCACGGCCCCCTCCCGCTCCAGCGCGCGGACCAGGTCGCGCAGCGCGGCGCGCTGGTGCGGGCCGAGGCCGAAGGCGCGCGCGATCTCGCCGGGCCTGACCGGGCGCCCCTGGGCGGCGAGGAAGCGCCGGAGCTCCTCCTTCGTCGGCAGGGCGGCCGCCGCGCGCGGCGTCCGGCGGCGCGCCGGGGCGCCGGCGCGTCCCCTCCCGGCACCCGGCGCGGGGGCGGCGCTCCCCGCGCCCCGCTCCTTGCCGGAAGGCGGGCCGCGGCGCCGGGACATCTCAGGGCGCCGCCTTCGTCGCCGCGCGCGCCTTCCTGGCGGCGGGCTTCGCGGCGGCCTTCTTCGCCGTTCCCGCCGCGCCCCGGCGCGCCGTCGCGCCCGCCGCCGCCTGGCGTTTTGCCGGCTTGGCGGCCGGCGGGGCGGAGGGGGCGGGGGCGGCGGCACCCTTGCGCGCGCCGGCGGCCGTCGCCGCCTTCCGCCGCGCGGCCGCCGGTGCGGGCGCCGCCTCGCCGTTGCCGCCCGCGGCGGCAGCACGGGCCGCGCCGCCCCGCGCTCCGGCGCGCGCGGCCGCGCCCTTCGGCTTCAGCTCCTTGCCCTTCTCGGCGAGCAGCGCGACGGCCTGCTCGAGCGTCACCGCGTCGAAGTCCACGCCGCGCGGCAGGGAGGCCACCATCCGCCCGTGCTGGACGAAGGGGCCGAAGCGGCCGCGCCGGACCTCGACCGGCTGGCCGTCCCGCGGATGGGGACCGAGCGCGCGGCCGCGCGGCTTCGCCTCGGCGAGCAGCGCCACGGCGCGGTTGAGGCCGATCGTGAGCACGTCGTCGTCCGCGTCGAGCGACTTGTAGGTGTGGCCCATCTTCACGTAGGGGCCGAAGCGCCCGATGCCGGCCTGGATCTCCTCGCGCGTGTCCGGATGGACGCCCACCACCCGGGGGAGGGAGAGCAGCCCCAGCGCCCGCTCCAGGGTCAGCGAGTCCGGGTCCATCCCGCGCGGCAGGCTGGCGCGGCGGGGCTTCACCTTCCTGCCCTTCGCGTCCTCGGTCTCCTCGCCGAGCTGGACGTAGAGGCCGTAGGGGCCGCGGCGCAGCGTCACCTTCTGCCCGCTGGCCGGGTCCACGCCGAGCTCGCGCTGGCCCTCGGCGAGGGCGGCGCCGCCCGCCTCGCCCTCGGCGCCGGGGACCGCGAGCGGACGGGTGTAGCGGCACTCCGGATAGTTCGAGCAGCCGATGAAGGCGCCGCTCCGCCCGAGCCGGAGGCCGAGGCGGCCGCTGCCGCAGGCCGGGCAGAGCCGCGGGTCGGTGCCGTCCTCGCGCGCCGGGAAGAAGTGCGGGCCGAGCTCCTCGTCCAGCGCCTCGATCACGTCGCTGATCTTGAGGTCGCGGGTGGCGTCCACCGCGCGCGAGAACTCCTCCCAGAAGGCGCGCATCACCTCCTTCCAGTGGGCGCGGCCGCCGGAGATGTCGTCGAGCTGCTCCTCCAGCGCGGCGGTGAAGCCGGTGTCCACGTAGCGCTCGAAGAAGCGCGTGAGGAAGGAGGTGACGAGCCGTCCGCGGTCCTCCGGGACGAAGCGCCGGCGCTCCAGCCGCACGTACTGCCGGTCCTGCAGCGTCTGCAGGATGGTCGCGTAGGTGGAGGGCCGGCCGATGCCGAGCTCCTCCAGCTTCTTCACCAGGCTCGCCTCCGAGTAGCGCGGCGGCGGCTGGGTGAAGTGCTGCAGCGCCGTGACCTCGCCGCGCCGCAGCGGGTCGCGCTCGGCCATCGGCGGCAGGGTGCGGCCCTCCTCGTCCTCGGCGGCGGCCGCGTCGTCCACGTCCTCGCGGTAGAGCCGGAGGAAGCCGTCGAAGGCGACGACGGAGCCGGTGGCGCGCAGCCGCGTGCGGCCCGATTCGTCGGCGATCTCGACCGTGGTCTGGTCGAGCTCGGCCGAGGCCATCTGGCTCGCCACGGCGCGCTTCCAGATCAGCTCGTAGAGCCGGCGCTGCTGGTCGCTGAGGTAGGGCGCGACATCCTCCGGCCGGCGCGCGACGTCGGTCGGGCGGATCGCCTCGTGCGCCTCCTGCGCGTTCTTGGCGCGGCTCGTGTACTCGCGCGGGGCGCCCGGGAGGTAGTCGGGGCCGAAGCTTTCGCGGATGTGGTCGCGGATGGCGAACACCGCCTCGCGCGCCATCTGCACGCCGTCGGTGCGCATGTAGGTGATGAGGCCGACCGCCTCGCCGCCGATGTCCACCCCCTCGTAGAGCTGCTGCGCGACGCGCATGGTCTGCTGGGCGTGGAAGCCGAGCTTGCGCGCCGCCTCCTGCTGCAGGGTCGAGGTGGTGAAGGGCGGCGGCGGGTTGCGCCGGACGCGCTTCCTCTCGATCGAGAGGACCGAGAACGCGCCGGCCTCGACCGCCGCCTTGGCGCGCATCGCCGCCGCCTCGTCCGGCAGGTCGAACTGCTCGAGCCGGCGGCCGTCGAGATGCGTCAGCCGCGCGGTGAAGGAGGCGCCGCGCGGGGTGGTGAAGCGCGCCTCCACCGTCCAGTACTCGCGCGGGCGGAAGGCCTCGATCTCGGCCTCGCGCTCGCAGATCAGCCGCAGCGCGACCGACTGCACGCGGCCCGCGCTGCGGCTGCCGGGCAGCTTGCGCCAGAGCACCGGCGAGAGGGTGAAGCCCACCAGGTAGTCGAGGGCGCGGCGCGCGAGGTAGGCGTCGATCAGCGGCCGGTCGAGGTCGCGCGGGTTCGCGAACGCCTGCTGCACGGCGCGCTTGGTGATCTCGTTGAAGGTGATGCGGCGGACCTCGACGTCCTTGAGCGCCCCCTTGCTCGCCAGCATCTCCTTGACGTGCCAGGAGATCGCCTCGCCCTCGCGGTCGGGGTCGGTGGCGAGGTAGAGCCGCCGCGCGCCGCGCAGCGCCCTGGCGATCTCGTTCACCTGGCGTTCGCCGCGCGCCTCCGCCTCCCAGTCCATGGCGAAGTCCTCCTCCGGGCGGACCGAGCCGTCCCGGGCGGGCAGGTCGCGGACATGGCCGAGGCTCGCCAGGACGGTGACGTCGCGGCCGAGATACTTGTTGATGGTCTTCGCCTTGGCGGGCGATTCGACGACGACGACGTCTGGCATGGAGGGGTTCTTACGCCGATCCCATCGGTTCGTTCCGGGCCGGTCCGGTGCGGGCGACCCGGGCGCCGGGGAGGGATTCGATCCGGCCCTGGAGCTCGAGCTCCAGCAGGATCGCCTGCAGCGCCGATGCCGAGAGGTGGCAGCGGCGGGCAAGCTCGTCAACCGCCACGGGTGAATGTCCAATGAGATCAAGGACCTGGTCGATCTCCCCCGGCCTGGGGGCGGGCGGCGGCGGGACCGCCCCGGGCTCCTCCGGCTTCTGCGGCGCCTCCGGCGGCGGGGCGGCGAGGCGGAAGAGCGGGCCGTCGCGGGGGGCGTCGGGCAGGTGGGGCAGGATGTCCTCGACGGTCTCGACGAGGTGCGCGCCCTGGCGGATCAGGTCGTTGGCGCCCCGGCAGCGCGGATCGAGCGGCGAGCCGGGCACGGCGAACAGCTCGCGCCCCGCCTCCAGCGCCAGGCGGGCGGTGATGAGGCTGCCGGAGCGCAGCGCCGCCTCCACCACCACCACGCCGAGCGCGAGGCCGGCGACGATGCGGTTGCGGCGCGGGAAATGGCGGGCCTGGGGGGCGGTGCCGAGCGGCGCCTCCGACACCACCGCGCCGGCCGCGGCGATGCGGGCCTGCAGGGCGGCGTGCTCGGGCGGGTAGGGCTGGTCGAGCCCGCCGGCGACGACGGCGACGGTGCGCCCGCCGCGCAGCGCCCCCTCGTGCGCCGCCGCGTCAATGCCGCGCGCGAGGCCGGAGGTGACGACCACGCCGGCACGGGCGAGACCCTCGGCCAGCTCCTCGGCGATGCGCCGCCCGGCGGCGGAGGCGTTGCGCGCGCCGACGACGGCGACCTGGGGGGCGGCGAGCGCCGCCGCGTCGCCGAGCACGGCGAGGACGGGCGGGGCGTCCTCGGCCAGCGCCAGCAGCGGCGGATAGCCGGGATCGCCGAGGAAGAGGAAGCGGCCGCCGAGCCGCGCCAGGGCCTCCCACTCGCGCGCGGCCTCGGCCTCGGGCGGCGGCCGCAGCGGCGGGCCGCCGCGCGGCGCCGGGTAGCGGGGCAGGGCGGCGAGCGCGGCCTCGGCGGAGCCGAAGCGGGCCAGGGCGCGGCGCCAGGTCTGCGGTCCGACGCCCTCGGTGCGCGCGAGGCGCAGCCGGGCGAGCGCTTCGGCGGGGGGGCGCCCGGCCGGGGGGAGGGCGGCGGCGCGGCCCCGCACGCCTCACGCCCCTTTCCCGATGCGCGGCTCGGTGCCGTCGAGCAGGCGGCGGATGTTGGCCGCGTGCCGGTAGGTGACGAACAGGGCGAGGGCGAGCGCCATCAGCGCCAGCCGGGCGTCGCCGAAGGCCAGCGCCACGGCCGGCGCGGCGGCGGCGGCGGCGAGCGCGCCGGCGGAGGAGATGCGGGTGACGAAGGCGACCGCCAGCCACACCGCGGCGGCGGCGAGGCCGAGCCACCACGCGGCGGTCAGCAGCACGCCGAAGGCGGTCGCCACCCCCTTGCCGCCCCTGAAGCGCAGCCAGACGGGAAAGGCGTGCCCGAGCATCGCGCCGGCGCCGGCGAGCAGCCCCGCATCCCGCCCCCACAGCCGCCAGGCGACCCACACCGCCGCCGCGCCCTTCAGCGCATCGAGCGCGAGCGTCGCGGCGGCGAGCCCCTTGCGCCCGGTGCGCAGCACGTTGGTCGCGCCGATGTTGCCGGAGCCGATGCGGCGGATGTCGCCGAGCCCGGCGGCGGCGGTCAGCACCAGGCCCCAGGGGATGGAGCCCAGCGCGTAGCCGAGGGCGAGGGCGAGGACCAGGGGCAGGGTCATCCGCCGAACACCCGCCGGCCGGCCTTCCAGGTGCCGAGCACGCGCCCCTCCAGCGCCCGGCCGTCGAAGGGCGAGTTCTGCGCCTTGCCCGGCAGCCGGCCGGCCTCGACCTTCCAGGCGCGGTCGGGGTGGAACAGCACCAGGTCGGCCGGCGCCCCCTTGGCGAGCCGCCCGGCGGGAAGGCCGAGCAGCCGCGCCGGGCGGGCGGTGAGCAGGTCGAGCGCCTGCAGCAGCGTCAGGTCCCCGGCGTGCACCCGCGCCAGCGTCACCGCGAGCAGCGTCGCGAGCCCCGCCCCGCCGGCGGCCGCCTGGGCGAAGGGCAGGCGCTTGTCGTCGGCGTCGCGCGGCTGGTGGTCGGAGGCGATGGCGTCGATGGTGCCGTCGGCGAGCGCCGCGACCACCGCCTGGCGGTCGGATTCGGCGCGCAGCGGCGGCGAGAGCTTGGCGTAGGTGCGGAAGTCGCCGATCGCCGTCTCGTTGAGGTCGAAATAGGGCGGCGCGGTGTCGCAGGTGACGGCGAGGCCCTCCGCCTTGGCGGCGCGGATGCGCGCGAGCGCGGCGGCGGTGGAGACGTGGGCGAAGTGGACATGGCCGCCGGTGAGGCGGGCGAGCGCGATGTCGCGCTCGACCAGGATCGCCTCGGCCTCCGCCGGGATGCCGGGCAGGCCGAGCCGGGTGGCGAGCTCGCCCTCGGTCGCCGCGCCGCCGGCGGCGAGGGAGGGCTCCTCCGGGTGCTGCACGACGAAGGTGCCGAAGCCGCGGGCGTAGGAGAGGGCGAGGCGCATGGTGCGCGCGTTGCCGATCGCCCGCGCCCCGTCGGTGAAGGCGATCGCCCCGGCCTCGCGCAGCAGGCCGAACTCGGCGATCTCCGCCCCGGCGCAGCCGCGCGTGGCGGCGCCGTAGGGCAGCAGGGCGACGGAGCCGGTGGCCTCGCCGCGGCGGATCACGAACTGCACCAGCGCGGGGTCGTCGATCGGGGGGTCGCTGTCGGGCAGCACGCAGAGCGTGGTGATGCCGCCCGCGGCCGCGGCCTGGGCGGCGGAGGCGATGGTCTCGCGGTGCTCGGCGCCGGGCTCGCCGAGCGCGGCGCGCAAATCAACGAGGCCGGGGGCGAGGCAGGCGCCGGCGGCGTCCACCGTCTCCGCCCCCTCCGGGGCCGCGAGGCCGGGGCCGAGGTCGGCGATCGCGCCGTCGCGGATCAGCAGCGCGCCCGGCGCATCGAGGCCGGTCGCGGGATCGAGCAGCCGGGCGTTGGCGATCAGGGTGTCGCGCATGGCCGGAAGGCGTCAGGCGTTGCGCAGGAGCTGGCGGGAGAGGACGTCGAGCACCGCCATGCGCACGGCGACCCCCATCTCCACCTGCTCGCCGATGACGCTGCGCGCGGGATCGTCGGCGATGGCGCTGTCGATCTCGACGCCGCGGTTCATCGGGCCGGGATGCATGACGATCGCATCGGGCTTCGCCGCGGCGAGCTTCTCGGCGTCGAGGCCCCAGAAGCGGAAGAATTCGCGGCTGCTCGGCACCAGCCCCGCCGCCATGCGCTCGCGCTGCAGGCGCAGCATCATCACCACGTCGGCGTCGCGCAGCCCGCTGCGCATGTCGTGGAACACCTCGACGCCGAGCCGCGCCGCCTCGGCCGGGATCAGCGTCGGCGGACCGACCACGCGCACCCGCGCGTTCATGGCGGTGAGCAGGTGGATGTTGGAGCGCGCGACCCGGCTGTGCAGGATGTCGCCGCAGATGGCGACCGTCAGGCCCTCGAGCCGCCCCTTGCGGCGGCGGATGGTGAGCGCGTCGAGCAGCGCCTGGGTCGGGTGCTCGTGCGTGCCGTCGCCGGCGTTGATCACCGCCGCCGAGACCTTCTGCGCGAGCAGGGCGGGCGCCCCGGACTGGCCGTGGCGCACCACCAGCAGGTCGCAGTTCATCGCGTTCAGCGTCGCGGCGGTGTCGAGCAGCGTCTCGCCCTTGCTGACGCTGGAGGTGGCGACCGACATGTTGATCACGTCGGCGCCGAGCCGCTTGCCGGCGAGCTCGAAGGAGGTGCGGGTGCGGGTCGAGTCCTCGAAGAACAGGTTGATGAGGGTGCGGCCGCGCAGCAGGTCGCGCTGCGTCTTGCCGGAGCGGTTGAGCAGCGCGTAGCTCTCCGCGAGGTCCAGCAGGCCGGCGATGTAGGGCGGCTCCAGGCCCTCGATGGCGAGCAGATGGCGGTGCGGGTAGGGGAGGCTCACGACTCGTCCGGCGGCTCGGCGGGGCGGGGAAGGGTAGCGGCGCCGCGCAGCGCGTCCAAGGCCGCCTGCAGCAGCCACGCCGCCGCCGCCCGGTCCACCACCTTCGCCCGCCTGGCCCGGCTGAGGTCGGCCTCGCCCGCCAGGAAGCGGTTGACCGCGGCGGAGGAGAGGCGCTCGTCCCACATCGCGGCGGGCAGGCCGGTCGCTTCCGAGAGCGCCCGCGCCCAGTCCTCCGCCGCCTGCGCCGCCGGGCCGCGGCGGCCGTCCAGGGAGAGCGGCAGGCCGACCACCAGGCCGCCCACCCCCTCGCGCGCGGCGATGGCGCGGATCGCCGCCGCCACCTCCCGCAGCTTGCCGCGCTTGAGGCTGCCATAGGGGCTCGCCAGCAGCAGCGTCACGTCGGAGAGGGCGAGGCCGATGGTTTTCGCCCCCGGGTCGATGCCGAGCAGGCGCTCGCCGCGCTTGAGGCCGGCGCGCAGGTCGCGCAGGTGGACGAGGGGCATGGGCGCCGTTATGGTCCGCCGCCCTTTCCCCGGGAAGTCCTGGCAGGGTATCCGTCCGCCATGTCGCTCGACACCGCAACCGTGAGGCGCGTCGCCGCGCTCGCCCGCATCCGGCTGGAGGAGGCGGAGGTCGCGCGCCTCCAGGCCGAGCTCAACGGCATCCTCGGCTGGATCGAGCAATTGCGGTCCGTGGACACGGAGGGCGTCGAGCCGATGGCGGGCGGCGCCCCGCGCGGCGGGCCGACCCGCATGCCGATGCGCGAGGACGTGGTGACCGAGGGGAACATCCGCGAACTGATCCTCGCCAACGCCCCCGACCGCGAGGGCGACTTCTTCGCCGTCCCCAAGGTGGTGGAGTGAACGCGCCGATGCGGCCGACCGACCTCACCATCGCCGGGGCGCTCGAGGCGCTCGGGCGCCGCGCCCTCAGCGCCGAGGAGCTGACGCGCGCGCATCTCGAGGCGATCGAGGCGCTGAACCCGCGGCTCAACGCGCTGATCACCGTGACCGCCGAGCAGGCGCTCGCGCAGGCGCGCGAGAGCGACGCGCGGCGCACGCGCGGCGAGGCGCGGCCGCTCGATGGCATCCCGCTCGCGATCAAGGACCTGTTCTGCACCGCCGGGGTCAGGACCACGGCGGCGAGCCGCATCCTGCACAACTTCGTGCCGCCCTACGAGAGCACGGTGACGGCGCAGCTCCGGCGCGACGGGGCGGTGTTCCTCGGCAAGGCGAATCTCGACGAGTTCGCCATGGGCTCCTCCAACCTCACCAGCGCCTTCGGGCCGGTGGAGAACCCATGGAGCCGGAGGAACGACCCGGAGACGAGGCTGGTGCCGGGCGGCTCCTCGGGCGGCTCGGCGGCGGCGGTGGCGGCGCGGATGGCGCTCGGCGCCACGGGGACGGACACCGGGGGCTCGATCCGCCAGCCGGCGGCGTTCTGCGGCATCGTCGGGATCAAGCCGACCTACGGCCGCTGCTCGCGCTACGGCATCGTCGCCTTCGCCTCCTCGCTCGACCAGGCCGGGCCGTTCGCGCGCACGGTCGAGGACTGCGCGATCCTGCTGCGCTCGATGAGCGGGCACGACCCGAAGGACTCGACCTCCGCCGAGGTGCCGGTGCCGGACTTCGCCGCCGCCTGCCGGCGCGGCGTCCGGGGCCTGCGGATCGGCGTGCCGAAGGAGTACCGGCTCGACGGCATGCCGGCGGAGATCGAGGCGCTGTGGCGGCAGGGCCTGGAGTGGCTGCGCGCCGAGGGGGCGGAGCCGGTGGAGATCAGCCTGCCCCACACGCAATACGCCCTGCCGACCTACTACATCGTCGCCCCGGCGGAGGCCTCCTCCAACCTCGCGCGCTACGACGGGGTGCGCTACGGGCTGCGGGTGGCGGCGCCGGACAGCGACCTGCGCGACATGTACGAGCGCACGCGCGCCGCGGGCTTCGGCCAGGAGGTCAAGCGGCGGATCATGATCGGCACCTACGTGCTCTCCGCCGGCTACTACGAGGCCTACTACCTCAAGGCGCAGAAGGTGCGCGCCCTGATCGCGCGCGACTTCGAGCGGGCGTGGGAGAGGGTGGACGCGATCCTCACCCCGGCCACGCCCTCGGCGGCCTTCGCCATGGGCGAGCGGACCGACGATCCGGTGACGATGTACCTCAACGACGTGTTCACCGTGACGGCCAACCTCGCCGGCCTTCCCGGCCTCGCGGTGCCGGCAGGGCTCGATGCCGAGGGGTTGCCGCTCGGGCTGCAGGTGATCGGGCGGCCGTTCGACGAGGAGACGGTGTTCGCCGTCGGCGCCGCGCTCGAGCGCGCGGCGGACTTCAAGGCGCTGCCGCGGGTGAGGGCGGGGGCATGAGCGCTGCGACCTACACGATCGAGGGCCGCACCGGCCCGTGGGAACTGGTAATCGGCCTCGAGGTGCACGCCCAGGTCATCAGCAAGGCGAAGCTGTTCTCGGGCGCCGCCACCGCGTTCGGCGCCGAGCCGAACACCCAGGTCTCCTTCGTCGACGCCGGCTTCCCCGGCATGCTGCCGGTGATCAACCGCGAATGCGTGGCGCAGGCGGTCCGCACCGGCCTCGGCCTCAACGCCGAGATCAACCTGTGGTCGCGCTTCGACCGCAAGAACTACTTCTACGCCGACCTGCCGCAGGGCTACCAGATCAGCCAGTACGCGCACCCGATCGTCGGCCGCGGCGCGGTCGAGATCGAGCTCGCCGACGGCACCACCCGGCGGATCGGCATCACCCGCCTGCACCTCGAGCAGGACGCCGGCAAGAGCCTGCACGACCAGCACCCGACCAAGACCTTCGTGGACCTCAACCGCGCCGGCATCGCGCTGATGGAGATCGTCTCCGAGCCCGACATGCGCTCGCCGGAGGAGGCCGGCGCCTTCCTCGCCAAGCTGCGCCAGATCATGCGCTACCTCGGCACCTGCGACGGCAACATGGAGGAGGGGTCGCTGCGCGCCGACGTCAACGTCTCCGTCCGCCGCCCGGGCGAGGGCTACCGCACGCGCTGCGAGGTGAAGAACATCAACTCCATCCGCTTCGTCATGCAGGCGATCGAGGCCGAGGCGCGGCGCCAGATCGCGGTCTGGGAGGAGGGCGGCGAGGTCGAGCAGGAGACGCGGCTGTTCGACACCGCGCGCGGGCTGACGCGCTCCATGCGCAGCAAGGAGGAGGCGCACGACTACCGCTACTTCCCCGACCCGGACCTTCCCCCGCTGGTGCTCGATCCGGCCTGGGTGGAGGAGCTGCGGCGGACCCTCCCCGAGCTGCCGGACCAGCGCAAGGCCCGCTACATGCGCGAATTCGGCCTGCCGGCCTACGACGCCTCGGTGCTGGTCGCGGAGAAGGAGACCGCGGCCTACTTCGAGGAGGTGGCGCGCGGGCGCGATCCCAAGCTCGCCGCCAACTGGGTGATGGGCGACCTGTTCGCGGCGCTGAACCGCACGAAGCGGACGATCGCCGACCCGCCGGTCTCGGCGCGCGACCTCGGCGCGCTGCTCGATCTGATCACCGACGGCACGCTCTCGGGCAAGCTCGCCAAGGAGGTGTTCGAGGCGATGGTGGAGACGGGCAGGCCGCCCGCCGCCATAGTCGAGGAGCGCGGGCTGCGCCAGGTGACGGATGCCGGCGCGATCGAGGCGGCGGTGGAGAAGGTGCTCGCCGCCCACGCCGACAAGGTGGCGGAGTACAAGGCCGGCAAGGAGAAGCTGTTCGGCTTCTTCGTCGGCCAGGTGATGAAGGCGATGGCGGGCAAGGGCAACCCGGCGCTGGTCAACGCGGCGCTGAAGCGCAAGCTCGGCTGAGGCGCCGCTCCCCGCGCGGGATGCGCCGGCCCGCGCCCCGCTCGGCGGGTCCGGGCGCCACCGGCGCGCCATGATCCCGGGCGAGACTGCCACCCGCGCCCGCGCGGCGCGTTCGGATCGCGGCGTGCCGGCAACGCGGCGCGCCCGCCCATCCCCCGAGGAGCACCGGAGCCCGGCCATGCGTCGATTCCCATCCGCGACCGCTGTCCTTGCCGGCGCCCTGGCCCTCGGCGGCTGCGTCTATGCCTATCCGGTGCCGGTGGTGGATCCGGTCTGGGGGAGCGTCGGGGCAGGCGCCGCGCTCGGGGCCGGGGCCGGCGCGCTGATCGGCTCGGCCGGCGGCAGCGCCGGGGAAGGGGCCGCGGTCGGTGCGCTGGTCGGGGCGCTGGGCGGCTATGCCATCGGGCGCGAGCAGCAGCGGCGCTGGGAAGAGGAACAGGCTTGGCGCCGCTACGGTTACGCGCCGCCGCGCTACGGCTGGTGGTGACGCGGCGGCGCCGGGACCGGGGCGGGAGCGGGAAGGAGGCCCCTGCCCGTCAGGCCACCACGGCGGCGGTCTGCGCCAGGGCCGCGTTGCACTCCCGGGCCATTTCCGGGATCAGCAGCAGATCGGCCAGCGCCCAGGCGCCGGTCGCGGCGAAGCCGAGGAGGCCGAGGCCGCTCTGCGCCAGCGCCAGGGAGATCAGGGTGATCCCCGCCATCACCGCCGCGCTCGTCCGGCGCCCGAGATAGAGCCGGTGCAGCCCGAACAGCCCGCAGCCGAGCCACATCAGATAGGCAAGGCCGACCGAGCGTGGCCGCGCCTCTGCGGCAAAACGACCCCAAGCCGGCCCGAACGGGCCGGCCGCGCCTGCAAGCTTCATCGGAAGAAACCCCCCTAAGTCCCCCGAGCAAGCACATATTTGCGCCGTTACGCGGCGGCTGTAAAGCATCCGCTGCCGCATCGGGCGGCGAAGCCCGCCCGACGCGCATCCCCATCCGCGGAGGAGCGCCCGCCCTTGCCAGAACCGATCGAGTTCTACACCTGGAACACGCCCAACGGCCGCAAGATCAGCGTCGCCCTCGAGGAGATGGGGCTGCCCTACCGGGTGCGGCCGGTGAACATCGCCAAGGGCGAGCAGTTCGCCCCGGAATTCCTGGCGATCTCGCCGAACAACAAGATCCCCGCCATCGTGGACCCCGAGGGGCCGGACGGCAGGCCGATCAGCGTCTTCGAATCGGGGGCGATCCTGCTCTACCTGGGCGAGAAGACCGGGCGCTTCCTGCCCCGTTCGCTGCGCGAGCGCGTTCCCGTGCTGGAATGGCTGATGTGGCAGATGGGCGGCTTCGGGCCGATGCCGGGCCAGGTGCATCACTTCCTCGACCTGCAGGACGAGGCCGACCGCCGCTACGGCCTGGCGCGCTTCGACAAGGAGACCCGGCGCCTCTACGGCGTGCTCGACCGGCGCCTGGCGGAGCGCGAGTTCGTCGCCACCGAGGGCGAGCCGAGTGTGGCCGACTTTGCCATCCTCGGCTGGGCCTGGCGGCATCCGCGCCACCGGGTGGACCTCGCCGACTACCCGGCGGTGAAGCGCTGGTACGAGCGGATGATGGCCCGCCCGGCGACGGCGCGCGGGTTCGAGGTGGCGCTCTCCTGAACGCCCCGCGGCGCGTTTGACGCCCCCGGGCGCGGGCGGTATCACCGCCCGCGCATACGCCGTGAGACTGAGCCACGCCTGCGGAGGGGTGGCCGAGTGGCTGAAGGCGGCGGTTTGCTAAACCGTTGTACGGGCTTAAACCCGTACCGTGGGTTCGAATCCCATCCCCTCCGCCAGATCAACCGCCGGAAGCGCGCACGCGCCGCCCGCGTCTCCCGTCAGCGGCGGCGCGAGGACGGCGCGGGGCGATCGGCGGCGGCCGCCATCAGCCGCTCCCGCGCCTCCGTCGCCAGGCGGTCCGCCCGCTCGTTCATCGGATCGCCTGCATGGCCGCGCACCCAGCGCCACGCGACCTCGTGCCGCGCGGCGGCGTCGAGCAGCCGCTGCCACAGCTCCCGGTTCGCCACCGGCTGCCTCGACGCGGTGCGCCAGCCGTTGCGCAGCCAGTCCTTCACCCAGCGCGTGATGCCGTTGCGGAGGTATTCGCTGTCGGTGTGCAGCACCACGCGACAGGGGCCCTTCAGCGCCTCCAGCGCCGCGATCGCCGCGGTCAGCTCCATGCGGTTGTTGGTGGAGTGCGGCTCGGCGCCCGACAGCTCCTTCCGGTGCGGCCCGGAGACCAGGATCGCCGCCCAGCCGCCCGGCCCGGGATTGGGGCTGCAGCCGCCGTCGGTCCACACCTCGACCACGCGCCGCGGCCGCGCCGGGGCCGGCCGCTCGGCGGCCGCGGCGGCCCCGCCACCCTCCGCCGCCGCGTCAGAGGCCATAGGCCGCGGGGCTCCGCGCTGCGGCGTGGAAGCGCAGCCGGCGCAGGTATTCGAGCGGGTCCTTGCGCGTCACCAGCGCCCCCGGCGGCGTGTGCGTCCAGTCGTAGAGGCGCGTCAGCAGGAAACGGATCGCGGCGCCGCGGCAGAGCACCGGCAGCGCCTCGCGTTCCGCCGCCGTCAGGGGGCGCGCGGCCTCGTAGGCGGAGAGCAGCGCCCGCGCCTTGGTCACGTTGAAGGAGAGGTCGGGCTCGAAGCACCAGGCGTTCAGGCAGACCGCGATGTCGTAGGCGAGAAGGTCGGTGCAGGCGAAGTAGAAGTCGATCAGCCCGGAGACGCGCGGCGTGCGGTCCGGCCCTTCGAGGAAAAAGACGTTGTCCGGGAACAGGTCGGCGTGGATGTGCCCGCAGGGCAGCGTTCCGGCCGTCGGCCAGTCGCGCAGGATGCCCGCGAGCGCCGCATCGAGCTCCGCGATCAGGCCCTCGCGCACCTCGTCGCCGCGTGCGCGGCAGGCCTCGAGCAGCGGCGGCCAGCCCTTCGGCCCCAGCGCGTTCTCGCGCACCGGCTCGAACCCCTCGCCCGCCGCGTGCAGGGCGGCGAGCGCGGCGCCGAGCGGCGCGCAGTGCTCCACCCGCACGCGCCGCGGCCAGACGCCGGGCAGGAAGGTGCAGATCGCCGCCGGCCGCCCGGCCAGCACGCGCAGCGCCCGGCCGTCGCGGCCGTGCACCGGCGTCGGGCAGGGGATGCCGCGCGCCGCCAGGTGGTCCATCAGCCCGAGGAACCAGGGCAGATCCGCCGGGTCCACGCGCCGCTCGTAGAGCGTCAGAATGAAGTCGCCCGCCGTGGTGCGCAGGGCGTAGTTGGAGTTCTCCACGCCCTCCGCGATCCCGCGATAGGCGACCAGCTCGCCGAGGTCGTACTCCGCGAGGAAGGCGCGCAGCGCCTCGTCCGCGACCTCCGTGTAGACCGCCATCAGGGGGTCGTCGGCGCGGCGGCGGCCACCGCGAGCGGCGCGGCCGCCGGCTCCGCCAGCGCCGCGGGCAGCTTGAAGGCGATGCGCTCCTCGGTCACCGCCACCTCCTCGATGCGGAGGGCGAAGCGCGTGCGCAGGCGCGCCAGCACCTCCTCGACCAGCGCCTCCGGCGCGCTGGCGCCGGCGGTGACGCCCACCGTGGCGCAGCCCTCCGCCACCGCCGGGTCGAGCTCGGCGCCGCGCTGCACCAGGACGGCGCGCGGGCAGCCGGCGCGTTCCGCCACCTCGCGCAGGCGCAGGCTGTTCGAGGAGTTCGGCGCGCCGACCACCAGCAGCAGGTCGCAGCGCGGCGCGATCGCCTTCACCGCGGCCTGGCGGTTGGTGGTGGCGTAGCAGATGTCCTCCTTCGCCGGTCCGGCGATCGCGGGGAAGCGCGCGCGCAGCGCGGCGACGATCTCCGCCGTGTCGTCCACGCTGAGCGTCGTCTGGGTGATGTAGGCGAGGGGGGTGCCCTCCGGCACGCGCAGCGCCCGCGCCTGGGCGGCGTCCTCGACCAGCGTCACCGCGCCCGGGGGGAGCTGGCCCATGGTGCCGATCACCTCCGGATGGCCGGCGTGGCCGATCAGCAGGATGTGGCGCCCGGCGGCGAAGTGCCGCTCGGCCTCGCGGTGCACCTTGCTCACCAGCGGGCAGGTGGCGTCGAGGTAGAACATGCGCCGCCGCGCCGCCTCGGCGGGGACGGCCTTCGGCACGCCGTGCGCGCTGAACACCACCGGGCGGCCGTCGTCCGGGATCTCTTCCAGCTCCTCGACGAACACGGCGCCCTGGCGCTCCAGCGATTCGACGACGTAGCGGTTGTGCACGATCTCGTGGCGCACGTAGACGGGGGCGCCGTAGCGCCGCAGCGCCTCCTCGACGATCCGGATCGCGCGGTCCACGCCGGCGCAGAAGCCGCGCGGGCCGGCGAGCAGGACGGTGAGGCGCGGCTTCGCCGCGGGGGAGGGCGGTGCTGGGGGCATGCGTCTCGCGGGCGTTGTCCGGCGGGCGGTCGTCCCGGGCGGGTTGCTGCCCCGGGGGCCGGGCGGCACACTAGCCGCCGGCCGCGAGGGCTCAAGGGGGATAGATCGGGGATGCGCGGAAAGTTTCAGCGGTGGCGGCGGGCGGCCGGGCTCGCCCTGGCCCTCGGGGGGGCCGTGCCGGCCGCGGGGTGCGGCGGCGAGGGCGCCTCGCAGCCCCCGCTGCCGGCGACCTGCCCGCGCATCGGCATCCTCGGCGAGGCGGCGGACCTGGTGCGCTATCGGCCCGGCGCCGGGCAGGATCTCTCCGCGCTCGAGCTCGAGGCGCGCGTGACCGGCTTCCAGGCGCGCTGCGACTACGTGAACCGCGGCCGGGCCATGGAAGTGCGGCTCACGGTCGGGCTGCAGGCCGAGCGCGGTCCCGCCGCGCGCGCCGCCAGCGCCGAACTGCCGTGGTTCGTCGCGGTGACGGACGCGGGCGAGGAGGCGATCCTCAACAAGCGCGAATTCGTCACCCGGGTCGGCTTCCCGCCCAATGTCGGGCGCGCGCGCGCGACGTCGGAGGAGATCAGCGTCACCCTGCCGCTGGGACAGGGGCGGGACTTCGGCGACTACGCGCTGCTCGTCGGCTTCCAGCTCACGCCGGAGGAGCTGGCGCTGAACCGGCGGCGCGGCCTGCGCTGAGGGGCGCCTGCGCCGGCCGCTCACGCGCGGGCGGAGACGGGGATCGCCGCGCCGTGCACCGCCCGGGCCGCGTCGGTGCAGAGGAAGAGGATGACGTCGGCGACCGCCTCGGGCGCGACCCAGTCGCGCGGGTCGGCCTCCGGCATGGCGGCGCGGTTCTGCGGCGTGTCCATCGTGGTCGGCAGGACGCAATTGACGTTGACGCCGGCGCCGCGGAGCTCGGCCGACAGGCTCTCGGTCAGGCGCACCGCGGCGGCCTTGGCGGCGCTGTAGGCGCCCATCCTGGCCGCGCCCCGCGCCGCCGCCGCGGCGGCGACGCTCACCACCTTGCCGCCCCGCCCGCCCGCCAGGATGCGCGGCACGAAGGCGCGCACGGCGTTGAGCAGCGAGCCGGCGTTGAGGTCGAGCATCAGCCGCCAGACCTCGGGCGGCGTCGCATGCACCGGATCGCCCATGCGGAAGCCGCCGATCAGGTGGCACAGCGCGTCCACGCGACCGAGCTCGCGCGCGACGCGCTCCGCCGCCCCCTCCATCGCCGCGGGGTCGAGCGCGTCCGCCGGCACCGCCAGCGCCCGCGGCGCCGTCGCGGCGAGGCGCGCCGCCGCGGCGAGCCCGGCCTCGTCCCGGTCGAGCAGCGCCAGCGCGGCGCCCGCCCGCGCGCAGGCGGCGGTGACCGCGCGCCCGAGATTGCCCGCCGCGCCGGTGATCACGACGACCTTCCCGGCCAGGTCCGCTGCCGTCATCGAGTCCCTCCCGCCGCGGCCATCCGTGCGTCCGCCGCGGGGCCTGTCCTGCCACCTTGAGGCCGCGCCGTCATCGCCCGCGACGCACCCGCGGCCGGATCTTCCGCCCGCGCCGTTGCGTCCGGCCCCGGCTTGGGTCATCTTCCGCCCATCCCGCTGATCCCGCGCGGGAGAGAGCGGTCCCTCGGCGCGCCCGGACGGACCGCCGCCGAAGGCGCAACCGGCCCCCGGAAACGCTCAGGCAGAAGGGCCGCGCGGGGGAGGGGCCTCTGGAAAGCCCGGCTCCGCAAGGGGCCGGCACCGAAGGAGTAAGGCCGGGCCGTGGCGAATCGGCCGGCCGAATCTCTCAGGTCCTCGGACAGAGGGGGGCCACGGAGCAACACCCAACGCCGCCCGCTGCGGCAGGAGGGCCCGTGGCCGAATCGTCCGCCGACACCCCGCTGCGCGAGACCCCGCTCGCCGCGCTGCATCGCGAGCTCGGGGCGCGCATGGTGCCCTTCGCCGGCTACGCCATGCCGCTGCACTATCCGGGCGGCATCGTCGCCGAGCACCTGCACTGCCGCGCCGCCGCGGCGCTGTTCGACGTCTCCCACATGGGCCAGGCCGAGCTGATCGGCGCCGGCGCCGCCGCGGCGCTGGAGCGGCTGACGCCCGCCGACGTGCAGGGCCTCGGGCCCGGCCGCCAGCGCTACGGCCTGTTCACCAACGAGGCGGGCGGCATCGAGGACGACTTCATGGTCGCCAATCTCGGCGACCGGCTGTTCCTGGTCGTCAACGCCTCCCGCAAGCAGGCGGACTTCGACCGCCTCGCCGCCGCGCTGCCTGCGGGGCTGCGCCTCGCGCGGCGCGAGGACCGGGCGCTGCTCGCGCTGCAGGGGCCGGGCGCGGCGGCGGCGCTCGCGGCGCTCGCGCCGGAGGCCGCGACGCTGCCCTTCCTGGGGATCGCGGAGATGGCGGTCGCCGGCGTGCCGGCGCTCGTCAGCCGCTCCGGCTACACCGGCGAGGACGGGTTCGAGATCGCGCTGCCGGACGAGCGGGCCGAGGCGGTGGCGCGCGCCCTGGTCGGCCTGCCCGGCGTGGCGCCGGCGGGGCTCGGGGCGCGCGATTCGCTGCGCCTCGAGGCCGGGCTCTGCCTCTACGGCAACGACATCGACGCGACGACGAGCCCGGTCGAGGCGCGGCTCGCCTGGACCATCGGCAAGCGCCGCCGCGAGGCCTGGGACTTCCCCGGCGCCGAGCGGGTGCGCGCGGAGCTCGCGGCGGGGCCGCGGCGCCTGCGCGTCGGCATCCGCCCCGAGGGGCGCCAGCCGGCGCGGGCGCATACGCCGATCCTCAGCCCCGACGGCGCGCCGATCGGCGAGGTCACCTCGGGCGGCTTCGGCCCGACGGTGAACGGCCCGATCGCCATGGGCTACGTCGCGCGCGCCCATGCCGCGGACGGCACCGCGCTCGCGCTGGTGGTGCGCGGCAAGGCGCTTCCCGCGCACGTCGTCCCGCTGCCCTTCGTCCCCCACCGCTACGCCCGATGAGGACCGCCCCGATGTCGGAACTGCGCTACACCAAGGACCACGAATGGCTGCGGACGGACGGCGACGCCGTCACCGTCGGCATCTCCGACCACGCGCAGAGCCAGCTCGGCGACGTGGTGTTCGTCGAGCTGCCGGAGGTGGGGCGCGAGGTCGAGGCCGGCGAGGCGGTCGCGGTGGTGGAGAGCGTCAAGGCCGCCTCCGACGTCTATGCCCCGGTCTCCGGCCGCATCGTCGAGGTGAACAGCGCGCTCGCCGAGGATCCCGGCCTGATCAACCGCGATCCCACCGGGGAGGGCTGGTTCTTCAAGATCGAGCCGCGCGACCCAGCGGAGATCGAGAAGCTGATGGACGAGGCCGCCTACGCCGCCTACCTGGAGAGCCAGGCATGAGCGCGGCGCTCGAGGAGCTGGCCGTGCTCGAGGAGCCCGGCGCCTTCGTCCGCCGCCACATCGGCCCCTCCGAGGCCGAGATCGCCGAGATGCTCGCGGTGGTGGGCGCGACGAGCCTCGAGGATCTCGTCGCGCGCACCGTGCCGGCGGCGATCCGCGGCGCCGACCTCTCCGCCCTGCCGCCGCCGGCGAGCGAGGCCGAGGTGATCGCGGAGCTGCGCGCGCTCTCCGAGCGGAACCGGCGCGTGAAGTCGCTGATCGGCATGGGCTACCACGGCACCCACACGCCGCCGGTGATCCTGCGCAACGTGCTGGAGAACCCCGGCTGGTACACGGCCTACACGCCCTACCAGGCGGAGATCGCGCAGGGGCGGCTCGAGGCGCTGGTCAACTTCCAGACCATGGTCGCGGACCTCACCGGCCTGCCGGTCGCCAACGCCTCGCTGCTCGACGAGGGGACGGCGGCGGCCGAGGCGATGCACCTCGCGCTCGGCGCGACGCGCGGGCGGATCCGCACGCTGGTGGCCGCCTCCGACCTGCATCCGCAGACCCTCGCCGTGCTGCGGGTGCGCGCCGAGCCGCTCGGGGTCGCGGTGAAGGTCGTGGCGCCGGGCGAGGTGGCGGCGGCCTGCGCGGCCGAGAAGCCCTTCGCCGTGCTGCTGCAGTACCCCGGCACCACCGGCGAGGTGCGCGACCTGCGCGCGGAGATCGCCGCGGCGCACGCGGCCGGGGGGCTCGCCATCGTCGCCGCCGACCCGCTCGCGCTCTGCCTGCTGACGCCGCCCGGGGAGATGGACGCGGACGTGGTGGTCGGCTCGACCCAGCGCTTCGGCGTGCCGATGGGCTACGGCGGGCCGCACGCCGCCTACATGGCGGTGAAGGACGCCTACAAGCGGCTGATGCCGGGGCGCCTGGTCGGCGTCTCGGTGGACGCGGCCGGGCAGCCGGCGCTGCGGCTCGCGCTGCAGACGCGCGAGCAGCACATCCGGCGCGAGAAGGCGACCTCCAACATCTGCACCGCGCAGGTGCTGCTCGCGGTGATGGCGAGCATGTACGCGGTCTGGCACGGTCCGGAGGGCCTCCGGCGCATCGCGCGCCGGGTGAACCTCCAGGCGCGCCTGCTGGCCGACGCCGCGCGCCGCGCCGGCTTCGCGCTGCGCCACGACGCCTTCTTCGACACCCTCGCCCTCGACTGCCCCCCGGCGCGGGCGGAGGCGCTGATGGCGGCGGCGCTCGCGCGCGGCTTCAACCTGCGCCGGGTGGAGGCGGGCTGCGTCGGCATCGCGCTCGACGAGACGGTGACGCGCGAGGACCTCGCCGCGCTCTCGGCCGCGCTCGCCGAGGCCGGCGGCACGGCGCCGGCGGCGCCCGACCGGCTCTCCCCGCAGGGCGGCATCCCGGAGGCGCTCGCCCGCACCTCGCCCTTCCTCACCGCGGAGGTGTTCAACAGCCACCACGCGGAGCACGCCATGCTCCGCTACCTCAAGCGGCTGGAGGACAAGGACATCGCGCTCAACCGCAGCATGATCCCGCTCGGGTCGTGCACGATGAAGCTGAACGCGACGGCGGAGATGATCCCGGTCACCTTCCCGGGCTTCACCGACATCCATCCCTTCGCCCCGCCCGACCAGGCGGAGGGCTACGCCGAGCTGATCGGGCGGCTGGAACGCTGGCTCGCCGCGATCACCGGCTTCGCCGCCGTCTCGCTGCAGCCCAACGCCGGCAGCCAGGGCGAGTACGCGGGCCTGCTCGCGATCCGCTCCTGGCACAAGGCGCGCGGGCAGGGGCACCGCGACGTCTGCCTGATCCCGGCCTCGGCGCACGGCACCAACCCGGCCTCGGCGGCGATGGCGGGGATGCGCGTCGTCGTCGTCGGCTGCGACCGCGACGGCAACGTGGACCTCGCCGACCTGCGCGCCAAGGCGGAGGAGCACGCGGACAAGCTGGCCGCGCTCATGGTCACCTATCCGAGCACGCATGGCGTGTTCGAGGAGGAGATCCGCGCCATCTGCGACCTGGTGCACGCGCATGGCGGCCAGGTGTACATGGACGGCGCCAACATGAACGCGCAGGTCGGCCTCACCTCGCCGGCCGCGATCGGCGCCGACGTGTGCCATCTCAACCTGCACAAGACCTTCTGCATCCCGCACGGCGGCGGCGGGCCCGGCGTGGGGCCGATCGCCGTCGCCGCGCATCTCGCCCCGCACCTGCCGAACCACCCGCTGCATCCGGGCGCCGGGCCCGAGACCGGCTACGGCCCGGTCAGCGCCGCGCCCTTCGGCAGCGCGATGATCCTGCCGATCAGCTACGCCTACATCCGGCTGATGGGCGCGGAAGGGCTCAGGCGCGCCTCGCAGGTCGCGATCCTCAGCGCCAACTACGTCGCGCGGCGGCTCTCCGGCCACTACCCGGTGCTCTACAAGGGGGCGCGCGGCATGGTCGCGCACGAGTGCATCCTCGACTGCCGCGGCTTCCAGCAGGGCGGCGGCGTGCTGGTCGAGGACATCGCCAAGCGCCTTCAGGACTACGGCTTCCACGCCCCCACCATGTCCTGGCCGGTGCCGGGGACGCTGATGGTGGAGCCGACCGAAAGCGAGCCGAAGGCCGAGCTCGACCGCTTCATCGCCGCCATGATCGCGATCCGCGAGGAGATCCGCGCCATCGAGCGGGGGGAGATGGACAAGGCCGACAACCCGCTGAAGAACGCCCCCCACACGGCGGAGGAGATCGCCGCCGCGGAGTGGCGCCACCCCTACACGCGCGAGCAGGCCGCCTTCCCGCTGCCCTTCGTGCGCGGCCACAAGTACTGGCCGCCGGTGAAGCGCGTGGACAACGTCTACGGCGACCGCCACCTGGTCTGCACCTGCGCCCCGCTCGAGGAATACGCGCACCGGCTGCAGCTCGAGGCGGCGGAATGAGCGGCCCGCCGGCCGCGTCCCCGCCGCCGGGCATCGCCATCCGCCCGCCGGAGGCGTGGCACCGCGCCGACTGGGAGCGCCTCTACGCCGGCTACGCCGCCTTCTACAAGACGGCGCAGACGCCGGAGATGCGCGCGCGCGTCTGGTCCTGGATCCGCGACCCGGCGCACGAGGTGAAGGCGCTGATCGCCGAGACCGCGGAGGGCCGGGCGGTCGGCCTCGCCCATTACCGTCCCTTCGCCCGCCCGCTGAGCGCGAGCGTCGGCGGCTTCCTCGACGACCTGTTCGTGGAGGAGGCCCATCGCGGCCGGGGCATCGCCGAGGCGCTGATCGCGGCGGTGGCGGAGATCGGCTGCGCCCGCGGCTGGTCGCTGATCCGCTGGATCACGGCGGACGACAACTACCGCGCCCGCAGCGTCTACGACCGGCTCGCCACCCGCACCTTCTGGATCACCTACGACCTGAAGCTGCCCGGCTGAGGCGGGGGCTACCGGCCGGCGCGCCGCGGTGCCAAACAGGGCGCGGGACGACCGGAGCGGAGAGGAGGGGCGCATGGCCTCCTACGACCTTGTGCTGCGCGGCGGGCAATGCGTGCTGCCCTGGGGCATCGAGGAGCTCGACGTCGGTGTGCGCGACGGCCGCATCGCCGCGCTCGGCGACCTCGGCGCCGCCGCGGCGGCCGAGGTGCTCGACTGCCGCGGCCTGCACGTGCTGCCCGGCCTGATGGATCCGCACGTGCACCTGCGCGATCCCGGCGACCCCGCGGTGGAGACGATCGCGACCGGCACCCGCGCCGCCGTGCTCGGCGGCCTCACCGCGGTGTTCGACATGCCGAACACCACGCCGCCGGTTGACGGGCGCGAGCGGCTCGACCGGAAGCGCGATTACGTGCGGGGCCGCGCCTTCTGCGACATCGGCCTCTATGTCGGCGCCACCCGGACCAACATCAACGCGCTCGCCGAGCTCGAGCTCCAGCCCAATGTCTGCGCGATCAAGGTCTTTGCCGGCTCCTCCACCGGCGATTTGCTGGTCGCGGACGACGAGAGCCTGGAGCGCGTGATGCGCGCCGGCCGGCGGCGCATCTGCTACCACTCCGAGGACGAGTACCGCCTGCAGGCGCGGCGCACGCTCTTCACCCCCGGCATGCCGCACCGCAACCACATGGCCTGGCGCGACGTCGAGACCGCCTTCCTCGGCACCCGCCGCCTGATGGCGCTCGCCCGCAAGACCGGACGCCCCGCGCACATCCTGCACGTCAGCACCGCGGAGGAGCTGGAGTATCTCAAGGACTTCCGCGACATCGCCACCGTCGAGGTGCTGATCAACCACCTCAGCCAGACCGACGAGGCCTACGAGCGGCTCGGCGGCTACGCGGTGATGAACCCGCCGATCCGCGACGCGCGCCACCGGGAGGCCGCGTGGGCCGCGGTGCGCGACGGCACGGTGGACTGCATCGGTTCCGACCACGCGCCGCATTCCCGCGCCGCCAAGGAGCGGCCCTGGCCCGACACCGCGGCGGGGCTGACCGGCGTGCAGACGCTGGTGCCGCTGATGCTCGACCACGTGAACGCCGGGCGGCTGTCGCTGACGCGGCTCGTCGACCTGATGTGCGCCGGCCCGGCGCGGGTCTATGGCGTGGTCGGCAAGGGGCGGCTCGCCGCCGGCTACGACGCGGACTTCACCGTCGTGGACCTGAAGAGGAGGCGCGTGATCGAGGAGAGCTGGATCGTCTCGCCCTGCGGCTGGACGCCCTTCGCCGGGCAGGAATGCACCGGCTGGCCGGTGATGACGATCGTGCGCGGGCAGGTGGTGATGCGCGAGGACGAGGTGCTGGGCCCGCCGCGCGGCGGCCTGGTGCGCTTCGCCGAGGCGCGGGGCTTCTGATGGCGCCGGACTCGCTCGCCCCGGCGTCCGCCGCGCCGGCCGGCGCGGTCGCCGCGGTCGAGGCGGCGATCGCCGGACGCCGCTCGATCCGCGCCTTCCTGCCCACCCCCGTCCCGCGCGAGCTGGTCGAGCGCCTGCTCGACCTCGCCGCGCGCGCGCCCTCGGGGAGCAACATGCAGCCCTGGCGCGCCTACGTGCTGACCGGCGAGCCCAAGCGCCGCCTCTCGGAAGCCCTGGTCGCCGAGCACCTCTCCGGCGCCCCGGAGGAGGCGGAATATCCCTACTACCCGGAGGAGTTCTTCGAGCCCTACCTCTCGCGCCGGCGCAAGGTCGGCTGGGACCTCTACGGCCTGCTCGGCATCAAGCGGGGCGAGAGCGAGCGCATGCGCCGCCAGCACGCGCGCAATTTCGCGTTCTTCGGCGCGCCGGTCGGCATCGTCTTCACCATCGACCGGCGCCTCGCCATCGGCTCCTGGCTCGACTACGGCATGTTCCTGCAGAACCTGATGGTGGCGGCGCGCGCGCACGGGCTCGACACCTGTCCGCAGGCGGCCTTCGCGCGGCGCCACCGGACGATCCGCAGGCATCTGCCGATCCCCGACACGGAAGCCGTGGTGTGCGGGATGTCGCTCGGCTACGCCGATCCGGACGCGCCGGAGAACGCGCTGGTCACGGAGCGCGCACCGGCGCGGGAGTTCGCCGCCTTCCTCGGCTGGGCGTAGGATGGCCGCGCCCGCGATCCGCTTCACCGAGGCGCCGGCGACGCTGCCGCGCGGACGGCGCGTCTACGCGGTGGGCGACGTGCACGGCTGCGCCGCGCGGCTGGCCCGGCTGCACGCGATGATCGCCGAGGACCTGGCGCGCCGCCCCGTCGCCGCGCCGCTGCTGCTGCACATCGGCGACTACGTGGACAAGGGCGAGGACAGCGCCGGCGTGATCCGCCGGCTGCTCGGCGGCCCGATCCCGGGCGTTCCCACCGTCAACCTGCTCGGCAACCACGAGCGGATGATGCGCCAGGCGCTCGCGGGCGACCCCGGCGCGCGCGCCGACTGGCTGTGGTGCGGCGGGCGCGAGACGCTCGCGAGCTACCGCCTCGACCCCGAGGCGCCGGGCGCGGCCTGGGCGGCGGCGCTGCCGCCCGCGCACCGGGCCTTCCTCGAGCGCGGCCTCGCCCTGCATCACCGCGAGGGCGGCTATCTCTTCGTCCACGCCGGCCTGCGCCCCGGCATTCCGCTCGCGGCGCAGAGCGAGGACGACCTGCTTTGCATCCGCCACGACTTCCTGCTCTCCGAGGCCGACCATGGCGTCGTCGTCGTGCACGGCCACACCGCGCGTTTCGCGCCGGAGGTGCGGGAGAACCGCATCAACCTCGACACCGCCGCCTGGTCGGGCGGGCCCTTGACCTGCGCCGTGCTGGAGGGCGACCGGCTCGGCTTCCTGTTCGCGTGAGGCGCTTCCCGCCGCGGCGTTCCGCCGGCGGGTCCGGGGCGCCGGCGCGGCCGGTCGCCGGTCACCTTCCGCGGTCGAGGGAGCGCGCCCGGCGGGCGAGGGCCCAGCAGCAGGCGGCGGCGATGCCGAGCAGCGCCTCGCCGCCATCGCTCGCCGATCGCCCGGACTCGGCGATGACGCGGAGAAATCCTTGCGCCGCCGCGAGTCCCGCCCCGCCGTCGCGCGCGGCCGGAGCGAGCTCGGCCAGAGCCGTCCCGAGCGCCTGCCACAGCATCCCCACCGAGAAGGTGCAGAGCGCGCAGCGGGCGAGGTCCCTCGCGAGCATGGACGACGTCCTCCTGTCGTGTCCCGCTCAAGGGATAAGGTCGCATCGCTTGCCAGCGGGTTAGCGCCGCGTGCGCACGGCGGGAGCCGTCCGGCGCGCCGCTCGCCGTGACCGCCGCCCCACGAGAGCCGCGGAGACGAGCCCCTGCCGCGCAGGCCTGCGCGGCGCGGAGGCGAGGAGGCACGTCCGGCCCGCTCTCGCGCCGGAGGGGTAGAGGACCCGGGAACGCGCACGGCACCGGAACCGCGAACCTCCCGGTCCGCGATCCGGACATGCCCCGGCTGCTGCACGATGATCCCGCGACCGGCGAGCGGGCGACGCTGCGCGAGGTGGCGCGCCGGTGGGTGGCGCTCGACGTGGACGGCCTGCCGCTGCCCGAGGGCACCGACCCGCGCGACCTCGCCGCCTGCGCGCGCGCCGTGCTGCCGCGCCTGCCGCCGGCCTTCCGCGCCGCGCGTTGCCTCATCCAGGCGACCGCCTCGCACGGCATCAAGCCCGGCGCGCGGCTGCGGCTCTGGTTCTGGTTGGACCGCCCGGCGCGCGGCGTCGAGTTGGCGACGTGGCTTGCCGGCGCCCCGGTGGATGCGAGCGTGTTCCGCCCCGCGCAACCGATCTACACGGCGGCGCCGCTGTTCGAGGGGCGGCGCGATCCGCTGCCCGCGCGGCTGGCGCTGCTTGATGGCGCCGAGCCGGCGGTGCGGGTGCCGCCGGCGGCGTTGCTGACACCGACGCCGCCCCCACCGCGCGCGCCGCGCCCGCACGCGGCGGACGATGATGCCGGCGCCCGCGCGCTCGCCTGGGCGCGCGCGCACATTGCGGCGCAGCGCGAGGGGGCACGGCACGACACGGCGCTCAGCGTCGCGGGGTGGCTTGCGGCGCTGGCGCGGCGCGGCGAGGTGGCGCCGGAGGCCATCGCGCGCGCGGTGGCCGACGGTCTGGCGGAGGCGGGGAAGGACCGCGCCGAGGGCGAGCGCATCGCCGCCTTCGCGCTGGCGAAGGAGGGCCTGGCGCGATGACCGACGCGACCCTTCTCCCCGATGCCGAGGCGCCGGACGCCGAGGCGACCGAGGCCACCCGCAGCGCCGACGCGCCCGCCCTGCCGAGCGGCTTCGCCATGCGCCGCGATGGGCTCTACTGGTTCCCGCCCGAGGATGACGCGCCGCCGCTGCAAGTGTGCGGCCCGCTGACGGTGGCGGCGCTGACGCATGACGGCGAAGGGCGCGACTGGGGCGCCCTGCTGCAATGGTTGGACGGCGACGGGCGCGCGCACGAATGGGCGATGCCGCGCGCGATGCTGGCCGGCGACGGCACCGAGCTGCGCGCGCATCTGCTCTCGCGCGGCCTGTTCGTCGCGCCCGGGCGCAGGGCGCGCGAGCGGCTGGCCGAGTATCTGATGCGCTCGGCGCCGGCCGCGCGGGTGCGCGTGGTGGGGCGGCTCGGCTGGCACGTCGGCGCCGACGGCCGCCGCGTGTTCGTGCTGCCGGACGAAACGCTCGGGCCGCCGGGCGCCGAGCGGGTGATGGTGCAGACCGAGCGGCCGGAGGCGCTGCCGCCGCTGCGGCGCGCCGGCGCGCTTGCGGACTGGCAGCGCGCGGTGGCGGCGCCGGCGGTGGGCAACTCGCGCCTCGCCTTCGCCATCGGTGTCGCCCTCGCGGCGCCGCTGCTCGGGCTGCTCGACGCCGAGGGCGGCGGCTTCCACCTGCGCGGCCCCTCTTCGTCGGGGAAGTCCACGGCGCTGCACGCCGCCGGCTCGGTCTGGGGCGGCGGCGGGCTGCGCGGCTGGGCGCGGTCCTGGCGCTCCACCGACAACGCGCTTGAGGCGGTGGCGGCGGCGCACAACGATCTGCTGCTTTGCCTCGATGAGCTTGGCGAGTGCGAGCCGGAGGCGGCGGCGGCGGCGGCCTACATGCTCGCCAACGGCTGCGGCAAGGGCCGCGCGGCGCGCGATGGCGGGGCGCGGCGCGCCGCCGAGTGGCGCACGTTGTTCCTGTCCTCGGGCGAAGTCGGCTTGGGCGACCGGCTGGCCGAGGCGCGCGGCGGGCCCCGGCGGCTGCGCGCCGGGCAGGAGGTGCGCGTGCTCGACATTCCCGCCGAGGCCGGGCCGCACGGCCTGTTCGAGACGCTGCACGGGCACGCCAGCGGCGCGGCGCTGGCGGATGCGCTGCGCGAGGCGACGCGGCGCTGCTACGGCACGGCCGGCCGCGCGTGGCTTGCGGTGCTGGCCGCCGACCCGGAGGGCAGCGCGGCGCAGGCGCGCGGGGTGGTGGACGCCTTCCTGCGCAAATACCTGCCGGCCAAGGCTGGCGGGCAGGCGCGGCGCGCGGCGGGGCGCTTCGCGCTGGTCGCGGCGGCGGGCGAGCTTGCCATCGGCGCCGGCATCCTGCCCTGGCCGCCGGGCGAGGCGAGCGGGGCGGCGGCGGCCTGCTTCAAGGCGTGGGTCGCCGCGCGCGAGGCGGGCGCCGGCAGCGCCGAGGACGCGCAGGCGCTGGCGCGGGTGCGGCAGTTCCTGATCGCGCACGGCGCCTCGCGGTTCGAGACGGTGGGCGAGGGCGGCGAGCCCTCGGGCGAGCGCATCGTCAACCGCGCCGGGTGGCGGAAGCGCGGCGACGATGGGCAGTGGCGCTTCTGGATCGCAACCGAGACATGGCGGGGCGAAGTCTGCGCCGGGCTTGATCCGCAGGCGGCGGCGCGGGCGCTGCTCCGGCGCGGGTTCATCGTCGCCGGCGAGGGCGGGCGCTTGACACAGAAGCCGCGCATCCCGGGCCTTGGCCCGACCCGGGTTTACGTGGTGCGCGCCGACATTCTGGCCGAGTGATCGGCGGCGGCATGACCATTCCGCGCGGGGACGGCGGGGACAGCGGGGACACGGCGCTTTCTCCGGGGTTTGGCGTGTCCCCGGCGGCGGGGACACGGCGGGGACAGCGGGGACACGGCGCGTGGGGACGGAATGCTTGTCCCCGGTGTCCCCGCCCGTCCCCCGGGCGCGGGGACGCGGGATTGCGGCCTATGTCTAGGCCGTCCCCGGTGTCCCCGGTGTCCCCGCCGAAAACAACATGGGCTTCACACGATGGCACCGGCGGCGCGTGACCTACTCGCCGGCTGGCGGGCATGGCGGGCGGCCGAGGCGGCGGCCGAGGGGGCCGCGCGGGCGCCCGGGGCGGCGGCGCTGCTCGCGGCGGCCGAGGCGGCGGCCGAGGCGCTGGCGGCCGGGCCGGGCGAGGGGACGCACGATGCCGCCGAGCGCGCGGCGCTGGCGGCGCACTACGCCGAGGCGCCGGCATCGGCGCCCCACCGACCGGGCGATCCGGACCCGCTGCGGGAAGAGCTTCTGCGCATGGCCCGTATCGACGGTAAATCTTCCCGCGAATCCGCGCGAGAAGGCGAAATCGTCCTCTGGCCCTGGCAACGCTGCCTCGCCTGCGGCGGCCATCGCTGGCGGCGCCCGGCGCGCCCGGGCGCCCGCTGGCGCTGCCTCGGCTGCGGCGCGGCGGGCGGCGGATGACCGCCGCGCCCGCCCTGCGCGCCCTCGCCGGGCGCGTCGCGCGGCTCGCGCCCGATTGGCAGCGCCCGGAGCGATTCTACGAGCAGCGCAGCGCGCTGGCGGGCGCCCTGCGCGCCCTGGCCGAGCAGGCGCCGCCCTGCGCCTGCCCGGCGGAGGGGCTGCGGCGGCGGGCGGTGGCGCTGCGCCAGGCGCTGGCGGCGGCGGAAGCCGAGCGCGACCGGCTGGCGCGGCTGCTCGCCTCCGCCCGCCCCCCGGCGCGCCGGCGGCGCGGCGCCGATCCGCGACAACCGCCGCTGCCGTTCTGAGGCGCCGCCGTTTCTGAGGCGGCGGGGAGGCGCGGGTCCTTCCCGGCGGGCGCGAGATGCGGTCGGCGAAGGCGCGACGGTCGGCTAGGCCGAGCTCCCGCCTAGGAAGCTACCGCCTAGGGAGCTACCGCCTAGGGTGGCATCAGCCCCGCTGCCGTTCTGACGTGCGGCCGTTTCTGAGACCGCTGGTCGGTTTTTCTGGGCGTGGGCGAGGGGCGGGACGCGCCTCCTCGATGGGGGAGAACCAGCGTGGGGCGCCCAAGGCTGTCTTGGCGGGTCCGCTAGGGGTCCGCGGCGGGGAAAAGGTCTGTGGAAAAGTCCGCTAAGTGCTGGTGCCGACACCCGGATTTGAACCGGGGGCCTACTGATTACGAATCAGTTGCTCTACCGCTGAGCTATGTCGGCACGCATCCGCCTAGATAGCCGCGCCGCGGCCCGCCGGCAACGCCCTCGCCCCCGTCGCGCCCGGCGGGCGCCCCCGTGCTACATCCAACCATCGCCCGGGGCGCACCATGCTTCGCTTCCTCCTCCCTCTCCTGGTTCTCGCCCTCGCCGGCGCCGCCCTTGCCTGGTGGCATGCGCTTCCTCCGGCCGTGACCATCGCGCTCGCCACCCAGGGGCCGGCCGTCGAGGCGGCCTACGCCACCGGCAGCGTCGAGCCCGTGCACTGGGCCAAGGTCGGTCCCGTCCTGCGCGCGCGCGTCGCCGAGGTGCTGGTCGAGGAGGGGGCCACCGTCGCGGCCGGCCAGGTCATGGCCCGGCTCGACGACCAGGAGGCGCGCGCCCGCCTCGAGGAGGCCAACGCCCGCGCCGCCCTCGCCGCCGAGGAGCTCGCCCGCGTCCGCCCCCTGGTCGCGAGCGGCGCCGTCTCGCGCGCCGAGCTCGACCGCCGCGAGAGCGAGGCCCGCGCCGCGCGCGCCGTCGCCGAGGCCGCCGCCCGCCGGCTCGAGGACTACACGGTGCGCGCCCCCGCGGCGGGCGTCGTGCTCCGCCGCGACGTCGAGGCGGGGGAGGTGGTGGACACCGCCGCCGCCCTGTTCTGGGTCGGCGCGCCGCGCCCGCTCCGCGTCACCGCCGAGGTGGACGAGGAGGACATCGCCCGCGTCGCCCCCGGCCAGCGCGCGCTGCTGCGCGCCGACGCCTTCCCCGGCCGGGTGCTGGAGGCACGGGTGGCGCAGATCACGCCGATGGGCGACACCACGCGCAAGTCCTACCGCGTGCGCCTCGCCCTTCCCGACGACACGCCGCTGCTGATCGGCATGACCGTGGAGGCCAACATCGTGCTCCGCGAGGACCCCGAGGCGGTGCTGGTCCCGCCCGGCGCCGTCGCCGAGGGCGGCCGCGTCTTCGTCGTCGAGAAGGAGACCGTGCGCCTCCGCCGCATCGAGCGCGGCGTGGAGGGGCCGCGCGCGACCGAGGTCCGTCGCGGCCTCGCCGCGGGCGAGGCGGTGGTGCTCGCCCCGCCCCGCGGCCTGCGCGACGGTCAGCCCGTCCGCCTGGCGCCGTGAGGCTGCTGCTCGATCTCGCCCGCGGCATGCTGGCGCGGCGGCGCCGGCAGACGCTGGTCTCGGTGCTCGGGGTCGCGCTCGGCGTCGCCTTCTTCATCGCCACCGCGGCGCTGATGCGGGGCTTCCAGACCTACTTCGTCAGCCAGATCATCGACGTCGCGCCGCACATCACGATCAAGGACGAGCTGCGCGACCCGCTGCCGCAGGCCGCCACGCTCGCCCATCCTGAAGGGGCGGTGGCGGTCGCCGGCGTGCGGCCGCAGGACCGCGTGCGCGGCATCCGCGCCGCCGGCGACAAGCTCGCCATGCTCGAGGCGATGGAGGGCGTTGCCGCGGCGCCGGTCCTCACCGGCCAGGCGCTGCTCCGCTACGGCTCGCGCGACGTGCCGGTGACGATCGTCGGCATAGATCCGGCGCGGCACGCGCGCGTCTCCAACATCCAGAAGGACATGACGCAGGGGCGGCTCGAGGACCTGCGCGCCACCGCCAACGGCCTGATCATCGGCGAGCCGCTGGCGCGGCGGCTCGGCGTCTCGCTGGGCGACACCATCGCCGCGGTCTCGCCGCGCGGGGTCGCGCTCTCGATGAAGGTCGTCGGCCTGTTCCGCACCGGCATCCAGACGCTCGACCAGCAGCAGGGCTACGCGCTGCTCAAGGTCAACCAGGTCCTGCAGGACCGGCCGAACGTGGTCAACCAGATCCAGATCCGCCTGCGCGACGTGACGCGGGCCGAGCCGCTGGCGCGCGCGATCGAGGCCCGCTTCGGCGACCGCACCGAGAGCTGGGAGGAGCAGAACAAGAACTTCCTCACCGTCTTCGTCATCCAGAACGCGGTGATGTACAGCGTGACCGGCGCGATCCTCCTGGTCGCGGCCTTCGGCATCTTCAACATCATCTCGACCGTGGTGTTCGAGAAGACGCGCGACATCGCGATCCTGAAGTCCCTCGGCTTCACCGAGCGCGACATCCAGCTCCTGTTCCTGCTGCAGGGGCTGTTCGCCGGCCTGCTCGGCGCGGTCCTCGGCTGCGTGCTGGGCGCCCTGATGATCGAGGGCCTGGCGCAGGTGCGCTTCGGGGTGGAGGCGCCCTCCGGCACCGACCGCTTCATCCTGGCCCGCGACTGGCGGATCTATGTGCTGGCCTCGGTCTTCGCGATGCTCGCCGCGGGGATCGCGGCGGTGATCCCGGCCCGGCGCGCGGCGCGGCTCGACCCGGTGCAGATCGTGCGCGGGGCGGCGTGAGCGCGGCCGCCCCGGAGGCCCCGCCGCCGCCGCTCCTCGCCGCGGAGCGGGTGACGCGCGTCCTGCCCGAGGGCGTGACGCTGGTCGCCGACATCACGCTCCGCTTCGCGCCGGGCGAGTTCGTCGCCATCACGGGCCCCTCCGGCTCCGGCAAGTCGAGCCTGCTCTACCTGCTCGGCCTGCTCGACCGCCCGACCGGGGGGCGGGTGCTGATCGAGGGCCGCGACACGGCGGCGCTCTCCGCCGAGGAGCTCGCCGCGCTGCGCCTCGCGCGGATCGGCTTCGTCTTCCAGTTCCACTTCCTGCTGCCGGAGTTCAGCACCCTCGACAACGTGCTGATCCCGATGCGCCGGCTCGGCCGCCTCGGCATGGCGGCCGCGCGCGAGAGGGCGATGGGGCTCCTCGCCGCGCTCGGCCTCGAGGCGGCGGCGACGAAGCTGCCGGAGCAGCTCTCGGGCGGCATGCGCCAGCGCGCCGCGATCGCCCGCGCCCTCGCCAACGACCCGGCGCTGCTGCTGGCCGACGAGCCGACCGGCAATCTCGACACGCGGAACGCCGCGGCGGTGTTCGACATCTTCGAGCGGCTGGCGCGCGAGGAGGGGCGCACCGTCATCGTCGTCACCCACGACCTCGACCTCGCCCGTCGTGCCGCGCGGCGCGTGCATCTGCTGGACGGGCGCGTGGTCAGGGACGGCCCCGCCGCGGCCTGAGAGCGGACCGCGGACGGCGGGATACGGCCGGGCGCGTGAGTCCGCGCGGCAGACGACGCGCTCGAGCCGTTGCCGCACGCCCCGCCGGGCGGAAACGGCGCGAGGCGCGCACCACCGCCGGGCCGCGAGCGCACGGACGCGACCGGGGGACGCCGGCCGCCCGCCCGCGCGGCGGGATCCCCTCAGTAGCCGTAGTAGTAGTAGTAGTAGCGCGGCCTCGGGTAGTAGTATCGCGGGGGCGGCGGCGGATAGTAGGCCGGACCGCCGTAATAGCCGTAGTAGCTCCGCCGCTGGTTCTCGGCGGCGATCGCGCCGCCGGCGAGCCCGGCCGCCGCACCGATGCCGGCGCCGAGCAGCGCCGTGCGCGCCGGGTCCACGCGCCCGTAGGGATCGGTGCAGCCCGCCGCCAGCACCGCGCCCGCGAGGGCGGCGACGGTCATCAGCCTGCGCATCGGGCTCCAACGCATCGGTTCGTCCTCCTCGTCCTCCCTGCCAGATGGCCGGGCCGCCGGGCGTTCCGGCGGCACGATGGTGTCGGATTCGGGGCAGCCTCGGGACGCCCGCCCGCGCTCCTTGCCGCTCAATTGCCGGTACCGACCTCGGGCGTGCCACGCTGCTGGAGATAGCGGCGGATATAGGTGTCCCCGCTCACCGTAGGCGGGGCGTGCGCCTGGGGCGGCGGACCAGGCCGGATGCCCGGCGGCGGCCGCATCGCGGCGGCGGGGGGAGCCGGGGGAGGCGCGAACGGCCGCCCACCGCCCGGACCGGCCACGGCGGGCGGTGGCGCCGGGGGGCGCCGGCGTGGCGCGGCGATGCCCGGCGGCGGGGGAGGCAGGTAGCGATAGGACGGCGGCCCGTAGCGGTAGGGCGGCACGGCGAAGTCGTAGGGGCGGTCGTAGAAGCGGCCGCCATACGGCAGGTAGCCCGGTCCGTAGCGGTAGCCGCCATAGTCGCCGTAGTAGCCGCCGTCGTCATAGACCTCGGCGCAGCCGCCGGCGGCGAGCGCCAGCCCGCTGGCGAGCGTCAGCCGGACGAGATGTCGCATGGACGGATCCTCGGGCGGCTACAGCCCCGGTGTCCCGCGGGGTTCCGTGCGCGGGGCGCGGGCGCCGGCGGTCAGCCGCGTCCGCCGGAGAAGGCGTTGAAGGTCTGCAGCGTGTAGGTGTCCTTCACCCCCGGCACGGTCTGCAGCCGCTCGACGACGAACAGGCCGATGTCCCGGTCCGGCTCGAGGTAGAACTTGCCGATCAGGTCGTACTGGCCGGAGATGGAGTGCATCTCCGACAGCTCCTCGATCGTGTCGGCCATCTCGCGCGCCACGCGATAGGCCTGCCCCATCTCGCATTTGATCATGACGAATATCGGTCGCATGGTTTTCTGGCCGCTTCGCTTGTGATCGGCTCGCTTCTTCCCTCGCGCCTCCCCGCTGCCCGCGCGGGCCGTCCTGGGCAGTCGGCGGCGGGAGCCGGGGTCCGGCCTGCTCCCGCGGGCGCCGGGCGTTGCGGGAGGCCGGCCCGCATCGCGGCGCGGTCATCCGGGCACGCCGGGGCGAGCCTAGGCGGGACCGGGCGGGCGCCGCAACAGCGTCGGCGGGGCGCCGGACGGACGGCAGCGTGCCGGCACCGGCGCCACCGAGGCTTCCCGTCGTGCCGCGGCGGCCGGCGCCCGCCGGGCGGAAGCGCCACCGCGTCAGCGCCCAATCCCGCCGAGCGCCGTGCGCAGGCGCCCGATCCAGGCGGCGTCCCTGGCGCCGACCGCCAGCACGGCGCGCGCGCCGTCGCCCGCCACCGCCAGCGCGGCGACGGTATCGGGCGGGGCGGTGCGCGTCAGGCGCCGGGCCAGCCGGTCGAGCATCGGCGCGAGGGCCTCCCCCGCCCTGGTCCGCTCGACGGAGAGGACGACAAGGTGCCAGCCCGCGGCCCTGGGCAGGGCGGCCAGCGCGCCGCGCTTGAGGAAGGCCGTGAGGTCCGCGCCCTCCGGTGCCCGGTGGATCGCCTTCGCGTCGTAGTGGGCGCGGCCCCGATAGACCCGGACACGGACGGCGCGGCTGTCGTCCGGTTCGCCGCCAGGGGTGTGCATCGCGGAAGCTTACCCCGACGGCGGCGCGCGGCGATGCGGAATCGCGCGGCCGGCCGCCGGTCGTCCCGGAGCTGCAGGGCCGGCGCGCCCCGCCCGACGCATGTCGCCGAAGCGCAACACCGTGGCGGGAATGGCACGAAACGGCATCGTGCCGGCTGTCCTGCCGGGCCGGGAAGGGCCACTCTGTGGTGCGCAATCCACTGCGCGACGGCACTGCGCGGCGCCGGCCGGGAGAGCGGGCCTGGAGACCCCCGGCGGAAGGCGGCTGCGCGCCTGGCGCGCCACGAGGGGCGGGTCATGGGCAACGGGGAACTGGCACGGCTGCGGACGGCGCTGCGGCGGCTCTGGGCCTGGCTGACAGGCTCCGGCTACCGGCCGGAGCGCCGCTACATGCGCGGCGGGGCGCGCCGCGGGCAGCCCTCCTGACGGCGTCCCGGCGGGCCGCCCCGGCCGCCGAGGCATCCCGGCCGGTGGCGTACCGATCGCGCGCCGGCGTATCCTCTCGCGCTGTCGCGCCCCGTCCGGAAGGCGCAGGGGGCGCCGGCCCGTCCAGGGAGGAGACCGATGTCCGAGCCGACGTCCGGGAAGAAGGGCGCCGCAGACCCGTTGCCCGCCGCGCCGCGGTCGCGCCGCGCGGCGCTCCTCGCCTGGGCCGGGGCCGCCGTCGCGCCGTTCGGCGCCAGGCCGGCGCTCGGGCAGGGGACGACCGCGGCGCCCTGGCCCTCCCAGCCGGTGCGCTACATCAACCCCTATCCGGCCGGCGGGCCGACCGACACGCTCTCGCGCCTCTGGTGCGCCAGGATGAGCGCCCTGACAGGCCAGCAATTCGTCGTGGACAACCGCTCCGGCTCGGCCGGCAACGTCGGCGCGACCGTCATCGCGCGCGCCGCGCCGGACGGCTACACCATCGGCCTCGGCGGCATCGCCACCCACGCCATCGCGCCGACGCTCTACGCCGCGCTCCCCTTCGACCCGGCGAAGGACTTCACCTTCCTCTCGGGCCTCTGGCGGCTGCCCAACCTGCTCGTCATCAACAACGACCTGCCGGCGCGCAGCGTGCCGGAACTGATCGCGCTGCTGCGCGCCAATCCGGGACGCTACTCCTACGGCTCGGCCGGCTCCGGGACGACCATCCACCTCTCGGGCGAGCTGTTCAAGAAGCTCGCGGGCGTGGACGTGATCCACGTGCCCTATCGCGGCACCGCGCCGGCGATGGTGGACCTCATCGCCGGGCGCATCCACATGATCTTCGACAACATCCCGACGGCGCTCGCGCAGGCGCGCGAGGGCAAGGTGCGCCCGCTCGCCGTCACCACCGCGCAGCGCAGCCCGGTGGTGCCCGACATCCCGACCATGGCCGAGTTCCTGCCCGGCTACGAGATGACCTCCTGGACCTGCGTCTGCGGCCCGGCCGGACTGCCGGCGCCGGTGGTCGCGCGGATCTCGGCCCTGGCGCGGCAGGCGCTGGAGAGCGAGGATCTCCGGCGCGCCTTCGCCGGGCACGGCGCGACGGCCTGGTGGACCTCGCCGGAGGACATCGCCGCCCACCGCGCCGCGGAGCAGGAGCGTCTGGCGCCGCTGATCCGCGCCATCGGCGCGCGCGTGGATTAGGCCGTCACCGCCGCCGCCCTGGCGGCGGCGCCTGCGCGCCGTCGGCGCGCGCCTGGATTGGGCCGCGACGCCCCGCGGCGCCGCATCACGAAACGCGGCGCGACATGATGGCGCAACGCACCCTTCCTAGAGTGGCTCCCGGCATCCCCCGACACCGGCAGGGGGATGGCCGCGAGACCGGCCGGGCCTGAGGCCGCCGCGCTTGGCGGGCGGGCGGCCGCTCGCAACGCCGCGCCCTGGGAGGAGCCCCTCATGGACGACGCCGCCTGCACGCCCCGCCGGCGCGGCCGCACGCGCCTCTTCCTGGCCGCGACGGTCCTCGGCGCCGGTGCCGCTCTGGCCGCGGCGCTCGGCGCCGCCGCGCAGCAGGGGGCGGGCGGGAGCCACGCCGCGCCGCAGCACCGGACCTCCCTGCCGATGCGCGCGCCGGAGCTGCCGCCCGAACTGGCGGCGGTGCGCGATGCCCTGCGCAAGTACGAGGACCCGGTCGTCGCCGTGCGCGACGGCTACTTCTCGACGCTCGGCTGCGTCGAGTACGCCGAGGGCGGCATGGGGGTGCATTTCCTGAACGCCGCGCTGCTCGGTCCGACCCCGGATCCCATGCGCCCGCAGATCCTGGTGTACGAGCCGGCCGGGAACGGCCACCTGCGCCTGGTCGCGGCGGAGTGGTTCGTGCCCCTCGCCACCGGCGTCGCGGAGCGCCCGAGCCTCTTCGGCCGGCCCTTCGACGGGCCGATGGAGGGGCACGAGCCGCTGATGCCGCGCGCGCTGCACCACTACGACCTGCACGTCTGGCTGTTCAAGGAGAACCCGGCCGGGCTGTTCCACGCGGTGAACCCCACCGTGGGCTGCGCCGGCCATGCCTATGCGCAGATGGAGGAGCCGCCTCCGGCCGTGCCGCACCATCCCCGGCGCTAGCGCGGATCGCGGACGGCGGGAAACGGCCGGGCGCGCGACTCGGCCCGACAGACGACGCGCCGGGGCCCCTGCCGCGGGCGCGGGCACGGCCGGGCGCAGGCGGCCCTGGGTGTTCGCGCGTCAGGCCGGCGGCGCCCTCAGGCCGCCGCCATCCCCGCGATCGCGCCGGCCGCCAGCGCCCACAGCGGGCTCCAGCGCGTCAGCCAGACGAACAGCGTGGTGCCGAGCGCGAGCGCCAGCGTGACCGCGCCCTGGTGCGCCGCCTGCGCCAGCACCACACCGCTCGCGAGATTGAGGCCGAGCGCGATCGGGATCAGCCCGGCCTGCGTCACCCGCACCCAGGCGAGGCCGGCGAAGCGCGCCCTGAGCCGCCCGAGCGCCAGCGCCAGCAGCGCCGGCGGCCCGACCATGGCGAGCGTCGCCACCGCAAGCCCGGCGAGGCCCGCGACCTGCCAGCCGATCAGGCTCACCACCATCATGTTCGGCCCCGGCGCCGCCTGGGCGAGGGCGAACAGGTCCATGAAGGCGTCCGCCGCGACCCAGCCGCGCACCTCCACCACCTGGCGCCGGATCTCGGGCAGCACCGCGATCGCCCCGCCGATCGCGACCAGCGACAGCGGCGCGAAGGTGAGGGCAAGCTGGACCAGCAGCGCGAGGGTGCCGCCCGTCATCGCCCCGGCCCCCGCTGCGGCGCCGCCCAGGCGGCGAGGATGCCGAGCGGCGCGAGCGCCAGCACCACCGCGAGCAGCGGCAGGCGCAGCAGGCCGACGGCGGCGAAGGCGCAGGCGCCGACCGCGGCGAGGGCGAGGCTCGGCCGCAGCCGGGTGGCGATCTTCAGCGCCGTGCCGATCGTCATGCCGGCGGCGGCGGCGGCGAGGCCGTCGAGCGCGCCGACGACCAGCGGCTCCGACCCGTAGCGCGCGTAGAGCCCGGCGATGCCGAGCAGCGGCACCAGCGGTCCGCCGAGGATGCCGAGCAGGGCGAGCGCCGCCCCGGCCGCGCCGTGGAAGCGGTCGCCGACCATCACCGCGCAGTTGAGCGCGTTCGGGCCCGGGAGGATCTGCGCGAGACCGAGATACTCCGCGTATTCCTGCTCGCTCAGCCAGCCGCGCTCCTCGACCAGCACGCGGCGCGCCCAGGCGTTGGCGCCGCCGAAGCCGGACAGGCCGATCTGGAGGTAGGCGAGGAAGAAGGCGAGGCGGCCGGGGGCGGGGCGGGGCGGGCGGTCGGGGCGGTCGTGTCCCTCGGGGTGCCGGTCCGGCAATGGTGCGGTCATCGGGGTCCCTCGCGGCTCGCGGCCGAGAGGACACGGACGCGCGGCGCGCGGCAAGGGCGGCGCGGCGCGGCCGGCCATCGCGGCCTGGAGCCCTTTCGCTCGGCTCCACGCGCGGCGGCTCCGGCCCGTGCCGGTCGGGCCGACCCGCGCGCGGCTGTCACCCCGCACCCGTGCCCGGCGGCGGAGGGCACGAGGGCGCGACCGGGCCGGCGGCGGCCCCCGCCCGTTGCCTGCCAAGCCGCTCCGCGCCCGCCGTCGCCTTCCGCCGTCCGCGCCCGGCTCCCGGCCCTAGCCGCCGTCGGGCGGCGCCGGCGGGTCGTCCGGCCGCGGCGCCGCCGCGCGCGCCAGGCGGTCGTTGACGGCGAGGCCCAGCCCGTGCGCGGGGATCGGCATCACGGCGATGCGCTTGAGGCCGCGCCGCGCGCCCTCGGCGTCCAGCCAGCGCAGCCCGGCGAACAGCCGCGCCGCCGCCTCGCGCAGGTCGCCCGAGTCGCTCAGCGACCACACCGCCCCGGCGCCGGGCAGCGGCGGGCCGAAGGCGAGCAGCGCCTCGTCCGGCGCCACGGAGGTGGCGTTCAGCCGCAGCGGCAGCGACGGCGCGTAGTGCGAGGCGAGCAGCCCGGGCGCGCGCCGCGCCGCCGCGCCGGCTTCGGGGGGCGGGGCGCGGCCGACCGGCCCGATCACCGACTCGATCGCCTCCAGCGGCACGCCGCCGGGGCGGAGCAGGACCGCGCCGTTCCCGCTCAGGTCGAGCACGGTGGATTCCAGCCCGACCGGGCAGGGCCCGCCGTCGAGCACCGCGGCGATCCGGCCGCCCAGCTCCTCGAGCACCGCCTCGGCCGTGGTCGGGCTGACGCGGCCGGAGCGGTTGGCCGAGGGGGCCGCCACCGGCCGGTCCACGCGCCGCAGCAGGTCGAGCGCCAGCGGATGCGCCGGCACGCGCACCGCGAGCGTGTCGAGCCCGGCGCTGGCGAGGAGGTCCACGCGGCATTCCGCGCGGCGCGGCAGCACCAGGCTGAGCGGACCCGGCCAGAACGTCGCCGCCAGCGCGCGCGCGCGGGCGTCGGGCCGGACGTCGGCGAAGGCGGCGTCGGCGCTCGCGTAATGGCAGATCAGCGGGTTGAAGTGCGGGCGGCCCTTGGCCTCGAACACCGCGGCCACCGCCCGGCCGTTGCACGCGTCGGCGCCGAGGCCATAGACCGTCTCGGTGGGGAAGGCGACCAGCGCGCCCGCGCGGAGCAGCGCGGCGGCGCGCGCGGTCTCCTCGGGCCGCAGCCGCTCGGTCATCGCGCCGCCGCCGGATCGGCGCCGGTGCAGACGAAGGCCGGATTCTCCCAGCCGGGCTTGCCGTAGAGCAGGGGGCCGCCCGCGTCCTCCAGCCGCCGCACCGTGCCGCCCGCCGCCTCCAGCACCGCCTGCGGCGCCGCGGTGTCCCACTCGCTGGTCGGGCCGAAGCGCGGATAGAGGTCGGCCGCGCCCTCGGCGATGCGGCAGAACTTCACCGCCGAGCCGATGTGCACCACGCGCGCCACGTGCCGGCCGGCGAGGAAGGCGGGAAGGCGCGGGTCGTCGGCGTAGTGCCGGCTCGCCATCACGGTCAGGCCCTCGGGCGGCGGGGAGCGCACCGCGATCGGGCGGCGCGGGCCGCCCGCCTCCTCCTTCCAGGCGCCGCGGCCGACGATGCCGCCGAACAGCTCGCCCGTCGCCGGCACCGCCACCGCGCCGAGCACGGCGCGGCGCGCCGCGACGAGGCCGATGTTGACGGTGAAGGCCTCGCGCCCGGCGGCGAATTCGCGCGTGCCGTCGAGCGGGTCCACGAGCCAGAAGCGCGCCCCCGCCGCGTCCGGGGTGGGCGCGGTGCCGGCCTCGACCTCCTCCTCCGCGACCACGGGGATATCCGGCGTGGCGGCGCGCAGGCCCTCGACGACCAGGGCCTCGGCGATGCGGTCGGCCTCGGTGACGGGGCTGCGGTCGGCCTTGCGCGCGACGGCGAAGCCGGCGGCGCGCACGGCCATGATCGCGGCCGCCGCGCGCCGGGCGAGATCGGCGGCGAGTTCGAGCAGGGCGGCCTCGGTGTCGGCGGTCGCGGTCATGGCGCGACGCTCATGGCGGGGATGGCGCCGTGCGGCAAGGCCGGGGCCGCGGGAGGGGAAGGGAGCCCGCCGCCGGCCGCGGCGCCCCGGCCGCCCCTGCGCCGCACGGCCCGCCCGCGTGCGCGCGCGCACGTCCCGTGCGGGAGGGGCGCGCGCGGCGACGCGGTTGCCCCCCGCGCGCCGCGAATCTTGCGGCAGGTCAACGTTGCGCTGGCGGCGGCCGCCTTAGCAGTCCCGCGGTGGCACGTGCCACCTGGAACGGATGCCAGCGAGATGATGTGGAAGACGATCGGAGCGGTCGCCGCGGCGGGGATGCTCGCCCTGGCGGCGGGTGCCACGCCGGCGGCGGCGCAGGAGGCGGTGCGCGGCAAGCGCGCGGGCGACCTCGTCCTCGGCCTCGGCGTGATCGGGGTGCTGCCGGAGAGCGGCGGCAGCGTCGCCGCCATCGGCGGCACGCCGGAGGCGTCGGACTCCGCCACGGCGCAGCTCGACCTCACCTACTTCCTCACGCCGAACATCGCCCTGAACCTGATCGCGGCGACCACGCGGCACGACGTGGAGGTGCGGAACTCGGCGGTCGGCACGGTGGACCTCGGCCATGTCTGGGTGCTGCCGCCGACCCTGACCCTGCAGTACCACCCGCTGCCGCGCTCGCGCGTCAGCCCCTATCTCGGCCTCGGCGTGAACTACACGGTGTTCTACGGCGAGGGCGGCGGGCGGCACCCCGCGGTCACCGGCGTGGACATCCGCAACGGCTGGGCGCTCGCGCTGAATGCCGGGCTGGACGTGGAGATCGCGCCGAACTGGCTGTTCAACCTCGACGTGAAGCGGCTGCAGTTCCTCGAGCCCGACGTGCGGGTGAACACCGTGGTCGGCCGCATCGACGCGAATGCCGAGCTGAACCCCTGGGTGATCGGCGCTGGCGTGCGCTACCGCTTCTGAGCGAGGGCGTCCGGGCCGGGCGGCGGCCGGGGGCATCCCCGCGCCCGCCGCCCGCCCCGGCGTCGCCACGATTCCTACCCCGCAAGACCCCGGTCCGACCCCGCCTCCGCCACGATCGCCGCGCAGACTCCGCGCCGCGGGCACGGAGAAGCGGTTTCCCGTCCCCGGCAGGAGGATCCGCCATGATCCGCACGTCCTTCGGCAAGCGTCTCGGCCTGGCCGGGCTGCTCGGCATCGGGCTCGTGTCCCTCGGCGGGGCGGTGGCGCCGCTGCCGGCCGCCGCGGGCGACTGGCACCGCCCTGGCTATGGCTCCGGCTACGGCTCCGGCTACGGCTATGGCTATGACCGGCCGCGGCCGCCCTACGGGCCGGGCTGGGGGCACGCCGCGACGCCCGGGCTCGACCGCCACCGCTGGCGGCAGGAGCAGTGGCAGCGCTACGGCGAGGCGACCGGCCGCATCGCGCCGTGGGAGTCCCGGCGCATCGACCGCGCCCAGGCCGGTCTCGCCCGCCACGAGGCCTGGGCCCGGGCGGACGGCATCGTGACGCCGCACGAGCGCTGGGAGCTGCGCGAGCACGCGCGCCGGGTGGACGATCTCATCGCGCGGTCCATGCGCAACGGCTACGGCTACCGCCACGGCTGGTAGGCGGGGCGATCGCCGGCGGCGCCGGCCGGTTCCGCGGACGCCGCCGCTGGCCCCCGGCGCGCGGCCTGTTAGAGTGCGGCCCCTCTTCGGCACCGAACCCCCGCTTGCCGTACGGAGCCCGCATGCTCGAGATCGTCTTCGTCAAGCCCGACGCCCTGCCGCGGAGCGGCGCCCTCGTGCTGCCCCTCGCGGAAGCGGAAGGCGCCGCCGCCGCGCCGCCGCCGGGAGGACTGCGCCAGCGCGCCGAGGAGGCGACCGGCGGCGCCATCGGGCGCGCGCTGGAGGCGGCCGCCTTCAAGGGCCGCAAGGGCCAGACCGCGACGGTCTGGGCCCCCGGCGCGGGGCTTTCCCGGGTGGTCGCGGTCGGCCTCGGCAAGGCCGCCGAGCTGTCGGCCGAGGCGGCGGAGGCCGCCGGCGCCGCGCTGCAGCCCGCGGTCGCGAACGAGGCCGAGGCCGTCGTCGCGGCCGAGCATCTCCCGCCCGCGCTTGCCGTCGCGCTGGCGATGGGCGCCGTGCTGCGCGCCTACCGCTTCGACCGCTACCGCACGAAGGAGCAGGAGGAGGACAAGCCGAAGCTGCGGCGCCTCGCGATCGCGACCGCCGACCCCGACGCGGCCAGGGCGGCCTGGGCGGGGCAGGAGGCGGTGGCGAAGGGCGTCTATCTCGCGCGCGATCTCGTCTCCGAGCCGGGGAATGTGCTCACTCCGGCAGAGATGGCGGAGCGCTGCCGGCAGCTCGAGCCGCTCGGCGTCGAGGTCGAGATCCTCGGGCCGAAGGAGATGAGGAAGCTCGGCTTCGGCGCCCTGCTCGGCGTGGCGCAGGGCTCGGCGAACGAGCCGCGCACGGTGGTGATGCGCTGGCTGGGCCGCTCGGGCGCCGGCAAGGGCGGGAGCAACGGCGCCGCCGCCGCGGAGAAGCCGCTCGCCTTCCTCGGCAAGGGCGTCACCTTCGACTCCGGCGGCATCTCCATCAAGCCCGCGCAGAGCATGGAGGAGATGAAGTGGGACATGGCCGGCGCCGGCGCGGTGGTCGGCCTGATGGCCGCGCTTGCCGGACGCAAGGCCAGGGCGGACGTGGTCGGCCTCGTCGGCCTGGTCGAGAACATGCCCTCCGGCACCGCGCAGCGGCCCGGCGACGTGGTGAGGAGCTACTCCGGCCAGACCATCGAGGTGATCAACACCGACGCGGAGGGGCGGCTCGTCCTCGCCGACCTGCTCTGGTACTGCCAGGAGAAGTACGAGCCGCGCTTCATGGTGGACCTCGCCACCCTGACCGGCGCGATCATCATCTCGCTCGGGCACGAGCACGCCGGGCTGTTCAGCAACGACGACGAGCTGGCGCAGCGCATCCTCGCCGCCGGCAAGGCGGTGGGCGAGAATTGCTGGCGCATGCCGCTCGGCGAGGCCTACGACAAGCAGCTCAAGTCCGACATCGCCGACATGAAGAACGTGGGCGGGCGGCCCGCCGGCTCGATCACCGCGGCGCAGTTCCTGCAGCGCTTCGTCAACGGCAAGCCGTGGGCGCATCTCGACATCGCGGGCACCGCCTGGGCGAGCAAGGAGAAGGGCAGCACGCCGAAGGGTGCGAGCGGATTCGGGGTGCGGCTGCTGGAGCGGCTGGTCGCCGAGCACTACGAGGGGTGAGGGCGGCGGCACGGGCGGCGGCCGCGCCCGGCCGGCAGGGGACGCCAGGGGCGGGATGCTGAAGGTCCGGCTGCACCGCGCGCCGCCCGAGGGCGCGGCGCTCCGCGTCCTGCCGCTGGCCGAGGGCGCCGCCGTGCCGGAGCCGTTCCGCGCCGCGGCCGCCGCCGCGCGCTTCACCGGCCGCGCCGGGCAGGCGCTGCACTGCCTCGTCCCCGAGCGCGCCCTCCTCGTCGGCGCCGGCCCCGCCGCCGCGCCGCTCGACTTCGCGCGGGCGGGCGGCGGGGCGGTCGCGCAGGCGGACGAGGAGACGCGGGCGCTCGCGCTCGATGCGCGCGGCCTGCCGCCCGAGGCCGCGGCCGCGCTCGCCGCCGGCGCCTGCCTGCGCGCCTGGCGCTGCGACCGCTACCGCACCAAGGACGTGAAGCCGGGCCTCGAGCGGCTCGACCTGGTCGTGGACCGGCCGCACGCCGTCGCGCCGGCGTGGGAGCGCGCCGCGGCGGCGGTGCGCGGCTGCCTGCTCGCGCGCGACCTGGTGGCGGAGCCCGCGAACCACCTCACCCCGGCGCTGTTCGCCGAGCGGATGGAGCGGCTCGCGGAAGATGGCCTCGCGGTGGAGGTGCTGGGGCCGAAGCGGCTCGCGAAGCTCGGCTTCGGCGCGCTGCTCGCGGTCGGCGGCGGGTCGGCGAACCCGCCCCGCCTCGTCGTGCTGCGGTGGAAGGGGGCGGGCGGCGCGGCGCCGGTCGCCTTCGTCGGCAAGGGGATCTGCTTCGACACCGGCGGCCTTGCGCTCAAGCCCGCCGAGGGGATGGAGGAGATGCGCGCCGACATGGCCGGCGCGGCCGCCTGCGCGGGGGCGATGCTGGCGCTCGCCCTGCGCCGCTCGCCGGCGCCGGCGGTCGCGGTGCTGGCGCTCGCCGAGAACGCGATCGGCGCGGCGAGCTACCGGCCGGGCGACGTGCTGCGCACGCTCTCCGGCCGCACGGTGGAGGTGCTGGACACCGACGCGGAAGGGCGGCTCGTGCTCGCCGACGCGCTGCACTACGCGGCGACGCGGCTCGCGCCGCGGGCGATCGTGGACCTGGCGACGCTGACCGGGGCGATCGTCACCGCGCTCGGCCACCACCGCGCCGGGCTGTTCGCGACCGACGCCGCCCTCGCCGCGCAGGTCGCCGCCGCCGGAGAGGCGGTGGGCGAGCCGGTCTGGCCGATGCCGATCGGCGAGCGCCATCGCGAGGACCTGCGGAGCGACATCGCCGACCTGCGGCAGTGCGCGCCGCACGGCAGCGGCGCCTGGGGCGGGCGGTTCCTGCCGGACGCCTGCCACGCCGCCGCCTTCCTGCGCGCGTTCGCCGAGGGCGTGCCCTGGGCGCATCTCGACATCGCGGGCGTCGCGCTGCGCAAGGAGGCGGACGCCCTCGGCCCCGAGGGCGCGAGCGGCTTCGGCGCGCGGCTTCTGGATGCGCTGGTGGCGATGCGCTTCGAGGAGGGGAAAGGCTGACGCGCGGCGCCGCGGGCTGGTATTCTGGACTGCCCCCGGATGGGGATCGCACAGGGAAGGAAGGGACCGAGCCTCCGATGCGCGTGCGCCTCGTCCTCGCCGCTGCCGCCAGCGTGGCCGCCGCGTCCCTCGCGCCGGCCGCCGCGGGGCGGGCGCAGGCGAGCGGCCCCTGCGTGCGGCTCGGCGGCGAGAGCGCGCCCGGCGCGATCGAGGCGGCAGGCTGCGCGGTGCGGTGCGAGCAGGGCCGGGGCGCCGCGACCGCGCTGCGCCTGGCGGATGGCCGGGACTCGACCGCCCTGTTCCTGCCCGCGCGCGACCTGCCCGGGCGCTCGCTGCGGCGCGCCATCGTCGCGCGGGACACGCCGCCGCCCTCCTTCGGCGCCGTGGCCAGCCACGCGACCGCCGAGCCCGGCGGGACCGTGCCGGTCGAGACCCGGGTGCGCCTGACCGGCCTGCCGGCCCGCGAGCCGCCGCTGCCCGCCTGGTGCCGGCCGCGCTGCGACGGCACGGCGCCGGCGCCCGATGGGGGCGGCCCGGGCCGCCCCCGCCCCTAGCGGCCGCGCCCTCCGCCGCATCGCCCATGGCCGAGATCGGCTTCTACCACCTCACCCGCACCACGCTGGAGCAGGCCCTGCCGAAGCTGCTCGGCCGCGTGCTCGCCCTGGGCGGGCGGGCGGTGGTGCTGTGCGGGGAGGAGGAGCGGCTGCGCGCGCTCGATGCCGCGCTCTGGCTCTGCGCCGATCCCGACTGGCTGCCGCACGGCACGAAGGAGACGGGCCATGCGGAGCTGCAGCCGATCTGGCTGACCGCGGAGGACGCGCCGGCGCCGAACGGGGCGCGCTTCCTGTTCCTGGTCGAGGGCGCCGAGAGCGCGCGGCTGCACGAGTACGACCGCGTGCTGGACCTGTTCGACGGCACGGACGAGGCGGCGGTGGCCGCGGCGCGGCGGCGCTGGGCGGCGGCGAAGGCCGCGGGCCACGCGCTGACCTACTGGCAGCAGGGCCCGGGCGGCTGGGAACGGAAGGGCTGAGGCGAGGCGCCGCGGCGCGCGCCGGGCCGGGTCAGGTCAGGTCAGTCGTCGGCCCCCATCGCCCCGGCGCCGCCCGTCGCGGCGGGCGCGGCGCCGCCGGTCCCGGACGGGCGCTGCGCGGCGGTTGCGCGAACGCGCGGCCGGCCGGCGACGGGCGCGATCAGCGCGCGGCGCTCCTCGAGGCCCGTCGCGTCCCAGTGCCGCCGGGCCTCCTCCGGCGTGTCGGCGCGCGGCGGGCGGGCGCGCCGCAGCCGCTGCGCCACGCGCGCCTGCTGCGGCGGCGTCAGCTCGTCGAAATGGTGCGCGAGCCAGGGGTTGCGGCGCACCACCTCCGCGGTCGGCGGCGGCGCCGGGGGCGGCGGCGCGTGGCGCGCGCAGGCGGCGAGCGGCGCGGCGGCGCGGGTCGCCGCGCGGCCGCGGCGCATCGCCGTCGGGCCTCAGCGCCCGACCGCGTAGCCCTGCATGCCGCGCGGATTGGCCCCGGCGAGGATCTGCCCGTCCGGCTCGCGCCGCGCGCCGGTGAGGCGCCCCTCGGACCACTCGCCGCCCATCTCGGCGCGATGCCCGCGCGCCTGCAGCTCCGCCAGCACCTCCGGCGGGTAGCGGCCCTCGATCACGACCTTGCCGGGCCTGGCGCCGCGCGGCCAGAAGCTGCTGATCCAGTGCTCGCAGTGGAAGCTCGGCAGGTCGATCGCCTGCTGGATGCCGAGGCCGTGGTGCAGCATCCGCAGCAGCATCGTGGCCTGCCACTGGTCCTGCTGCTCGCCGCCCGGCGTGCCGTAGCTCATCCACGGCCTGCCGTCGCGCAGCACCAGCGAGGGCGAGAGGGTGGTGCGCGGGCGCTTGCCCGGCTGCAGGCCGTTGGGGAGCGACTCGTCGAGCCAGAACATCTGGCAGCGCGTGCCGAGACAGAAGCCGAGCTCCGGGATCGCCGGCGAGGACTGCAGCCAGCCCGCGGAGGGCGTGGCGCTGACCATGTTCCCCCAGCGGTCGATCACGTCCACGTGGCAGGTGTCGCCGCCCGAGGCGCCGAGACGGGCGACGGTCGGCTCCCCGCTGCCGGCGGCGGCGGCCATCGCCTCGGCCCGGCGCACCGCGGCGGCGTAGTCGGGGGTGCGCGGGGTGCGGCCGTCCGGGCTGCCGGGGCGGAATTCGAGGCTCGCGCGCTCGCCGATCAGCTTGCGCCGCTCGGCGTTGTAGGCGGGGGAGAGCAGTGCCGCCATCGGCACGTCGGTGAAGGCGGGGTCGCCGTACCAGGCCTCGCGGTCGGCGAAGGCGAGCTTCTGCGCCTCGACCACGGTGTGGAGGAAGGCGGCGCCGAGCGGGTCCATGGCGCCGAGGTCGAAGCCCTCGAGCAGCGCCAGGGTCTGCAGCAGCGCCGGCCCCTGGCTCCAGGGGCCGCACTTGAGGACGGTGTGGCCGCGGTAGTCGAAGGCGAGGGGCGGCTCGATCGTGGCCTGCCAGCCGGCGAGGTCGTCGGCGGTGATCAGGCCGCGATGGCGGCGGCCGGAGGTGTCGAGCGCCTCGAAGCCGCGGGCGAAGCGGTCGATCGCCTCGGCGACGAAGCCGCGGTACCAGGCGTCGCGCGCCGCCTCGATCTGGCGCTCGCGGTCGGTGCCGGCGGCCTCGGCCTCGCGCACGACGCGCTCGTAGGTGTCGGCGAGGGCGGGGTTGGCGTAGAGGCCGCCCGGCTCGGGCCCGCCGTTCCGCAGCCACAGCGCGGCGGAGGTCGGCCAGGCGCTCTCGAACAGCGGGCGCACCGTCTCGATCGTGGCGCGCACGCGCGGCACCATGTGGGCGCCGTTCCGCGCGTAGCCGATCGCGTATTCCAGCACGTCGCGCACGCGCCAGGTGCCGTGCTCGCGCAGCATCAGCATCCAGGCGTCGAAGGCGCCGGGGACGGGCGCGCAGAGGAACCCGGTGCCGGGAACGAGGTCGAGGCCGAGCTCGCCCTTGAGCTTCGCCACCGTCATCGCGCGCGGCGCCGGCCCCTGGCCGCAGATCACCTGCTGGGTGCCGAGCCGCGCGCTGTGCAGGAGGATCGGGCAGTCGCCGCCGGGGCCGTTCAGGTGCGGCTCGACGATCTGCAGCGTGAAGCCGGCGGCGGCGGCGGCATCGAAGGCGTTGCCGCCGCGCTCGAGCACGGCCATGCCGACCTGGCTCGCGATCCAGTGGGTGGAGGCGACGGCGCCGAAGGTGCCGGCGATCTCGGGACGGGTGGTGAACATCGGGTCGCGGTCCTCCGGGGCGGAGCCTGGGAACTGGCTACGCGCACCGGAGCGGCCGCGTCAATTCGGCGCCGCCGCGCCGCGTCCGCGTTCACGCTCCTGCAACCCGGTCCGCGTTCTCCTCGGCCTGCAGGTCAGGGGGCCTGGTCGGGCGCAGGAGGCGTGGGAGGCAGTCCGCGGCCGGATGGCGGTCTTCACCTTCACCAGTGTCGCCGGCACGCGGATCGCCTTCGATCCGGCGCGCGACCAGCTCGCCTTTTCCTCCGGCTTCAGCGCCGCCGGGCTGAGCCTCTCGGTCAGCGGCGCCGACCTGCTCGTCTCCCAGGCCGGGCTCTGGGTGCTGCTCGGGGGCTGCGCCTCCGCGACGCTCGGCGATGCCGCCTTCGTCTTCGCCGACGGCAGCGTGGCCCGCTTCGACGCGGCCGGCGCGCAGTTCCTCGCCGGGGGGACGGGGGACGACCGTCTCTCGGTCGTCCAGGGCGGGGCGGACTCGGCCGATGGCGGGGCGGGCGACGACAGGATCGTCGCCGGCACGGCGCTCGACGCCGCGGATCGGCTCGACGGCGGCGCGGGCACGGGCGACACGCTGGTTCTCGCGGGACCGCTCGACGTCACCCTCGGGCCGGCGACCGTTACCGGGATCGAGCGCATCCTCGTCGGCAGCGGCGGCGCGGTGCGGCTGGTGCTGGACGATGCGGCCGCCGCCTCGGCCACGCCGGCTCCGGGCGCGGTGTTCACGGTGGACGCTACGGGCCAGCGCCAAGCCGGCGATGCGCTGGTCCTGGACGGCGGGGCCGTGGCCGGCACCGCCCTGGCGCTGCTCGGCGGGGCCGGCGCCGATACGCTCGCCGGCGGGGGCGGAGCCGACCGGCTCGAGGGCGGGGCGGGGAACGACAGCCTCTCGGGCGGGGCCGGCGCCGATACGCTCGCCGGCGGCGGCGGGGCGGACCGGCTGCGCGGCGGGGCGGGGGCGGACCTGTTCCTCGTGCTCGAGCCGGGTGCCGCGCAGAGCGCGCCGGCGGCCCCGGACCTGATCCTCGACTTCGAGGGCGCCGCGACCGCGGGCGGCGACCTGATCGCGCTGCCCGCCGCGATGCGCCTCGGCCGCGCCCTCGCCTTCAGCCTGGGGCCGGTCGCCTTCGACTTCGGCGGCTATGGCGGCCCGCCGCAACTGCCCGAGCCGCTGATCGGCGACGGCTTCGCCGACCTAGTATGGCGCCACGACCCGACCGACGCGACCGCGCCCTTCCGGATCTGGCTCGACGCCGACGACGACGGGCGGATCGGGCCGAACGACGTCCTGCTGCGCCTCGCCCCCGCGGCCGGCGAGGCGCCCGTCGCGCTCTGCGCGGCGGATTTCCTTGCCGAGATCGCGGGCTGGCACGGCACCCCGGGCGCCGATTCCCTCGCCACGGGCGGCCTCGACGACAGCGCCTGGGGCGAGGGGGGCAACGACACGCTCGCGGGCGGCCTGGGCGCCGACCAGCTCTGGGGCGGGGCGGGGGACGACAGCCTCCTCGGCGGCGAGCATGGCGACATCCTGCGCGGCGGCACCGGCAGCGACACGCTGCAGGGCGGCGAGGGCTTCGACACCCTCTACGCCGAGGACGACGATCCCTGGCTGCGCGACGCGCCCGAGCAGGGCAACCTGCTCGACGGCGGCGCGGGCGACGACCTGCTGGTCGGCGGCGGCGGGCTCGACACGCTGCGCGGCGGTGACGGCAACGACACCCTGTTCGGCGGCGGCGGGACCACCGTCCTGGACGGCGGCGCCGGCGACGACCTGCTCTACGACCTCGGCGGCAACGACACCTTCGCGGGCGGCGCGGGCCATGACCGGATCAACGGCGGGCCCGGCGACGACCGCATCGCGGGCGGCGACGGCAACGACACCCTGGCCGGCGGTCCCGGGAGCGACACGCTCGCGGGCGGCCTCGGCGCCGACCGGTTCCTGATCGAGGTGCAGCTCGCCGGGGCGCCCGCCTCCAGCGGCCAGGCGCCGGACCTCCTGGAGGACTTCACCCCCGCGCAAGGCGACCGGATCGCCTTCGATTCGCCGGACGGGTTCGTGATGACGCCCGAGGGGCCGATGCCGCTGCTCTGGTGCGGCGCGGCGTTCCCCGGCCCGCCGCTGGACGCCACCGGAAGCGCCGCGCCGCCGCTCGGCTTCGTGCTTCCGGGCAAGGACGTCGGCAACGGCCACGTGCAGGTCTTCTGGCTGCCGGTGGCCGAGAACGGAGTGGCGGCGGGCGGGTGGCTGGTGGCCGACCTGGATCGCGACTCGCTGCTCGGCGCGCAGGACATGGTGGCGCGGATCCGCGGCACCAGCGTGCTGAGCCAATCCGGCTTCCTTCCCGGCACCTTCCTCGCGAGCGCCGGCGGGCCGGGGAACGACAACCTGGCCGGCGGGGCCGGCGCCGATCAGATCTTCGGACTGCTCGGCAACGACACGCTCGCGGGCGGTGGCGGCAACGACCGGCTGGAAGGCGGCGCGGGCTCCGACTTCCTGCTCGGCGGGGCCGGCGCCGACCAGCTCTGGGGCGGCACCGGCGCCGACACGCTGCGCGGCGGCGAGGGCGAGGACGAGCTCTTCGCCGAAGGCGACGAGAACGGCGAGTCCGACGCCGCGACGGATCGCAACCTGTTGCTCGGCGAAGGCGGCGACGACCGGCTGTATGGAGGCGGCGGCGCCGATACGCTGCGGGGCGGCCTTGGCCGCGACCTTCTCTATGGGGGCGAGGGTGCCGACCGCCTGGAGGGCGAGGCGGGCGACGACACGCTGCTGGGCGGGGGCGGGGCCGACACGCTCTACGGCCTTGGCGACGCCGACCTCCTGGAGGGCGGGGCGGGCGCCGACCTGCTGGTGGGGGGCGACGGCGCCGACCGGCTGGCGGGCGGGGCGGAGGCCGACCGGCTGTTCGGCGAGGCCGGCGCCGACACCCTGCTGGGCGGGGAGGGGAACGACTGGCTGAGCGGCGGGGACGGCGCCGACGAGCTGGCGGGCGAGGCGGGCGACGACACGCTGGCGGGCGGGGCGGGCGACGACCTCTACCGCCTCGACGCCACGCGCGACCGGGTGGTCGAGGCGGCCGGGGGCGGGGCCGACACGATCGTGCTCGAGGCCGGCGAAGGCTGCTCCCTGCCGGCCGAGGTCGAGGCGCTGGTGCTCGGCGCGGGCAGCTACGGGGTCGGCAACGCGCTCGCCAACCTGCTGGTCGGCAACGACGCCGCCAACCGGTTGGTCGGCCATGGCGGCGACGACACGCTGTTGGGCGGGGGCGGGGCCGACACGCTCTACGGCCTTGGCGACGCCGACCTCCTGGAGGGCGGGGCGGGCGCCGACCTGCTGGTGGGGGGCGACGGCGCCGATCGGCTGGCGGGTGGGGCGGAGGCCGACCGGCTGTTCGGCGAGGCCGGCGCCGACACCCTGCTGGGCGGGGAGGGGAACGACCGCCTGAACGGCGGGGAGGGGCGCGACACCTTCCTGATCGCCCGCGGCGGCGGCACCGATACCATCACGGACTTCCTCCCCGGCGGCGACCAGATCGAGCTGCGCGGCACCGCGATCCAGTCCTTCGAGGCGCTGCTGGCGGCATCGCAACAGGTCGGCGCCAATCTCGCGGTCGCGCTCGGCGGGGGCGAGGCGCTGGTGCTGCTGAACGTGCAGAAGAGCGCCCTGCTGCCGGCGGATTTCCTGTTCGCGCCGTGATCCGGCGGCCGCCGGGCCGGGGCTCCGCACCTTTCCGGGGATCGTCCCGTTTCCCATCTTGGCTGCCACCGTGGGGCGAGGAGGCGGATCCATGACGGCGACGCACGAGGCGGCGGAGGGGCAGGAGGTGGCGACGCTCGGCGGCGGGTGCTTCTGGTGCCTCGATGCGGTCTATCGCGAGCTCGCGGGCGTGAGCCGCGTGGTCTGCGGCTACGCCGGCGGGCAAGTCCCCAACCCCACCTACGAGCAGGTCTGCGGCAAGGCGACCGGGCACGCGGAGGTGGTGCAGATCGCCTTCGACCCGCAGGTCGTCTCCTATGCCGACCTGCTGCGCGTGTTCTTCGCCATCCACGACCCGACGACGAAGGATCGCCAGGGTGCCGATGTCGGGCCGCAGTACCGCTCGATCATCCTCTACCACTCCGAGGCGCAGCGCCGCACTGCGGAGGCGGTGATGCGCGAGGTCGGGCAGGCCGGCGTCTGGGACGCGCCGCTGGTGACGGAACTGGTGCCCGCGGCGGAGTTCTGGCCGGCCGAGCCGGAGCACCAGGACTACTTCGCGCGCAACCCGTGGTCCGGCTACTGCCGCGCGGTGATCGCGCCGAAGGTGGCGAAGTTCCGCAAGACCTTCGCCGGGCGGCTGAAGCGGTCCCCGGCGGCCTGAGCGCGGCCTCGCCTCAGCCCAGGTACTGCAGGTCGCCGTCCACGCTCAGCGCCTGGCCGCTGATGGTGGCGCCGAAGGGCGAGCAGAGATAGAGCGCCATGTTGGCGATGTCGTGCGGCGTCACGTAGCAGCGGAGCGAGGCCGCGGCGAGCAGCTTCTGCTCCTGCTCGCGGAACGGCACGCCGAGTGCCTGCGACTTCGCCTCGATGACGCGGCGGATGCGCTCGCCGGCGACCAGGCCGGGCAGGATCGCGTTCACCCGGATGCCGTCCGGGCCGAGCTCAGCGGCGAGCGACCTGGTGAAGCCGACCACGCCCCATTTCGCCGCGGCGTAGGGGCTCCGCAGCGGGAAGCCGAACTTGCCCGCCGCCGAGGAGAGGTTGATGATCGCCCCGCCGCCGGCCGCCCGCAGCGCCGGGACGGCGCGGCGGGCGCAGTGGAACATCGCGGCGAGGTCTATGCGCAGGGTCCGCTCGAGATCCTCCGGCGCCACGTCCTCGACCCGCGCCGTCGGGCCGGCGATGCCGGCGTTGTTCACCAGCACGTCGAGGCCGCCCAGGCGGTCCACCGCGGCGTCCACGAAGCCCTCGCACTCCGCGACCTCGGCCATGTCGGCGCGCAGGCCGGGGTGCGGGCAGGCGGCGAGCGCCTCGGCGTCCACGTCGCAGACGAACACCCGCGCCCCGCGGGCGGCGAAGCAGTCCGCCATCACCCGCCCGATGCCGCCGGCGCCGGCGCTGATCGCCACCCGAAGCCCGCTAAGGTCCACCGGCAGCGGCGTGGAGGCTCCTTCGATCATGCGCATTCCCTCTCGTCTCCCGATCGGTGCCGTCGGCGCAGCGTAGCGCAGACCCGGCGCAAGGCACGAGTCGGGCTCGCGGCGGCGCGGGTTCCGGGGTATCCTTCCGGCTGCGTTCCGCGGAGCCGGTGAGGGAAGCCCTGCCGATGTCGGGTGCGAATCTGGTCCTGATCGTCCTGGCCCTGCTGGCGGTCCTGACGCTCTGGAAGGGCATCAAGCAGGTGCCGCAGGGCGAGGTCTGGACCGTCGAGCGCTTCGGCGCCTTCACGCGGCTGCTGCATCCCGGCCTCAACTTCATCGTGCCCTACATCGACGCGATCGGGCACAAGATGAACGTGCAGGAGGTGGTGCTCGACATCCCGGAACAGGACGTCATCACGCGCGACAACGCCACGGTGAAGGTGGACGGCATCGTCTACTACCGCGTCATGGACCCGGCCAAGGCGGCCTATCAGGTCCAGGATCTCCAGGTGGCGCTGACCCAGCTCGCCATGACCAACATCCGCGCGGTGATCGGCGAGATGGACCTCGACCAGACGCTTTCCTCGCGCGACCGCATCAACTCCTCGCTGCTCGCGATCCTCGACGGGGCGACCGACCCGTGGGGCGTCAAGGTCAGCCGTGTCGAGATCCGCAAGATCGAGCCGCCCGAGAACCTGATCCGCGCCATGAACCTGCAGATGACCGCGGAGCGCGAGCGCCGCGCCACGGTGGCGCGCGCCGAGGGCGAGCGCGAGGCGGAGATCAAGCGCGCCGAAGGACAGAAGCAGGCGCTGATCCTCGCCGCCGAGGGACGGCGCGAGGCCGCCTTCCGCGACGCCGAGGCGCGCGAGCGCCTCGCCGAGGCCGAGGCCAACGCCACCCGCATGGTCGCCGAGGTCGCGACCGGAACGGGAACGGACGCGCTGCGCTACTTCATCAGCGACAAGTACGTGCGGGCGTTCGAGCAACTGGCGCAGAACCAAGCGCAGAAGCTGGTGATCGTGCCGATGGAATCCACCGCGCTCGCGGGCGGCATCGCCCAGGCCCTGGAGCTGCTGCGCGGGACGGGCGGAGACGGGGGCGCGCCTCCGCCGGGCGGCGGGCCGCGCCGGCCGCCGTCCCGCCCGGGCGGCGGATCCGCCACCGCGTCGCCGCCGCCGGCGCCCGCCTCGTCGCCTCCGCCGCCCGGCCCCGCGACGAGCCAGCCCGTCGCCACGCCGCTGTCGGCGCCGGGCTCGCCGTGGGGCCGGGCCTGAGGCCGCCCGATGCGCGACGGGCTTCCGCTCGACCCCGCCCTGCTCTGGATCCTCGCCGGCCTGGTCCTGCTCGCGGCGGAGGTGGTGCTGCCCGGCATCTTCCTGCTCTGGATCGGCCTGGCGGCGATCGGCACCGGCCTCTACCTGCTGGCGGCGCCGGCGGCCGGGTTCGCCGATGCGGTGGTGGTGTTCCTGGTGCTGCTCGCCGCCGGCGTCGCCCTGGCCCTGCGGCTGCGCGGCAGCAGGGCGCCCCGCCCGCGGGTGAACACCCCCGATGCCGGCCTGGTCGGCCGCACCGGGCTGATCGTCGCGGCGGCCGGCCCCGAGCTGCGCGTGCGGGTCGGCGACAGCGACTGGCCGGCGCTGCCCGCCGGCGGCGCCACGCTGCGCGAGGGCGAGGCGGTGCGCGTGGTCGGCGTGCGCGGCACCGCGGCGGTGGTCGAGCCGCTGGCCGCGGCGGCGCCGTCCGGCGCCGCCTGAGCCCGGCCGCCGCCCGGGCCGCGCCCCGTTCGCGGGTCTGGATCTGGCCCCCCTTTCCTGTTGAGATGGATCAACGCTGCGCGGGCGGAAGGGGCGCATGAGCGTCGCGCCCCGCCGCGATTCCGCCGGCTGGCCGAGGAGCCGATGCGCCGCCGTCTTTCGATCCTGTTCGCCTTCCTCCTGGTCACGGCCGCCCTCGCCGGCGGCGCCTGGACCCTGCGCGGTCGCCCGCTCGAACTCCCCGTCGCCGTCGAGGAGCGCGACGTGCCGATCCGCGTCTTCGGCCTCGGCACGGTCGAGGCGCGCGTGCTCTCCCGCGTTGGCTTCGAGGTCGCCGGGACCCTGGTCGCGGTCGAGGCGGATCACGGCGACCGGGTCGCCGCCGGCGCCGTGCTTGCCCGTCTCAACCCGGCGAGCCAGGAGGCGCGCGTGGCGCGCGCCGAGGCGCAGCTCGAGAACGCCGAGGCGCAGCAGCTCCGCGTCGCCGCCGCCTACGAGCGGGCGCAGGTCCTCGCCCGCCAGCGCGCCGCCACGGCGCAGCGGCGGCGGGAACTCGCCGCCCGCGGCAACGCCCCGCTCGAGACCGCCGAGCAGGCGGAGACGGAGGCCGCCGCGGCCCAGGCCGACCTCGCCGTGGCGCGCGCCGATCTCGCCGTGGCGCGGGCGGCGCTGGCCGATGCGCGGGCGGCGCTGCTCGCCGAGCGGACGGCGCTCGCCAAGCATGTGCTGACCGCCCCCTTCGACGCCGTGGTGATCGCCCGCCACCGCGAGCCGGGCGCGGCGCTCGCCCCCGGCGAGGCGGTGTTCACCCTCGTCGAGCCGGGCAGCCTGTGGGCGCTCGTCTACGTGGACGAGGGGCGGGCCGGGGCGATCCGCGAGGGGCAGCCGGCCGAGGTGCGGCTGCGCTCGCTGCCGGGCGAGACGTTCTCCGCGCGCGTCGCACGCATCGGCCTCGAGAGCGACCGCGTGACCGAGGAGAGGCGCGTCAACCTGCGCTGCGAGCGCTGCCCGCCGCAGCCGATCCTCGGCGAGCAGATCACCGCCGAGATCGAGACCGGCCGCCTGCCCGCCGCGCGACTCGTGCCGGAGGCGGCGATCGAGGGCTTCGACGGCGCCGCGGGCCGCGTCTGGACGATCGAGGGCGGCGCGCTCGCCCGGCGCGAGGTGCGCTTCCTCGCCCGCACGCTGGATGCGCGCGCGGCGCTCGACCCCGCCTCGCTGCCCGCCGGGGCGGAGGTGGTGACGCGGCCGGTTCCCGGCATGCGCGAGGGGCGTGCGGCGCGCGCGGCGGGGGCGCGGCCGTGAACCTCGCGCTGCGCGACATCCGCCACAACCTCGGCCGCTTCCTGCTGACCTGCCTCGGCCTCGGCCTGCTGCTCGGCGTGGCGCTGGCGATGGTCGGCATCTACCGCGGGGTGGTGGAGGATGCGCTGTCCCTGCCGCGGGCGCTCGGCGCGGACCTCTGGGTGGTGGAGGAGGGCACGCGCGGCCCCTTCGCCGAGAGTTCGCGCATCCCGGGCGACGTGCGCGAGGCGGTGGCGCGGCTGCCCGGCGTGCGCGAGGCCGGGGCGGTGACCTTCCAGACCGCGGAGGTGACGCGCCCCGGCGGCGGGGTGCTGCGCCTGCAGCTCGTCGCCTACGAGCCGGACCGGCCCGGCGGCCCGCCGGTGCTGACCGCCGGCCGCGGCATCGCCCGCGGGCGGTTCGAGATGGTGGCCGACCGCCGCGCCGGCCTGCCCGTCGGCGCGACGCTGGAGATGGGCGGGCAGCGCTTCCGCGTGGTCGGGCTGACGGAGGGCGCCGTCTCCTCCGGCGGCGACCCGCTCGCCTGGATCACGCTGCGCGACGGGCAGGAGCTGCAGTTCCGCCTCGCCCCTCCGGCGGCGCGGCGCCAGCTCGCCGCCGGCGGTGGCACTGCCGGGACGGACACGGTGAACGCCGTGATCGCCCGCGTCTCGCCCAACCAGCGCGTCGAGGCCGTGGCCGAGGAGGTGCGCCGCTGGAAGCACCTCTCCGCCCTCACCGCGGCCGAGCAGGAGGAGGTGCTGACGCGCAGCGTGGTGGCGCGGGCGCGGGTGCAGCTCGGCATGTTCACCGTGGTGCTGCTGATCGCCTCGGCCGTGGTGGTGGCGCTGATCGTCTATACCCTGACCCTCGACAAGCTGCGCGAGATCGCGACCCTGAAGCTGATCGGCGCGCGCGACCGCACCATCGTCGGGCTGATCGTGCAGCAGGCGATGGCGCTCGGGATCGTGGGGCTGGCGGGCGGCGCGTCGCTGCTGTTCTCGGTGAAGGACTTCTTCCCGCGCCGGGTCGCGCTGGGGCCGGAGGAGGTGACCGGCTTCGCCCTCCTGGTGGCGGCGATCTGCCTGGTCGCCAGCCTGCTCGGCGTGCGGCTCGCGCTGCGGGTCGAGCCCCAGCAGGCGCTCGGCGGGTGAGCATGGGCGGGACCGCATCCCCTCCGCTGGTCGTGCTGGAAGGCATCGCCAAGGGATTCGGCGAGGGCGAGGCGCGGGTGCAGGCGCTCTCCGACATCACGCTCTCGGTCGAGGCGGGGACGGTGGTCGGGCTGCGCGGGCCCTCGGGCAGCGGCAAGTCCACGCTGCTCAACCTGATCGCCTGCATCCTCGAGCCCGACGCGGGAAGGCTCGCGCTCGCCGGCGAGACGGTGTGGGAGGGCGGGCGCTACCGCCGGCGCGACCTGCGCGCGCTGCGGCGCGAGAAGATCGGCTTCATCTTCCAGTTCCACAACCTGCTGCCTTTCCTGGATGCGACCGACAACGTCGCGCTGGCGATGACGCTCGCCGGCGTAGGGCTCGCCGAGGCGCGGCGGCGGGCGCGGGAGCTGCTCGACTACCTGCAGGTCGGCCGCCGCGCGACGGCGATGCCGGCAAGGCTCTCGGGGGGCGAGGCGCAGCGCGTCGCGATCGCGCGGGCGCTGGCGAATCGCCCGCGCATCATCCTCGCCGACGAGCCGACCGCGGCGCTCGATTCCGAGCGGGCGCGGGTAGTGATGGACCTGCTCCGCCAGGTCGCGCAGGAGCAGCAGGCGGCGATCCTGGTCGTCACCCACGACGAGAAGATCTTCGACCGTTTCGATCGCCTGGTGAGCCTGCGCGACGGACGGATCGAGGCCGAGCTGGTGCCGGCGAAAGCGGCCTGATGGTGCGCCCCGGCCCCGCGCGGTATGAAATGGGCAAGAGGCGCGAATTCGCGCCCAGAACGGAGATCCCCCGGCATGAACGAGACGCGCAAGAAACCGGCCGCCATCCTGCCCGGCGAGCATTGGATCGTTGTCGCCAACGGCAGCCGGGCCAAGGCGTACGTCAAGCGCGCGAGCGAGTCCGGCTACGACCTGGTCGCCGAGTGGGACGAGCCCGAGGCGCGCATGCGCGACGCGGATCTGGGCGAGGACCGTCCGGGCCGGGCCTTCCCCGGCGGCCCCGGCCGACGCGACGCGGCCGCCGGCGGCCGTCCCGGCATGGTCCAGCGCAGCGGCATGGAGTGGGACCGCATCGACGACAGCCCGAAGGAGCACGCGAAGCGCAACCTGATGCATCGCATCGCCGAGGACATCACCGCCTCCCTGCGCAGCGGCGCCATCAAGGGGGTGGCGCTGGTGGCGCCGGGCCGGCTGCTCGGCCAGCTCCGGGAGCACATCCCCAACGACCTGCGCCCTGCCGTGCTCGCCGAGCACGAAGGGGACCTGACCCAGCTTCCGACGGCCGAACTGTTCGAGCATCTGGACCGCCTGCGCCGCGGCGTCTGACCGCGGCGCGCGGGTCCGCCCCCGCCGCGCGGGCAGGCCGTGTGGCGGCCGGGGCGCCCTTGAACCGGCGGGACCGGCGGGCCAGTTTCGCCGCATGGACCACCCGCATCCGCCGCGGCATCGCCGCCCGCCACCCGTGCTCGACCTCACCCCCGAGGGCGAGTTCCGCGACGCCGCCCCCGGCGCCGGCGCGCGCGGCGCCTCGGCGGTGGACCGCGCGCTCGCGCGGATCGGCGGCGTCGCGCTGCTGCTGGCGCTGGCCGCGGGCGGGCTGCTGCTGGTCTCGCTCGCGCTGCTGTTCATCGGCCTGCTGCTGCCGGTGGTGGTCGTGCCCGGCGCGGTCGGCGCGGCGAGCCTGTGGTGGCGGCTGCGCCGCCTGCGGTGCGCGGCTGCCGGCGGCACCGCTGCCGCAAGCGGCCTGCGGGTCGTGGTGATCCGCCCCCGCTGAGGCGGGACGCCAGCGCAGGGCGGGCGCCGGTTCCGGCCGCCCGCAACCGGTCCTCTGGAGCGGATCGCGGACGGCGGCGACGGGCGGGGGCGTGAATCCGCCCGGGAGGCGACGGGCCGGAGCCGTCGCGGCGGGCACGGGCGGGCGGAACCGGCTCTAGCCGGCGGCCTCCGCCGCGGCGATCGCCGCGGGGCGGCCGGCGTCCTCGGGGCGCAGGCCGCAGACCTCGGCGAGCAGGGTGAAGCTGCGCCGCCGCGCCTCCGGGTCGTGGCAGGCCGTCACCACGGCGAACTCGGCGATGCCGCCATGCGCGGCGGAAAGGGCCTCCAGCTTCGCGCGCACCTGCTCCGGCGCCCCGACCAGGGCGCGGGCGCGCATCCGCGCGACCCGCGCGCGCTCGGCCTCGGAATAGGCGTAGGCCTCGGCCTCCTCGACGCTGGGCAGGGGGACGAACAGGCCGCGGTCGCGCATCAGCCGCCACAGCTCGCGCGAGCGGAACAGGCGCAGCGCCTCGGCCTCGGTGTCGGCGACCAGGCAGAACACGCCGAGGCCCGGATGCGGCGCGGCGAGGCGGCCCCGCCGGCCGGGATGCGGGCGGAACTGCTCGCGGTAGAGCGCGATCGCCTGCTCGCTGCCGCCGCCGTCGGCGAAGAAGTGGGCGAAGCTGTAGGGGAGGCCGAAATAGGCCGCGACCTGGGCGCCGAAGTCGCTGCTGCCGAGCACCCAGACCTCCGGCCGCGTCTCCACCACGGGCTGGGCGACGACGGTGCGGAAGGGGTGGTTCTCCGGCAGCCCGTCGCCGAGCCAGCCGAGCAGTTCCATCACCTGCGCCGGGAAGCGGTCGGCGGCCTGGGCGGCGTCGGGGTTGAGCGCGAAGGCGGTGCGCCCGTCGCTGCCCGGCGCTCGGCCGATGCCGAGGTCTATGCGCCCCGGCGCGATCGCCTCCAGCACCCGGAACTGCTCCGCGACCTTGAGGGCGGAGTAGTGCGGCAGCATCACGCCGGCGCTGCCGACGCGGATGCGCCGCGTCGTCGCGGCGATGGCGGCGGCGAGGATCTCGGGCGCGGTGCCGGCGAGCGCGCCGCTGTTGTGGTGCTCCGACATCCAGAAGCGGCGGTAGCCGAGCGCCTCGGCGTGGCGCGCGAGCGCGAGCGTCTCGCGGATCGCCTCGCCGGGCGTGCGGCCGGAGGCGACCATGGACTGGTCGAGGATCGAGAGGGTGAAGGGCGGCGGGGAGGGCATCGGCGGTCTCCTCGCCGGCCAGGGTGGCGCGGCGGGGCGCCCGGGTCGAGGGGCGGGCGGCGGGCCGGCCCCCTCAGGCGGGACCGTCCGGCTCGACGCGGCCGCGCCGCTGCAGCCGGAGCGCGACGAGCCAGCACAGCAGCGCCCAGGCGGCGCCGAGGGACCAGCCGGCGAGCACGTCGGTCGGCCAGTGGACGCCGAGATAGATGCGGCTCGCCCCGACCAGCAGCGTCGTCAGCACCGCCATCGCCAGCACATAGGCCTTCACCCGCCGCCGCGGCTCGATCCGCATCAGCAGCGCGCCGAGGGTGAGCCAGGTGACGGCGGAGAGCATGGCATGGCCGCTCGGGAAGCTCGCCGTGTACACCGCGGCCGCGTGCGGCACGAGGTCGGGGCGCGGGCGTTCGAAGCCGAGCTTCAGCAGGGAGCTGAGCAGCGCGCCGCCGGCCACGGCGACGAGCACGAGCCGCGCCGCCGCGCGCCGGCGCGCCAGCGCGAGGTAGCCGGCGACGGCAAGGGTGGCGAAGCCGAGGATCGCGGTGCTGCCGAGCGCGGTGACGTCGCGTGCCGCCTCCTCGAGCCAGCGCGGGCCGGCCGGATCGGAAGGGTCGGCGCGGGCGCGCAGCGCGAGCAGCACGGCGCGGTCGAAGGCGCGGGTCTCGCCCTCCAGCACCGCCTCGGCGAGCGCGAAGAAGGCGAGCAGCGCCAGCGCGGCGGCGAGCACGCCGAGCAGGGCGCGCAGCTCGCCCGGGCCGGGGCCCGGCCGGAAGCGCCGGACCGGCGCGGCGGCGCCGGGCTGGGGAGGGCGAGGGTCCATCCGGCGGTCGCTCCTCCGCCGCGCCGCTCAATGCGCGACGCGGCCGAACACCGCGCTCAGCAGCGCGAACAGCGCCGCGCCGGCGAGGAAGCCGACCAGCGTGCCGTTCATCCGCACGTACTGCAGGTCGCGCCCGACGCGCAGCTCGATCTTCTCCACCACCGTCGCGCTGTCCCAGCCCTGCACCACCTCGGCGATGAATGCCGCGAGGTGCAGGCGCGCGGCCGGCAGGAGGGCGAGCAGGACGCGCTCGGTGCCGCGGTTGAGCTGCTCGCGCGCTGCCTCGTCCTCGGTCAGGAGGCGGCCGGCATTGGCGAGGGCGGCCTCCAGCGCCGCCACGGTGCGGCCGGAAGGGTCGGCGGCGTCGGCCTCCAGCGCCGCGCGCAGCCGCGCCCAGACGTCGCCGAGCCAGGTCGCCACCGCCGGGTTGGCGAAGGCGCCGCGCAGCGCGCGGCCGATGGCGGCGGCGCGCTCCGGGTCGGTCTCGAGGCGCTCGATCTCGGCCTGCACCCAGGCGTCGAAGGCGGCGCGGAGGTCGCTGTCGCTCGGCTCGACGCGGGCAAGCTGCTCGTTCACCGCGGCGAGGACGCGCCGGGCGATGGCCGCGCCGGCGAGCCAGCCGACCAGCGCCCCGCCCTCCGCGCGCACCCGCGCCGCGATCGCCTCGCGGAGCTGCTCCTCCTTCTCGGCGAGCAGCACCTTGATGCGCGCGAGCACGAGGTCGAACACCTCCTGGTGGCGCCCGCTCGCGACCAGGGCGCGCAGCGCCCGGGCGAGGAGCCGCGCCGCGGCAGGGCCGCCGAGCCAGCGCGGCAGCAGGCGCTGGGCGAGGCGCCGGGCGCGGCCGTCCTCGAGGCTCGCCAGCACCCGCGGCAGGCCGGCGGCGAGGGCGGCGGCGGCGGGCCGGATCGCCTGCGGGTCGGTGAGGAAGCCGCGCAGGATGGCGGCGAGGTCGAGCCGGCCGATGACGCGGTGCAGCTCGGCCTCGGTGAAGACGTGGTTGGCGACGAAGCTGCCGAGCGCCCGGCCGAGCCGGTCCTTCTGGCGCGGGATGATCGCGGTGTGCGGGATCGGCAGGCCGAGCGGGCGGCGGAACAGCGCCGTCACCGCGAACCAGTCGGCGAGGCCGCCGACCAGCCCGGCCTTGGCGCCGGCCTGGAGCAGGTCGGTCCCGTAGCCGGGCGGCAGGCGGTAGGCGAGCAGGGTGAGGCCGCCCATCGCGACCAGCAGCCCGGTCGCGATCGCGCGATGGCGGGCAAGGGCGCGGCGGAGCTCCGTCTCGGGATCGGCGGGGACGGACCGGGGCGCGGGGGGGCGGCCCTGCATGGACCGCGGTTCTACCGGGCAGGGTGGCGCTTGCCCAGGCGCGCCCGTATGTTACATGATAACATCATGCGCAGGCCGAGCTCCTGGACCGATCCGCTGGCCCTCTCCGCCGGCGCCGGCGCGCGGCTCGGCCTCGCGGGCGGGACGGCGGCCCTGCTCTGGCTCGGCGTCCTCTGGGCGATGGCGGCGTGAACGCGATGGCGGCTCCCGAGATCCGGCTCTGCGACGTCACCGTCTGCCACGGGCGGCGCCCGGCGGTGCACCACCTCTCGGGCCGCTTCGCCCCGGGCAGCCTGACCGCGCTGGTCGGGCCGAACGGGGCGGGCAAGACGACGCTGCTGCGCGCCATCGCCGGGCTGCACCGGCCGGAGGAGGGCCGCATCGAGCGGCCGGCGGGGGCGCGCGTCGCCCTGCTGCCGCAGCAGGCGGCGCTCGACCGGCAGTTCCCGATCGCCTGCCTCGACGTGGTGATGCTCGGCCTGTGGTCGGCGGTGGGACCGTTCCGCCGCGTGCCGCGCGCGCTGCGCGACCGGGCCGCCGAGGCGCTCGCGGCCGTCGGCCTCGCCGGCTTCGCGGCGCGCCCGGTCGGCAGCCTCTCCGCCGGGCAGTTCCAGCGCGTGCTGTTCGCGCGGCTGCTGGTCGAGGACGCGCCGGTGATCCTGCTCGACGAGCCGTTCAACGCGGTGGACGCGCGCACCGCGGCCGACCTGCTGCGGGTGGTGAAGCGCTGGCACGGCGAGGGGCGGACCGTGGTCGCGGTGCTGCACGACCTCGACCTGGTGCGGCGCGAATTCCCCGAGACGCTGCTGCTCGCGCGCGAGCCCATCGCCTGGGGGCCGACCGCGGAGGCGCTTTCCGCCGCCAACCGCCTGCGCGCCCGCCGCATGGCCGAGGCCTGGGCCGCCGAGGCCGAAGCCTGTCCGCGCGGCGAGCGCCTGGCCGCCTGAGCCGGACCGGCCCGCGCTCCGCAAGGCGCCTCCGCCCTGCCGTACGACCTCCTCCTTGCCCCCTTCGCCGAGTTCGGCTTCCTCCGCCGGGCGCTGGTCGGCTGCCTGGCGCTCTCGGTGGCCGGGCCGCCGCTCGGCGTGTTCCTCGTGCTGCGGCGGATGAGCCTGATGGCCGACGTGATGGCGCATGGCGTGCTGCCGGGCATCGCGACGGCGTTCCTGCTCGCCGGCCTCTCGGTGCCGGCGCTCTGGCTCGGGGGGCTGGTCGCGGGCCTTGCCGTGGCGGTCGGGGCGGGGGCGCTGTCGCGCGCGACCGGGGGGCGGGAGGACGCGGCGCTCGCCGGGCTCTATCTCGTCGCGCTGGCGCTCGGCGTGGCGCTCGTCTCGCTGCGCGGCGGTCCGGGGGACCTCACCCACCTGCTGTTCGGCAGCGTGCTCGGCGTGGACGACCCGGCGCTGCTGCTGATGGCGGGGACGGCGACGCTGACGCTGTTCGCGCTCGCCTTCGCCTGGCGGCCGCTGGTGCTGGAGTGCTTCGATCCGGGCTTCGCCCGCGCCGTCGGCGCGCGCGGCGCGCTCTGGCACCTGGCGTTCCTCGCGCTCGTGGCCCTCAACGTGCTGGCGGCGTTCCAGGCGCTGGGGACGCTGATGGCGGTGGGGCTGATGATGCTGCCCGCGGTCGCGGCGCGGCACTGGGCGCGCGAGGTGGCGGGGATGACCTATGCCGCGGTCGGCATCGCCGCCGCATGCTCGGCGCTCGGCCTGCTGGCCTCCTACCACCTCGACCTGCCGAGCGGGCCGGCGATCGTGCTGGCGGCGGGGCTGGCCTGGGCGGCCTCGGTGCTGCTCGGGCCGGTGGACGGGCTGCTGGTGCGGCTCCTGCGCCGGCCGCACCTCGCGGGCTGAGCGCGGCTACGCGCGCTCGGGGGTTCGCGCCGGGTGGGGACGGCGCCGCCGGCCGCGCTGCACGCGCGCCCGTTCCCGCCGCGACGCCGCTTCCTTGCCCACGGCGGCGGACCTCGCCGCCAGCGCCGCCGCGACCGCGATGGCGAGGCTGGCGCGGCCGGTGCGCGCTCTCCCTGCATCGCCCGCTGCCTCTCCGAGCCGGCGGCCTCGCCCGGCGGTCGGCTTGCCGGGCTGTCGCCGCAGGCGCGCGCGGCGCGAGGCGGCGGGCCCGGCCGGACCACGACAGGGGCCGCGGCCGGCGGGCGCCGGGGGGCGGCCAGGAATCGACACCGCCCGGTGGCTCCTCTATCCGGCCCCCATCCGGCAGGCGTCACAGGGGAGGGCGCGGGAGGCGCGCATGACGATCCGGCGAGCGGAGAAGGGGGAGCGGCCGGGCGGCGCCGTTGGGGCCGGCCGGGCGGTCTGGGCCGCCGGCCGTGCGGGGGGCGGGGTAGGCCTCGGCGGGGCGGGACCGACCGCGGACAGCGCGCGCCCGGGGGAGGCGCGGGCCAGGCGGGCGGACACCGGCCGGGCCGGCGGACGGCTGGTCGTGGCGGCCCCTGCCGGCCTCGGCGCGGCCCCGGCGGTGCGCCGCGGGCGGGCGTGGCTTCGCCGTCCGGGCGGCGATCCGTCTCGGGGGACGAACGGGCGGCGGGCCCGGGGTGCGTGCGGGCGGGCCGCAACCGCCGGGACGGCCGCGCTGCCGTGAGCGAGGCCCCGAGCCCTCCACAGGGCCGCCGCGCCCCGGACATGCTGCGCCGCTGGCTGCGTTCGGTCGGCTTCACCCTGCTGCTCAGTCTGCTGGTCGCCGCGGGGGTGGCGGGGGGCGGCCAGATCTCCCCCGCCGTGGTCCTCGGCGCGGCCGGGATCGGGCTCGGCGTGCTCTACTACCTGTTCCCGCACGGGATGCATTTCGCCTTCGGCACCGCGAACGGGTTCGCCGTGTATGCGTGCCTCTACGTCTTCATGGGGCGCGCCGGCTTTCCCGACGCCGCGGACTGGGCGAAGGCCGTGGGCTTCCTGCTGCCGATCGCGGCGTTCCTCGCCGCGGTCTGGGTGCGGTGCGGCGCGCTGCGCGGGCTGGCCGAGGCGGAGCGGCCGCTCGACGTGGCGCACCTGCCGCGCATGATGCGCTTCCTCGTCGCGCTCGGCGGGATCGGCGTGGTGTCCATGCTGGCGCCGGAGCCGCGCATGTCGGCCACGGCGCAGACCGTGTCGCTGCTCGCGGCGATGGCGGCGGTCGCGGCGGTGGTCGCCGCCTCGGTGCGCGACGTGGTGCGGCTGCTGGTGGACGTGGCGCTGATCTTCGAGACGGTGGGGGCGCGGATCGGCCGCCTCGCCGTGCCGATCACGGCCTTCGTCTCGGTCTACGCGCTGCTGGTGATCACCTTCGCCTCCTTCTACCGCATCGCCGACGGCCTCAGCCCCGCGCCGATCTTCGCCAGCGCCGAGGGCCCGCTCCGGCTGGACTTCGCCGACGCGCTGCACTTCTCGGTCGCGACCCAGAGCACGGTCGGCTATGGCGACATCCGGCCGGTCGGGGACGGGGTGCGGGTCCTGGCCAGCCTGCAGGTGCTGCTCGGCCAGTTGCTCCTGCTGTTCGGCTTCGCCGAGATCATGCGGGGCTCGCGCACGCGATGGCGCGAGGATGGCGACGGCGACCGCCGGGAGGGTTCGTGACCGGCCGCCCGGCAGGGGAGGCGGTCCGGGCGCGGACCGGGCCGGGGGCCGCCGTCTCGCGCGGGCGTCGCGCCGGCCCCGCCGGACGGCGGCCAGGGGCTGCCCTGGCCCCGCCAGGGGGATGGCGCGATGCCGCCGCAATCGGCGGCGAGGCTGGCGGCGCGGCGGGGACGGGAATGCGGGCGCGAAGGAGAGGGCGGGCGTGACGATGGCGACGGGCGCGGCGCAGGAGTTCTGGCGCGGCAGGCGGGTGCTGGTGACGGGCGGAGCCGGCTTCCTCGGCTCCGGCCTCTGCCACGCGCTGGCGGCGCGCGGGGCGCGGGTGACGGCGCTCGACGCGATGCTGCCGGACGGCGGCGCCAATCCGGCGAACCTGGAGGGCGCGGGGGTGCTGCTGGTGCGCGGCGACATCCGCGACGCCGAGCTGCACTCGCTCTGCCAGGGGATCGACGTGCTGTTCAACCTGGCGGCGCAGACCAGCCACATGGGCGGGCAGCGCGACCCGGTGGCGGACATCGAGATCAACGCGGTGGCCCAGGTGCGGCTGATCCAGGCGATGCGCGAGGCGGCGCCGCGGGCGGTGGTGGTGCACGCCTCGACCCGGCAGTTCTACGGCCGCCCGCAGTACCTGCCCGTGGACGAGAAGCACACGGTCAACCCGCCGGACGCGAACGGCGTCTCCAAATGGGCGGGCGAGCAGTACTGGCTGCTCGAGCACCGCGTGCACGGCCGCCCGGTGGTGTCGCTGCGCCTGACCAACTGCTACGGGCCGCGGCTGCGCATCAGGGACGCGCGGCAGACCTTCCTCGGCATCTGGATCCGGCGCGTGCTGGAGGGCGAGCCGTTCGAGGTCTGGGGCGGGGAGCAGCTCCGCGACCTCGCCTATCTCGACGACGTGACCGACGCCTTCCTGCGCGCCGCCGAGCAGGCGCGGCGGCCGGAGGTGGCGGGGCGGGTGTTCAACATCGGCGGCTCGCCCCCGCTCCGCCTGATCGAGCTGGCGGACCGGCTGATCGCCGCCAACGGCGGCGAGGGGAGCTACGTGGTCAAGGAATTCCCCGCCGACCGCGCGCCCATTGACATCGGCAGCTACGCCGCCGACGACCGCGCCTTCCGCGCCGCCACCGGCTGGTGGCCGCGCGTGGATGTGGACGAGGGGCTCAGGCGCACGCTGGAATGGTACCGGCCGCGCCTGGCCGACTACACGTGAGGCCGCCGCGATGACCGAGACGATCCCGCAGGCCGATCCCGGCGCCGGATACCGCGCCGAGAAGGCCGAGATCGACGCCGCCGTGGCGCGCGCGCTGGCGAGCGGCTGGTACATCCTCGGCCAGGAGGTCGCGGCCTTCGAGCGCGAATTCGCCTCCTGGCTCGGCCAGGGCCGCGCCGTCGCCTGCGCCAGCGGCACCGACGCGCTGGCGCTGATCCTGCGCGGCCTCGGGATCGGCCCGGGCAGCACGGTGGCCACCGTCTCGCACACCGCAGTCGCCACCGTCGCCGCGATCGAGATGGTCGGCGCGACGCCGCTGCTGCTCGACATCGAGCCCGACCACTACACCATGGACCCGGACGAGCTCGCGGCCGTGCTCGAGGACCCGCCGCCCGGGCTTCCGCCGATCCGCGCCGCGATCGTGGTGCATCTCTACGGCCAGGCCTGCGACCTCGGGCCGATGCTCGCCGCCTGCGAGCGCAACGGCGTGGCGCTGATCGAGGACTGCGCCCAGGCGCACGGCGCGACCTGGCGGGGGCGCCGGCTCGGCACCCTCGGCCGCGCCGCGGGGTTCAGCTTCTATCCGACCAAGAACCTCGGCGCGCTCGGCGACGGCGGGGCGCTGGTGACGGAGGACTGGGAGCTCGCCGAGCGTATCGCCGCGATCCGCCAGTACGGCTGGAAGGAGCGCTACGTCAGCGCGATGGTCGGCGTGAACAGCCGGCTCGACGAGCTGCAGGCGGCGATCCTGCGCGCGCGCCTGCCGCGTCTCGACGCCGGCAACGCGCGGCGGCGGGCGATCGCCGCCGCCTACGACGCGGCGCTCGCGGGCGGCCCGATCGCCCCGCCGGCGCGGCGCGAGGGCTGCGAGCACGTCTTCCACCAGTACGTCCTCCGCACCCCGGAGCGTGCCACGGTGCAGGCGCGGCTGCGCGCGCAGGGGATCGGCACCGGCATCCACTACCCGGTGCCGGTGCACCTGCAGCCGGCCTACCGGGGCCGCGTGCCGCTCGGCCCCGCCGGCTGCGCCGAGACTGCGCGCGCGGCCGAGGAGGTGCTGAGCCTGCCGATGTTCCCCGAGCTCACCGACGCGCAGGTGGAGCGCGTCTGCGCGGCGCTGCGCGGGCTGGCCGGCTAGGGCGGATCGCGGACGGCCGGAGACGGCCGGGAGCGTGAGTCCGCTCGGCAGACGACGCGCCGGAGCCGTTGCCGCGCGCCCCGGTTCGCGGCAACGATCCTGGCGCGTCGTCCGCGGGGCCGTTTCGCGGTCCCCGATGCTGCGGGCGGCCCGCGATCGGCTCCAGGATGCCGCGCGGCGCCGTCGCCCGCGCCGCGTCCCCGGCGACGGGATGTCGGGGCCTGGGCTCCACGGAACGGGGGGCGACATGGCGAGTGGGAACGGCGTCGCGGCGCGCCGCCGCCTGGCGGCCCTCGGCATGGCGGCCGGCGTGGCGACCGGCGCGGCGGTGCGGCCGCTTCCGGCCGCGCCTGCGCGCAGCGGGGACGCCGCCGCGGCCCGCTTCCCCGACCGGCCGGTGCGCATCCTCGTCCCCTTCGCCGCCGGCGGCACCACCGACCTGATCGCGCGCGCCCTCGCCGAGCGCCTCGCCGCCCGGTTCGGCCAGCCCGTGGCCGTGGACAATTGGGGCGGCGGCGGCGGTGCCGTGGCCGGCGAGACCTTCGCCCGCTCCGAGCCGGACGGCCACACCCTGCTCGTCGCCACCGCCTCGCTGATCGCGATCAACAAGGCGCTGCGGCCGGATCTCCCCTTCGATCCGGAGACGCAGTTCGTGCTGATCGCGATGCTCGCCCAGCAGCCGAACGTGCTCGTGGTCAACCCGCGCGCGCTGCCGCAGGTGCGGACGCTGCCGGAGCTGATCGCGCAGGCGAAGGCGCGGCCGGGGCAGTTGACCTACGCCTCCGCCGGCGCCGGCACGCAGCTCCACCTCACCGGGGCGATGCTTGCCGCCGAGGCCGGGATCGCCATCGTGCACGTGCCCTATCGCGGCGCCGGCCCGGCGCTGGCCGACCTGATCGCCGGGCAGGTGACGATGATGTTCGACGGCCTCGGCAGCGTGCTGCCGCATCTGCGGGCGGGGACGCTGCGCGCCGTCGCCGTCGCCGGGGAGGCGCCGCATCCGGCGCTGCCGGGGGTGAAGCCGGTGGCGGCGACGCTGCCCGGCTTCCTCTCCGTCAACTGGACGGGGCTGTTCGGCCTGCGCGGCACCCCGGAGCCGGTCGTGGAGCGGCTTGCGGCGGAGACGCGGAAGGCGCTGGAGACGCCGGAGGTCCGCCGCCTGTTCGCCGAGCGCGCCTTCGACCCGATGCCCATCCCCCGCGCGGCGCTGCCCGTCTTCCTCGAGGCCGAGCGGCGACGGTGGGGCGAGGCGGTGCGCCGCTCCGGCGCGCGGGTGGAGTGAGCGGGGACGGGGGCGGCGCGGGCCAGGGCCTTGTCCCGGATCTTGCCGGCCGGGCCGGGGTCGGCTCTGCGGCAGGGTTCGCCGCGGGCCGGTGCCGCGGTCCGCGGCGGGGCCGCCGCGGGCGTCTGCGCCGATGCGCGGGGCGGGCGCGCCGCGCCGTGCGCCGGCTCGCCTGCCGGGCCGGCCGGGCCGCCGCGCCCCGGGATGGAGCGCGGAAGCGCCCGAGCGCGCGCCGGGTGGCGATCTGCGGCTCGGGGGTCTTGCGGGGATCGGGCCGAGGGCCGCCGCTCCGCCCGGCATGGTGGCCTGCCTCCGCGGGACGGCGGCGCGGACCGGGGGACGCCGGCCGGCGCGGACCCGCGGCGCGCGCCGAAACCGAGCGGCCGCGTCGGGTTCCGGGACCGCGGCGGACGCGGTGCGCCGCCGGTGCGGGCCTCTCGCGGCTACCGTCGCGGCCGCCTCTCCCCGCCGCCGGCGGCGCGCCCGGGCATGGCCGCGCCCGGCACGGGCGCCGGCAGCGTGCGGCAAGGGGCGGGGCGATCGCGACCGGCCTTGCGCTGGCGGACCGCACCGGGCCCGGGACATGCCGCCGAATGTTGCTTCCCCCTTTTCCGTCGAAAATGCATTATGCGGAACGGATGGCCGGTCGTTGCGCCGGCGGGGGGCGCAAGGACGGCATGCCCGTAGTCCTGATTCTCGACGACCGGGTCACCAACCGGAACATCTACTCGCGTCTCGCCGCCTCGGTCGGGGCGGGCGTCACGGTGCAGGCGTTCGGCGACGCCGAGGAGGCGCTGGACTGGATCGAGCGCAACCCGGTGGACCTGATCATCACCGACTACAAGATGCCGCGCATGGACGGCTCGGAGTTCGTCCGCCGCGTGCGCGCCAAGCCGCCCTGCGTGGACGTCCCGATCGTCGTCATCACCGCCTACAACGATCGCAGCTACCGTCTCAGCGCGCTGGAGGCGGGGGCGACCGATTTCCTGCTCAGCCCGGCCGACCGCTACGAGTTCACCACCCGCGTCCGCAACCTGCTCGAGCTGCGGCGGCAGCAACTTCTCGTCAAGCAGCGCGCCCATACGCTGGAGCGCGAACTCGAGAGGAGCGAGCGCTCGCGCGAGGCGCTGCTGCGCAACAGCCGCGAGGCGCTGGCCCAGGTGATCGACACGGTGCCCGCCATGATCAGCGCGACCGACCGCGACGGTCGCTGCGTCTTCGTCAACGCCTACCATGCGGCGCTCGCCGGCGCGACGCCCAACGACCTGGTGGGCCATGACCCCGGCGAGCCCTTCGGGCGCGCGCATGCCGAGCGCAGCCGCGCCCTCGACCGGCTGGTGTTCCAGTCGGCCGAGCCGCTGCCCAGCTACGAGGAGGAGGTCCTCGACGCCAACGGCGTGCGCCGGGTGTTCCTCACCACCAAGGCGCCGCTCCGCGACGCCGAGGGGACGGTGGTGAGCGTGCTGACCACCGCGCTCGACATCACCGACCGCAAGCTCGCCGAGAGCCGGCTGCGCCACCTCGCCCACCACGACGGGCTGACCGACCTGCCGAACCGGGTGCTGCTGCGCGAGCGGCTGCAGCGCGAGCTGGCGCGCGGGCGGCGCGGCGGGCGGGGCTTCGCGCTGCACATCCTCGATCTCGACCGCTTCAAGGCGGTCAACGACGCGCTCGGCCACCACCTCGGCGACCGGCTGCTGTGCCAGGTGGCGGACCGGCTGCGCGCGCTCGCGCGCACCGGCGACACGGTGGCGCGGCTCGGCGGCGACGAGTTCGCCATCCTCCAGGTCGGGGTGGACGATCCGGAGGACGCCGCGGCGCTCGCGCGGCGGACCATCGCCGCGCTGGCCGAGCCGTTCCTGGCCGACGCGCAGGAGTTCCGGCTCAGCGCCAGCATCGGCATCACCTTCCACCCGCGCGACGGCACCGACGCCGACGAGCTGCTGCGCAACGCGGACCTCGCCATGTACCAGGCGAAGGAGGAGGGGCGGGACGTGTTCCGCTTCTTCGCCGCCGACATGGACCGCCGTGCGCGCGAGGCGATGGCGCTGGAGGGGGAGCTGCGCGCGGCGCTGGCGCGCGGCCAGTTCGTCGTGCACTACCAGCCGCAGGTCAACCTCCGCACCGGCCGGATCGTCGGCGCCGAGGCGCTGCTGCGCTGGCACCGCCCGGGCGGCACCCTGACGCGCCCCGGCGACTTCCTTGCGCTCGCCGAGGAGACCGGGCTGATCGGGCCGATCAACGAGTGGGTGCTGCGCACCGCCTGCGCCGAGGCTGCCGCCTGGCAGCGCGAGGGGCTGCGGCCGCTCCGCGTCTCGGTCAACCTCTCGGCGGTGCAGTTCCGCAAGCACGACGTGCGGCGCCTCGTCGTCTCGGCGCTCGAGGCGAGCGGGCTCGATCCGGTGCTCCTCGACCTCGAGCTGACCGAGGGCATCCTGCTCGAGAACGACGAGACGGTGGCGCAGGTGCTGCGCGACCTGCGCCGGCTCGGCGTGCGCTTCTCGATCGACGATTTCGGGACCGGCTATTCCTCGCTCAACTACATCAAGAACTTTCCGGTGGACCGGTTGAAGATCGACCAGTCCTTCATCCGCAACCTGCGCACCGACCCGTCCGACACCGCGATCGTGCGCGCCATCATCAACCTCGGCCACAGCCTCGGGCTCGGCGTCATCGCCGAGGGGGTGGAGACGGTCGAGCAGGTGACGCAGCTGATCGCCGAGGGCTGCGACGAGATCCAGGGCCACTACTACAGCCACCCGGTCGGCACGCAGGAGCTGCAGGCGCTGGTGCGCCGCATGAATGGCGTCTCCGCCGCGCCGCCGCGCGACCGGCAGGCCGGCGACGGCGCGGACGGGGATCGCGGCGCGCCATGACCGGCCGGGGCGAGGGACGGGCCCGTCCCGGCTGGCGCCGCCTTGCGACCTTACGGCGCGGGACCGAGGGCCCCATATCGGCGCCGTCCGTGGGACACGTCGCATGACCGCAACGACCGCCGCTTCCGAACCGGGCCGGGCCGGGGCCGAGCCGCCGCGCGGGCCGTGGGCCCGCCTCGCGGCGCGCCTCGCCAACCGTCCGGACACCGAGCACGAGATGAGCCGCAACCGGCTCGTCTTCGCTCTCCTGATCGCGATCTACGCGGCGATCCTCGGCGGCGAGGCGAGCGGCGTGCTGCTTTCCGTGCTCGCGGTCTATGCCGTCCTCGCCTTCGGCGTCCTCGCGCACCTGGTCGCCCGGCCGGGCATCTGCCAGCCCCGTCGCGCGGTCGCGCTGCTGCTCGACATGGCCTTCCTCTCCGCCGTGCTGCATCTCGGCGGCGAGGCGCTGGCCCTGTTCTTCTTCATCTACCTCTGGGTCATCCTCGGCAACGGCTTCCGCTTCGGCATCCCCTGGCTGCGCGCCGGCATGGCGACGGGGCTGCTCGCCTTCGGCGCGGTGGTGCTGACCACGCCGTTCTGGTGGGACCAGATCCACCTCTCGATCGGCCTCTGGCTCGGCATGCTGGTCGTGCCGGCCTATGCCGGGACGCTGATCCGCAAGCTCGAGCAGGCGCGCCAGCAGGCCGAACAGGCGAACCAGGCGAAGACCCTGTTCCTCGCCAGCGTCAGCCACGAGCTGCGCACCCCCCTCACCGCCATCATCGGCATGGGCGGGCTGCTCGCCGAGACGCGGCTCGACCCGGCGCAGCAGGAGATGACGCGCACCATCGGCGGGGCGGCGCGCTCGCTGCTCGGGCTGATCGACGGCATCCTCGACTTCTCGCGCATCGAGGCGGGCGACGTGCGGGTCGAGACGGTGGAGTTCGACCTGCTCGACCTGCTCGACGAGGTGCGGCGGCTGGTCGCGGTGACGGCGGCCGAGAAGGGCCTGACACTGGCACTGCACGTCACGCCGCGCACGCCGCTCCGGCTGCGGGGGGACCGGCGCCATCTGCAGGAGGTGCTGACCAACCTCGCCGGCAACGCGGTGAAGTTCACCGCCGCGGGCAGCGTCGTGATCGCCGCCGACCTGGCCCGCGCGGAGCCCGGGGGCCGCCGGACGCTCCGCTTCGAAGTGAGCGACACCGGCATCGGCATCGCGCCCGAGGCGCTGGAGCGGGTGTTCGAGAGCTTCACCCAGGCCGACCCCTCGATCCTCAACCGCTACGGCGGCACCGGGCTCGGGCTGGCGATCTGCCGCCGCCTGGTCGAGCTGCACGGCGGCCGGATCGGAGTGGAGAGCCAGCCCGGCGTCGGCAGCACCTTCTGGTTCACCTTCGCCCTCGAGTCCGCCGAGGCCGAGGCGGCGGAGGCGGAGCCGGCCCTGCCGGAGGGGACCGGCGTGCTGCTCCTCGCCGGCGGACCGGCGGCGGTGCTCGAGGCGCGCCTCGCCGCGCTCGGTGTCGGCTGCCGTAGGCTCGGCAGCGTGGCGGAGGCGGTGGCGCTGCTGCGCGCCCCGGCGGGGCGGGGGGCGGGGGCCGCGGGGCGGCAGCGGCCGATCGTGGTGCTCGATCCGCGCGGGCTCGGCGCGGACGCCCATGCCATCGCGGCGACGCTGCACGGGGCCCGCGCCGGCACGGCGGCCGGCGGCGAGGCCGACCGGCTGCGCATCATCCTGGTGGACGAAGTGGCCGCGCATCCTGGCGCGGAACTGCCGCGGGCGCTCGCGATGCGGCGGGACTTCGTCGCCATCGTGCCGCCCGAGCCCGATGCCGCGACGCTGCGCCGGGCCTTGCGGATCGCGGGCGCCGGCGCGGCGGCTGCACGTGCTGGTGGCCGACGACAACCGCGTCAACCGCCGGGTGATCGAGCGCATCCTGGAGAGCGCCGGCCACACCTGCCAGCTGGTGTCGAACGGCGAGGAGGCGCTGGACGCGCTCGAGGCCGGCGCGTTCGACCTGGTGCTGATGGACCTCAACATGCCGGTGATGGACGGCATCGAGGCGGTCAAGCTCTACCGCGTGATGGCGCTCGGCCAGCCGCATGTGCCGGTGATCGCGTTGACCGCGGACGCCACGCCGGAGGCGACGGCGCGCTGCCTCGAGGCGGGCATGGATGCCTGCGTCATCAAGCCGGTGGAGCCGTCGCGGCTGCTGGAGGTGATCGAGTCGGTGACCGGCGGCGGGGCGCCTGCGGCGGGCGCTGCGCCGCGGCCGGCCGAGCCTGCCGCCGCGCCCGCGGCCGCGCCGCCCCCCAAGGCGGAGGCGCCGGCGGCGAAGGAACCGACGGTCGCGGAGATCGCGTCGCATCCGCGGTTCCGCCCCGCCGGGCCGCCCCCGGCGATCGACGAGAACACCCTGGCCGATCTGGAGGCGCTCGGCGGCCCGGACTTCCTCGCCGGCGTCATTGACGACTTCCTCGCCGAGGCCGAGAGCCTCATGGAGGAGCTGCGGAGCGCGGCGGCGGCAGGCGAATCGATGCGCTTCCGCCAGCAGTCGCACGCGCTCGGCAGCGGCGCCTCGAACATCGGCGCGCGCGGCCTGAGCGAGCTGTGCCGCACGGGCCAGCAGATGCGCACCGCGGAGATCGCCGCGCGCGGCCCCAGCCACATCCGGCGGCTCGAAGCCGAGTTCGAGCGGGTGCGGCAGGCCTTGGCGCCCTACCGGACGGGGCAGACAGCGCGGCCGGGCGAGGCGGGGGGCGGCAAGCCGCGCTAGGGCCTGTTAGAGCTTGAGCCAATCGGCTGTAGCGGCGAGGCAGAGGACGCCGAGAAAGGAACGGGCGGTCTTTTCATAGCGGGTGGCAACCGCACGCCACTCTTTCGGGCGTGCCCACAGGTT
>NZ_JAHZUY010000031.1 GCF_019458025.1 Caldovatus aquaticus | reverse complement strand
ATGCTTCAATCGCCTCAAGCATTTCCGCCGCATCGCCACACGCTTCGACAAGCTCGCACGCAACTACCTCTCCACCGTCGCCCTCGCCGCCATCCGGCTGTGGACACGGTTTGAGTCCAGGACCTAGGCTGATGCCGCCATGCCGCACATCGCCGTCGCCCGCCTGTGGTTCGAGGGGAACTCCTTCGCGCCCGTTCCCACGCCGCAATCCGCCTTCGAATCGCGCGAGTGGACCGCGGGGCCGGAGGCGCTGGCGCGCTACGCCGGCACGGCGACGGAGCTCGGCGCGGTCGCCGCCTTCCTCGCCGCGCGGCCGGGCTGGCGCGCGACCGTGCTGCGCTGCGCCGCCGCGCAGCCCGGGGGACCGATGGCGGATGCGGCAATGGCCGCCTGGCGGGCCGAGGTCGAGGCGGCGCTCCAGGCGGGGCGCTTCGACGGGATCTACCTCTCGCTGCACGGCGCCTGCGTGACCGAGAGCGACGCGGAGGCCGACCTCGCCACGCTCCGCCGCATCCGCTCCCTCGTCGGCAGGAACGTGCCGATCACCGCGAGCTTCGACTTCCACGCCAACATGGCGCCGGAGGCGGCGGAACTGCTCGACGGCGCCTCGGCCTACCGCACCTACCCGCACGTGGACATGGACCGCGCGGCGATGCGCGCCCTCGCCCTGCTCGAACGCGCCATCGGCGGCGCGCCGCGCGCCGCGGGGCACATCGCCAAGCGGCCGGTGGTGCTGCACAGCTTCCACATGCGCGACGAAAGCGGCCCGATGGCGGAGGTCTGGGCCGAGGCGGCGGCGGCGGAGCGGCCGCCGGTGCTGGACGCCTCGCTCTTCGGCGGCTTCGCCTGGGGCGACAGCCCCCATGCCGGCCCCGCCGCGATGGTCTGGGCGGAGGACGCCGGCGCCGCCCGCGCGCTGGCCGAGCGGCTGGCCGACTCGATCGCCGCGCGGCGCGCGCGCTTCGCCGTGACGCTGCCCGGCCCGGCGGCGGCGCTGCGCCAGGCGCTCGCCGCCCCGCCCGGCCTGGTGGCGCTGCTCGACCCGGCCGACAACCCGCTCTCCGGCGGCATCGCCGACACGCCGGGCCTGCTGCGCGCCCTGGTCGAGGCGCGGCTCGAGGTCCCGGCCGTGTTCGCCTTCCTGCACGACCCCGCCACCGTCGCCGCGGCGCGGGCGGCCGGCGTCGGCGCCCGCATCACCCGCCCGCTCGGCGGCCGGCTGACGGGGATGTTCGGCCCGCCCGTCGTCGTCGAGGCCGAGGTCGAGCGCCTCACCGACGGCCGCTTCGTCAACGAGGGCCCGATGGAGCGCGGCGCGCCGGTGGACCTCGGCGCGACCTGCGTGCTGCGCCTCGGCCCGGCACTCCGCGTCATCTGCACGGCGCGCAAGGAGGCGGCGGTGGATCCGGCCTTCTTCGCCCTGCACGGCATAGACCTCGGCGCGACGCGGCTGCTCGCCAACAAGGCGAAGAACCACTTCCGTGCCGCCTTCGCCGGGCGGTGCAGCGCGATCGTCGAGTGCGACTGCCCGGGGCCGGCCGCGCTCGACCTCGCCGCCCTGCCGTTCCGCCACGTGCCGCCCGCGTGGCGCCAGGCCTGAGCGGCCCCGCCGCGGCAGGGGCCGGCCGGCCGCTCAGGCCCCCTTGCGTGCCAGCTCCCGCAGCACGTGCTTCTGGATCTTGCCGGTCGAGGTCTTCGGCAGCTCCGTGAACACCACCGCGCGCGGCGCCTTGAAGTGCGCCATGCGCTCGCGGCAGAAGGCGATCAGCTCCTCGGCGGTGGCGCTGGCGCCCGGCTTCAGCTCGACGAAGGCGCAGGGCGTCTCGCCCCACTTCTCGTCCGGCTTCGCCACCACTGCGGCGAGCGCGACCGCCGGGTGCTTGAACAGCACCTCCTCGACCTCGATCGAGGAGATGTTCTCCCCGCCCGAGATGATGATGTCCTTGGAGCGGTCCTTGAGCTGGATGTAGCCGTCGGGGTGGCGCACCGCGAGGTCGCCGGTGTGGAACCAGCCGCCGGCGAAGGCGGCCTCGGTCGCGGCCGGGTCCTTGAGGTAGCCCTTCATCACCACGTTGCCGCGCATCATCACCTCGCCGAGGGTGGCGCCGTCCGCCGGCACGGGCCGCAGGGTCGCGGGGTCCATCACCTCCAGCCCCTCGAGGGCGAGGTAGCGCACGCCCTGGCGCGCCATCAGCGCGGCCTGCTCGGCGAGCGGCCGCGCCTCCCACTCGGCGTGCCACTCGTTCACCACGGCGGGGCCGTAGACCTCGGTCAGGCCGTAGACGTGGCAGACCGCGAAGCCCGCCGCGCGCATCGCCGCGAGCACGCTCTCGGGCGGCGGCGCGGCGGCGACGACGAACTGCACGGCGTGGGGGAGGGGGCGCTTCTCCGCCTCCGGCGTGTTGAGCAGCGTCGCCATGACGATCGGCGCGCCGCACATGTGGGTGACGCCGTGCTCCGCGATCAGCCGCCACATCTCGGGGCCCCGCACCGCGCGCAGGCAGACATGGGTGCCGGCGACGGCGGAGACGGTCCAGGGGAAGCACCAGCCGTTGCAGTGGAACATCGGCAGGGTCCAGAGATAGACGGGGTGCTTCCCCATCCCCGCCGACAGCACGTTGCCCACCGCCAGCAGGTGCGCCCCGCGGTGGTGATAGACCACGCCCTTCGGCCGCCCCGTGGTGCCGGAGGTGTAGTTCAGCGTGATGGCGTCCCACTCGTCGCGCGGCAGCGGCCAGGCGAAGGACGGATCGCCCTCGGCGAGCAGCGCCTCGTAGGGCACACCGCCCAGCGTCTCGGCCTGCGCGCCCTCCGGCGCCAGCGGGTCGTCCACCTCGATCACCATCGGGCGCGCCCGGCACTCCGCGAGCGCCGGGCGCAGCACCGGCATGAACTCCCTGTCCACCAGGACCGCCCGGGCCTCGCCGTGGTCGAGGATGTAGGCGATGGTGCCGGCGTCGAGCCGGGTGTTGATCGTGTTCAGCACCGCGCCCGCCATCGGCACGCCGTAGTGGCACTCCAGCATCGCGGGGATGTTGGGCAGCAGCGCCGCCACCGTGTCGCCGCGGCCGATGCCGCGCCGCGCGAGCGCATGGGCGAGGCGCACGCAGCGGTCGCGCAGCTCCCGGTAGGGCATGGCCCGTCCCGCATGCAGCACGGCAGTGTGGTCGGGGAAGACCTGCGCGGCGCGCTCGAGGAACAGCAGCGGGGTCAGCGGCTGGTGGTTGGCGGCGACCCGCGGCAGCGCGTCGTAGTCGGCGGCGGCCATGCTCAGCGGTCCTTCCACACCGGCTTGCGCTTGCCGAGGAAGGCGCCGATCCCCTCGGCGGCGTCCTCTGCCATCAGGTTCTCGACCATGGCGGCGGCGGAGCAGGCGTAGGCCTCCGCCAGCGGCCGGCCGAGCTGGCGGTAGAAGTTCCGCTTGCCGAGCCGGACCGTCAGCGCCGAGCGCGCGGCGATCCGCCGCGCGAGGTCGAGCGCCGTCGGCATCACCTCCGCGGGCGGCACCACGCGGTTGACCAGGTGGATGCGCCGCGCCTCCTCGGCCGGGATCATCTCGCCGAGCAGCAGCATCTCCATCGCCGGCTTCGGCGGCACGGCGCGCGAGAGGGCGACCGCCGGGGTCGAGCAGAACAGGCCGATGTCCACGCCGGGGGTGCAGAAGCGCGCCTCGGTCGAGGCCACCGCGAGGTCGCAGGTGGCGACGAGCTGGCAGCCGGCCGCGGTGGCCACGCCCTGGACGGCGGCGATCACGGGCTGGGGCAGCGCGGTGATGGCCTGCATCACCTCGGCGCAGCGCGTCATGGTGGTTTCGAAGAAGGCGCGGCCGCCGTCCGGGTCGGCGCGGCGGGCGGTGAGCTCGCGCAGGTCGTGGCCGGCGGAGAAGACCGGCCCCTCGGCGGCGAGCACCACGGCGCGCACCGCGGAGTCGGCGGCGATCTCCCCGAACGCCGCGGCGAGCGCGTCGAGCATGGCGAGCGAGAGGGCGTTGCGCGCCGCCGGCCGGTTGAGGGTGAGGACATGGACCCCGCCGCCCTCGTCGCGGCGCAGCAGGAGGGGCGGCGCGGCCGGACCGGCCTCGCCGGAGAGGGGCTGGAGCTGGGCCGACATGGGCATCTCCGCGTTGGGGACCGGCCGGCCCGGCGCCGGCGCGCCGGGCGGCCCGGTCGGATCGCCCCCTATATGCCGCCCCCGGGCCCGCCTTGTCAGCCTCGGCGGGGCGGCGCGGCGACGCCGGGATTGCGCCGGGGCCCGCGCCTGCGCTTCCCTAGCGGCGAGGCAGGAGCACGGCCGGCACCGGATCGTCCGGCCGGGGAGGAAGCGAGGAATGAGCCAGACCGTGGCGATGATCGTCAACGGCCGCCCCGTCTCGGTGACGGCCGATGATCCGCAGATGCCGCTGCTCTACGCGCTGCGCAACGATCTCGGCCTGACCGGGCCGCATTACGGCTGCGGCCTCGCCCAGTGCGGCGCCTGCACCGTGCATGTCGAGGGCGAAGCGGTGCGCTCCTGCTCGCTGCCGCTGGCGGCGGCCGCGGGCAAGCGGATCACCACCCTCGAGGGCCTCGGCACGCCGGAGCGGCCGCATCCCGTGCAGGCCGCGTTCATCGCCGAGCAGGCCGTGCAGTGCGGCTACTGCACCAACGGCATGATCATGGAGGCCGCCGCCTTCCTGGCGAAGAACCCCCGCCCGACGGAGGCGCAGGTCAGGCAGGCGCTGGCCGGCAACATCTGCCGCTGCGGCACCCATCCGCGCGTCGTCGCGGCGGTGCTGCGCGCCGCGACCCGGGGCTGAGGGAGGCGAGGATGGACGGGATGATCGAGCGGCGCGGCTTCCTCAAGGCGGCCGCCGCCGGCGGCGGGATGCTGGTCGCCTTCGCCCTCGGCGGCGCCCCGCGCGGCGCCCGCGCCTGGGCCGAGAAGCCGGTGGCGACCGACGAGGTGGACAGTTTCCTCGCCATCGACGGCGAGGGGCGGGTGACGGTCTATTCCGGCAAGGTCGACCTCGGCACCGGGGTGCGCACCGGCCTCGCCCAGATCGCCGCCGAGGAGCTGGACGTGCCGCTCGCCCGCGTCGCCGTGGTCGAGGGCGACACGGCGCTGACGCCGGACCAGGGACCCACCTACGGCTCGCTCTCGATCCAGAACGGCGGCGTCCAGCTCCGCCAGGCCGCCGCGACGGCGCGCCAGGCGCTGCTGCGCGAGGCGGCGCAGCGGCTCGGCGTCCCGGCCGAGGGCCTGCGCATCGAGGAGGGCGTCGTCATCGCCCCCGACGGGCGCCGCGCGAGCTATGGCGAGCTGGTCGGCGGCAAGGCGTTCCGCCTCAAGCTCGACGCCAACGCGCCGATCAAGCCGCCCGAGGCGCGGCGGATCGTCGGCCGCGCCGTGCCGCGGCTCGACATCCCGGACAAGGTGTTCGGCACCTTCCGCTACGTCCACGACTTCCGCCTCCCCGGCATGCTGCACGGCCGGCCGGTGCGCCCGCCGGCGCTCGGCGCGACCGCGCTCGCGGTGGACGAGGCGAGCGTGCGCGGCATCCCCGGCGTGGTGCGCGTCGTCCACCAGGGCGCCTTCGTCGGCGTGGTGGCCGAGACCGAGTGGGCGGCGATCCGCGCCGCGGGGGAGCTGCGCGTGCGCTGGTCCGACTGGGCCGGCCTGCCGGAGCAGGCGCGGCTCTGGGAGCATGTCCGCGCCACCCCTGTCGCCCAGCGCCAGGTGACGAGCGAGCGCGGCGACCCCGCCGCCGCCATCGCGGCGGCGCCGCGCAAGCTCTCGGCCACCTACGACTTCCCGATCCACACCCACGGCTCGATGGGCCCGTCCTGCGCGGTGGCGGAGTTCCGCGACGGCAGGCTCACCGTCTGGTCGGCGAGCCAGGCCACGCACAACCTGCGCAAGCAGCTCGCCCTGATGCTCGGCATGCCGGTCGAGCAGGTGCGCTGCATCTACATGGAGGGCTCCGGCTGCTACGGCCGCAACGGGCACGAGGACGCGGCGGCCGACGCCGCGCTTCTGGCGCGCGCCGTCGGGCGGCCGGTGCGCGTGCAGTGGATGCGCGCCGACGAGCATGGGTGGGACCCGAAGGGCCCGCCGACGCTGGTCGATCTGCGCGCCGGGCTGGACGCCGAGGGCCGGGTGGTCGGCTGGGAGAGCGAGGCCTTCATCCCCAAGGGCGCCGGCGGCAACGTCGATCTGGCGGCCGCCGAGCTGGCCGGCCTGCCGCGGGAGAGCCAGATCAACCCCGGCAACATCATCCACAACCTGGCCACGCCCTACGCCTTCCCGGCGGTGAGGACGGTCTGCCACCGGCTGGAGACGACGCCCTTCCGGCCGAGCTGGATCCGCACGCCGGGGCGGATGCAGAACACCTACGCCAACGAGGCCTTCCTCGACGAGCTGGCGGCCGCCGCGGGGGCGGACCCGATCGAGTACCGCCTCCGCTACCTGCCCGCCGACGACCGGCGCGGGCGGGAGGTGCTGGAGCGGGTGGCGCGGCTGGCCGGCTGGCAGACCCGCCCCTCGCCGCAGCGCGAGCGCGGCGGCGAGGTGCTGCGCGGCCGCGGCGTCAGCTACTGCAAGTACGAGCTGACGCGCACCTACGTCGCCGCGGTGGCCGAGGTGGAGGTCAACCGCCGCACCGGGGAGATCCGCGTCACCCGCTTCCTCTGCACCCACGACTGCGGACAGATCATCAATCCGGACGGGGTGAAGGCGCAGGTCGAAGGCAACGTCATCCACACGCTGAGCCGCACCCTGAAGGAGGAGCTGACCTTCGACCGCCGGGCGGTGACCAGCCTCGACTGGGCGAGCTACCCGGTGATCGGCTTCCCGGAGGTGCCGGAGATCGTCGTCGAGCTGATCGACCGGCCGAACGAGCGGCCCTGGGGGGCCGGCGAGCCGACGGCGGCGGTCGTGCCCTCGGCGGTGAGCAACGCGGTGTTCGACGCGACCGGGGTGCGGCTGCGCTCGGTTCCCTTCACGCCGGCGAAGTTCCGCGCCGCGGCGGCGGAACGGGGAGCCTGAGCGCCGGGATAGGCCGGCGGCGGGCCGGCGCCGGCGCGGCTCCGGCGCGCGGCTGGCCGGGCGGCAGGACCGGCGCGATGGGAAGCTTCTGCCGCGTGGGAAACGGGGCCTATCCCGCCGCTTCGCCCGGCGGGCGCCCGGCCCGTCGGGCGGCGCCGGAGGGATGGGGCATGCGGCGGTCGCCCGATCCCCTGCGGCCAGGTCGCCGAGGCTGGCGCCGCGCGCCCCCGCCCGGGCCCGCGGCCGTGCCTGCGGCTCCCCGCGGTGGGCGCGGACGGAGGCGCCGGCGACGCCTGCCGCCCTGGCCGGGGCGCGGCGCACCGGACTCCCGGCAGGGGGCGCGGGGGAAGCGCCGGTCGCGGCCTGGCGCGCGCCACCCCTGCCGCCCGGCGGGGCGCGGCGCCGGCGCGAGGGGCCTATCCGCGGCCGACGAAGGGCATCTTGGTCGCCATCACCGTCAGGAACAGGATGTTGGCGTCGAGCGGCAGCGAGGCCATGTGGACCACGGCATCCGCCACATGCCGCACGTCCATGGTCGGCTCGACCATCACCTCCCCGTTGGCCTGCTTCACGCCGCGCTGCATGCGCTCGGTCATCGGGGTGGCGGCGTTGCCGATGTCGATCTGGCCGCAGGCTATGTCGTACTTCCGCCCGTCGAGCGCGATGCTCTTGGTGAGGCCAGTGATGGCGTGCTTGGTCGCGGTGTAGGGCGCCGAGTCGGGGCGCGGGGCATGGGCGCTGATCGAGCCGTTGTTGATGATTCGCCCGCCTCGCGGGTTCTGCTCCTTCATCAGGCGGTACGCCGCCTGGGCGCAGAGGAAGGAGCCGGTGAGGTTGACCGCCACCACCCGGTTCCAGTCCTCGACCGCGAGGTCCTCGAAGGGCGTGCCGGGGACGTTCCCGCCGGCGTTGTTGAACAGCAGGTCGAGCCGCCCGAAGCGCTGCCGGATCGCGGCGAAGAGGGCGTTGACCGCGGCCGGGTCGGCCACGTCCGTCGGCACGACCAGGGTGCGGGCGCGGGCCTCCTCCGGGGCGAGGCCGACGGTCTCCTCCAGCGCCGCGCGGCGGCGGCCGGCGAGGGTGACCGTCCAGCCGGCGGCGAGCAGGCCGAGGGCGCAGGCGCGGCCGACCCCGGAGCCGGCGCCGGTGACGAGGGCGATCTTCTGGGCGGTGGCGGACATCGGGCGTTCGGCCTCCCTTGCTGCGCTGCGGATCGCCCGAGCATCCGCGCTGCCCGTTCCGAAGGCAACGCGGCGCGGCAGGGGGCAGGGATGGCGCGGCGCGAATCGGCGGAACCCGCCGCGGCACTGGCAGCGCACAGACCGTAGTGCTGCCAGGGACCCGCTTCCGGTGCATGGCGACGGGGCGCGGCCACGCGCAGACCGCTCGCCTCGGGGCCGAGCCCCGCTGTGGAAGCGGGACACAGGCTCCTGTCATGCAACCGCGCGGCGATGGCGATTTGGCCGGAAGGGGGAACTGTGGTGCCAACGGCGCGCTTGGTCGCACGAGTGCCACGGCGTTGTCGCATCGGCAACAACGTCGGTGGTATGATCAATGCAAGGGGGAGGCGATCGCGCGGCACGCCGCGGAAGGCGCGGCACCGCCGGGTCGGCCAGGGGAATGTCGGCCACGCGCAATTGACCCGGCGGACGCCAGCCAAGCAGTTCCGCGGGCGTTCCGGTGACGAACGCGCCGCCTCCGGAGGGCCGGTTGATGCTGACCATGTCCTATGCTGCGGACGACATCTTCGCGAGCTTCGCGCGCGGCTACGAGCAGAAGCGGGAGACCGAACTCTCCCTCGCCGAGTATCTCGAAGGCTGCCGTCGCGACCCGATGATGTACGCGAGCGCGGCCGAACGCATGCTCGCCGCGATCGGCGAGCCCGAGGTGGTGGACACCTCGAAGGACCCGCGGCTCGGGCGCATCTTCCTCAACCGCACGATCCGCCGCTACCCCGCCTTCTCCGAGTTCTACGGCATGGAGGAGACGATCGAGCGGATCGTCGGCTTCTTCCGCCACGCCGCCCAGGGGCTCGAGGAGCGCAAGCAGATCCTCTACCTCCTCGGCCCGGTCGGCGGCGGCAAGTCCTCGCTCGCCGAGCGCCTGAAGGCGCTGATGGAGGTCCATCCGATCTACGTGCTGAAGGCGGGCGACCAGCTTTCGCCCGTGTTCGAGAGCCCGCTCGGCCTGTTCGACCCGGAGCACATGGGCCCCGTGCTCGAGGACCGCTTCGGCATCCCGCGCCGGCGCCTGACCGGGCTGATGAGCCCCTGGGCGGTGAAGCGGCTCGACGAGTTCCGGGGCGACCTGTCGCTGTTCCGGGTGGTGAGGATCCACCCCTCGCGCCTGCGCCAGATCGCCGTCGCCAAGACCGAGCCGGGGGACGAGAACAACCAGGACATCTCCTCCCTCGTCGGCAAGGTGGACATCCGGAAGCTCGAGACCTATGCGCAGAACGATCCCGACGCCTACTCCTTCTCCGGCGGGCTGAACCGGGCGAACCAGGGCCTGCTCGAGTTCGTCGAGATGTTCAAGGCGCCGATCAAGATGCTGCACCCGCTGCTGACGGCGACGCAGGAGGGCAGCTACATCGGCACCGAGAACATCGGCGCCATCCCCTTCCAGGGCATCATCATGGCCCACTCCAACGAGGCGGAGTGGCAGACCTTCAAGAACAACCGCAACAACGAGGCCTTCATAGACCGCATCTACGTCATCAAGGTCCCCTACTGCCTGCGCGCCACCGAGGAGCGGAAGATCTACGAGAAGCTCGTGCGCGGCAGCGAGCTCGCCGGCGCCCCCTGCGCGCCCGGCACGCTCGAGATGCTCGCGCGCTTCTCCGTCCTCTCGCGCCTGCGCCGGCACGAGAACTCCAATCTGTTCGCCAAGATGCGGGTCTATGACGGCGAGAGCCTGAAGGAGACCGACCCGCGGGCGCGCTCGCTCCAGGAATACAAGGACGCCGCCGGGCCGGACGAGGGGATGGACGGCATCTCCACCCGCTTCGCCTTCAAGGTGCTCGCCGCCACCTTCAACCACGACACGCACGAGATCGCGGCCGATCCCGTGCACCTGATGTACGTGCTGGAGCAGCACATCCGCCGCGAGCAGTTCCCCGAGGAGGCCGAGAAGCGCTACCTCGAGTTCATCAAGGGCGAGCTCGCCCCGCGCTACGCCGAATTCATCGGCCACGAGATCCAGAAGGCCTACCTCGAGAGCTACCACGACTACGGCCAGAACCTGTTCGACCGCTACGTCGCCTACGCCGACGCGTGGATCGAGGACCAGGACTTCAAGGACCCCGACACCGGCCAGCTTCTCAACCGGGAGATGCTCAACCAGGAGCTGACGAAGATCGAGAAGCCCGCCGGGATTGCCAACCCGAAGGACTTCCGCAACGAAGTCGTGAAGTTCGCCCTGCGCGCGCGGGCCAACAATGCCGGGCGCAACCCCTCCTGGACCAGCTACGAGAAGATCCGGGAGGTGATCGAGCGGCGCATGTTCAGCCAGGTGGAGGAGCTGCTGCCGGTGATCTCCTTCGGGTCGAAGCGGGACAGCGAGACCGAGAAGAAGCACACCGAGTTCGTGCAGCGCATGGTCGCCCGCGGATACACTGAGCGCCAGGTGCGCCGCCTGGTGGAGTGGTACATGCGCGTGAAGCAGGCGGGCTGAGGCGCAGGCCGGCCGGAGGCCCACGCGGAGCGGAGTGGCGATGTACATCATCGATCGGCGCCTCAATCCGGGAGGAAAGAGCCTCGCCAACCGGCAGCGCTTCCTCCGCCGGGCCAAGGCGCTGGTGCGCGAGGCGGTGCGCGAGAGCGCGGGCAGCCGGAGCGTCAGGGACACCGAGCAGGGCGCCACCATCACGATCCCGGGTTCCGGCGTGCGCGAGCCGACCTTCCACCGCGCCCCGGGCGGGCGGCGCGAGCACGTCCTGCCCGGCAACAAGGAGTACATCGAGGGCCAGACCATCCCCCGGCCGCCCTCCGGCGGCGCCGGCGGCGGCCGCGAGGGCAGCCCCGACGGCGACGGCGAGGACGCCTTCCGCTTCGCCCTGACGCAGGAGGAGTTCCTCGACCTGTTCCTCGAGGACCTCGAGCTGCCCGACCTCGCCAAGCGCCGCTTCGTGGACGGAGAGGTGAAGTCCTGGCGGCGCGCCGGCTACTCGATCTCCGGCTCGCCGGCGAACCTCGCCCTGGTGCGGACCCTGCGCAACAGCCTCTCGCGCCGGATCGCGCTGCGCCGCCCGAAGCCCGAGGAGATCCTCCGCCTCCAGGCCGAGCGCGACGAAGCCGAGGCCGCGGGCGACCCCGAGCGGCTGGAGACCGCGCGCCGGCTGCTCGACGTCGCGCTGCGCCGCAGCCAGCGCATCCCCTACATCGACCCGATCGACGTCCGCTACCGCCAGTTCCAGCCGGAGCCGCGACCGATCGCCCAGGCGGTGATGTTCTGCCTGATGGACGTCTCGGGCTCGATGACCGAGCACATGAAGGACCTGGCGAAGCGGTTCTACCTGCTGCTCTACATCTTCCTGACGCGCCGCTACCGCCACGTGGACATCGTCTTCATCCGCCACACCCACGAGGCGAAGGAGGTGGACGAGGAGACCTTCTTCCGCAGCCCGGAGACGGGCGGCACGGTCGTATCGACGGCGCTCGAGGAGATGCTGAAGATCGTGGCGGCGCGGTACCGGCCGTCCGACTGGAACATCTACGCCGCGCAGGCCTCGGACGGCGACAACACCACCTCCGACAACGAGCGCACGGCGCGGCTGCTCGCCGACCAGATCCTCCCGATCTGCCAGTACTACGCCTATCTCGAGGTCGGGCGCGAAGACGGCCTCCACCCGGTCGGCTTCATCCCGCGCGAGAGCGACCTCTGGCGCACCTACAGCCTGCTGCGCAGGGAGGGCCATCCGCTCGCGATGCGCAAGGTCCGCCACCGGCGCGAGATCTACCCCGTGTTCCGCGACCTGTTCCGCAAGGACGCGGCGAAGGAGGCACAGGCCACGCCATGAGCGCCGACGGCGGGCCCGGCCGCCTGCTCTACCAGGGCGCCGACTGGGACTTCGCCACCATCCGGCGGGTCTATGACGCGGTCGAGGAGATCGCCCTCGGCGAACTCGGCCTCGACATCTACCCCAACCAGATCGAGGTGATCAGCGCCGAGCAGATGCTCGACGCCTACGCCTCGAACGGCATGCCGCTGCTCTACCGGCACTGGTCCTTCGGCAAGCGCTTCGCCCGGCACGAGGGCCTCTACCGCAAGGGCTTCCAGGGCCTCGCCTACGAGATCGTCATCAACTCCTCGCCTTGCATCTCCTACATCATGGAGGAGAACACGGCGACGATGCAGGCGCTGGTGATCGCCCACGCCGCGTTCGGCCACAACCACTTCTTCAAGAACAACTACCTGTTCCGCCAGTGGACCGACGCCGAGGGCATCCTGCCCTATCTCGACTTCGCCAAGAGCTACGTCGCGAAGTGCGAGGACCGCTACGGCCACGCTGCGGTCGAGCGGGTGCTCGACGCCGCGCATGCGCTGATGAGCCACGGCGTGCATCGCTACCCGCGCCGCAAGCGCCCCGACCTCCGCTCCGAGGAGCGGCGCGAGCGCGAGCGGCGCGAGCACGAGGAACGGGTGTTCAACGACCTCTGGCGCACCGTGCCGGGCAAGGGCGGCGGGGCCACGGCCCCCGCGCTCGACGAGGAGCGGCGGCGCGCCCTGCTCGAGCTGCCGCAGGAGAACATCCTCTACTTCCTCGAGAAGACCGCGCCCCGCCTCCAGCCCTGGCAGCGCGAGATCCTGCGCATCGTCCGCCACGTCGCCCAGTACTTCTACCCCCAGGCGCAGACGAAGCTGATGAACGAGGGCTGCGCCAGCTGGGTCCACTACCAGGTGATGCAGCGCCTGCACGAGCGCGGACGCATCTCGGACGGCCACTTCCTGGAGTTTCTCCACTCCCACACCAACGTCGTCTTCCAGCCGGAATTCGACGATCCGCGCTACTCCGGCATCAATCCCTACGCCCTCGGCTTCGCGATGATGGAGGACATCGCCCGCATCGCCACCGACCCGACCGCGGAGGACCGCGAGTGGTTCCCGGACTTCGCGGGTTGCGGCGACGCGCTCGGCGTGCTGCGCGACGCCTGGGCGAACTACCGCGACGAGAGCTTCGTCGCGCAATTCCTCAGCCCGGCCCTGATGCGCCGGCTGCGCCTGTTCCACCTGCTGGACGACCCGGAGGAGGACCACCTCCAGGTCGTCGCGATCCACGACGAGCGCGGCTTCCGCCGCCTGCGCCGCGCGCTGTCGCGCCAGTACGACATCGGCCACCAGGACCCCGACATCCAGGTGGTGGACGTGGATCTCGCCGGGGATCGCAGGCTGATCCTGCACCACCGCGCGCCCGACCGGCAGCTTCTGGACGCCGAGGACGCGCGCCTGGTGCTGCAGCACCTCGCCGACCTCTGGGGCTACGACGTGATGCTGAAGGAGATCGACCCGAAGACCGAGGCGGTGCTCAAGGAGCACCACGCCTCGGCGCGGCCGGGGATGTTCTGAGGGCCGCGTCCCGCCGCGCGGTCAGTAGGTCGCGCGGCCGCCGGTGATGTCGAACACCGCGCCCGTGGAGAAGGAACACTCCTCGGAGGCGAGCCAGCAGACCAGCGCCGCGATCTCCTCGACCCGCACGAAGCGGCCCATCGGGATCTTCGAGAGCATGTAGGCGATCTGCACCTCGCTCATCTGCCGGAAGATGTCGGTCTGCGCCGCGGCCGGCGTGATGCAGTTCACCAGCACGCCCGTGCCCACCAGCTCCTTGGCCAGGGACTTGGTCAGCCCGATCAGCCCGGCCTTGGAGGCGCTGTAGTGCGAGGCGTTCGGGTTCCCCTCCTTGCCCGCGACCGAGGCGATGTTCACCACGCGCCCGTAGCCGGCGCGGATCATCTCCGGCACGACGGCGCGGCTGACCAGGTAGGGCGCGACCAGGTTGACCTCGACCACACGCCGCCACTCGGCCGGCGCGATCTCCCAGGTCGGCGCGTTGCCGCCGGTGATGCCGGCGTTGTTCACCAGGATGTCTATCCGCCCGCCATGGGCGGCGAGGGTGGCGCGGGCCGCCGCCGCCACCGCCGCCTCGTCGGTCAGCTCGACCGCATGCGCGCTCACGCGCCCGGCCGGGGCGAGCGCCACGCGTGCCTCCTCGAGGCGCGCCGAATCGGCGTCCCACAGCGCGACCGCGGCACCCGAGGCGAGCGCCCGCTCCGCCACGGCGTAGCCGATCCCCCGCGCCCCGCCCGTCACCACCGCCACCCGGCCGGCGAGATCGATCCGGTTCATCCTGCCGCCCTCCGCTTCCTGCCGGCGCCGCCCCCGGCCGCACCGGGGCCGGAGCCCACCACGGCGCGCCGCCCCCGTCCAGCGCCGGCCCCGGGATACCGCTCGGCGCCGGCGCCTTCTATAGTCCGCCTGCCAGCCGGCGGAGACAGCCGGCGCCACCCGACGGACCCGATGGGAGGAACGTCCCGATGAACCGACGCGACCTGCTTGGCGGCATCGCCGCCGGCGCTGCCATCCTCTCCGCCCCCGCGGTTCTGCGCGCGCAGCAGGCCATCACCCTGAACGGCGCCAGCCAGTTCAACGACGAGCACGCCTTCACCCGCGCCATGGTGCGCTTCGAGGAGCTGGTGAAGCAGTACTACGGCAAGCCGGTCAACTTCGTCCTGCACAAGAACTCCAGCCTCGGGCTCGAGAAGCAGTACTTCGAGCGCATGGCCGAGGGCCGCGGCGCGGTGGACTACGCCATCGTCTCCCCCGCGCACATGTCCACCTTCTCCCGCGCCGCGCCCTTCATCGACGCGCCCTTCCTGTTCCGCGACCTCGCCCACTGGAACCAGGTCCTGGACCGCGACCTGCTCAAGCCGGTCGCGGAGGAGATCGAGCGCCGCGCCAACGTGATGCTGATCGGCTACGCCGGCGGCGGCGTGCGCAACATCTTCGCCAACAAGCGCGTCTCCAACATGGCCGAGATCCGCGGCCTCAAGATCCGCGTCCAGGGCGCGCCGATCTGGTCGCGCACCTTCCAGGCCGCGGGCATGTCGCCGACCGTCATCGCCTACAACGAGGTCTACAACGCGATCCAGAACAACGTCATCGAGGCCGGCGAGAACGAGGCCGCCGGCGTCGAGCAGATGCGCTTCTACGAGGTGGCGCCCAACCTCGCGATGACGCAGCACGCCATCACCATCCGCCCGCTCTGCTTCTCGAAGCGCAGCTTCGACCGGCTGCCCGCTGATCTGCAGGCCGCGATCCTCCGCGCCGGACGCGAGGCGGGCGCCTACGGCCGGCAGATCGAATCGAGCGAGGACGAGCAGAAGCTGGTCGCGCTCGAGCGCGCGGGGAAGCTGCGGCGCATCGAGTTCACCGACCGGGCCGAGATGAAGCGCGCCGTGGAGCCGGTAATGGCGGCCTATGCGCGCGAGATCGGCGCCGAGGCGATCTACAACCAGCCACCCCCGGGCCCCGTGGGCCCGGGCCGGGGGGGGGCCGCCCCCGCCCCGCGCCGCCGGCCGTGCCTTTCAGGAGCCTTCCCCATGACGTCGCAACCCGCCGCGCGGCGCGGCCTGCTCCGCCGCGCGGCGGCGGCCTGGAGCCGCCTGCTCTCCGCCCTGCTCGCGATCAGCGTCGCGATCCTGGTGCTGCCCGTCAGCCTGCAGATCTTCAGCCGCTACACCCACCTCATCCCCCACTACATCTGGACCGAGGAGATGGCGCGCTTCCTCCTCGTCTGGATGATCATGATCGGGGCGATGGTCGCGGTGCGCGAGGGATCGCACTTCACCGTGGACCTCTGGCCCCCGCTCCCGCCGCGTCCGGCGGCGCTGCTCGAGCTCCTCTCCGGCCTCGGCGTCCTCGCGCTCGCCGTGGTCTTCCTCTGGTGGGGCTGGGAGTTCACCGCCTTCGCCTTCCACCGCATCAGCGAGCTCGCCGAGTTGCCGCTCTGGCTGATCCACGTCGCCTGGCCGATCACCGGCCTCACCTGGCTGCTGTTCCAGGGCGAGCGCATGGCGGACGCCCTGCACACGCTGCGCACTGGCGAGCCGCGGCCGCTCGAGCACCACGAGGTCTCGGCGGCATGACCGGCGCCTCCGTCCTCTCGCCCGGTGCGGCCGCGGCGATCCTGTTCGGCCTGTTCTTCCTGCTGCTCGCGCTGCGCGTCCCCGTGGCCTTCGCGCTCGGCCTCGCCTGCCTGCCGATCATGCTGATCGAGCCGCGCCTCGCGCCGACCGACATCGTGCAGGAGACCTTCAACGCGTACAACTCCTTCATCCTGCTCGCGGTGCCGTTCTTCCTGCTGACCGCGAACCTGATGAACATCGGCGGCATCACGGAGCGGCTGGTGCGCCTCTCGCGCGCCATGGTCGGGCACTTCCCCGGCGGGCTGGCGCAGATCAACGTGGTGCTCTCGATCTTCTTCGCCGGCATCTCCGGCAGCTCCACGGCGGATGCGGCCTCGCAGTCCAAGATCTTCATCGAGGCGCAGCGCCGCGAGGGCTACGACGACAGCTTCTCGGTCGCGATCACGGCGGTCTCGGCGGTGCTCGCGGTGATCATCCCGCCCTCGATCCTGATGATCGTCTGGGGCGGCGTGCTGACGGTCTCGATCGGCGGGCTGTTCCTCGCCGGGATCGTGCCCGGGCTGCTGATCGGCCTGGTGCAGATGGCGACCGTGCACGCCTACGCCAAGGCGCGCGGCTACCCGACCTATCCCCGCGCCGGCTGGGGCGAGCTGTTCCAGGGCATCCTGGTCTCGCTGCCCGCGCTGTTCACGCCCTTCATCATCATCGGCGGCAAGATCTTCGGCTGGTTCACCGCGACCGAATCGGCCTGCATCGCGGTGCTCTACGCCGGCGTGCTCTCGCTCCTGGTCTATCGCGAGATGGACCTCAAGGGCCTCTGGCAGGCGCTCGGCGAGACCGGGCGGCTCTCCGCGGTGGCGCTGTTCTGCGTCGGCACCGCCTCCGCCTTCGGCTGGCTGCTCGCCTATTACCGGATCCCGGAGGCGCTGCTCTCCGGCGTGCAGTCCTGGGGCATGGGGCCGGTCGGCACCGGCTTCTTCATCGCCTTCGTCTTCCTCGTCGTCGGCTGCTTCCTCGATGCGATCCCCGCGATCATCATCGTCGGCGCGATCCTCCAGCCGATCGCGCAGTCGGCCGGGCTCGACCCGATCCACTTCGCCATGATCGGCATCGTCAGCCTGGCCTTCGGCCTGGTCACGCCGCCCTACGGCCTGTGCCTGATGATCGCCTGCCACGTCGCCGGGATGCGCGTCGGCGACGCCCTGAAGGACACGGTCATCATGCTGCTGCCGATGCTCGGCGTGCTGGCGCTGGTGATCGTCTGGCCCGAGCTGGTGCTGTTCCTGCCGCGCCTGATCTCGCCGGAGCTCCTGAACTAGCGCCGGTCGCGGTCGGCCGCGGCGGCCGGGAGCGGGGACCGGCCCCGGCGCGCGCCCCGCCGCGCCGCCGCCCGGCTCAGGCGAAGGCCGGGCGCCGGCCCAGCCGGCGCACGACCAGCCAGGCCGCGATCGCGATCGTCACCAGGTTCCACAGCAGCCCGTTGACGATCGCCGCCGCGTAGGATCCGGTGGCGTCGAAGATCGCGCCCGACAGCCAGCCGCCGAGCGCCATCCCGGCAAGCGTCGCCGCCATCACCAGCCCGATCCGCGTTCCCGCCTCGCGCGCGGGGAACAGGGTGCGCGCGATCATCGCGTAGCTCGGGACGATGCCGCCCTGGAAGAGCCCGAACAGGGCGGAGATCACGTAGAGCGAGACCAGCCCGTCGAAGGGCAGGAACAGCGCCAGCGCCGCCGCCTGCAGCGTCGCGCCGAGCAGCAGCGTCGCCGCCCCGCCGATGCGGTCCATGATCCAGCCGGAGGCGAGCCGGCTGACCACGCCGAAGGCCAGCATCAGCGCCAGCATCTCCGCCCCCCGCGCCGCGCCGTAGCCGAGGTCCACGCAATAGGCGACGATGTGCACCTGCGGCATGGACATCGCCACGCAGCACGACACCCCCGCCAGCATCAGCAGCCCTTGCAGCGTGTCGGGGCGGATCTCCGCCGGCGCCTCCCCCCTCCGCCCGGCGGGCGGCGGCTCCCGCGCCGCCTCGCCCCGCGCCGCGGGCGCCGGCACCGGGCGGCGCAGCGCGATCAGGGCGAGCGGCAGCATGGTCGCGAGACAGAACAGCCCGACGCCGAGATGCGTCGGGCGCCACCCCGCGGTGGCGACGAAGTGCTGCAGCACCGGCGGCCAGATCGCCCCGGCCAGGTAGTTCCCGCTGGCGCAGAGCGCGACCGCCAGGCCGCGCCGCCGGTCGAACCAGTGCGAGACATCGGCGATCAGCGGCCCGAACATGGCCGAGGTGCCGAGCAGCCCGATCAGCACGCCGTAGGCCACGGCGAAGCTCGTCAGGCTCCCGGCGAGCGAGACGGCGATGTAGCCGAGGCCGAGCGACAGCGTGCCGAGGACCACCGGCACCCGGATGCCGAACCGGTCGGCGAGCCGCCCCATCAGGACGCCGCCGACCACCAGCCCGAGCGCGACCAGCGTGTAGGGCAGCGCGGCGCCGGCCCGTGCCACGCCGAACTCCGCCTGCACGGCCGGCAGCACGACGACCATGGACCACATCCCGACGCCGCCGATGGCGCCGAGCGCCATGGCGGCGGCGAGGCGGAGCCAGGCATGGAAGGATTCGACGTCGCCTCCTTCCCGAGGCGCTCGCCGCGGCAGCACGGCGCCGGCTTGGCGGGACACGGTCGGCCTGCGCTCCTCGCTCTCGCGGTTGCCGATCGCCCGCCCGCGGCGCGGGACGATCGGCGCGAGCCTAGGGGGCGGCCCCCGGAGCCGGCAACGTTGCGCGCCGCATTGCTGGCCGGCGGCTGGCGCGGCCCATGCCGCCGGGCGGCAGCGCACCCCCCGGCGCGGCGGGCCGGACGGAACGACACGCCAAATCTTTCCCCTTCTCGCCTCCAATCTAGCCGGCTGGAGATTATCACGCTATCAAGACCCGCAAAAAGCGGAGGAATTCCCCCTTGGCTGCACCGACCGCTCTCGACCACACCGACCGCGTCATCCTGCGCCTGCTCCAGCAGGACGCCTCCCGCTCGCTCGCCGAGATCGCGGCCGAGGTCGGGCTGACCCCGACCCCGTGCTGGAAGCGCATCCGCCGCATGGAGCAGGCCGGCATCATCACCGGCCGCGTCGCGCTGGTGGACCCCGCCCGCGTCGGCCTGCCGATCTCGGTCTTCGTCGCGCTCGAGACCGGCGACCACTCCGCCGCCTGGATCGCCCGCTTCGCCGAGGCGGTGGAGCGGATGCCCGAGGTCGTCGAGTGCTGGCGCCTGGGCGGCGACGTGGACTACCTGCTGCGCGTCGTAGTGCCCGACATGGCTGCCTTCGACGCCTTCTACCGCCGGCTGACGGCGGAGGTGCCGTCGCTGCGCAAGGTCACCTCGCGCTTCGCGATGGAGCGGGTGAAGGCGACCACCGCGCTGCCGATCTGAGCGCCGGGCCGGCGCAGCGCCCGCGGCGCGGCCGGGCCGGGCCGGCGCCGTCCGTCGCGGGCACGAAACGAGGAACGGGACCCGGGGCACGGTTGTCCGGACGGGGGCATTGCGGCAGAACCATGACGTGGCCCGCTCTGCCGTCCGCATCGCCCCCTCGCTCCTCGCCGCCGACTTCGCCCGCCTGGGCGAGGAGGTGCGCGCCATCGCCGCCGCCGGGGCGGACTGGCTGCACCTCGACGTCATGGACGGGCATTTCGTCCCGAACCTCAGCTTCGGTCCGGCGGTGGTGCGGGCGCTGCGGCCGCTCGCCGCCATCCCCTTCGACGTGCATCTGATGATCGCCCCGGCCGATCCCTACCTCGCCGCCTTCGCCGAGGCCGGGGCCGACCTGATCTCGGTGCATCCCGAGGCGGGGCCGCACCTCCATCGCACCCTCCAGACCATCCGCGGGCTCGGCAAGCGGGCCGGGGTGGTCCTCAACCCGGCGACGCCCGTGCAGGCGGTGGAACATGTCCTCGATCTCGCCGACCTGATCCTGGTGATGACGGTGAACCCGGGCTTCGGCGGCCAGTCCTTCCTCGAGAGCCAACTGCCGAAGATCGCCACCCTGCGCCGCATGATCGACGCGACGGGGCGCGCGATCGCGCTGCAGGTGGACGGCGGCATCACGCCGGCCACCGCGCCGCGCTGCATCGCCGCCGGGGCCGACGTGCTCGTCGCCGGCACGGCGGTGTTCGGCGCCCCCGACTACGCCGCCGCGATCGCGGCGCTGCGGGGCGGCGAGAGCGCGCCGCCCCGCGCGCGGGAGGCATCCTGATGGACGGCCTGTTCCGTTCCGCCCGCCGCCGCCTCGCCCAGCTTCGGCCGGTGCGCGCCCCGGAGGCGCCGGCGCGCGCCTTCCGCGACCTCTGGCCCGGCGACGCCACGCGCGGCGCCCGCCTGCTGCGCGGCGAGTTCGAGGTCGCCGGCACCGCGCGCCGCCTCGTCCCGGCTGCCGAGGACGGTGGCGCCGGCGGCGCGGTCTGGGACGAGCGCGGCGGCCCGCCGCTCTGGCGCGCCGCGGCGCACGGCTTCGCCTGGCTGCGCGACCTGCGCGCCCTCGGCACCGACACGGCCCGCCTGCGCGCCCGGGCGCTGACCGCGGACTGGCTCGCCCGCGGCGCGCGCGAGCGCCTGGCCGCGGCGCCCGAGGTCGCCGGGGCGCGGATCTCGGCCTGGCTCGGCCACTGGGACTTCCTCGCCGCGACCGCGGAGGACTCCTTCCGCCGCCAGCTCATGCTCCGCATGGCCCAGGACGCGCGCGACGTGGTCGCGGCGCTGCCGGACGAGGCGGCGCACCGCGGGGCGCTGGTCGCGCTCAAGGGGGCGATGGCCGCCGCCGTCGCGCTGGAGGAGGAGGCCTGGCTCGCCCGCTGCCTCCGCTTCCTGCCGGCCGAGCTGGAGCGGCAGTTCCATCTCGACGGCGGCCATGTCGAGCGCTCGCCGGGCCAGCAGCTGCTCGCGCTGCAGGACCTGATCGAGATCCGCAACCTGCTGCACGGGGCGGGGGTGGAGGCGCCCGTCCATCTCGGCCTGGCGCTGGACCGGGCGGCGCCGGCGCTGCGGCTGTTCCGGCACGGCGACGGCGGCCTCGCGCTGTTCAACGGCACGCGCGAGGAAGGCTCGGCGCTGCTCGACGTGGTGCTCACCCAGGGCCAGGCGCGCGGGCGGGCGCCCGCGGCGCTGCCGGACACCGGCTTCCACCGCCTCCAGGCCGGGCGGACGGCGGTGATCGTGGACTGCGGCACGCCGCCGCCGGGCCGCGCCGGCGGGCCCGGGCCGGACGGCCTGCCGCGCGGGGCCGACCGCCTCGCCCATGCCGGCACGCTCTCCTTCGAGATGTCGGTCGGGCGCGACCGGCTGATCGTCAATTGCGGCGCCGCGCCCTGCGCCGAGCAGGCCTGGCGCGACGCCCTGCGCGCCACCGCCGCCCATTCCACCCTCGTGCTCGCCGACACCAACAGCGCCGAGCTGCGCGAGGAGGGCCTCGGCCGCCGTCCCGAGCGGGTCGAGGCCGACCGGCAGGAGGCGAACGGCGCGCAGTGGCTGGAGGCGAGCCACGACGGCTGGCGCCGCCCCTTCGCCGCGATCCACCGCCGCCGCCTCTACCTCAGCGAGTCCGGCGACGACCTGCGCGGCGAGGACGTGGTGGAGGCGGCCGACCCGCCGGCCTTCGCGCTGCGCTTCCACTTGCACCCGGGCGTGGCGGCCAGCCTCCAGCAGGACGCGAGCGCGGTGCTGCTGCGCCTGCCGAGCGGCGCCGGCTGGCGGCTGCGCGCCAAGGGCGGCCGCGTCGCGCTCGAGGAGAGCGTCTATCTCGCCGGCGAGCCGCGGCGGACGACCCAGGTGGTGGTCCACGCCGAGGCCGGGACGGGCGCGGTGCAGTGGGCGATCTCGCGCGTCAGCCTGCCGGCGCCGGGGGGCGGCGGGGGAGGGGCGGGCGAGCGGTAGCCCGGCCGGTCCGCGTCGCGTGAAGATCGCCCAGGTCACCAATGTGGACTTCTCGCTGCGGCACTTCCTGCTGCCGCTGATGCGCGGGGCGCGTGCGCGCGGGCACGAGGTGGTCGGGATCTGCGCGGACGGTCCGCTGCTCGACCTGCCGCGCGCGGAGGGTTTCCGGATCCTGCCGGTGCCGATGGCGCGCAGCCTGAACCCGCTCGCCCAGGCGCGCGCCTTCGCCGCGCTCCTCGCCCTCTTCCGTGCCGAGCGCTTCGACCTCGTGCACGCGCACATGCCGATCTCGGGCCTGCTCGCCCGCGCCGCGGCGCGGGCGGCCGGTGTGCCGCGCATCGCCTACACCTGCCATGGCTTCCTGTTCAACCAGCCCGGCCCCTGGTGGCGCCGGGCGCTGTCGCTGCGGCTCGAGCGCCTCGGCGGGCGGATCACCGACGTCTTCCTCACCGTCTCGGCGGAGGAAGCGGCGGATGCCCGCCGCCTCGGCATCCATCCGCGCGCGGTCGCGGTGGGCAACGGCCGCGATCCTGCGGTCTTCCGCCCCGACCCGGCGGCGCGCGCGGCGCTGCGCGCGGAACTCGGCGCGCGCGAGGGGGATTGCGTCGTCGTCGTCGTCTCGCGCCTGGTGCGCCACAAGGGCCACCCCGAGCTGCTGCGGGCGATGGAGCGCGCGCCGCCCAACGCCGTGCTCTGGGTGGTCGGCGAGCGCCTGCCCACCGACCACGGCGAGGACCTCGAGCCGCACTTCGCCCGCGCCGCCGCCGCGCTCGGGCCGCGCCTCAAGCGCCTCGGCTACCGGCACGACGTCGCGCGCCTGCTCGCCGCGGCCGACGTCTTCGCCCTGCCGAGCCATTTCGAGGGCCTGCCCATGTCGGTCATCGAGGCGATGCTGACCGGCCTGCCGGTGGTCGCGACCGACATCCGCGGCCCGCGCGAGCAGGTCGTGCCGGGCGAGACCGGCTTCCTCGTCCCGCCGGGCGCGGTCGCGCCGCTGGCCGAGGCGATCACGCGTCTCGCCGCCGACCCGGCGCTGCGCGCCCGGATGGGCGCGGCCGGCCGCGCCCGCGCGCTCGCGCGCTTCACCGAAGCGGCGGTGGTCGCGCGCACGCTCGATCTGCTGGGGCTGTAGAGGCCGGGGCGGGAGGGAAAGGGCGCCGGCGCCGCGCGCGACGGTCGCGGACCCGCCCCCCGAGGCGCCGTCCGCCCCCTGCCGGCGGCCGGTTCCGCCGTCCGGCGCCGCGCGGCCGCTTCGCCCTGCCGGCCCTAGGCCGCGGCGACGCGCCCGGCGGTGGGGTCGAGGCGGTAGCCGCCGCCCTCGGTGAGGAGGAGGCGGGCGTTGGCGGGGTCGGGCTCGATCTTCTGGCGCAGGCGGTAGATGTGGGTCTCGAGGGTGTGGGTGGTGACGGCGCTGTTGTAGCCCCAGACCTCGTTGAGCAGGACCTGGCGGGCGACCGGGCGGCCGCCGGCGCGGTAGAGGAACTTGAGGATCGCCGCCTCCTTCTCGGTCAGGCGGATCTTGCGGTTGCGCGCCGGCTCGAGCAGCAGCTTGGCGGCCGGGCGGAAGGTGTAGGGACCGATGGTGAAGACCGCGTCCTCGGAGTTGTCGAACACCCGGAGCTGGGCGCGGATGCGGGCGAGCAGCTCGTTGAGGCGGAACGGCTTGGCGATGTAGTCGTTGGCCCCGGCGTCGAGGCCCTTGACCACGTCGGCCTCGGCGTCGGCGCCGGTCAGCATGATGATCGGCATGCGCAGGCCGCGCCGGCGCAGCCGCGCGCACAGCTCGCGCCCGTCGCCGTCGGGCAGGCCGATGTCGAGCAGCACCAGGTCGAAGCGCGCCTCCTCGGCGGTCAGCCGCGCCTCCGCCTCGGCCAGCGTCGCCGCCTCCGCCGGCACGAACTCGCCCCCCACCGCCAGCTGCTCCGCCAGCGTCGCGCGCAGCGCCTCGTCGTCGTCCACGATCAGGATCGGGCGCGGTCCGGGCATCCCACCCCCCACCTGGGTGCCCTCCTCGCGAAGCTGTGTTGCCGCCTCGCGGGAAGATCGCAGGGTCACATCATCGGACATGGGGAACATGTTGCCACCCCCTCGGATCGGCGAGCAACCCTCGCCGGACGATCATCAAAGCGCCCGATCACGCTTCCGGTTTCCGAACATTCCGACGCCTCCGGCGGGGAACCGCGCCCCCCGCGCGACGGCCACGACATTGTGAACGCGGGCTTCCGGGCCGATGCGGCGGGCCAAACCGGTGCCACATTCGCTCCCTGGAATGCGCTGCCCCCTCCCTCTCGCCCGTTGCAGGAACCCGACCGCATGAGCCTCTCCTCCCGCGGCGACGCCGCCTCCGAACACCGCGCCGCCGGCGGCGGACGCTGCGGGTCCGACCGGCCGCGCGGCAGCGCCGTGGCCGCGCCGCCCGAGGCGGAGGAAGACCCGGGAGCACGGATCGCCCGCCGGTTGCGCGCGGTGCATCGCGCGGTGGGCGAGCTTCGCCGGGGCACGCCTGTGCTGCTGCGCGCGCCGGAAGGCCCCCTCTGCGTCGTGGCGGCGGAAACGGCGGGCGCGCGCGGCCTCGGCGCGCTTGCCGCCGCCGCCCTCGCGCCGCCGCTGCTGCTGCTCGCCCCGGCGCGGGCCGCCGCCGCGCTGCATCGGCCGGTGCCGCAGGGGGGAGGCGGGAGGGAGCCGCCCCCCGCGCCGTCGGCCGGGGAGCCGGCCGGCGTGGTGGCGCTGCGCCTTCCGCCCGCCCTCCTGTCGCCCGAGGCGCTGCGCGGCCTGGCCGACCCGACCGCCGAGGCGTTGCTGCCGCCCCAGGGAGCGCCGGCATCCGCCGGCAGCGCGCCGGCAGGAGCCCTGGCCGCCCCCGAGCTCGCCCCCGGCGCTCCGCCGCTCGCCGGGGCGGCGCTCGCCTTGGCCAAGCTCGCGCGGCTGCTGCCCGCCCTGCTCGCCGCCCCGGCCGCCGAGGCGAGCGCGGACCGGCTCGATCTGCTCGCGGTGCCCGCCGCCTGGGTGCTCGACTACCCGGCCACGGCGGCGACCAGCCTCGCCCGTGTCGCCGAGGCGGCGGTGCCGCTCGAGGACGCGCCGGAGGCGCGCCTCGTCGCCTTCCGCGCCGCCGATGGCGGCGTCGAGCACCTCGCGATCCTGGTCGGCCGGCCGGAGGAGCTGGCGGCGCAGGGCGAGGCGCCGCTGGTGCGGGTGCACTCCGAGTGCTTCACGGGCGACCTCCTCGGCTCGCTGCGCTGCGACTGCGGCCCGCAGCTCCGCGGCGCGATCCGCCGCATGGCCGCGGAGGGGGCGGGCGTGCTGCTCTACCTCGCCCAGGAGGGGCGCGGCATCGGCCTCGTGAACAAGCTGCGCGCCTACCGGCTGCAGGATGCGGGCCTCGACACGCTCGACGCCAACCGGGCGCTCGGCTACGGCGCCGACGAGCGCGACTTCCTGGTCGCCGCGACCATGCTGCGCGCCCTCGGCATCGCGCGGGTGCGGCTGATGACCAACAATCCGGACAAGCTCGCCGGCCTCGCCGCCTGCGGCATCGAGGTGGCGGGACGCGAGGCGCTCCGCTTCGAGGCCAACGGCGTGAACGACCGCTACCTCGCCACCAAGGCGCGGCGCTTCGGCCACCTCCTGGCCTGAGCGCCGCCGGCATGCGTCCGCCCGCCCCGCCGGGGGCGCGCCGCCCCGCGCCGGCACGGCCCGTCTCGACGCCGGACGCGCGCCGGGGCATCTGATCCGTCCGCGCCGCGCCACGCCCCGCTTGGAAGCCACGCCCCGATGCTGCAACGCCTCTACGCCCGGACCCTCGCCCTGGCCGGTCACTCGCGCGCCTCCGCCTGGCTCGCCGGCGTCAGCTTCGCCGAGAGCAGCGTCTTCCCGATCCCGCCCGACGCGCTGCTGGTGCCGCTCGCCCTCGCCCGTCCGGACCGCGCCTGGCGGCTCGCCTGGATCTGCACCGTGGCGTCGGTGCTCGGCGGCGCGCTCGGCTACGCGATCGGCTTCTTCCTCTTCGAGGCGGTGGCGATGCCGATCCTCTCCGCCTACGGCTACGCCGACGCGATGCACCGCTTCGAGGAGTGGTTCCAGCGCTGGGGCGCGGCGGTGGTGCTGATCAAGGGCCTGACGCCGATCCCCTACAAGATCGTCACCATCGCCGCCGGCGCGGCGAAGATGGACTTCGCCGTGTTCCTGCTGACCAGCATGGCGAGCCGCGGCATGCGCTTCTTCCTGCTCGCCTTCCTGATCCGCCGCTTCGGCCCGGCGGTGCGCGCCTTCATCGAGCGGCGGCTGACGCTGGTCACCACCTCCGCCGCGGTGGCGCTGGTGCTCGGCTTCGTCGCGCTGCGCTACCTGTGAGGGGGGAGCCGCCCGTGACCGTCGCGCGGGTCTTTCCCGACGGGCGGCTGGCGCTCGAGGGCGTGGGCGTGTTCCGCTGCGCCCTCGGCCGCGGCGGCGTGCGCGATCCGCGCGCGAAGCGCGAGGGCGACGGCGCCACGCCGGCGGCGCTGCTGCCGCTGCGCCGCGTGCTGTGGCGCGCCGACCGCGTCGCCAAGCCGCGCTGCGCCGTGCCGGCCGAGCCGATCGCGCCGGAGGACGGCTGGTGCGACGCCCCCCGGCATCCGGACTACAACCGGCCGGTGCGGCTGCCGCATCCGGCACGGTGCGAACGGCTGTGGCGCGCGGATGCGGTGTACGACATCCTGGGCGTGCTCGGCTGGAACGACGCGCCGGTGGAGCCCGGCCGCGGCAGCGCGATCTTCCTGCACCTCGCCCGTCCCGACTACGCGCCGACCGAGGGCTGCGTGGCGCTCGCCGAGCGCGACCTGCGCGCGGTGCTGGCGGCGGGCCTGACCGGGCTCGAGGTGGCAGGGCGGGTATAGCCGCGCCGGAGCGGGGCGGCGCCGGCGCGGCGGGCGCGGGGCCTGGACCCCGCGCCCGCGCAAGGCTCCGGAAGGAGGCGGACCGCCAGGGCCGCCTCCGGCCGTCCGCGATCGGCTCTACGCGATGCGCTCCCCGTGCAGCGCCACGTCCAGGCCCTCGCGTTCCTCCTCCTCGCTCACGCGCAGGCCGACCACGGCGTCGGTCAGCTTGAGCAGCACGAAGGTCGCGGCGGCGCTGAAGGCGAACACCGCCGCCACCGCCCCGGCCTGCACCAGGAGGGTGGCGAGCCCGCCCGCGGTGCCCTCCGGCGCCGCGCCGGTGGCGGAGAGCGGGCCATGGGCGAACAGGCCGGTCAGCAGCGCGCCGACGATGCCGCAGATGCCATGCACGCCGAACACGTCGAGGCTGTCGTCGTAGCCGAGCCGGCCCTTCAGCACCGTCGCGCCCCAGAACCCCGCCACCCCGGCCGCCGCGCCGATCACGAGCGCCGCGCCGGGGAGCACGAAGCCGGAAGCCGGCGTGATCGCCACCAGTCCCGCCACCGCGCCGGAAATCGCGCCGAGCACCGAGGGCTTGCCCTTGACCAGCCACTCTGCGAACACCCAGGCGAGGGTCGCCGTCGCCGCCGCCACCTGGGTCACCAGCATCGCCATGCCGGCGCGCCCGCCGGCGGCGACCGCCGAGCCGGCGTTGAAGCCGAACCAGCCGACCCACAGCAGCCCGGCGCCGATCACGGCGAGGGCGAGGTTGTGCGGCGCCATGTTGTCGTGTCCGTAGCCCATGCGCCGGCCGAGCACGAGCGCGCAGACCAGCCCCGCCACCCCGGCGTTGATGTGCACCACCGTGCCGCCGGCGAAGTCGAGCGCGCCGAGGGCGAAGATCCAGCCGTTCGGGTGCCACACCCAGTGCGCGACCGGCGCGTAGACCAGCAGCGACCACAGCGTCATGAACACTAGCAGCGCCGAGAACCGCATGCGGTCGGCGAAGGCGCCGGTGATCAGCGCCGGGGTGATGATGGCGAAGGTCATCTGGAACATCAGGAAGACGCTCTCGGGCACCGTCGTCGCGGTCGCGCCCTCGGTGCCGGCGCCGAGGGTGAAGGGCTTGTCCCAGCCCGCCTCCAGCCCGCCGAGCAGCAGCCGCGAGAGGTCGCCGATCCAGGCGTTGCCGTTGCCGAAGGCGAGGCTGTAGCCCGCCACCATCCACAGCACCGAGACCAGGGCGCAGATCGAGAAGCTCTGCATCATGGTGGCGAGGATGTTCTTCTTGCGCACCATGCCGGCGTAGAACAGGGCGAGGCCGGGCACCGTCATCATCAGCACCAGCGCGGTGCTGGTCAGCATCCAGGCGGTGTCGCCGGCCTCGATCCTGGCCTCCGCCGCCGGCGCGGCCTGCGCCGCCGCGCTCTGCGGCAGCGCGCCGACCGCGGCGAGCAGCAGCGCGACCGGGACCAGCGCGGCAAGCAGCGCCGGTAGGGGCGCGCGGAGCCGCGCCGGCAGGCCCGGCGCGGCGCGGGCGGGCAGGGTGCTCATGTCGTGGGTGTCCATGCTGTCTCGCGTCTGCGATGGTGGGTTGCGGGGGAGAGGCGCGGCGCCGGGCTACAGCGCCGCCACGTCGGTCTCGCCGGTGCGGATGCGCAGCGCGCGCTCGAGGTCGAGGACGAAGATCTTGCCGTCGCCGATCTTGCCGGTGCGCGCGGCGCCGGCGATCGCCTCGACCACGCGCTCGACGAGTTCGGCGGGCACGGCAACCTCGATCTTCACCTTCGGCAGGAAGCTCACCTGGTATTCGGCGCCGCGGTAGATCTCGGTCTGGCCCTTCTGCCGGCCGAAGCCCTTCACCTCGGTCACGGTCAGCCCCTGCACGCCGAGCGGGGTGAGCGCCTCGCGCACCTCCTCGAGCTTGAAGGGCTTGATGATCGCCATCACCAGCTTCATGGGATCGCATCTCCTGCGGCGCGCGCCGCCCTGACGCGCGCACTCCCGGCCGGGGACATCCAAGAGCCGTGCCAGGAGGGGGCGCGGGGCGGGCGGAGGGTCAGAAGGCGCGACTGACGCTGAACACGACGCGGCCGGCGCAGACCTTCTGGCCGCCGAAGCAGTCGGCGCGCGAGAGGGTCGTGTCGTACCAGCCGAGCGCGAGGGTGAAGCCGCCGGGGACGGGCCGCGACACGCCGACCGAGTACCAGAGGTAGTCCGGCGTGCCGAAGCGCGGGTTGCGGTCGATCCACTGGTAGGCGAGGCGGCCCGAGGCGGTGAATTCGAGGGGCAGGCTCACGTCCACGCCGCCCTCGAGGTAGAATCCGTTGCCCGACTGCGCCTGGAAGTTCGGCGACCAGTGGAAGGCGCCCAGCAGCTTGACCGGGCCGAACTCGCGGCTGGCACGCAGCGCGGCCTCGAAATACTCCAGGCGGAACTGGCCGGGGCCAGGGTCGTAGCCCGGGTAGTTGTAGAGGATGCCGCCGAGGTCCCAGGCGATCCCGAGCGCCTCGAAGCGATAGCCGGCGAAGGCGTCCACCTCCTGCCGGGCATTGGTGCCCTGGAAGGCGACATTGCTGGCGAAGGCGCCGAGATAGAGCCCGCTCTCGTGGGCGATCTCGGCCGTGCCCTGGATGGCGGGGCGGCTGCGGGTCTGGCTGATGCCGCGGAAGACGTAGTCGGTGACGAGGGCCGGCGTGGCGGTAAGGGTCAGTCCGGTCTCGCCGAGCGCGATCTGCGCCGCCGCCGGCGGGGCGGCGGCCGTCGCCAGGACGGCCGCGCCGAGCAGGGCCAGGGCCCTGGCCGGACGGGAGCTGCGGCGGTCGCGGCGGCAGGGGCGGATGGTCATGAAGGGGTCTCCTCGCGAAGGCAACGGCGTGGCGAGGGACCGGGAGCAATCGCCGTTCCAATGGGGCTGTCGCGCGCGAGCGCCGCCCGGCAAGGCAAGGCGCGCGATTCGCCCGCAAGTGGATGCCCGATGGGGCGGCGAATGCCTATGACGCGAACATCGTGCGTGATTTGCACATGTTCAGGTCATATGCGCGGTTCATGATCATCTGGTGCCGGCATCCCCGGCAGGACCCATGACGCGTGCGGCACCGCACTCGCCCCCTCCGCCCGCACCGCGGACCCGATCGCGACAAGCCGCCCGTTGCGGCGCATCATGCGCGCCATGACCAGCCCTCCCGACGATCTCGCGGTCTGCATCCTCGGCGCCGGGCCCGTCGGCGCCACGCTCGCCGCGACCCTCGCCGCCGCCGGCGTCCCGACCGCGGTGATCGACCGTCAGCCCCTGCCGCCGATGGAACTGCCCGCCTTCGACGGCCGGGCCTACGCCATCGCCCTTGCGTCCCGTCATGTCCTCGATGCCGCCGGGGTGTGGGAGCGCCTGCCCACGCCGCCCTGTCCGATCGCGGAGATCCGCGTCGCCGACGGCCGCCCGGGCGAGCCGGCCTCGCGCCTGACGCTGCACTTCACCGCCGCCGAGCTCGGCGTCCCCGCCTTCGGCTGGATGATCGAGGCCCGCGCGCTCCGCGTTGCCCTCAACGCCCGCCTGCCGCTGCTGCCCAATCTCCGCGTCTTCGCCCCTGCCGAGGCGACGGTCGAGCGCAACGCGCAAGGGGCGACCATCCGCCTCGCCGGCGGCGAGCGCCTCACCGCCCGCCTGGTGGTCGGCGCCGAGGGGCGCGACAGCCCGCTGCGCCGGCAGGCCCGCATCCCCGCGGCGCGCTACGACTACGGCCAGATCGGCCTGGTCGGCGCCATCGCGCACGAGAAGCCGCACCGCAATGTGGCGCTGGAGCAGTTCCTCCCCAGCGGGCCCTTCGCCCAGCTCCCGCTGAGCGGTCCCGGCTCCTTCGGCACCGCCGCCTTCCCCCACGCCTCGGCGATCGTCTGGTCGGAGCGCCGGGCGCTGGCCGAACGCTTCCTCGCCATGGACGACGCGGCCTATGGGCGGGAGATCGCCCGCCGGCTCGGCGACCATCTCGGCGCGGTACGGCCGATCGGCCGGCGCTGGTCCTATCCGCTCTCGGCGCTGCACGCCGCGCGCTACGTGGATACCCGCCTCGCCCTGGTCGGCGACGCGGCGCACGGCATCCACCCGATCGCGGGGCAGGGGCTCAACCTCGGCTTCCGCGACGTCGCCGCCCTGGCGGAGCTGGTCATCGCGGCGGTGCGCGCCGGGCACGACCCCGGCGCGCCGGCGCTGCTCGCGCGCTACCAGGCGATGCGGCGGCCGGACTCGCTCCTGATGCTCGGCGCCACCCACGCGCTGGAGCGGCTGTTCGGCAACGACATCGGCCCGCTCCGGCTGGTGCGCGATCTCGGCATCGCCGCCGTGGACCGCATCGGTCCCCTCAAGCGCTTCTTCGCCCGCCGGGCGATGGGGCTCGGGGTGACGGGCGGGCTGCTCGCCCCGGGCGGCGCCTGAGGCCGGCCGCCGGCGGCGCCGCCGCGTCCCGGGCCGGGCCCTGGGGCCGCTTTCGCCCCGCCGCGCCAGCCCTCGCGCGTCGTCTGTCGCGCCGCTTCGCGCTTCCGGCCGTCCGCGACCGGCTACCGGCTCTCTAGGGCGGGCGCGCCGGGCCGGCCGGTGCCCCGCCGGCGCCGCCTCCCTCCGCCCAGGCGAGCGGCGGGAAGCGCAGCAGTTGCAGCCGTCCGCCGAGCGTCAGGGTGCGCTCCTCGAGCGTCAGCGGCAGCTCGACCCGGGCCGGTCCGCCCTCCGGCGGGGTGCGCGCCAGCAGGCCGAGCACCGTCCGCGCGGTGAGGGCGCCGCGCGGCGTGACCATGCCGCCGGCTGCCAGCGCCTCGATCGCCGGGCCGATGCCGGAGAGCCGGATCGTCCCGGCGCCCATCGGCTGCAGCGCCTCGTCGAGGGTCAGCGTCGCCTGCGCCGCCGCCTCGACCGGCCCCCAGCGCAGCGTCAGGCCGCGGAGCTCGAGCGTGCCGCCCGCCTCGCGCCAGGCCTCGGCGCGCGCGGCCGGCTCCCGCCCGGCGGGGACGGGGCCGGTCAGCACCAGTTCCGCCGCCAGGCTCTCGGCACGGCGCGGCAGGGGGGTGCCGGCGGGCGGGGCGGCGCTCCCGGGCGGCGGGGGCGGCACGGCGATTCCTTCGGCCGCGAGGGTGAGCCGCACGGCCGGCTCGCCTTCGATCGCGGTGGTGCTGGTCTCGACCCGCGCCGCGGCCCGCTCGACCTCGACGGCGCCGGCGGCGGTGCCGGCGCGCAGCCGCAGCCGCTCGGCGTGCAGGTCGGCCTCGCGCGGCAGCACGCCGGATTCGAGCGGCAACGCGGCCTCCAGCCGGTCGGCGGCGAAGGGGATCTCGACCACGCCGAGGCGCAGCCGCTGCGCGCCGCCCGCCTCCACCAGCAGCCGGTCGAAACGCGGCAGGGCGACCCGCAGCACGACCGCCTCGGCCTGCCATTCCATGCCGCCGGGGAGGGTCGCGCCGCCGCCGGCGAGCCGGAACGCCGGGAGGCGCAGCGTGGCGGCGAGCGGCCATCCCCCGCGCTCGGGGGGGCCGTGCTGCACCTGCCAGCCGGCGGCGCGCCGGGCCTGGGCCCAGGCCGCGAACCCCTCCTCCACCCGGTTGCCGGCCCAGCGCCAGAGCAGCGCGTGGCCCGCCAGCAGCGCGGCCAGGCCGGCGAGGAGCACGCCGAGCAGCGGGATCGGGGAGGCGCGCGAGCCGGGTCTGGCAGCGCTGCGCCGCGTCGGCTTCACCGGCATCGTGGGCGCCTGTATAGCCGCACCTGCCGCGCCCTGCGCAACACCGCCCCGCCTCGCCGAAGCCCGCCCGCCGCCGCATCACCACCGCCGAGCACGTCCCGTTCCCCGCCGCGATGCCGTCGCGCCAGACCCTGCCGCTCGATCCCGACGGCGATCTCTACGTCTTCGCCTACGGGTCGCTGATGTGGCGGCCGGGCTTCACCCCGGCCTCCACGCATCCGGCCCTGTTGCGCGGCTTCCATCGCCGGTTCTGCCTGTGGAGCCACCGCTACCGCGGCACGCCGGAGGCTCCGGGCCTGGTGCTCGGCCTCGACCGCGGCGGCGCCTGCCGCGGCCTCGCCTTCCGGGTGCCGGGCGCGGAGGCGCCGGAGGTGCTCGCCTATCTCGACAACCGGGAACTGCCGGACGGGGCGGAGACGGTCTATCACCGTCGGCTGGTCCCCGTGCGGCTGCTCGATTCGGGGCGGTCCGTGCGCGCGGTGGCCTATGTGGCGAACCGGCAGTGCCGGCTCTACTGCGGCCGCCTCGCGCCCGAGGAGGCGGCGGCGGCGATCGCGCGCGGCCACGGGCAGATGGGGCCGAACCGCGAGTATCTGCTGAACACGGTGGCACATCTGCGGGCGCTCGGCGTGCGCGACGCCGGGCTCGACCGGATCGCGGCGCTGGTCTGGCCGGACGAGGCGCCGCAGGGCGCCGGGCCGGCAGCAGCGCGCCGCCTCCCCTGCGGCGCGCCGGAGAGGGCGGATCTGGCGGAGGCGATGCCGCCTCCGGCCCCGCTCCGCTGAGTCCGCCGCGTCACTCATCCACAGGGCGCGGGGGCGGGGCGACCGGCTCCGGGCGCATTCGCAGGCGCAGCATCGCACAGCCGGGCGCAGGGGGTGCGGCGGCACGCCGCACGCCGCGGCGGATGGGGAAAAACCGCGATCCGTCCGTGACTTGGCTGCGCACGCGGCCCGGACGCGCCGGCGGCGGGGAGAGGCGCAGCACGGCAAATTCGCATTCCGGCAAGTGACTTGGCGGTTAATGCTTCCTGATCACGCGAAGCGGTCACGCCGTACCATCCACCGCTTCATCCACAGCCCTCGCGCGACGGCGTCGCCGGCGCGAGGAGCCGCGCCGCCTCGCCCTCGATCGCCGCCTCCAGCCGCGCCATCAGCTCCGCCCGCGGCAGGCCGCCCGGCAGGGGCGGAAGGATCGCGACGGTCAGCGTGCCCGGCCGCTTGCGGAAGGCGCGGCGGCCCCAGAACCGGCCGCTGTCGGTCGCCGCCGGCAGCACCGGCACCGCGGGTCCGGCTGCCGCGGCGAGGGCGGCGACCCCCGGCTGGTAGGGCACGCGCTCGCCCGGCGCCGTGCGCGTGCCTTCGGGAAAGATCACCACCTGCGCGCCGCGCCCGAGCGCCGCCGCCGCCTCGCGCACCATGCGGCGCAGCGCCGCCCCGCCCGCGGCGCGATCCACCGCGACGTGCCCGCAATGCGCGGCGATCCAGCCCCAGAACGGAATCCGCAGCAGCTCGCGCTTCAGCACGTAGACGGGCCGCTCGAGCAGCACGAGCCAGACGATGGTGTCGAAGGCCGACTGGTGCTTGGCGGCGATGATCGCCGGACCGCCGCGCGGCAGGTGCTCCCTCCCGGTGACGCGCAGGCGGAGGCCGACAACGGTGCGCAGCAGCCACAGCACGCCGCGCGCCCAGCACCGCACGGCGCCCGCGGCGAAGCGCGGCGGCGCGGCGAGCAGCGGCAGCGCGAGCAGGGCCATCGTCGCCGTGAGGGCGAAGAAGGCCAGGTTGAAGAGCGCCGAGCGCAGCAGGACGAGGGTTTCGCTCATCGCCCGCCCGCCTCCCGCGGCGCCCCGGCGCGCGGCCCCGGCCGCGCCTCGCCGGCCGCGGCGCCGTCGCCGCCGTCGCGCGCCACCGCGAAGCGCGACAGGCCGGCGCCGGCGAGCAGGAATTTGGCGTACTCGCCGAGCAGCAGCGACCAGGTGCGCAGCCGCGCCGCCGCGCTCACGCCGCGCAGCGCGGGCGGCGTGACCGGATGCGGCACCAGCTCCACCCCGGGGAGGGCGCGGCGCAGCTCGAGCAGCGCGCGCGGCATGTGATAGCCCGCGGTCACCACGCGGAGCGAGCGGACCGTGCCCTCCGGCTGCGCCCGCACCCAGGCGGCGATCTCGGCGGCATTGCCGCGGGTGGTGGCGGCCGCGCGACCGACCGTGATCCGCCCGGCGAGGGGGGCGGGATCGAGGCCGGCGGCGCGCGCCAGGTCGGCGAGCCGGGCATCGCGGTGCACGCCGCTGATGACCATCCGCCGCGCGTGGCCGGCGGCGAGCAGGCGCAGCCCCGTCTCCACCCGCTCCCGCCCGCCGGTGAGCACGGCGATGGCGTCGGTCTGGCGGAACGGCGGGGGCTCGGGCGCGCGCAGCGTCTGGTTGACGAACCAGGCGAAGCCGCCGCCGAAGGCCCCCAGACTCATGAGCAAAAGCAGGGCGAGGCGGCGCAGCCAGGGACGGGCGGCAGCGGGGCGAAGGGGGAGCCCGGCGGCCGGCGGCGCGGCGTGCGCGGCCGCGGGCGATGCCGCCTCCGTGGGCGAGGCGGGTGCGTGCGAGGGATCGCGCGGCACCGGGTCGCCGGGCGCGGCCGTCACGGCAGCGTCCGCAGCCATCGCCGGACCGTGATCTGGGCCGTCGTCCAGCCGATAGCCCAGGCGAGCGCAGGAACCGCGAGAAGCGGGAGCCACGGCAGATCGGCGACGGCGAGCATGCCCGGCGCCGCCGCCAGCCCGGGCACCGCCGCGTCCCCGTCCCCGTCGGCGGCGAGCAGCGACGCCCCGAGCCCGCGCAGCAGCATCAGCACCGGCACCGCGGCGGCGGCCCCGAGCAGCCCGCCGGCCGCCGCAAGCCGGGCCGCGCGGCGGGCGAACTGCGCGGCGATCCAGCCGTCGCCGGCACCGAGCCCGTGCACCACCAGCACCGAGTCCCGCCGTGCCGCGAGCCCGGCGCGCACCGCGACCCCGACCGCCGCCGCGGCGACGCCGGCGACGAGCGCCAGGACGGCGAGCGCCACGCCGCGCACCGCCGCGGCCAGCCGGGCGAGGCGCGCGACCCACAGGCCGTGCGCCTCGACCTCGATGCCCGGCGCCGCCGTGCCGAGGCGCTCGGCCAGGGCGGCGGCCTCGGCCGCGGGCGCCCGCGCCAGGCGGGCGGCGGCCTCGGGGGTGAGGTGCAGCTCGATCAGCACGGGCAGGGGCAGGACCGTCTGCATCCCGGCGGCGGCCTCGCCGAGCCAGGGGCGCAGCAGGGCCTGGAGCCGCGCCGGATCCACCACCCGTGCCGCGGCGACGTCGGGCAGGGCGGCGAGGGCGGCGCGCACGGTTTCGGCGGCGTCGGCGCGGGCCGGCGGCAGCTGCACCGTCACCGCGGCGGCCGCCCCCGCTTGCCACCGCGCGGCGAGACCGGCCGCGGCGTCGCCGCCGGCGGCGGCGAGCGTGGCGAGCAGCGCCATGGCGGCGACCAGGCCGGGCAGCAGCCGGTCCGCCAGGGCGCGCCGCAGGCCGAGCGGATCGCGGCTGCGGCGCGGGCCGCGCCGCCGTCGCCAGGGCGTGGCGCGGCGTGCGGCAGGCGCCGCCGGCGCCGTGACCGGATCAGGGTCGCGCATGGCCCCTCCCGGTCGGCGCCGGGGCGGACGGGTGCCGCTCGCGCGGCGGAGGGCGCGCGCGATCGCCGCCGATCCGCCCCGGTGCCGGCTCAGGCGCCCGCATGGCGGAACCCGCTTACCCGGGCGGCCGGGGCGCGGGCGTCGTCCGGCGGTGCCCCGGCCGGTGCCGGCGCCGGCGCGTCCCGGCCGGGCTCCCCGCCCGGTGCCTCCGCCGGTCGGGGCTCCGCGCCGGCTGCCCCGACCAGCCGCCCTGCCTCGAGCCGCAGCACCGGGGCAGGATGGCGCAGGAGGAGCTCCTCGTTGTGGGTGGCGACGACGACTGTCGTGCCGATGCGGTTCAGCTCGATCAGCAGGGCGAGCAGCCGGCGCGCCTGCGCCGCGTCGAGATTGCCGGTCGGCTCGTCCGCGACCAGCAGGGCCGGGCGGGCGATCACGGCGCGCGCGATGGCGACGCGCTGCTGCTCCCCGCCGGAGAGCTCCGCGGGCAGGGCGTGCTGCTTGCCGGCCAGCCCGACCCAGGCGAGCAGCTCGGCGACCTCGGCGCGCAGGACGCTCTCGCTGCGTCCGGCAAGGCGCAGCGGCAGGGCGACGTTGTCGAAGGCGGAGAGATGCGGCAGCAGGCGGAAATCCTGGTGCACCGCGCCGATGCGCCGGCGCAGCAGGGCGAGGTCGCGGCGGCGCGCGCGCGAGACCGCGACGCCGAGCACCTCCACCTCGCCGCGCGTCGGCCGCAGCACGCACTGCATCAGCCGCAGCACGGAGGTCTTGCCCGCGCCGGAGGGCCCGAGCAGCCAAGTGAAGCTGCCCTCCGACAGGGTGAAGGTGAGATCGCGCAGCGTCTCGGGCGCCGCTCCGCCTGCGAAGCCCGGACCGGACCCCCTGGCGGGCGCGCCGTAGCGCAGCCCGACTCCGGTGAAGCGCAGCATGGCGGAGCGAAGGTCTGCCACGCCGGGGCGGCGGACGCCAAGCCTCGCGGCCGGCGGGGCGCGATTCCGCCCGCGCGCCCTATTGCGCCGCGCGCGGCTTGCGCCGACCTTGCAACGGAGCGTCAGGCCGGCCCGGATCCCCTCTCGCATGCGACTTACCTGCCCGAACTGTGCGGCCTCCTACGACGTGCCGGACCATCTGCTCGCCGGTGCGGTGCGGCGTCCGGTGCGCTGCACGCGTTGCGACGCGGTCTGGACCCCTTCCGCGACGGAGACCGAGGCGCCGGCCCCCGCCGCGCCCGCGCCCGAGCCGAGGCAAGCCGCGCCCGGCGGATCGGCCGGCATCCCGTCGGCGGCGGCCGGAGGCGCCGCCGTCGCCGGCGAGATGCCGTCAAGCCGGCCGCCCTGGCGCCTCGAGCTGTCGCCGGCCGCGCCCGAGGAAGCGCAGACGGCCGGCGGCGGTGCCCGGCTCGCGCTCGCCGCCGCCTGGCTGGCCTCGCTGGCGCTGGTCGCGGGCGGGGCGGCGGCGCTCTGGGCGTGGCGCGACGAGGTGGGCGCGCTCTGGCCGCCGGCGCGGCGCCTGTTCTCCTGGCTCGGCGGGTAGCGGCGCGGCGGCCCGGCGTCGTGCCGGGCGGCGAGGGCGCGGCCCCCGCGGGGCGCGGCGTCGCCGGGCCGGTCCGGCCCCGTCGCGCCTGGAGCCGTTCCCGCCCGGCGGTGCGCGCGGCCACGGCTCCGGCCTGTCGTCTGCCGCGCGGATTCACGCTCCCGGTCGTTTCCGGTCGTCCGCGATCCGCCTTAGCGGTCGCGGCGGGGGAAGCGTGACTGATGGTCCGCCGGCACCGGGCGGGGCCGCTGCCGCGAACCGGGGCGAGCGGGGACGGCGCCGGCGGTTGCGCGCGGGCCCGGCTCAGAACTGCTTCAGCAGGCGGTCTATGTATTCCAGCTCCGTCGGGGGACGCTCCTTCTGCGCGCCGCGGCGGCGCAGCTCCTCCTGGATGCGCCGGGCGCGCAGCAGCTCGGCCTCGTCCGGGACGCGGATGTCGGAGCCCTCGTCGAGGCCGCCCGGCCCCTCGCGGGTGCGGCGGCCGAGCGGGTCGCGGCCCGGCCCCTGCTGCCGCGCCTGGTCCCGGCCCTCGCCGCCGGGCAGGTTGTCGCCGGCCATGTCCTGCGCCTCGCCGTCCTCGTCGCCCTCCAGGGACATGCCGAACTGGCGCTGCATCTGCTGCGCCATCTGCCGGCCGCCTTCCTGCAGCTCGCGGATCGCGCGCTGCTGGTGCGGGCGCGCGTCGCGGCCGGCGCGCAGCGCCTCGTCGGCCTCGCGCATCGCCTGGTCGGCGCGGCCGAGGCTTTCCGGCACCTCGCCGGTGAGGTCGCCGAATTGCTGCATCAGCTCGCCGAGGGCGCGGCGCAGCGCGCGCTGGATGCGGGCGTCGCGCTGCGCCTCGGCCTGCTCCGCCTGGCGCTCGGCCTCCGCCTGGGGCGAGGACGGCCGCTGCGGCTGCTGGCGGCCGTAGGGCTGCGGGGAGAGGCGGGGGGAGAAGGGGTTGGCGCGGCGCTCCTGGGCGCGGCGCTCCTCCTCGGCCTCGGTGCGCCGCTCGCTGCGGTCGAGCATCTCGGCCTCGCGCCGCACCAGGTCCTGCACCACGCCCATCTGCTGCCGGCCGCGCTGGCGCTGGCGCTGCCGGTTCGGGTCCTGCTGGCCGGAGACGCGGCCCTCCTCGAGCGCGCGCAGCATCTCCTCGAGCTCCGCCAGCTCGCGCTCGACCTCCTCGGTGCGGCCCTCGCGCGCGGCGTCGCGCATGCGCTCGGTGCGGCGGTCCATGTCGCGCTGGTCCATCAGGCGCTGCTGCGGGTCGAAGGGCAGCGCCTCGTCGTTCTCGCGCTGCAGCCGCTCGGCCAGCGCCTCGAGGTGGCGGCGGATCGCCTCGCGCAGCGCCTGGATGCGGCGGTCGAGCTCGGCGCGGCGCTCCTGGTCGGCGCGGCGCTGCTCCTCGGTCTCGGGCTCGCCGCGCCGGGCGCGCTCCTCGGCCTCGCGGCGCTCGCGCTCGGCCTGCTCGAGCGCCTGGCGCAGCGCCTCGCGCGCCTGGGCCAGGGCGCGCGCGGTGCGGTCGGCGCGGCCTTCCTCGAGGGCGAGCGCCACCTCCCAGAGGATGGCCTGCACCTCGTCCACCGCCTCCGGCCGCGTGTCGCGCGCCAGGCGGTGGCGGGCGGCGCGCAGGGTGAGGAAGGTGGCGGCGTCGTCCTCGAACCGCTCCGGCGCGGCGGTGATGCGGTCGAGCCCGTCGCGCGCCGGGCCGCGCGCGGTGGGGTCGAGCGAGAGCCCCTTGCGCAGCGCGATCAGTTCGCGCGCGACGGGGTGGTTGAAGCTGCGCTCCGGCACGGTGGCGCGCGCGGTCTCGCTTGCCCCCTCCTGGCCGGCGCCGTCGCGGGCGACGAGGCGGAGCTCGACCTCCAGCCCGGCCCAGGGATGGGCGGAGAGGTCGGGCGCGACGGCGCCGCGCGCCTCCTTCACGCTGGCCCCGGGCAGGGCGAGCCCGATCACGTGCGGCGGCGCCTCGGGGCGGGCCCGGAGGCGCAGCTCGGCGCGCAGCGCGACCACGCCCCAGTCGTCCTCGGCCTGCCAGGGGATGCGCAGGCCGAGGCCGCGGCGGGCGCGCCCGGGCGGCTCGGGGAAGGCGGCGCGGGGCGGCGCATCGGCCTGCACCGCGAGCGACCAGGCGGCGACCAGGCGCCCGTCGCGCCGCACGCCGATCCGGCCGCCCGAATCGAGCGTCGTCTCGGCCGCGAAGCTGCTGCGGCCGGCGTCGAGGGCGTGGAACGGCTCCGCGGCGCCCGCGTCGCGCACCAGCTCCGGCACGCCGCCGCCCGCCGGGCCGCCGGAGAGCGCGACCTGCAGCCGGCTGCCCGCGGGCACCGTGGCCGCGCCGCCGGCGGGATCGAGGAAGACCGGCGGGGCGCCGGTGTAGCCGGGCGGGGTGATCCAGGCCTCCAACCGCAAGGCCGGCGGCGGGGGGGCCTTGGCGGCGAGGCTCGGCGCGACGGCGCGGCGCAGCCGCTCCGGCGCCTCCTCGCCGGCGATGGCGACGGCGGCGAGCAGGGCGAGCAGCAGCGCCGCGCGCAGGGCGCGGGGATCGCGCGCGGCGAGGCCGGGACGCGGCGGGCCGACCCTGAGCCCGCGCAGCGCCGCGGCCGCGCGCGCCTGGTGCGCCCGCCACAGGGCGAGCGCGGCGGGATCGCCCGCCCCGCCTGCCGGGCGGTCGGCGAGGGCGGCGAGCGGACGGTGGCGGAGGCCGGACTGGCGCTCCAGCCGCCGCTCCGCCTGCGCGGCATCGGGGGCGCGGAAGCCGCGGAAGCCGCGCCAGGCGGCCCCGCCGAGCGCGCCGAGGAACAGGAGCAGCGCGCCGAGATGCCACGGCCCCGGCAGCAGCGACAGCCAGCCGGTGAGCGCCACCACCAGCCCGAGGCCGAGCACACCGAGCGGCGGCCACAGGGCCGGCCACAGCGCCTCCCACCACAGCGCCGCGAGGGCGAGCCGGCGGCGGCGGGCGAGCCGACGACGCAGGTCCGGCGCGCCCGGCGGCGTGGCGGAGGCGGGGGCGGTCACGACCCCGGCTCCCGGCCGAGCCAGGGCGGCAGGCGCTGGCCGGCGAGCAGGGCGTCGTAGCCCTGGCGGTCGCGCACCACGGCGAAGCGGGCGCCGTCCACCAGAACCTCGGCCGCGAGCGGCCGCGCGTTGTAGGTGCTGCTCATCGCCGCTCCGTAGGCTCCCGCATCGAGGAACGCCACCAGCGCCCCGGGGCGCAACGCCGGCAACGCGCGAGCCCGGGCGAAGGTGTCGCCGCTCTCGCAGACCGGACCGACAACCCCGGCCGGGGAGAGCGGCGCCACCAGCGCCTCCGGCGCGACCGGCAGTATACCATGCCAGGCCTCGTACATCGCCGGGCGCACGAGATCGTTCATGCCGGCGTCCACCACCACGAAGCGGTGCGTGGCGCCGCGCTTCTCGCGCACGACGGAGGCGAGCAGCACCCCGGCCGGTCCGGCGATCCAGCGCCCGGGCTCGAGCATCACGGGCAGGCCGAGATCGCCGAGGGCGCCGCGGATCGCCCCGGCCAGCGCCTCCGGCAGCGGCGCCGGCTCGTCGCGGTAGGGGATGCCGAGGCCGCCGCCGCAGTCCACCCGCGCGACCGGCAGGCCGGCGGCGCGCAGCTCGCGCACCAGGGCGGCGACCCTGGCGTAGGCCGCGCGGTAGGGGGCCATGCCGGCGGTGATCTGGCTGCCGATGTGCACCGCGATGCCGACCGGCTCGATCCCGGGCAGCGCCGCCATGCGGGCGTAGAGCGCGGCGGCGTCGCTGATCGCGACGCCGAACTTGTTCTCGCTCCGGCCGGTGGTGATCTTGGCGTGGGTGCGCGCGTCCACGTCCGGGTTGACGCGGAGCGCGACCCGCGCGGTGCGGCCGAGCGCGGCGGCGAGGGCGGAGATCTCCTCGACCTCCTCCGCGCTCTCGGCGTTGATCTGCAGGATGTCCTCGGCCAGGGCGAGGCGGATCTCGCGCTCCGTCTTGCCGACGCCGGAGAAGACGATGGCGGAGGGGGGGATGCCGGCGGCGCGCGCGGCGCGCAGCTCGCCCTCGCTCACCACGTCGGCGCCGGCGCCCGCGTCGGCGAGGACGCGCAGCACGGCGAGGTTGGGGTTGGCCTTGACCGCGAAATGGACGGTCGCGGCGAGGTTCGCCTCCGCCAGCGCGCGGCGCAGCAGGCCGAGGCGGCGGCGCAGTGCGCCGGCGGAATAGACCCAGGTCGGGGTGCCCGCCGCCTCGGCGATGCGGGCGAGCGGCACCTCCTCCATCACCAGCCCGTCGAGGGCATGGCGCGAGAGGTGCGGACGCCGGGCGATCAGTTCGGCGAAGCAGGGGTCGTCGCCGCTCGCGGCGGGAAGGGGGGCGGCCATTCCGGCAAGATGGGGCGGCCCGGCCCGTGCCGGCAAGCGGCGGGCGGAGCCGCGCCCGGGCGCACGATCCGGCGCCTCCGGGCCGCCGCGGCGCGGCGCCCCACTTGGCCTGGCCGGGCATCCGGCCCGCTGCGGAACGGAAGGGGGTGCCGCGGACCTCGCCGGTCTCGGTCCGGGCGCCCTCCCGCTCCGCCGCTTCGGCAACCGCGGCCTGGGAGCCGGCCGAGGAGGGCGACGTCGCCGGCGGCGGGCGCGCGAGGCTCCGCGCAGGGGAAGGGCGAGAAGACCCGGCTTCCGCCGCGGAGGCCGCAACGGCCGGCGCCGCGGCGTTCGGGTCCTCCGGGAACCGGCGCGGCCCCGGCGGCGCCGCTCGGCACTTGCGCCGCCCGGCCCGCGCGCGGAAGCTTGCGCCGAACGGAAGGAGGGGCGAGCGCGCATGCCCCGGCCGGAGACCCGCTACGCGCGCAGTTCCGACGGCGCCCACATCGCCTGGCAGACGCACGGCGCCGGGCCTCTCGACCTCGTCTTCGTGCACGGCTTCGTCTCGAACCTGGAGCTGCACTGGGAGGAGCCGGGCCTCGCCCGCTTCCTCGCGCGCCTCGGCGGCTTCGCCCGCGTCGTCCGGTTCGCCAAGCGCGGCACCGGGCTTTCCGATCCGGTCGCGGACCTCCCGTCGCTCGAGACGCGCATGGACGACGTGCGCGCGGTGGCGGACGCCGCCGGGGTGGAGCGCGCGGTGCTGCTCGGCGGCTCGGAGGGCGGGCCGATGTCCATGCCGTTCGCCGCCGCCTGGCCGGAGCGCGTGCGCGCGCTGGTCCTCTACGGGTCCTACGCGCATTTCCACCCGGCGGTGCTGCCGCCCGACCGGCTGGAGGCCTTCGTGCCCGTCTCGACGCCGAGTGGGGCAGCGGCGCCTCGCTGCGCTATTTCTCGCCGGGACGGCTGGACGATCCCGCCTGCCGCGCCTGGTGGGCGCGCTTCGAGCGGCTCGGCGCCAGCCCGCGCGCCGCCGTCGCGCTGGCCCGCATGAGCGCGCTGACCGAGGTGCGCCACGTGCTGCCCGCGATCCGCGTGCCGACCCCGGTGATCCACCGCACGGGCGACGTGCGGGTAAAGATCGGGGCCGGGCGCGCGCCGGCCGCCGCCATCCCGGGCGCGCGCTAGGTCCTGAACCCAAACTGCTGGACGCGACGGGCTGGGATCTGATTCAAGTTCCCTGCTGGACGGGAGCTTGGCATGTCGCGGTTCGATCTGAGTGAGGCGGAATGGCGGATCATCGAGCCTCTG
>NZ_JAHZUY010000030.1 GCF_019458025.1 Caldovatus aquaticus | reverse complement strand
CTCGCGGCGGGCAGGCCCCGGCGGGCCGGTCTGGGCCCGGAGGAGGCTAGGCTGCTCGCGCGCGCCCGCGGCGGCGCTCAGCCGGGACGGGCGCGCGCGAGCAGCCGGCGCGCGCGCTCGACGATGGGGAGGTCGATCATCGCGCCCTCGAAGGCGACGGCGCCCTGGCCGCGCGCCACGGCCTCCTCGAAGGCGGCGACCAGGCGCCGCGCCCGCTCCACCTCCTCGGGCTTCGGGCCGTATTCCTCGTTGATGATCGGCACGTGCGCGGGGTGGATGCAGGCGGCGCAGGCGAAGCCGAGGGCGCGCGAGCGGCGCAGCCCGGCGCGGTAGGCCTCGAGATCCCGGAAGTCGGCGAACGGGCCGAGCACGCCCATCGGCAGGATGCCGGCGGCGCGCGCCGCGGCGATCGCGAGCATGGCGAAGACGTACATCGCATCCGGCGTCGGCTGGCTCTCGAGCTCGGTCGCGAGGTCCTCGCCGCCGGCGCCGAGCGCGACCAGGCGCGGATCGGCGGCGGCGATGGCGTTGAGATGGGCGAGCGCCGCCGGCGTCTCGACCAGCGCGATCAGGCGGGTGTGGCCGGGGGGAAGGCCGCGCGCGGCCTCGCGCGCCGCGACCACCTCCGAGAGCAGGCGGACGTGCTCGGGGCCCATGACCTTGGGCAGCATAAGCGCCGCGACCTCGGGCATCACCGCCGCGGCGATGTCGGGCACGGCGAGCTCGAGGGGGCGGTTGATGCGCACCACCACGTCCGCGCCCGCCTGGCCGACGGTGCGGGCGGCGGCGGCGAGGGCGGCGCGCGCCGCCTCCTTCTCCGCCGGCGGGATCGAGTCCTCGAGGTCGAGGATGATCGCGTCGGCGCCGCGGGTGTGCGCCTTGGCGACGAAGCGCTCGGCGGTGGCGGGGACGAACAGCAGCGAGCGCCAGGTGGGCAGCGGGGCGCGTCGGGTCATGGGGCGGGGCTCCGGGTCGGTCTCAGGCGGTCTCGGTGCGGGGGCGGTCGAGCGCGGCGCCGGCCTCGATCATGCGGGCGATCTCCGCGGCGCCGTAGCCGAGCTCGGCCAGCACCTCGCGCGTGTGCTGGCCGAGGCGCGGCGCGGGCAGCGCGTCCTCGCGCATCCCCCCCGAGAAGCGGTTGGGCACGCGGGTGCGGCGGAGGCGGCCCTCGGTCGGGTGCTCCTCGGGGACGAAGAAGCCGGCATCGGCGAGGTGCGGGTCGGTCAGCAGGTCGTCGATCGTGTTGTAGCGCGCGGCCGGCACGTCGAGCGCGGCGAAGATCGCGAGCCACTCCTCGGTCGTCCTGCGGCGCAGGCCCTCGGCGCGCACGCGGAAGTACGCGGCGGCGTTCGCGGTGCGCGCGGCGGCGGTGGCGAAGCGCGGATCGCTCTTCAGTTCCGGCCGGCCGATCGCGTCGAAGAAGGCGAAGGCCTGGGCGTCGCTGTTGGGGGCGACGGTGATGTAGCCGTCCCGGGTCGGCAGCGGGCGGTAGTCCGGGCTGAGCAGCCGGTTGTCGCCGGAGGGGCCGCAGGGCGGGTCGAAGGTGGCGGCGCCGAGGTGCTCGGCGGCGACGAAGCCCGCCATGTTCTCGAACATCGGCACCTCGATCGCCTCGCCCGTCCCGGTCCTCTCGCGCCGGTAGAGGGCGAAGCCGATGCACTGCGCGGCGATCAGGCCGGTGATGTGGTCGGTCATCACCATCGGCACGAAGCGCGGCTCGCCGATCGCGCGTTCGAAGGTGCCGGCGACGCCGGAGAGGCTCTGGATGATCGGGTCGTAGGCCGGGCGGTTGTAGTAGCGCCCGCCGCGGCCGAAGGCGACGATGTTGCAGACGATCAGCCGCGGGTTGTCCCTCGACAGGGAGGCGTGGTCGAGGCCGAGCCGCGCGAGCGCCGGCGGGCGGACGTTGCTGACGAACACGTCGGCGCGCGCGAGCAGCCGCTTCATCGCGGCGAGCCCGTCGGGGTGCTTGAGGTCGAGGCAGACGCCGCGCTTGTTGCGGTTGAAGTTGATGAACTTGCCGGACATGCCGGGCGTGCGGCTGCCCTGGGCGAGGTGGCGGAGGATGTCGCCCTCCGGCGCCTCGACCTTGATCACCTCCGCCCCCTGGTCGGCGAGCGTGCGCGAGGCGACCGGCCCGACGACGACGGTCGTCAGGTCCACCACGCGCACGCCCGCGAGCGGGCCTCCGCTCACTTCGCGAACTCCAGCTCCAGCTGGGCGCAGAGGGCGCCGGCCTTGTTGGCGCCCCAGACGCTCATCTTCCCGTCGCGCGCCGCGTGGCCGGCCATCACCAGGGTCTCGCCGGCGAAGAGCGGATGCACGAGCCGCGCGGTGTAGCCGGTGAGCTCCCCGGGCGCGCGCTTCAGCGCGGCGTCGAGGATCAGGTGCATCGTCAGGCCGCCGTTGTGCACGACGCCGGGATAGCCCTCGACGCCGCGCGCGTAGTCGGCGTCGTAGTGGATGCGGTGCGCGTTCCAGGTGAGGGCGGAGTAGCGGAATATCAGCGGCGTGGTGAGCACGATCTCGTCCGCCCAGGCGGGATCGGCGGGCGCCGGGGTCGGCGTCGCGGCCGGGCCCTTCTGGCCGGGGGGCACGGCCTCGCGGTAGATGGCGTCGAACTCGTCCACCGCGATCGTCTCGCCGCGCGCCTCGACGGTCTGGCGCAGGGTGAGGATGGCGATCCGGCCGGTGCGCGCCATCTTCGGCGTGATCGCGACTACCTCGGTGGTCTGGCGCGCCGGCTCGCCGGCGCGCAGGCGGCCCATGATCCGCACGCGCCGGCCCGCGCCCATGCGCCGCGGCAGCGGGATCGGCGGCAGCACCGCGCCGGGGCGCGCGTGGCCGTCCGGGCCGATGTCGGACTGGCGGAAGATCGGCCCGAAGAACAGGGTGAACCAGTGCGGCGGCAGCGGCGTGCCGACCTGGAAGGAGTCGGGGTCGAGGTCGAGCATGCCGGCGGCGCGGCGCACCGCGGTGAGCGCGATCTCGTCCTCCTGCACGCGCCTGCGGCCGACCCATTCGCGCTGGACGGCGGCGATCGCGGTGTCGAAATCCTGCTCTGGCATGCTCTTCCGATCCCTGTTCACGATGCGGGGACAGGCCGCAGCGGCGGCGCGGCCTCGGCGGCCCATCGCAGGCCCTCGCGCCGGCCGCGTCAAGCCGTCGCGCGGCGGGGACGGGATCGCGGCGCCCGGCACGGGCTTGACCGCCCGCGCGCGCGCCACCCAAGCTCGGCGCCGCCGGAGCGCGGGAAGGAGGCGAGCGATGGCGCGACTGCCCTATCTCGACAAGGCGGACCTGGCGCCGTCGGACCAGGACCTGCTCGAGCGCAACATCAACCTGTTCCGCTGCCTGGTGCACAGCCCGGGCGGGGCGCGGGCGCACCACGCCCTCGGCCACTACATCCGCCACCGGAGCAGGCTCGACCCGCGGCTGCGCGAGATGGCGATCCTGCAGGTCGGCTGGCTCGCGCGCTCGCCCTACGAGTGGTCGCACCACGTCAAGATCGGCTACGACTTCGGTGTTACCGACGCCGACATCCGGGCGATCATGGACGAGACCGCCGGCCGGCCGACGACGCTGGAGCCGGCGGCGAAGCTGGTGCTGCGCGCGGCGCGCGAGATCGCCGCCGGCCCGGGCGCGAGCGCCGAGACCTTCGACGCGCTGCGCGCGCACCTCGACGACGAGCGGCTGGTGGACCTGGTGATCACCGTCAGCTTCTACTGCGCCGTGGTGCGGCTGCTCGCCACGCTCGAGATCGACGTCGAGCCCGACTACATGCCCTATCTGGAGAAGTATCCGCTGCCGCAGGACTGACGCGCACCCCGCCGTGACGGCGCGGCGGGGCGGGCGGCGCTCAGAGCGTGACCGGAACGCCCTTCTCGGGCACCAGCACGCGCGCCTTCGCGCCCTGCATCTCGGCGACGAAGCCGGAGGCGTCGGGCAGCAGCAGGCCGAAGGTGGCGTAGTGGCAGGGGATCGCCGTGGTCACGCTGGGCAGGAAGCGCTTCACCGCCACCGCCGCGCTGCGCGGGCCCATGGTGAAGCGGTCGCCGACCGGCACCATCGCCACCGTCGGCTGATGGAGCTCCCCGATCAGCGCCATGTCGGAGAAGATCTCGGTGTCGCCCATGTGGTAGACGACCGGCTCGCCCTTCGCCTTCGGCGCCACGACGACGCCGTTCGGCAGGCCGAGGTGCTGCGACATGCCGTTCTGCTCGAGCACGCCCGAGGAATGGAAGGCGATGGTGAGCGAGACGGCGAACTCGCCCTGGTCGGTGGTGCCGCCGGTGTTCATCGGGTCCATCTTCTCGACGCCCTGCCGGCCGAGCCACATGCAGAGGTCGTAGTTCGCCACCAGCTTGGCGCCGGTGCGCTTGCAGATGGCGACGGCGTCGCCGACGTGATCCGAATGGCCGTGGGAGAGCAGGACGTGCGTCGCCCCGGCGGAGGCCGCCTCGGGGTCGCCCGCGAACGCCGGGTTGCCGGTGAGGAAGGGGTCGATCAGCACGACCGACGAGCCGAACTCCAGGCGGAAGGCCGAATGGCCGAACCAGGTGATCTTCATCGCCGATGCTCCTCCTGATGACGCGGCGCCGGCGCGAGAATCGCCGCCGTCGCGGCCCGGTCAAGCGCGAAATACGCCGGCCGGCGTGCCATGGCTTGCGCCCGGGCGCGCGCGGCCCCTACGGCGAAGTCGATGGCGGCGGTCGCCCACCACGCCTTGCGCCCGGGCGCGCGCGGCCCCTACCGTCGCGGGGGGGGCCCCCCCGGCGGGGGGCCCCCCGCGCCGCCCCCGCGGGGGCGG
>NZ_JAHZUY010000029.1 GCF_019458025.1 Caldovatus aquaticus | reverse complement strand
CGCCGGGGCGCGGGGGGCCCCTCCGGGCGGGGCCGGGCCCCCCGGGGGGCGCCCCGCCCGCGGCCGCGCGCATTCCCGCTCGCGCGCGCCCGGCGGGACCGGGGAGCGCACCTCCATGCTCGGCCACCTCGACGGCGCGACGCGGCTCTACCTGATCCTCGGCGACCCGATCGCGCAGGTGCGGTCGCCGGCCGGGCTGACGCGCCTGATGGCGGCGCGCGGGCACAACGGCGTGGTCGTGCCGGGCCATGTCGCGGCGGAGGACTTCGACGCCCTCGTCGCCGCGGCGAAGCGGCTGCGCAACCTCGACGGCATCGTCGTCACCGTGCCCCACAAGTTCGCCGCGGCGCGGCATTGCGACCGGCTGTCCGGGCGCGCTCGCCTGCTCGGCGCGGTCAACGTGCTGCGGCGCGAGGCGGACGGGCGCTGGGCCGGCGAGATGCTCGACGGCGCCGGCTTCGTCGCCGCGCTGCGCGCGGCGGGGGCCGAGCCCGCGGGGCGGCGCGCGCTGCTCGTCGGCGCGGGCGGCGCGGGCTCGGCGATCGGGGCGGAGCTGCTCGCGGCCGGCGTCGCCGCGCTCGCCATCCACGACACCGACCCGGCGCGGCGCGATGCGCTGATCGCGCGGCTGCGCGCGGCCTGGCCCGCGGTCCCGGTCGCCGCCGGCGGCGACGATCCGGCCGGCTTCACCCTGCTCGCCAACGCCACCCCCGCCGGGATGCGCCCGGGGGACCCGCCGCCGCTGCGCCTCGAGCGCATCGCGCCCGGGACGGCGGTCGGCGACGTCGTCACCGCGCCGGCGGCGACGCCGCTGGTCGCCGCGGCGCGCGCCCGCGGCTGCCCGGCCGCGACCGGGACGGCGATGTTCGAGGCCCAGGCGGCGCTGCTCGCCGACTTCCTGATGGGCGCGGCGCGGCCCTGACCGCTTCCCCTCCGCCGGGCGCCGTGGTTGCCTGCGCCTCCGTCCGATGATGGCTCGCCTCCGCGTCTGCTGCGGCCGCGCGCGGCGCGCGGCCCTGCCCTGCCTCGCGCTGCTGCCGCTGCTCGCGGGCTGCGGCCTGCTGCGGCCCGACCCGCTCGCCGCGGATGTCGCCCTGCCCGCCCGCTTCGGCGCGACGGCCGGGGCGCCGGAGCCGGCGCGCTGGCCGGAGCCGGAGTGGTGGCGCGGCTTCGGCGCGCCCGAGCTCGACGCCCTGATGGCGGCGGCGATGGCGGCGAATTTCGACCTCGCCGCCGCCGCCGCGCGGGTGCGCGAGGCCGACGCGCTGGTCCGCGTCGCCGGCGGCGCGCTGCTGCCCGCGGTGGATCTCTCGGCCGCGGCGACGCGCTCGCAGGCCGCGGCCTCGGGCAGCTTCGCGCGCCGCCGCGTCGGCTCGGCCGACAGCCTCGGCCTCGCCGCCAGCTACGAGGTGGACTTCTGGGGCCGCAACCGGGCCGCGCTGGACGCCGCCGGGCACGCCGCGGCGGCGCGCCGCCACGACCTCGGCACGGTGGCGCTCACCGCCCAGGCGGCGGTGGCGAACACCTACTTCGCGCTGCTCGCGGCGCAGGAGCAGGTGGCGATCCAGCAGGCGAACCTCGCCGCCGCCGCGCGGGTGCTCGACATCCTCCGCGAGCGGCTGGCGGTGGGCACGGCGACCGGGCTGCAGGTGGCGCAGCAGGAGACCGTCGTGGCGCAGCAGCGCGCGCTGCTGCCCGGCTTCCGGCTGCAGGTCGAGCAGAACCGCCACGCGCTCGCCCTGCTCACCGGCCGGGCGCCGGAGGCGATCGCGATCGAGGGCGGGGTGTTCAACCGCCTCCGGGTGCCGGAGGTGGCGCCCGGCCTGCCCGCGGAGCTGCTGCTGCGCCGCCCCGACGTGCTGGCGGCGGAAGCCGAGCTCGCGGCGCAGCAGGCCAATGTGGTGGTCGCCCGCGCCGCGCTGTTCCCGAGCATCCGCCTCACCGCCTCGGGCGGCTTCCAGAGCCTGGCGCTGGAGACGCTGCTGCGCCCCGAGTCGCAGCTCTTCAGTCTCGCCGCAGGCCTCACCGAGCCGATCTTCCGCGGCGGCGCCCTGCGCGCCCAGGTGACGGCCGAGCGGGCGCGGCAGGAGGAGCTGCTCGCGCTCTACCGCCGCGCCATCGTCAACGCCCTGGTGGACACCGAGAACGCCCTGGCCGCCCTGCGCCGCACCGCCGAGCAGGAACGGCTCCAGGCCGAGGCGGTGGCCACCGCCGAGCGGGCGAACGCGATCGCCGAGGAGCAGTTGCGCGCCGGAACGATAGACCTGGTCGCTCTGCTCCTCGCCCAGCAGAGCCTGTTCACGGCGCGCACCCTGCTGGTCCAGGCCCGCCTGGCGCGGCTGCAGGCGGCGGTCGGGCTGTTCCGGGCGCTCGGCGGGGGGTGGGGAACGGCCGGGACGATCCCCAGATAGGGAGGGCCGGGCGCCTCGCGCCGCCCGGGCGCGGCGGGGCCGGCCCTGCGCCGCGCGGTCCGGAGGAGTCGCCGAAGCTTTCGATGATGCGCCGGTCGGTTCTGATCGCGCTCGCCCTGCTCGGGCTGTCCGGCGCCGGCTACGGCGGCTGGTGGTTGTTGTCGCAGCGCAACGGGGGCGTCGAGACGGCCGCGGCCGCCGCCCCTGGGGCGGCGGTGCGCGGGCGCGGTGCCGGCGCGCCCGCCGTGCCGGTGACGGTCGTGGCGGCGGCGCGCCAGGACGTGCCGGTCCTGCTCGAGGCGCTGGGCACGGTGCAGGCCTCGGCGAGCGTCACCGTGCGGGCGCAGGTGGACGGCCAGCTGCTGGAGGTGCTGTTCCGCGAGGGCCAGGAGGTGCGGCAGGGCGAGGTGCTGGCGCGGATCGACCCGCGGCTCCACCAGGCCGCGCTCGACCAGGCGCTGGCGAAGAAGGCGCAGGACGAGGCGCTGCTCGCCAATGCGCGGCTCGACCTCGAGCGCTACACGCGCCTTGCGCGCAACGACGGCGTCTCGCGCCAGCAGCAGGACACGCAGCGCGCGCTGGTGGCGCAGCTCGAGGCGCAGGTCGCCGCCGACCAGGCGGCGATCGACACCGCGCGGACGCAGCTCTCCTTCACCGCCATCCGCGCCCCGATCGAGGGCCGGGTGGGCCTCAGGCTGGTGGACCCGGGCAACCTGGTGCGGGCGGGCGATGCCACCGGCATCGTCACCATCGCCCGGCTGCGGCCGATCCACGTCGTCTTCACCCTGCCGCAGCAGGAGATCGGGCGCGTGCTCGCGGCGATGGAGCGCGGTCCGGTGCCGGTCGAGGCGCGGCTGCGTGCCGGCGAGGACGCCCCGGTCGCGCGGGGCGTGCTGCTGACGCTCGACAACCAGGTGGACCCGGCGACCGGGACCATCCGGCTGAAGGCGGAATTCGCCAACGAGGACGGCCGGCTCTGGCCCGGCGCCTTCGTCGCGGTGCGGCTGCGCATCGAGACGCTCGACGACGTCACGACGGTGCCGCTGGTGGCCGTGCAGCGCGGGCCCGACGGGCCCTACGCCTTCGTCCTGCGGCCCGACCGGACGGTGGAGCAGCGCCCGCTCGAGCTCGGGGTGCAGACCGGGACCGTCGCCGTCGTCACGCGCGGCCTGCAGCCCGGGGAGCGCGTCGTCACCTCCGGCGCGCTGCGCCTGAACGACGGCGCGCGCGTCGCCGTCGCCGCCGAGGAGCCGGCGCCCCCGGGCGGGGAGCCGCCCGCCGCGCCGCGCCGCGGCCGCCCGCGCCAGGCGGCCGACGCCGCGCCGCCGCGGGCAGCCGCGTCCGCGCCGTGAACGTCTCCGCTCCCTTCATCCGCCGGCCCGTCGCCACCGGCCTGCTCGCGGTCGCGCTGCTGCTCGCCGGCCTGCTCGGCTACCTGCGCCTGCCGGTCTCGGCGCTGCCGGAGGTGGATTTCCCGACCATCGAGGTGACGACGCGGCTTCCCGGCGCCTCGCCGGAGACGGTGGCGGTGCTGGTCACCGCCCCGCTCGAGCGCCAGCTCGCGCAGATCGCCGGGCTCAGCGACATGATCTCGGTCAGCGGGCCGGGGATCAGCCGCATCACGCTGCAGTTCGCGCTCAGCCGCGACATAGACGACGCGGCCCAGGACGTGCAGGCGGCGATCGGCGCGGCGCGCGGCACGCTGCCCTCCGGCCTGCCCTACCCGCCGACCTACGCCAAGGTGAACCCGGCCGATCCGCCGATCATCACGCTGGCGCTGACCTCGAAGACGCTGCCGGTCCACCGCCTCAGCGACGCGGCGGACACGCTGCTCGCGCAGCGGCTGGCGCAGGTGAGCGGGGTGGGGCGCGTGGTGGTGCAGGGCAGCATGCGCCCGGCGGTGCGGCTGCAGGTGGACCCGCGGCGCCTCGCCGCCTACGGCCTGTCGCTCGAGGACGTGCGCCAGGCGGTCGCGGCGGCCAACGTCGCGACGCCGAAGGGCAGCCTGGACGGCCCGCGCCAGGCCTCGACGATCATGGCGAACGACCAGCTCCGCTCGGCCGAGGACTTCCGCGACCTGATCGTCGCCTGGCGCAACGGCGCGCCGGTCCGCCTGCGCGACGTCGGCACGGCGGTCGAGGACCTGGAGAACACGCTGAGCCGCGCCTGGTACGACGGCCGCCCGGCGGTGCTGCTCGACGTGCAGCGCCAGCCCGGCGCCAACATCGTCGAGACGGTGGCGGGCATCCGCGCGCAGCTCCGCGAGCTCGAGCGCGCCCTGCCGCCGGGCGCGACCCTCTCCGTCGTCGCCGACCGCACCGAGACGATCCGCGCCGGCGTGCGCGAGGTGCAGGCGAGCCTTGCCCTTGCCGTCGGGCTGGTGGTGGCGGTGATCTACCTGTTCCTGCGCAGCCTGCGCGCGACGCTGATCCCCGGCCTCGCCCTGCCGCTCTCGATCCTCGGCACCTTCGGGGTGATGGCGCTCGCCGGCTACTCGCTCAACAACCTCTCGCTGATGGCGCTGACCATCGCCGCCGGCTTCGTCGTGGACGACGCGATCGTGATGATCGAGAACATCGTCCGCCTGATCGAGGAGGGGAGGAAGCCGCTGGACGCCGCCTTCGCGGGCGCGCGGCAGATCGGCTTCACCATCCTCTCGCTCACCGTCTCGCTGGTGGCGGTGTTCATCCCGCTGCTGTTCATGCCGGGCGTGGTCGGGCGCCTGTTCCGGGAATTCGCGATGACGCTCTCGATCGCCGTCGTCGTCTCGATGGCGGTCTCGCTGACCCTGACGCCGATGATGTGCGGGCGCATGCTGCGCGCGACGGCGGAGGAGCGCCCGGGGCGGATCGCCCGCGCCGCGGGCCGCGCGATGGACGCGCTGCGCGACGCCTACGGGCGGAGCCTGGAGCGGACGCTGCGCCGCCAGGGGCCGATGCTCGCCTTCGCCGCGCTGACGCTGGGCGCGACGGTCTGGCTCTACGCCGCGATGCCCAAGGGGTTCTTGCCGGTGCAGGACACCGGGCTGATCGTCGCCACGGTCGAGGCGCCGGAGGACGCCTCCTTCGCCCGCGTGGTCGAGTTCCAGCGCGCGGTGGCGGAGGCGATCGCCGCCGATCCCGCCGTCGCGGCGACCGCCTCGGTGGCGGGGGCGGGAAGCGCCGGGCTGGCGCCGAACACCGGCCGCATCACCGCGGTGCTGCACCCGCGCGAGCGGCGCGGCGAGGAGGTGCGGGCGGTGATCGCGCGGCTGCAGCCCGTGCTCGACGCGATCCCGGGCGTGGTCGTGCACCTGCAGCCGGTGCAGGACATCACCGTCGGCGCGCGGCCGGGCAGCACGCCCTACCAGTACACGCTGATGGACCCCGACCCGGCGACGCTCGCCGTCTTCGCGCCGCGGCTGCAGGCGCGGCTCGCCGCGCTGCCGGAGCTGCGCGACGTCGCCTCCGACCAGCGCGACGGGGGCCTGCGCATCACCGTCGAGGTCGACCGCGACCGCGCCGGGCGGCTCGGCGTCACCATGCAGGCGGTGGACGACGTGCTCTACAGCGCCTTCGGCCAGCGCCAGATCTCGACCATCTACGGCCAGGCCAACCAGTACCGGGTGGTGCTGGAGGCGGCGCCGGAGCTGCGCGACGACCCGGCGCTGATCGGCCAGCTCCGCGTGCCCGCGGAGGGCGGCGCGGCGCAGGTGCCGCTCGCCGAGATCGCGCGCATCGGCCGCGCCGCGGGGCCGCTTGTGATCACGCGCCAGGCGCAGTTCCCGGCGGTCACGCTCGGCTTCGACCTCGCGCCCGGGGTCTCGCTCGGCCGCGCGGTCGCCGCGATCCGCGCGGCCGAGGCGGAGATCGGCATGCCGGAGACGACGACCGCGAGCTTCGCCGGCGACGCGGCGGAGTTCCAGCGCGCGCTCGCCGGGCAGCCCTGGCTGATCCTCGCCGCGGTGGTCGCGATCTACATCGTGCTCGGCATGCTCTACGAGAGCGTGCTCCACCCGCTCACCATCCTCTCCACGCTGCCCTCGGCCGGCATCGGCGCGCTGCTCGCGCTCCGGATGCTCGGGCTTGACCTCTCCGTGGTCGGGATCATCGGCATCCTGCTGCTGATGGGCATCGTGAAGAAGAACGCGATCATGATGATCGACTTCGCGCTCGAGGCGCAGCGGGAGCGCGGCCTCGCGCCGCGCGCGGCGATCGCCGAGGCGGCCGTGAAGCGCTTCCGCCCGATCATGATGACGACCGTGGCCGCGCTGCTCGGCGCGGTGCCGCTCGTCCTGGCGCACGGGCCGGGGTCGGAGCTGCGCATCCCGCTCGGCGTCTCGGTGATCGGCGGGCTGCTGCTCTCGCAGGTGATCACCCTCTACACCACGCCGGCGATCTACCTTGCGCTGGAGCGGCTGCGCGCCTCGCTGGCGCGCGGCGGCCGCCGGGCGGTCGCGCCGGCGGAGTAGCGGCGCGGGCGCCATGTCCCTCTCCGAACCCTTCATCCGCCGCCCCATCGCGACGGCGCTGTTCGCGCTCGGCGTCGCGCTGGCCGGGCTCGTCGCCTACTTCGCGCTGCCGATCGCGCCGCTGCCGCGCGTGGACCTGCCGACCATCGTCGTCCAGGCGAACCAGCCGGGCGCGGACCCCGCGACCATGGCCGCCTCCGTCGCCGCGCCGCTCGAGCGCCACCTCGGCGCCATCGCCGGGGTGACGGAGATGACCTCGACCTCCTCGCTCGGCACCACCCAGATCGCGGTGCAGTTCGACCTCTCGCGCAGCATCGAGGGCGCGGCGCGCGACGTGCAGGCGGCGATCAGCGCCGCCGGCGCCGACCTGCCGGCCGACCTGCCGAACCCGCCGCGCTTCTACAAGGCGAACCCGGCCGACGCGCCGGTGCTGATCATGGCGCTGACCTCCGACACGGTGCCGCCCGGCGCGGTGTACGACGCGGCCGACACCCTCCTGGCGCAGCACATCGCGCGGGTCCCGGGGGTGAGCCGCGTCGCGATCGGCGGGTCGGAGCAGCCGGCGATCCGTGTCTCCGTCGACCCGCTGGCGGCGAACGCGGCCGGCGTCTCGCTCGAGCAGATCCGCCAGGCGATCCGCGCCGCCAACGTCACCCAGCCGACCGGCCTGGTGGACGGCCGCGACCAGGCGGCGGCGATCGCGGTGAACGACCGCCTGACCGCGCCCGGGGAGTTCGGCGCCATCGTCCTCCGCGCCGCGCAGGGCGCGGTGGTGCGGCTCGCCGACGTCGCGGAGGTCGCGCTCGACGTGCGCGACCGGCGCCAGGGCGGCTCCTTCGACGGGCGGCCGGCCGTGCTCGTCCTGGTCTTCAAGCAGGCCGACGCCAACGTGATCGAGGTGGTGGACGGCGTCCGCGCGCTGCTGCCGCGGCTCGAGCGCTGGCTGCCCGCCGGCGTGCAGATGCGCGTCGTCCGCGACCGCACCGAGACCATCCGCGCCAGCGTGCGCGAGGTGCAGCACGCGCTGCTGATCGCCGTCGCGCTGGTCGTCGGGGTGGTGGCGCTGTTCCTGCGCCGCGCCTCGGCGGTCGCGGCCGCGGGGACGGCGGTGCCGCTCTCGCTGCTCGGCACCTTCGCGGCGATGTGGCTGCTGGGCTACTCGCTCAACAACCTGACGCTGATGGCGCTCACCATCTCGGTCGGCTTCGTCGTGGACGATGCGATCGTGATGATCGAGAACATGGCGCGGCTGCGCGGGCGCGGGATGGAGCCGCTGCGCGCCGCGCTCGAGGGCGCGCGGCAGATCGGCTTCACCGTGCTCTCGATCACCCTCTCGCTGATCGCGGTGTTCGTCCCGCTGCTGTTCATGGGCGGCGTCACGGGGCGGATGCTGCGGGAGTTCTCCGCCGTGCTGGCGATCGCGGTGGCGATCTCGGGCGTCGTCTCGCTGACCCTGACGCCGGCCATGGCCGCGCATCTCGGGCGCGGCGGCCCGCCGCCGCCCCCGGGCCTGCTCGAGTGCGGCTTCGAGGCGGCGATGGGGGCGCTGACGCGCGGCTACGTGCGGAGCCTCGCCTGGACGCTCCGCTTCCGCCGCACGATGGTGGCGCTGACGGTGGCGCTGGTCGGCGTGACGGTCTGGCTCTACGTCGTCGTGCCCAAGGGCTTCATCCCGGAACAGGACACCGGCCTGATCTTCGGCGGCACCGTCGCCGCCCCCGACATCTCCTTCCAGGCGATGCAGGCGCTGCAGGAGCGGGTGGTGCAGGTGCTGCTGCGCGACCCGGCGGTCGCGGCGGTCGGCTCGCAGATCGGCACCGGCGGCGGCAACGCCTCGGTCAGCCGGGGGCGGCTGTTCGTCTCGCTCAAGCCGGTGGAGGAGCGCGGCGGGGCGACGGCGCGGCAGGTGGTGGACCGGCTGCGCCGGCCGCTGTCGCAGATCCCGGGCATCCAGACCTTCCTGCGCCCGGTGCAGGACGTCTGGATCGGCGGGCGCGCGAGCAACGCCTCCTACCAGTACGTGCTGCTCTCGCCCGACCTCGAGGCGCTCGGCACCTGGTCGGAGGCGCTGCTGCGCAGGCTGCGCGAGCTGCCGGAGGTGGCCGACGTCAGCAGCGACCAGGAGCGCACCGGCCTCGTCGCCCGCGCCGTGATCGACCGCGAGGCGGCGGCGCGGCTGGGCGTCAGCGTCGCGGCGATCGACGCGGCGCTGAACGACGCCTTCGCGCAGCGCCAGGTCTCGACGATCTACCGCAGCCGCAACCAGTACCGCGTGGTGCTGGAGGTGGACCCGCGCCTCGCGCAGCACCCGGAGCAGCTCGCCGGCATCTGGGTGCCGAGCGCGACCGGCGCGCAGGTGCCGCTCGGCGCGCTGGTGCGGGTGGAGCGGACGACGGCGCCGCTCTCGGTGACGCATCAGGGCCAGTTCCCGGCGGCGACGCTGAGCTTCAACCTCGCCCCGGGGGTCGCGCTCGACCGCGCCATGGCGGCGGTGGAGCGGGCGGCGTTGGAGATCGGCATGCCGCCCGAGGTGCGGGGGGAGTTCGCCGGCAATGCCCGCGCCGCGCAGGCGCAGAACCGCGACCAGGTGCTGCTGATCCTCGCCGCCGCGGTCGCGATCTACATCGTGCTCGGCGTGCTCTACGAGCACCTGCTGCACCCGCTGACCATCCTCTCCACCCTGCCGACGGCCGGCATCGGCGCCCTGCTTGCGATGCTCGCGACCGGCACGCCGTTCACGCTGATCTCGCTGATCGGGGTGCTCCTGCTGATGGGCATCGTGAAGAAGAACGGCATCATGATGGTGGACTTCGCGCTGGAGCACGAGCGGACGGAGGGGATCGGCGGGCGGGAGGCTATCCTCGCCGCCTGCCGCGAGCGCTTCCGCCCGATCCTGATGACGACGCTGGCGGCGATGCTCGGCGCGGTGCCGCTCGCCCTCGCCTCGGGCGCCGGGGCGGAGCTGCGCCAGCCGCTCGGCATCGCCATCATCGGCGGGCTGGCGCTGTCGCAGGTCCTGACCCTCTACACCACCCCCGCCGTCTATCTCGCCTTCGACGGCCTCGGCCGCCGGCGGCGGGCCGGGCGCCCCCTGCCCGCGCCCGCGGAATGACCGCGCCGGGGCGGCCTCGCCCGGCCCGCGGCCCCGGGCCGCCGTTTGCCCTCGGCGCCGGTTCGTGGCCTACTCCGCCCCGGTCAGCGCAAGGAGCGGGAATGGACGGGAGCCAGCGGTCCCGGCGGGGCGAGGCGCCGGCGGAGCGCATCGAGTACTCGCGCCCGGTCGGCGACGAGGTGAAGCACACCACCTGCTACATGTGCGCCTGCCGCTGCGGCATCCGCGTGCACCTCAAGGGCGGGCGCATCCGCTACATCGAGGGCAACCCGGACCATCCGGTCAACCGCGGCGTGCTCTGCGGCAAGGGCTCCGCCGGGATCATGAACCACTACGCGCCGGCGCGGCTGCGCGCGCCGCTCAAGCGCGTGGGCGAGCGCGGCTCGGGCGAGTTCGCCGAGATCTCCTGGGACGAGGCGATGGAGATCGCCACCGGCTGGCTCCGGCGCGTGCGCGAGACCGACCCGCGCCGGCTCGCCTTCTTCACCGGGCGCGACCAGAGCCAGTCGCTCACCGGCTTCTGGGCGGCGCAGTTCGGCACGCCGAATTTCGCCGCCCACGGCGGGTTCTGCTCGGTGAACATGGCGGCGGGCGGGATGTACACCGTCGGCGGCTCGTTCTGGGAGTTCGGCGAGCCGGACTGGGAGCGCACGAAGTACCTGATGATGTTCGGCGTGGCGGAGGACCACGACTCGAACCCGATCAAGCTCGGCCTCGCCGGGCTGAAGGCGCGCGGGGCGAAGTTCGTCTCGGTCAACCCGGTGCGCACCGGCTACTCGGCGGTGGCGGACGAGTGGATCGGCATCCGCCCCGGCACGGACGGGCTGTTCGTGATGGCGCTGATCCACGAGCTGCTGCGCGCCGGCCGCGTGGATGCCGAATTCCTCGTCCGCTACACCAACGCCCCCTGGCTGGTGGTGCGCAACCCCGGCGGCCCGGACGACGGCCTGTTCGCGCGCGACGAGGCGGGAAGGCCGCTCGCCTGGGACCGCGCGCGCGGCGCATTGGACGCGGCGACGCCGGGGATGCAGCCGGTGCTGGTCGGCGAGTTCGCCCTGCCCGACGGGCGCCGCGCCCAGCCCGTGTTCCACCTGATGGCGGCGCGCTACCTCGGCGCCGAGTACGCGCCGGAGGCGGTGGCGGAACGCTGCGGCGTGAGCGCGGAGCGCATCCGCCGCATCGCCGCCGAGCTCGCCGCGGTCGCGTTCGACCAGGCGATCGTGCTCGACCAGCCGTGGACCGACACGCTCGGCCGGCGGCACGAGACTATGCTCGGCCGCCCCGTCGCCTTCCACGCGATGCGCGGCATCTCGGCCCACTCCAACGGCTTCCATACCTGCCGCGCGCTGCACATCCTGCAGATGCTGCTCGGCGCGGTGGATACGCCGGGCTCCTGGCGCTACAAGTCGCCCTTCCCGCGGCCGATCCCGCCCGGGCCGGGGCCGGCCGGCAGGAGCGTCGCGCCGAACACGCCGATCGCGGGCAACCTGCTCGCCTTCCCGCACGGCCCCGACGACCTGCTGGTGGACGAGGCCGGCAACCCGCTGCGCGTGGACAAGGCCTTCTCCTGGGAGGCGCCGCTCGGCCTGCACGGGCTGATGCACACGGTGATCGGCAACGCCGCCGCCGGCGATCCCTATCCGATCGACACGCTGTTCCTGTTCATGGCGAACATGGCCTGGAACAGCGCGATGAACCCGGGCGAGGTCACGCGCCTCCTGACCGCGCGGCGGCCGGACGGCGAGTATGTCATCCCGCACGTCATCTACGCCGACGCCTACTTCTCCGAGACGGTCCCCTACGCCGACCTGGTCCTGCCCGACACCACCTATCTCGAGCGCTGGGACTGCATCTCGCTGCTCGACCGTCCGATCGGCAGCGCCCACGGCGCGGGCGACGCGATCCGCCAGCCGGTGGTGAAGCCCGACCGCGACGTGCGCCCCTTCCAGGACGTGCTGATCGAGCTCGGCGCGCGGCTCGGCCTGCCCGCCTTCGTGAAGGAGGACGGCAGCCCGCGCTTCCGGGACTACCCGGACTACATCGTCAACCACGAGCGCGCGCCGGGGATCGGCCCGCTCGCCGGCTGGCGCGGCCGGGACGGCAGCGCGAAGGGGGTCGGCGAGCCGAACCCGGACCAGCTCCGCCGCTACGTCGAGAACGGCTGCTTCTGGCGCGACCACCTGCCGCCGGAGCAGCTCTACTACAAGCACGCCAACCGGGCCTATCTCGAGGGCGCGAAGGCGATGGGACTGATCGGCAAGGCGGAGCAGATCGTGCTGCAGATATGGTCCGAGCCGCTGCAGAAGTTCCGCCTCGCCGCCGAGGGCCACGGCGCGAGGCAGCCGCCCGAACGCCTGCGCGAGCGCGTGCGCACCTACTGCGACCCGCTGCCGATCTGGTACCCGCCGCTCGAGCACGCGGGCCAGGACCTCGCGCAGTTCCCGCTCTCCGCGGTGACGCAGCGGCCGATGGCGATGTACCATTCGTGGGGCTCGATGAACGCCTGGCTGCGGCAGATCCACGGCGCCAACCGCCTCTACATGCACCGCGCCACCGCCGAGCGCCTGGGCCTCGCCCAGGACGACTGGGTGTGGGTGACGAGCCGCGCCGGGCGGGTGCGCTGCCAGGTCACGCTGATGGAGGGCGTGAGCCCGGACACGGTCTGGACCTGGAACGCCATCGGCAAGCGCGCCGGCGCGTGGCAGCTGGCCGAGGACGCGCCGGAAGCCACGCAGGGCTTCCTGCTGAACCACGCGATCAGCGAGTGGCTGCCGGCGCAGGAGGGGCCGCGCCTCGCCAACGCCGATCCCGTCACCGGCCAGGCCGCGTGGTACGACCTGCGCGTGCGCGTCGAGAAGTGCGCGCCCGAGGAGGCTGGCGCGACCGCGCCGCGCCCGCCGCCGCTGCGCGCGCCGGCGCATCTGCCGCCGCCGCCCGCCCTGCTCCGCTACAACGCCGGACCCTGACGCACCGTGACCAGCCTGCCGGACCCCGCGCCGGGCGCGAAGAAGCTCGGCCTCGTCATCGACCTCGACACCTGCGTCGGCTGCCATGCCTGCGCGGTCAACTGCAAGGAGTGGAACACCAGCGGCCACCTCGCGCCGCTGCCCGACTTCAACCCCTACGCCGCCGGCGCCGAGGGCGTGTGGTTCAACCGCGTGCACGCCTACGAGGCGGGCGAGGGCGAGGCGGGGCGCACCGTGCACTTCCCGCGCTCCTGCCTGCACTGCGAGCAGCCGGCCTGTGTCACCGTCTGCCCGACCGGCGCCTCCTACAAGCGCGCCGAGGACGGCATCGTGCTGGTCAACCCGGAGACCTGCATCGGCTGCGGCCTCTGCGCCTGGGCCTGCCCCTACGGCGCGCGCGAGCTGGACGAGGACGCGGGCGTGATGAAGAAGTGCACGCTCTGCATCGACCGCATCTACAACGAGACCATCCCCGAGGCGCAGCGCCAGCCCGCCTGCGTGCTGACCTGCCCCGCGCGCGCGCGCCATTTCGGCGACCTCGGCGACCCGGAGAGCGCGGTGTCGCGGCTGGTGCGCGAGCGCGGAGGCTACGACCTGATGCCGGAGATGGGCTACCGGCCGGTCAACAAGTACCTGCCGCCGCGCCGGCGCGCCGTCGCCGGCGCGCCGCCGCAGGAGGCGGCACCGCGCGCGGAGGAGATCGCGAATCCGCTGCTGCGCTGGGTGGACAGGGTACTGTCGCGATGAGGCCGGCGCCGTCCATCGTCGTCTTCACCACCCTCTCCGGCGCCGGCTACGGCCTGCTGTTCTGGCTCGGCCTGCTGCGCCCGCTGGGGCTGGTGCCGGGGGACGCACCCTTCGCCGTGGCGGCGCTGCTGCTGGCGCTGGCGCTGGTCACCGCCGGGCTGCTGTCCTCCCTCGCGCATCTCGGCCATCCCGGGCGCGCCTGGCGCGCGCTGTCGCAGTGGCGCTCCTCCTGGCTGTCGCGCGAGGGCGTGGCGGCGGTGGCGACCTACGTGCCGGCCGGGCTGCTGTTGCCCGCGCTGCTCCTCGGCTGGCAGGGGGCGGCGGCGGCGCTCGGCCTGCTCGCCGCCGCGGGCGCGGCCGCGACCGTCTATTGCACCGGCATGATCTACGCATCGCTGAAGCCGGTGCGGGAGTGGCGGCATCCGCTGGTGGTGCCGGGCTATCTGCTCCTCGCCGCGTTCAGCGGCGCGGCGCTGCTCGCCATGCTGGGTGCCTTCCGCGGCGACGGCGCGGCGCCGATGGCGCTCGCCATCCTCGCCGGCGCCGCCGGTTTCGCGCTGAAGCGCGCCTACTGGCGCGGAATCGATGCCGCCCCGCCGGTCGCCACGCCGGAGAGCGCGACCGGCCTCGGCGTCATCGGCACGGTGCGGACCCTCGACCCGCCGCACACCGAGACCAACTACCTGCTGCGCGAGATGGGCTTCCGCATCGCCCGCAGGCACGCCGCGCGGCTGCGGCGGGTCGCGCTCGCCGCCGGCTTCGCCGCCCCCATCGCGCTGCTCCTGCTCGCGCTGCCCGCGGGCGGCGCCGCCGCGGCGGCGCTGGCGACGCTCGCCGCCGCGCTCGCCCTCCTCGGCCTGCTCGTCGAGCGCTGGCTGATGTTCGCCGAGGCGACGCACACCGTCACGCTCTACTATCCGCCCTCGGCGCGCTGAGGCCGCCGCCGCTTGCCGGCGCCCGCGGCCGCGGTCTAGCCTCTGGCGCGGGCGGGCGCGGCCGCCCGCGCGGGAGGGAGACGGAGCCATGGTCACGATCGAGCCGACCGGCCGGATCCTGGGCGCGACCGTGCGGGGCGCCGACCTTTCGCGGCCGCTCGGCGAGGAGGATTTCGCCGCCGTCCTCGCCGCGCTCGGCCGCTACGGCGTGCTGCGCTTCCCGGCGCAGAGGATCGATTCGGCCGCGCTGCGCGACTTCTCGCGGCGCTTCGGCAGCATCCAGACCTCGGTCACCGGCCGCCACCACGATCCGGAGGTGCCGGAGGTCGGCATCCTCTCCAACATCAAGGTCGACGGGGAGTACATCGGCATCCCCGACGCGGGCCAGGACTGGCACACCGACATGTCCTACCGCGACCTGATGGGCTTCGTGAACGTGCTCTACGCGGTGAAGGTGCCGCGCCGCGACGGCAGGCCGCTCGGCAACACCCTGTTCGCCAACATGCACGCGGCCTACGAGGCGCTCGACCCGGACCTGAAGGCGCGCCTTGCGGGCATGACCGCGACCCACGACTTCAACAAGTTCTGGGACAGGATGCGCGCGCGCGAGGGCAGCACCCGCCCGCCGCTGACGCCGGAGCAGCGCGCCAAGCGCCCGCCCGCCGTGCACCCGGTCTTCCTCACCCACCCGCTCACGGGGCGCAAGGTGCTCTACTGCAACCCGGGCTACGCGGTGCGCATCAACGAGCTCGACCCGGCGGAGAGCGAGCGGGTGCTGGAGCGGCTGTTCGCCCACCAGCTCGAGCCGCGCTTCCTCTACACCCATGTCTGGACCGAGGGCGACGTGCTGGTGTGGGACAATCTCGGCACGCTGCACAACGCGGTGCCGGACTACGGCCCGGAGGAGCATCGCCTGATGAAGCGCTGCCAGGTGCTGGCGGACCGCGTGTTCCGCCCCGGCTTCCTGCCGCCGTCGCCGCGCGCGCCGGCGGCGTAGCGGGAGGAGGGGCGCGATGCGCTGGATCCGCTACTCGGCCGAGGGCCGGACCGGCTACGGCATCCTCGAGGGCGACCGCATCCGCGAGGTGCGCGGCGATCCCTTCGAGGGCTACGAGCCGACCGGGCGCGTCCGCGCGCTCGATGCGGTGAAGATCGAGGTGCCGGTGATCCCGCGCACCTTCTACTGCGCCGGCCTCAACTACGTCGGGCACATCCGGGAGCAGGCGGCGAAGCGCGGCGAGGCGCCGAGCATCCCGACCCGGCCCGACATCGGCTACCGCGCCGCCAACGCCCTGATCGCCCACGGCGAGGACGTGATCATCCCCCGCGACGCGAGCGAGAAGGTGCACTACGAGGGCGAGCTGGTCGTCGTCATCGGCCGCAAGGCCAAGCACCTGAGCCGGGCGGAGGCGCTCTCCTGCGTGCTCGGCTACACCATCGGCAACGACGTGAGCGAGCGCACCTGGCAGCGCTCCGACCGCACGCTGTGGCGCGCCAAGAACACCGACACCTTCAAGCCGATGGGCCCGTGGATCGAGACCGATCTCGACCTCGAGGCGGCGGAGACGATCGTGCGCCTGAACGGCGAGATCACCGCCCGCTTCGAGACCAACCGCATGCTGTTCGGCATCGCCACCTTCCTCAGCGCGATGACGCGCTACCTCACCCTCTGGCCCGGCGACATCGTCTGGATGGGCACCGACGGCACCTCGCCGGACCTCCGGCACGGCGACGTGGTGGAGGTGGAGATCACCGGCATCGGCACGCTGCGCAACCGCTTCGTGCGCGAGGGGGCGTGAGGCGATGGACGAGCTCCGCAGGGCGGCGCTGATCACCCTCTGCGCCCAGGCGATCGCGCGCTTCTGGGCCGCGCTCGACGCCGCGGACTACGACACGGTCGCGCGCGGCATGGCGCCGGAGGGCGTGTGGCACCGCCAGGGCAGGGCGCTCAGGGGGCCGGAGGGCGTGCGCGCCGCGCTCGCCGAGCGGCCGGCGGGGCGGGTGACGGCGCACCTGGTGCAGAACCTGGTGGTGGACCTCCCGGACGAGAACACCGCGAACGCGCGCTACTTCTCGCTCGTCTTCCGCCACGACGCCGCTGCCGCGCCGGACGGACCGGTGCCGCTCGGCGCGCCGCTCTCCATCGCCGCCGTCAGCGACCGGCTGCGCCGCGGCGCGGAGGGCGAGTGGCTGGTGGTGGAGCGCCGCTCGCGCCCGGTCTTCGCGGCCGGCGCCGGCTGACCCCGGCGCCCGCCGCCCGCCCCCGCTTCGCCGCCGCCGGCACGCGTGCTATGCGCGGCCGCCATGCAGCAGGCCGCCCCGGCGCGCAGCGCCGCCGTCCCCAGCCTCGCCGCCGCCCGGCGCGTGGTGGTCAAGATCGGCTCCGCGCTCGTCGTGGACGAGCGCAGCGCGGCCCCGCGGGAGTCCTGGCTCGCCTCGGTCGCCGCCGACGTCGCGGCGATGCGCGCGCGGGGGGCGGAGGTGGCGATCGTCTCCTCCGGCGCCATCGCCCTCGCCCGCCGCGCCCTCGGCCTGACCCGCCGGCGCCTGCGGCTCGAGGAGAAGCAGGCCGCCGCCGCGGTCGGCCAGATCCGCCTCGCCGGCGCCTGGCAGGCGGCGCTGGCCGCGCACGGGCTGACCGCCGCCCAGCTCCTGCTCACGCTCGAGGATTCCGAGGACCGCCGCCGCTACCTCAACGCCCGCGCCACCCTCGGCACGCTGCTCGAGCTCGGCTGCGTCCCGGTGATCAACGAGAACGACACGGTGGCGACCGCCGAGATCCGCTTCGGCGACAACGACCGCCTCGCCGCCCGCGTCGCCGAGATGATCCAGGCCGACGTGCTGGTGCTGCTGTCCGACATCGACGGCCTCTACACCGCCGATCCGCGCAAGGATCCCGCGGCGCGGCACCTGCCCGTCGTCGAGCGGGTCACCGACGAGATCATGGCGATGGGGGGCGAGCCGCCGCCGGGCTACTCCTCCGGGGGGATGCGCACCAAGCTGATCGCCGCGCGCATCGCCACCGGCGCCGGCTGCGCCATGGCGATCGCGCTCGGCAAGACGGACCACCCGCTGCGCGCGATCGAGCAGGGGGCGCGCTGCACCTGGTTCCTCCCCGCGCCGGAGGGGCGCAGCGCGCGCAAGCGCTGGATCGCCGGCTCGCTCGCCCCGCTGGGGACGCTGGTGGTGGACGCCGGCGCCGCGCGCGCCCTCGCCGAGGGCCGGTCGCTGCTGCCGGCCGGGGTGCGCGCGGTGGAGGGCACCTTCCAGCGCGGCGATCCGGTCAGCGTGCGCGACACGGCGGGGCGCGAGGTGGCGCGCGGCCTCTCCGCCTACGATTCCGACGCGGCGCGGCGGATCGCCGGCCACCGCAGCGACGAGCTGGAGCGGATCCTCGGCTGGCGCGGCCGCGACGAGATCATCCACCGCGACGACCTGGTGCTGCTGTAGCGCGGCCTTGGCGCCGCGCGCGCGGGAGAGCCGCCTCCGCCCGGCGGTGCGCCCGGCGGCGGCTCCGGTGCGTCGCCCGCCGCGCGGATCCGCGCTCCCGGCTGCTTCCGGCGGTCCGCGATCCGCCCTACAGCACCGCCTCCGCCGCCACGCGCAGCGCCTCGACCGTGGCGCCGGCCAGCACGACCGTGCCGACCTTGCCTTCCCGCGCGATCGCCTTCCAGGCCTGCAGCCGGTCGCGGATGCGCTCCGGCGGGCCGAGCAGCGCCACCTCGTCGCACAGCGCATCGGGCACGGCGGCGGCGGCCTCCTTCCTCTTGCCGTCGAGATAGAGGTCCTGGATCCGCCGCGCCGCCGCCTCGTAGCCGAGACGCGCGGCGTAGGTATTGTAGAAGTTCTTGCTGCGCGCGCCCATGCCGCCGATGTAGAGCGCAAGCTCCGGCTTGATCGCGTCGCGGCAGGCCTGCAGGTCGGCGCCGACGCGGATCTTGGTGTAGGGTGCGATGTCGAAGCGCGAGAGGTCGGCGGCCCTGCCGGCCTTCCGCATGCCCTCGAGGATCGGCCCGGCTACCAGGTCCGCCTTCTCCGGCGAGAGGAAGATCGGCAGCGTGCCGTCCGCGATCTCGCCCGCGAGCCTGAGCCCCGCCGGCGTGATGGAGGCGGTGTAGATCGGCAGGTCCGGGTCGGCGTGGCAGATGCTCTTGAGCGGCTTGCCGAGGCCGGTGGCGCCGGGGCCGCGATAGGGGATCTGGTAGTGCGTCCCCGCGTATTCGAGCGGCGCCTCGCGCGCGAGGATCCTGCGGATGATCTCGATGTACTCCCGCGTGCGGCCGAGGCCGTCGCCGTAGGGCACGCCGTGCCAGCCCTCCACCACCTGCGGGCCGGAGGGGCCGACGCCGCAGAGGAAGCGGTTGCCGGAGAGCGCCTGCAGCGTCATCGCCGTCATCGCCGCGCAGGCCGGCGTGCGCGCCGGGATCTGCATGATGCCGGTGCCGGCCTTGATGCGCGTGGTGCGCGCGAGCACCCAGGCGACCGGCGTCACGGCATCGGTGCCGTAGGCCTCGCCGCACCAGACCGAATGGAAGCCGAGGCGTTCCGCCTCCTCCACCAGCTCCATCTCGAGGCGCGGCCGCGCGCCGCGGATCATGCCGATGGTGATGCCAAGCCGCATCGCCGCCTCCCTCCCGCCCGCGCCGTCAGAGGCGCGCCATGACCTCGTCGCGGAAGCGCCGCATGGCCTCGAGCGCCGCCTCCGCGGTGGCGCCGCCGAAGCCGAAATCCACGTGCCCCACGCCGAGGTCGCGCAGCGCGCGCAGATCCGCGGCGATCTCCGCCGGGCCGCCGGAGAACAGCCGCCGCTCCCCGTCGCCGGCCCGCGCCGGCAGGTCCGGCCCGTGCGCCTGCACGCGGTAGGCGATGGCGACGGCGGCCGGATCGCGCCCGGCCTCCCCGGTCAGCCGGCGCAGGCGGGCGATGCCGGCGCGCAGGCGGGCGAGGCTGTCGAGCGGATGGGCGGGGTTGGTGCCGATCGGGTACCAGCCGTCGCCGAGGCGCGCCGCGCGGCGCAGCGCGGGGCCGCTCTCGCCGCCGACCCAGATCGGCGGGTGCGGCTTCTGCACCGGCTTCGGCTCGAACAGGATGTTGCCGAAGCGCACGTACCGCCCGGCGAAGCTCGGCTCCGGCTGCGTCCAGAGGGCGCGGAAGGCCGCCACGTACTCGTCCGTCACCGCGCCGCGGGCGGCGAAGTCCGGGGCGCCGATCGCCTCGAACTCCTCCTTCAGCCATCCCGCGCCGATGCCGAGCGTGAGCCGCCCGCCCGAGAGCACGTCGAGCGTGGCGAGGATCTTGGCGGCGAGCACCGCCGGCCGGTGCGGCACCACCATGACCGAGGTGACGAGGCGCAGCCGGGAGGTGCGGGCGGCGACGAAGGCCATCTCGGTCAGCTGCTCGTGCCGCTCCGCCCGCGCCCCGGCCGGGAATTCCCCGGTCTCGCTGTAGGGATAGCGGGAATGGATGTCGGCCGGGATCACCACGTGATCGCTGAAGGTGGCGTAGTCGAAGCCGAGCGCCTCGCCCTCGACGCAGATGCGAACGAGCGCGTCGGGCGCCGCGAGCGGCCCCGCCGTCGGCGCGCTGAAGCCGATCCGCATCGCCTCCTCCCCGGATTGCCACGGACCGGGCGATACCACACGATGCGGGCGATCCTGCCAAGGGCGATCGAGGATGGGCGCCGCGGACTACCCCCCGGAGTGGCTGGAGACGGCCCCGCTGGCCGAACTGATGGCCGAGGCCGCGCGCCTGCGCGATGCCGGCCACGGGCGGCTCGTCTCCTACTCGCGCAAGGTCTTCATCCCGCTGACCAGGCTCTGCCGCGACGTCTGCCACTACTGCACCTTCGCCGAGCGGCCGCGCGCCGGGCGCCCGGCCTACCTCCCGCCCGAGGAGGTGCTGGCGATCGCGCGCGCCGGCGCCGCGGCGGGCTGCACCGAGGCGCTGTTCACCCTCGGCGACAAGCCGGAGCTGCGCTGGGAGGCGGCGCGCGAGGCGCTGGCCGCGCTCGGCCACGCGACGACGATCTCCTACCTGCGGGAGATGTGCGCGCTGGTGCTGCGCGAGACCGGCCTTCTGCCCCACGCCAACCCGGGCGTGATGACGCGCGAGGAGATCGCCGCGCTGCGCGCGGTGACGGCGAGCCAGGGCCTGATGCTGGAGAGCGCGAGCGAGCGCCTGTGCATGAGGGGCGGCGTGCACCACGGCTCGCCCGACAAGCACCCGGCCGCGCGGCTGGAGACGATCCGCCTCGCCGGCGAGCTCGCCGTCCCCTTCACCACCGGCATCCTGATCGGCATCGGCGAGACGCGCGCCGAGCGGATCGCGGCGCTCCTCGCCATCCGCGACCTGCACGCGCGCCACGGGCACATCCAGGAGGTCATCGTCCAGAACTTCCGCGCCAAGCCGCGCACCCGGCTCGCCGGCGCGCCGGAGCCCGGCCTCGACGACCTGCTCTGGACCGTCGCCGTGGCGCGGCTGGTGCTGGGGCCGGCGATGAACATCCAGGCGCCGCCGAACCTCTCGCCCGGCGTCTATCCGCGCCTTGTCGCGGCGGGGATCAACGACTGGGGCGGCGTCTCGCCGGTCACCCCGGACCACGTGAACCCGGAGGCGCCCTGGCCGCACCTGGAGGAACTCGCGCGGCGCACGGCGGAGGCGGGCAAGGTGCTGGTGCAGCGCCTGCCGGTCTATCCCGCCTATGCGCGCGCGCCGGAGCGCTGGCTGGCGCCGGAGGTCGCGACGCGCGTGCGGCGGATGAGCGACGCGGAGGGCCTGGCGCGCGCGGACGACTGGTCGCCGGGCGCGACCGCGCCGCCGCGCCCGCAGCCGGTCCGCCTCGCCGCCGCCGACGCCGCGCTGGCGCGCGCCGTGGAGCGCGCGGCCGGCGGGGCGCGGCTCGATCCGCCGGACATCGTGCGCCTGTTCGCCGCGCGCGACGCCGACTACCGCCACGTCACGGGGGCGGCCGACGCGCTGCGCCGTGCGGTCAGCGGCGAGGTCGTGCGCTACGTCGTCAACCGCAACATCAACTACACCAACATCTGCGCCTACCGCTGCCGCTTCTGCGCCTTCTCCAAGGGCCGCACGCACGAGGCGCTGCGCGGCGCCCCCTACGACCTGGCGCTCGGGGAGATCGTCCGCCGCGCGGTGGAGGCGTGGGAGCGCGGCGCGACCGAGGTCTGCCTCCAGGGCGGCATCCACCCCGACTACACGGGCGCGACCTACGAGGCGATCTGCCGCGCCATCAAGGCGGCGGTGCCGGGGATGCACATCCACGCCTTCTCGCCGCTCGAGATCACGCAGGGCGCGGCGACGCTCGGCCTTTCCGTGCCCGCCTTCCTCGCGCGGCTGCGCGACGCGGGCCTCGGCACGCTGCCCGGCACCGCGGCGGAGATCCTGGACGACGAGATCCGCGCCGTGATCTGCCCGGACAAGGTGGACACCGCGCAGTGGCTCGCGGTGGTGCGCGCCGCGCACGGCCTCGGCCTGCGCACCACGGCGACGATCATGTTCGGCCACGTCGAGGGGCCGCTCTCCTGGGCGCGGCACCTGCTCGCGCTGCGCGACCTGGCGCAGGAGACCGGCGGCTTCACGGAGTTCGTGCCGCTGCCCTTCGTGCACATGGAGGCGCCGATGTACCTGCGCGGCCAGGCGCGGCGCGGCCCGACCTTCCGCGAGGCGGTGCTGATGCACGCTGCGGGGCGCCTCGTCCTGCACCCGCACATCCGCAACATCCAGGCCTCCTGGGTGAAGATGGGCCCGGACGGGGCGGCGATCTGCCTGCAGGCGGGGGCGAACGACCTCGGCGGCACGCTGATGAACGAGAGCATCTCGCGCGCCGCCGGCACGCAGCACGGCCAGGAATTCCCGCCCGCGGCGATGGAGGCGCTGATCCGCTCCGCCGGGCGCGTGCCGCAGCAGCGGGACACGCTCTACCGCCCGGTGCCGGAGGAGCGGCGCGCCGCCTCCTTCGCCGCGGCGCCGCTCGCGCCGCTGGTGCAGACGCCGCCGCGCCGGCGGGCGCCGGCGCTAGCCTGAGAGGCCCTCCGCCGCGAGGAAGGCAAAGGTGCGCGTGCGCGCCGCCTGCGGCAGCCGCAGGAAGGCGGCAAGGTCCGCCGGGCTGTCGATGTCGGTCGCGATCCCGGGCACCCCGCGCACCACGCGCGGCGCGATGCCGGCGGCGCGCGCCGCCGCGAGGTGCGGGAAGAAGCTGTTGTCGCCGAAGCGCAGCGGCACCGCGTCCGGCGGCGCGCACAGCACGGCGTTGGAGCCGAGGTCGTCGCGCGCCGGGGCGATGGTGAAGGCGGGCGCCGGGCCGTGTGCGGCCAGCACCGCCTCGATCTCGGCCGCGGTCACGGCCGGGATGTCGCCCGGGACGGCGAGCACGCCGGCCGCGCCCCTCTCGCGCAGGAGCAGGCGCATCGCCGCGGCGACGGCGCCGGTGTGGCCCGCCTGCGCGCCCTCCTCGGTGACGCGCGCCCCGGCGCGCACCGCCATCTCCGCCGCCCGCGGGTCGCAGGTCACGACCAGGATGCCGGCGAGCCCGCGCGCCGCCGCCAGCGCCGCGAGCACCTCGCCCAGCATGATCTCCGCCAGCGTCCGCCGCTGCGCCGGCGAGAGCAGCGGCGCGAGGCGCTGCTTCGCGCCCGCGAACGCCTTCACGGGCAGCACGGCCCAGATGCCGGGGGGCGCCGTCACGCCGGGCGCCGCAGGGCGTCGGCCGCGGCGAGGACGGTGCGCGCCAGCGCCTCGCGGTCCGCGAGCGTGACCATCCGCGTGCGGGCGAGGGTCACCGGCACGCCCACCGCCGCCGCCTCGGCGGCGTCCGCCTCGTCCATCACGTAGCCGTCGAGGAGGTCGCGGTAGCGCCGCGCCACCGCCGCCGCGCCCGGCGGGATGCCGAACTCGCGCAGCATCTTCGCCGTCGGCCCCTTCACCGCCTCGCCGCCGATGATCGGCGAGACCGCGACCACCGGTGCGCCGCAGCCGCGGATCGCCTCGCGCAGTCCGGGCAGGGCGAGGATCGGCTCGATGCTGATCAGCGGGTTGGACGGGCAGATCACCACCGCGCGCAGCCCGCCGCCGCGCAGCGCCGCCATCACCTCCGGCTGCGGCCGCGCCGCCGGCGCGCCGTCGAAGGCGATGGCGCGCACCGCCGGCCGGCACTGCCGCCGCACGAACCAGTCCTGGAAGTCGAGCCAGCCCTCCGCGGTGTGCAGGCGCGTCCGCACGCGGTCGTCGCTCATCGGCCGCAGCCGCGGTCCGACGCCGAGGCGGCGGCAGAACGCCGCCGTCACCTGCGACAGCGTCTCCCCGGCCCGGAGGCGGCGCGTGCGCTCGACATGCGTGGCGAGGTCGCGGTCGCCGAGGCGGAACCAGGTCTCGCCGCCGAGCTCGCCGAGCGCCGCCATGAACGACCAGGTCTCGTCCCTTCGCCCCCAGCCGGTCTCGAGGTTGTCCAGGCCGGCCAGCGCATACATCAGCGTGTCGAGATCGGGCGAGACGTGGAGGCCGAGATGCTCGAAATCGTCGCCGGTGTTGGCGACGACCAGCAGCTCCTCCGCCGGCAGCACGCGGGAGAGGCCGAGCGCGAGCTTGGCGCCGCCGACGCCGCCCGAGAGCGCCACCACCGGCCCGCCGCCGCTCACCGGAACAGGTCCTCCGCCGCCGGCCGCACCAGCTCCGCCGCGCGCGACGGCGGCGCTTCGCCCCAGTCGAGGCCGCGCACCAGCACCGCGGGCCGCGCCTCCGCGCCCTGGCCCATCAGCAGCGAGGCAGCGGCGGCGATCTCGTCGGCGAAGCCGGTGATGCTGACCTCCAGCCGCCGCCCGAACAGGTCCGGCCGCCCGCGCAGGTCGAGCAGCGCCGGCAGCCCCGCCGCGCCGATCGCCACGCCCACCGTGCCGCGCCGCCAGGCGCGCCCGAAGCTGTCGTTGATCACCACCGGCAGGCCGAGCCGCGCGCGCAGCGTCTCGGCGCTCGCATCCGGGTCGCGTGGCAGCAGAAGCACGCGCTCGGCGCCGTCCGGCGGCGCGACGTTGGAGCGGTCCACGCCGGCATTCGCCATCACGAAGCCGAGGCGATGCTCGACGATCAGCAGCCCCGGCCGCGCGCGCACCACGCGCACGGACTCCGACAGGATCACCTCGACCAGGCGCGGGTCCTTCCGCACCTCCCCGGCCAGCGCGACCGCGCGCGGCGAGGGCGCGACGGCGGCGAGGTCCACCATCCGCCCCTCCGCCTTGGAGACCACCTTCTGCGCCACCACCAAGACGTCGCCCGGCCGCGGCGCGATGCCGGCGCGCGCGAAGCCGTCCGCGATCAGCGCGGCGAGGTCGTCCCCCGCCCGCACCATCGGGATGCCCGGGAGCGCGATCAGCTCCAGCCTGGCGCCGCCCGGGGTCATGCCTCAGCCGAAGCGCCGGCGCAGCAGCGGCAGCACGCGCTCGCCGTAGAGGCGCAGGAACCGTTCCTGGTCCGGGCCCGGCGCGTGGAACACCAGGTGGCGGAAGCCCAGCCCGACGTAGAAGCCGATCCGCTCCGCGTGCTCCTCCGGGTCGGTCGAGACGATCCAGCGGCTCGCCGCGCGCTCGATCGGCAGCGCGTCGGCGAGCTTCTCCATCTCCACCGGATCCTCGACCGAGAGCTTCTCTTCGCTCGAGAGGGCGAGCGCCGCCCAGTGGCGCGTGTCCTCCAGCGCGCGCTCGCGGTCGGTGTCGAAGGAGACCTTGACCTCGATCATGCGGTCGAAGGGCTCCTCGCGCCGCGCCTGGGCGAGCCCGGCGGCGACGTTCGGCAGCAGCGTCTCGGTGTAGAGCTCGGGCTTCTTGCCGCTGGTGCAGATGAAGCCGTCGCCGGCGCGGCCCGCGTACTTCGCCACCAGCGCGCCGGCGGCGGCGACGTAGATCGGCACCATCCGGCCCGGCCGGTCGTAGATCGTCGCCTTCTCGGTGCGGTAGTACTGGCCCTCGAAGGTCACGCGCTCCTCGCTCCAAAGCCGGCGGATCAGCGTCACCGCCTCGCGCAGCCGGGCGAAGCGCTCCTTGAACTCCGGCCAGGGCGCGCCGGTCGCCGGCACCTCGTTCAGCGATTCGCCGGTGCCGATGCCGAGCACGACGCGCCCCGGGAACATCGCCCCGAGCGTGCCGAAGGCCTGCGCCACGATCGAGGGATGGTAGCGGAAGGTCGGCGTCAGCACGCTGGTCCCGATCACGATGCGCGAGGTCCGCGCCCCCAGCGCCCCGAGCCAGGCGAGCGAGAAGGGCGCGTGCCCGTCGGTGTGCCGCCAGGGCTGGAAGTGGTCGCTGACGAACACCGAATCGAACCCGACCGCCTCGGCCAGCACCGCGAATTCCAGCAGCCGGCCCGGGGCGAACTGCTCCGCCGAGGCCTTGTAACCGAGCTTCAGCACGTCCCCGCTCCGCACCCGTGACCGCCGGGCGCGACTCTATCGGCTCGGCCGCGGGGAACAAGCCGAACGGGGGCGCCCCCCGGCCGCGCGGCGGGGGAGGGGCCCGCGCGCCCCCTCAGGTGTCGGCCAGCGCCGCCAGCATCCGCTCGCGCGCGGCGAAGTCGCCCTCCTCGTGCACCGGCTGGATGCAGACATGCGTGGCGCCGGCGGCGAAATGCGCGCGCAGGCCGCGCTTGATGGCCTCGGCGTCGCCGTGCAGCACCATAGCGTCTATGAAGCGGTCGCTGCCGCCGTCGGCGAGGTCCGCCTCGGTGAAGCCGAGGCGCAGCCAGTTGTCGCGGTAGTTGGTCAGCGCCAGGTAGCGCGCCAGCTCCTTGCGGCCGAGGGCGCGCGCCCGCGCCGGGTCGCCTTCCAGGCACACCTTCTGCTCCACCGCGAGCCACTTCCCGGGGCCGAGGACCGCCGCCGCCCGCCGCGTGTGCTCCGGCGTGACGTTGTAGGGCACCGCGCCGCGCGTGCGCGCGGCGGCGAGCGCGAGCATCCGCGGCCCGAGCGCGGCGAGCACGATCGGCCACTCCTCCGCCCCCTCCTGGTCGCGGGTGATGCCGTCCAGGTAGGCGCGCATGGCCGGGACCGGCTTCTCGTAGCGGTGGCCGCGCAGCCCCTCGACCATCGGCGCGTGGCTGACGCCGAGACCGAGCACGAAGCGCCCGCCGTACAGCCCGTTGAGCGTCAGCAGGCCGCGCCGCGCGGCGAAGGGGTCGCGGGCGTAGATGTTGGCGATCGAGCTGCCGATCACCAGGCGGCGGCTGTGGGCGAGCAGGAAGCTCGCCAGGGAAAGCGATTCGTAGCCGCGCGATTCCGGGTACCAGAGGGCGGTGTAGCCGTGCTCCTCGACGCTCCGCAGCAGGTCGCGGAGCCGCGGCGCATCCAGCCGGTCGGTCGGATACCACACGCCGAGACGCCCGAGCTGCATGGCGCTGCCCTCCTCTGCCGCGATGCCCGCGCGCAGCCTAGCCGAGGCGGCCGGCGCGACGAAGCCCGCCTGCGCCGCTACGGGGCCCGCCGGTAGAGCGCGACCCCGTCGCCGCGCATCTCGCGCACCGCCTCGCCCGCCGCCAGGAGCCGGTTCAGGTGCGCGAGCGTCTCGGCGATCGCCGCCCCCAGCGCGCGGTGGTCGAGCGGCCGCGGGAACAGCCGCCGCGCCCCGTCCAGCGCGGTGATCGGCGCGGCGCAGGCGTCGCGCAGCATCTCCAGCCGTTCCGCATGGTGCGCCGCGATCGCGGCGATGCGCCGGTGCAGGCCGCGGAAGGGTTCGCCGTGCGAGGGCAGCACCAGCGTCTCCGGCGGCAGGGCCGCCAGCCGCGCGTTGGAGGAGAGGAACTCCGCCAGCGGATCGCCGTCCGGCTCGGTCGGGTGCACGCCGACATGCGGCGTGATGCGCGGCAGGATCTGGTCGGCCGCGATCAACACGCCGAGCTCGGCGCAGTGCAGGCAGGCCATCTCCGGCGCGTGGCCGGAGCCGGTCAGCACGGTCCAGGTGCGGCCGCCGATGCGGAGCGAATCGCCCGCGGCGATGCGCCGGTGCTGGCGCGGCAGCGGCAGCACGGCGCGCACGTAGAGCGGCCCGCGGCCGGCGAGGAAGCGCAGGTAGTCCTCGGCGCATCCCGCGCGCCGCGCCCAGGCCACCTGCTGCTCGATCATGTCCTCGCCGGCGTCGAGGCGCAGCAGGCGTGCCTGCAGCCACTCGGCGCGCGTCATCAGCAGCGGCGCCCCGCCCCAGCGCTGCGCCATCCAGCCGGCGAAGCCGACATGGTCGGGATGGAAATGCGTCACCAGCAGCCGCGTCACCGGCCGCCCGTCGAGCGCGGCGGCGAAGATCCGCTCCCACAGCGCTGCGGCGTCGTCGGTCTGCGCGCCGCAATCCACCAGCAGCCACCCGTCGCCGTCGTCGAGCAGCCACAGGTTCACGTGGCGCGGCGGGAAGGGCAGCGGCATGCGCACCCAGCGCAGGCCGGGCAGGATCTCCCTGGCCTCGCCGGGGGCGGGCGGCGGCTCGAACGGCTGGGATTCGACGCTGCGGGGAGTCACGGAACGCTCCGGATCGGCGCGCGGCGGCCGGGGGCGCGCCGCCGGCGCGGCGATGAGGGTGACGGCGGGCGGTCGCCGGTTGACCCGGGTCGCGCCCGCCGCCTAGCGTTCCAGCCCGGGGCGGAAGAATCAATCCGGGCCGGCCGGCGCCGTCGCGGCCGGCCTCTGCGCGGAGCCGCTGGGACATGCCCGACATCCTGTCATCGCCGCCGAGCGAGCCGCATTTCCTCTCGATCGCCGAGGCGGCGCGCCTGATCGCGCGCCGCCAGCTCTCGCCGGTGGAGCTGACCCGCGCCCTGCTCGCGCGCATCGAGGCGCTGGACCCGCAGCTCAACGCCTACCTCCTCGTCACCGCCGAGCGGGCCCTCGACGCCGCGCGCGAGGCGGAGGCGGCGATCATGGCCGGACGGCACCTCGGCCCGCTGCACGGCATCCCGCTCGCGCTGAAGGACGTCATCTGCACCGCCGGCATCCGCACCACCGGCCATTCGCGCCTCTGCGCCGATTACGTCCCGCGCGAGGACGCGACGGTGGTGCGCAAGCTGCGCGAGGCGGGGGCGGTGCTGCTCGGCAAGCTCGCCACGCACGAGTTCGCCCATGGCGGCCCCTCCTTCGACCTGCCCTGGCCGCCGGCGCGCAACCCCTGGAACCGCGCGCACGCCACCGGCGGCTCATCCTCCGGCGCCGGCGCCGCGGTCGCGGCCGGCCTCGCGCTCGGCGCGCTGGGCACGGACACCGGCGGCTCGATCCGCAACCCGGCGGCGATGTGCGGCCTCGTCGGCCTCAAGCCGACCTACGGCCTGCTCAGTCGCCACGGCGTGATGACCAACTCCTACAGCTACGACCATGTCGGCCCCATGGCCTGGACCGCCGAGGACTGCGCGATCCTGCTCCAGGCGCTCGCCGGCTACGACCCGCGCGACCCGGCGAGCGCCGGCCGCCCGGTGCCGGACTACCGCAGCGGCCTCGGCGACGGCCTCCGCGGCCTGCGCATCGGCGTGCTGCGCCACCTGCACGAGGAGGACGTGCCCATCGCGCCGGAGGCCGCGGCGGCGCTCGAGGAGGCGCTCTCGGTCCTGCGCGGCCTCGGCGCGGTGCTGGAGGAGGCGCGCATCCGCCCGGCGCAGGCCTATTGCGACGTCAAGATCGTCGGCGCCGAGAGCGAGCTCTTCGCCGTCCACGCCGAGAACCTGCGCCGCCGGACCGGCGAGTTCGGCGAGGACTTCCTCGGCCGCGCCCTGCCCGCGATCCTGTTCGACGCCGGGGACTACGTGCAGTCCCAGCGCGAGCGCCGCGCCATGATCGCCGAGATGGCGCCGCTCTACGCGCGCTTCGACGCCTTCGTCTGCGCCGCGCCCGGCCCCGCGCCGCGGCTCGACGCCTGGCGCACCGCGATGTTCTGGCGGCAGCCCTCGCTGGCGACGCCGTTCAACGTCCTCGGCGGCCCGGCGCTGGTGCAGTGCGTCGGCTTCACCGCGGACGGCCTGCCGCTCGCCATGCAGATCGCCGGCCGGCCCTTCGAGGAGGCGACGGTGCTGCGCATCGCCCACGCCTACGAGCAGGCGACGCCCTGGCGCCGGCGCCGGCCGCCGCTCGATCCGGACGCCCCGTTCTCCGCCGCCCTTCCCCCCGTGCCGGACCCGCTGCCGGCGGAGCTGGACGCGGCGGAACGGGACGCGCTGCGGATCCTCGCGCGGCGCGCGGGACTTGTCCTGACCGAACGGCAGTTCGCGCATCTCTGCGCCGCCGCCCCCTATGCCGAGGCGATGCGCGCGCGCCTGCGCCGCGCGCGCGACTTCGGCGAGGAGCCGGCGAGCGTGTTCCGCTTTCCCGCGGCCCTCTGACGCCCGGCGCCCGGCTTGACCGCCCGCCGCCGCGCCCGCACCCTGGCGCGAGCGCGGCAAGCAGCGGGGAGGGAACGCCATGCCCTACGCGGACTCCGACGGCGTCCGGCTCTACTACGAGGAGACCGGCAGCGGCCATCCCGTCGTCTTCGTGCACGAGTTCGCCGCCGACCACCGCGAATGGGAGGCGCAGGTGCGCTGGTTCGGCCGCGAGTACCGCTGCATCGCCTTCGCCGCGCGCGGCTACCCGCCCTCCGACGTGCCGGAGGACGAGCGGCTCTACGGCCAGGACTTCGCCGCCGCCGACATCGGCGCGGTGATGCGCCATTGCGGGGTGGAGCGCGCGCACCTCGTCGGCTGCTCGATGGGCTCCTTCGCCGCGCTGCTGTTCGTGCTGCGCAATCCCGGCCGGGCGAGCGCGCTGGTGCTGGCCGGGGTCGGCTCCGGCTCCAGCCGCTCCGCCGCCGTGCGCGAGGAGTTCCGCCGCGCCTGCGCCGCGCGCGGCGAGGCCCTGATCCGCGAGGGCTGGGCCGGCGCGCTGGCGGAGGAGACCGGCCACGGCCCGACGCGCATCCAGCTCAAGAAGAAGGACCCGCGCGGCTTCGCCGAGTACATGGCGCGGCTGCGCACCCATTCCGGCCTCGGCTCCGGCCTGACGATGAAGCGCTACCAGGGCCTGCGCGATTCGATCTTCGACTGGGAGGCGGAGCTGCGCACCCTCGAGGTCCCGACGCTGCTCGCGGTCGGCGACGAGGACACGCCCTGCCTCGAGGCCAACCTGTTCCTCAAGCAGACGCTGCCGAACGCCGGCCTCTGGGTCGCGCCGCGCACCGGGCACGCGATCAACCTCGAGGAGCCGGCCGCCTTCAACGAGGCCGTCGCGGCGTTCTTCTCGACGGTCGAGCGCGGCCGCTGGCGGCTCGGCTAGCGGCCGGCGCGGCGGGAACGGAGGCGGGGATGGCGGTCACGCTCCGGGTCTGCGGCGCGGCGCGCACCGTGACCGGCCTCTGCCTGCTGTTCGAGGCGCCCGGCGCGCGCTTCCTCGTGGACTGCGGGATGTTCCAGGGGCCGAAGTCCCTGAAGGCGCTGAACTACGAGCCCTTCCCCTTCGACCCGCGCGCCCTCGACTGCGTGCTGCTCACCCACGCGCACATCGACCATTCGGGCCTGCTGCCGAAGCTCGCCAAGGCCGGCTTCCGCGGCCCGATCCACGCGACGCGCGCGACGCGGGACCTGTGCTCGGTGATGCTGCCGGACGCCGGCCACGTCCAGGAGATGGAGGTCGAGACGCTGAACCGCCGCAACCGCCGCCGCGGCGGCATGGAGCCGGTGACGCCGATCTACACCGCCGAGGACGGGGAGCGCGTGATCGGCCAGTTCCGCACCGTCGAGCTCGACGAGTGGACCGAGCCCGCGGAAGGGGTGCGCGCGCGCTACTGGAACGCCGGCCACATGCTCGGCTCGGCCTCGATCGAGCTGGAGTTCGCCGCCCCCGCCGGCGCCGCGGAGGCGCCGCTCCGCATCCTCGTCTCCGGCGATCTCGGGCCGGACTGCTCGGTGCTGCAGTCCGATCCGCAGGGCCCCGCCGGCGTGGACCACGTGATCTGCGAATCCACCTACGGCGACGAGGATCGTCCCCCCTGCTCCGAGGCGGAGCGGCGCGCCCGGCTTGCCGAGATCGTGCGCAAGGCGGCGCGCCGCGGCGGCGCGCTGCTGGTGCCGAGCTTCGCGGTGGAACGGGCGCAGGAGGTGATGTGGGACCTCGTCACGCTGATGGATGCGGGAGAGGTCCCGGAGGCGCCGGTCTACCTCGACAGCCCGCTCGCGATCCGCGCCAGCCGCATCTTCCTCCGCCACGCCGGCGCGCTCGCCGAGGGCAAGGCGCTCGCGCGCGCGCTGCGCTCGCCCCGGCTGCGCTTCACAGAGTCGCAGGAGCAGAGCCGCGCCATCGCGCTCGAGGACGGCTTCCACGTGATCATCGCCGGCAGCGGCATGTGCGAGGCCGGGCGCATCCGCCACCACCTGCGCAACTGGCTGCCCGACCCGCGCGCCACGGTGCTGTTCGTCGGCTTCCAGGCCGAGGGCACGCTCGGCCGCCTGCTGCGCGACGGCGCGCGGGACGTGCGGATCCAGGGCGAGAGGGTGAAGGTCGCCGCCCAGATCGCGGAGATCGCCGACTATTCGGGCCATGCCGACGGGCCGGAGCTCGGCCGCTGGATCGCCGCCCGCGCGCCGGTGCGCGGCGGCGTCTTCCTCGTGCATGGCGAGGAAGCGGCGATCGAGGGCCTTGCCAGGCGCATCGTCGGGCGCCGCGTCGTGCCCGAGACGGCGATCCTCCGCCCGACGCTGGACGAGGCCTTCGCCCTGTCCCCGGCCGCACCGCCCGCCCGCCTGCCGGACCGGGGACGGCGCCGCACCGATGCCGAGCGGCTCGGCCATCTCGACTGGCACAACGCGCGCGCCGCGCTGCTGCTCTCGATCGAGCGCGCGCTCGACGAGGCGCCGGACGACGCGGCGCGCGAGGCGCTGATCCGGCGGCTGCGCGCCGCGATCGAGGGAACGTAGGGCGGTTTCCCCTCGGCGCTGCGCGCCGAGACGGCGTGGGCGCGCGCCGGGCGGCGCGGGCGGCAGGCGCTCCGCCCGCAGCCTTCTCCGCCCGGGCTTCCGCCCGCACGGGCCTGGACCAGACTCCCGCCACCGGATGTGCCCTCGCCCCCGCCCGCAGACCGGTGGTTGAACCCTCCGGCCGGGGCCGGACGCAAGTCTCGCGACACGGCCGCGCGAGCGTGCCCGCCCCCCGCGCGCGACCGCGCGCGCCGGCTTCGCCCGGCCGTCCGCGACCGGCCCTACTGGAACACCCTGGTTGCCACCGCGATCTGGAACACGAGCGCCAGCAGGTCGCTCGCGATCTGCTGGTACTTCGGGTCGAGATAGGGCAGCGCGATCAGCTCGTCCCCGGGCCGCGGCGCGGCGTCGGGATCGAGCAGCGTCTGCCCGCTCGGCCGGCGGATCATCAGGGTCGAGCTGTTGCCGCGCGGGGTGAAGCCGCCGGCCGCGCGGACGTAGTCGGAGATCCGCCAGCCCTCGCGCCAGACCACCGCCTGCGGCATCGTGACCTCGCCGGTGACGAGCACGGAGGAGGAGCGCTCCGGGATCACGACGATGTCGCCGTCCTCCATCCGCACCGGCACGCAGTGCCCGTCCTCGTCGCTCACCACCAGCCGCCCCTCGGGCTGCACCCGCCGCGCGCGCGAGATGTAGGAGGCGACGAGCTGCGCCTCGCTCGCGCGGATGTTGGCCACGCCCGTGGTCGGGCTGACCGCCATGAAGAGCTGGCGCTCCAGCCGGTCGAGCGCCTCGTTGATGGCGCGCTGCTGCTGCGCCGCGAGCCGCGGCCGCAGCAGGAAGACGGAGCGGGTGTCGGCGAGCGCCGGGTCCACGGCGATGTGGTCGAGGATCTCGCAGAGCTGGACGTCGCGGTCGGCGACCAGCACCGAGGGATAGAGCCGGCTGCCCTCGACCGTGATGCGGATGGTGCGCTGCGCCGCGTCCGCGGCGAAGGTGACGGTGTCCTGGTCGAGGAGCTGCATGCCGGCCAGCTCCTGCAGCGAGACGTAGCGCGAGAACGGCACCGCCCCGCGCACCCCGCGCACCACCGCGTTGGTCGCCGACGGCAGCGGGCGGGCGTACTCGATCAGCTCGCGCCCGCTCATGCCGCCGCGGCCCGCGGCCTCGAAGAGGAAGTTGTTGCGCACCGCCCCGTCGGCGCCGATCAGGGCGCGCTGGCGACCGACCACGATGGTGTCCCCCTCCTGCAGCCTGAGGGCCGGCAGGTGGCCCTCGAGGAGGAACCGGTACAGGTCCACCGTGGCGACGGTGCGCCCGCCGCGCTGCAGGGTGATGTCGCGGAAGCTGCCGCGCCCCGGATCCACGCCGCCGGCGCGCACCAGGAAGTCGAGCAGCGAATCGGAGGCGGCGCCGGCGTAGCGCCCGGGCAGGCGCACGAAGCCGGTGACGAAGACGCCGATGCGCTGGGTGCTCAGCACCGTCGCATAGACCTGGACCTGCTGCGTGTAGACCCGCTGGATCGCGGCCGAGACCACGCTCTGCAGGTCGCCGACCCGCACCCCGGCGAGCGGCACCGGCCCGACATTGGGGATGAAGATGTTCCCCTGCGGGTCCACCACGGCGACCACCTCGGCGTCCACCGCCCCCCAGGCCCGCACGCTCACCCGGTCGCCGGGCGCGAGGACGTAGTTCGGGTTGGGCGCGTCGCTGCTGGTCGTCGGCTGGCCGGTGAAGAGGGCGGCGCCGAACACGGCGGTCGCGGGGCCGCTGGTGCGGCCGAGATCGCCGAGCGGCGGCACGAGGCGCGGGCCGCCCTCGGCCTCGGTCGGCTGGCCCAGCCGCTCGCGGTTGCGCGCCGGGCCGGGGATGTCGGCGAGGCTGCGCTCGTCGAACAGCAGCCCCGAGGGCGCCGGCGAGGCGGCCGGCACCGTGCCCGGCGGGGGCGGCGGCTGGGTCGCCCCCTGCTGTGCCTGCATCTGCTGCAGCAGCAGCTGCTGCTGCGCCGTCTGCGGCACGCCCGCCGCCACCGGGGGGAGGCGCCCCTGGCCCGCGGCCGGGCCGCCGGCAAGCCCGGCCAGCGCCAGCGCAAGCAGCAGGGGGCGGAGCAGGCCCCCGTCGCGGCGCGCCGCGCCGCCCCGCGGCTCACGCCGCATGTTCGCGCATCCCCGCGATCAGCAGCCTGGCGATGCCGTAGAGCACGGCGAGACCGACGAACAGTCCGATCGAGTTCATGATCCGCCTGGGATAGAGGGGATATTCCGCGAGGTTCGGCTCGACCACGCGGGCGAGGAACACCTGCTGGCGCTGCGCCTCGACCCGCGCCTGCTCGAGCGAGGCGACGGCGGAGGCGAGCTGGCGGTCGGCGAGCTCGCGCTCGAGCATCAGCCGGTCGTACTCGGCGAGCTGGCCCGCGAGCGCCGTCCCGCCGGCGGTGTGGCGCTGGCGCTCCTCGGCGATCTGGCGCTCGAGCGCGGCGATCCGGTTGCGCACCTCGAGCAGGCCCGGATTGTCGGGACGCATGAAGCGCGACCGCGCCTCCAGCTCCGCCCGCGCCACGGTGAGCTGGCCCTCGAGCTGGCCGATCGTCTCGGTCGCGATCGCCGCGCCGCGCGACGGATCGAGCGCCTGCTGGCGGGCGCGCAGCGCCGTCAGCGCCTCGCGCGCCGCGATCACGCGCCGCTCGGCGATCGCCACCTCCTCGCGCGCGATGCGCAGCGCGTCCTCGCGCGCCCGCTCGCTCATGCGGTTGACCAGGGCCTCGGAGAGGACCAGCAGCTCCTCCGCGAGGCGGCGCGAATCCTCCGGCCGGAAGCTCCGCACCCGCAGCGTGATCAGGCCCGAGGTGGTGTCGTAGCTGGCCGTCACCATGGAGGTGAAGTAGCGGGTCAGCCGCTCGGGATCGGTCCACCACAGCCGCGAGAGCCAGTCCGCCTCGGGCCGGGTGAAGATCGCGACCAGGTCCACCCGCCCGCCCAGCGCATCCACCGCGCCGTGCGAGGCGAGGAAGTCGCGCACCGCCTGCGCCTCCTCGTGCGACGGGGCGAGGCCGGCGCCGCCCAACAGGCTGCCGAGCCCGGACAGGCCGCCGCCCGCCGTCCCCGCGCGGCCGCGCACCACGAACCGCGCCTCCGACACGTACTGGTCGGCGGCGATGCCGAGGAAGTAGGCGGCGCCGAGCAGCGACGGCAGCACCACCGCGAGCAGGAAGGCGCGCCGCGCCGCCCAGGCGGCGAGCCGGCGCAGCGGGCGGCCCTGCCCGCCGGCCGCCGCCTCCCCGGCCGTGTCCGGCGTGCCGGCCCAGCCCGCGTCCGCCGCCGGCGTGGCGGAGACGTCAAAGGAGGTTGTAGGTGGCGAGGGCTTCGTCGAGATCTTCATAGAAGGTGAGGGTCCCCCCGTCGAGGATCGCCGCTCTCGTGCAGTAGGCGCGCACGGTCGCCGCGCTGTGCGTGACCAGGATCAGCGCGCTGCGGCGTGCCCGCTCGGCGAAGGCCGCCCGGAACTTCTCGGCGAACCGCGCGTCGGCCGGGGCGATCGCCTCGTCCACCAGGTAGCAGTCGAAGTCCACCGCGAGCGAGACGGCGAAGGCGAGCCGCGCGCGCATCCCGCTCGAGTAGGAGGCGAACGGCATGCGCAGGTACTCGCCGAGCTCGGCGAAGCTCTCGACGACCTCCAGCGTGCGCTGCACCGGCCTGCCGTAGATCCTGGCGATGAAGCGGACGTTGTCCGCGCCGGTGAGCGCCCCCTGGAAGGCGCCGCCGAAGCCCAGCGGCCAGGAGATGCTCATCGCCCGCCGCACCACGCCCGAGCTCGGCCGCTCCACTCCGGCCACGATGCGGAGCAGGGTGGACTTCCCGGCGCCGTTGCGGCCGAGGATGCCGACCGCCTCGCCGCGCCGGATGCGCGCGTTCACCCCGCGCAGCACCTCGTGCACGCCGCCGCCGCGCCGCGGATAGCTCTTGCGGACGTTGACCAGCTCGAGCCCCATGCGCCATCCCCGCCCGTCCGTCCCCGCCGCGCTCAGTCCACCTGGATGTGCGGGCGCACGGCGTGCATCGCGCACAGGCCGAGGAACTGCAGCGCCGCCGCGCAGGCCGCGACGTAGCCGATGTCGTAGGTGGTGCGGATCCGCTGCCCGAACTGGCCGTCCCGCAGCAGCTCGAAGACGTGCACCGTCGGGTTGTAGAGCGCGAGCTCCTGCATCGGGCCCGGCAGCCAGTCCACCAGGAAGAAGGCGCCGGAGATGGGGAGCTGGAGATAGATCAGCGGATGCGTCAGCCGCTCCACCATCTCCCACCGCTCCACGCCGGCGGCGACCAGCAGGGCGAGGCCGTGGCACAGCCAGGCCATCAGCGCCACCGCGGCCAGCATCTTGATCGGGTCGTCGGGCGCGAGGCCCTGGACCACCGTCACCCCGAACGACACCAGGGCCACCACCATCACGCAGGCCGCCGCCTCCAGCAGGTGGCGCGCATAGAGCAGGTCGAGCGGGGTGACGATCCGGTGGTAGAGCAGAGGCCGGTTGCCGGCCAGGCCGTTCGCGGCGCGCCCGACCACGGCGCGGAACATGTAGTAGAGCGAATAGCCGACCGCGAAGAAGGCGAAGACGGAGATCGCGCTTCTCGGCCCGGCGCCGCGGGCGCCGAGCGCGTGCATCGCCGAGACGGCGAGGCCGAGCAGCAGCGGCTCCGCGAACAGCCAGAGGTAGCCGAGGTTCCGCCGCCCGAACCGGATGTGCAGCTCGCGCAGGATCAGCGCCCCGATCACCCGGCGCTGCACGCGCCAGCCCTCGCGCGGCCGCGGCTGCGGGACGGCGGCCGCCTCCGCCGGGTCCGGCCGCGCCGCGGCGCCGGAGCGCATCACGGAACGGCCGGGCCGCCCGGCGCCGCGGCGAGGCCGGAGCGCAGCAGCGCCCGGGGGGGCCCCCCGGGCGGGGGGGGGCGCCGGGCGCCCCCCCGCGCCCGCGCCTCGGCCCACCGCCCGCCCTCGCCGCGGCAGACAAGGCGCCGCCGCTCGCCGCCGGTCGCCGCGAAGCCGAGCACGGCCAGTTCGCGGCACTCGCGCCCGCTCGCCGCGGCATAGGCGCGCACCAGCCGCACCCGCAGCGCCGCCCCGGTGGCGGGGTCTGTCACCGTGGCCTCGGCGCCGGGCCGCGCCTGCGCCGCGAAGGCGATCAGCGGATCGGCCGGGGAGGCCCGGTCCGCCGGCGCGGCCCCCGCCGCCGCGCCGCCGGCGCCGCGGAGATCCGCGCAGCCGCCCCCGGCCAGCGCTAGCAGCGCCATCATGGCCGCGCGCATCGCCCGGTGCCCCGGCCGCCGCCGCGCCGCCGCCCTGGCCTGCGCCCCGCCCGCCGCGCGACCGGTGACGCCCGTGCCGGGCTGGCGAAGCCTCTGTGGCCTTAGGTTCCGTTCGTGGTCCAACACTCGCCCCTCCCCGGGCGCGGCGCCCCGCCCGGATGTCCCGTCCGGCCCGCCGCGTCATCCCCCGGCCGCGCGGCCGCCCGCCGGCGCGCCGCCACCCCTGCCCGGGGCCGGATCCGTCGTGCTGCGGACGACGCGGCCGTGCGACCCGCCGGGCCCGGAGACGCGACCGTGCTGACACGCGCCGGCCGAAACCATAAATAGCATTACCTGCATCCGTGCGCAGTCCCCGCGCGGGGTGCCCGCCGCCTCCGGCGCGGCCCGGCCGGGACCCTGGCGGCGCGGGCGTGCGCACGGGACGCCATCGCGCGGATCGGGGGAGCGTCAGGACGGAACGCGTGCATCCATCGGCCTGCGCCGCGCCGCCGCCCGCGCCGGGTCCGACGGGAAACGGCCCGGCCGTGCCGGCCGCGGCGGAGAGCCGCCGCTACCGCGCCCCCTCCGGCCTGCTGCGCGACCTGCCGCACCTGCCCGCCTTCTTCCCCGAGGCCGCGATCCTTCCGGCGCCCTGGTGGGCGGTGTTCCGCCGCGCCGCCGACCCGGCACTCCCCCTGCTGCTGCCGGCCTCCGCCCGGCGGCCGCTGCGCCGGGGCGGCGAGGGGGCGTCCGGAACCGCCGCCGGGGGCGAGGGCGGCGGAATCCGCGCCGCTCCCCTGGTCCTGCTCGACGCCGGTCTCTGGCAGGCGCCGCGCTTCGGGCGGCGCCGCGCGCCGGTCGCGCTGCTCGCGGCCCCGTCCCGGGACGCGGCGGCCGATCCGCTGGCGCTCGTCCTCGCGCACGGGCTCGGCCCGCAGGCCGGGCCGCTGCCTTCCGGCGCGCGCGCGGCGGCGGCGGAGGCGATGGCGCTGCTCGCCGAGGCGCGGATCGGCGGCGCGACCGGCCTGCCCGACCCCGGCCCGCAGGCCGGCCTCGGCTGCGGGCCCGGCGAGGCGGTGCTGGTGGTGGACCCCTGCCGTCCG
>NZ_JAHZUY010000028.1 GCF_019458025.1 Caldovatus aquaticus | reverse complement strand
ATGCTTCAATCGCCTCAAGCATTTCCGCCGCATCGCCACACGCTTCGACAAGCTCGCACGCAACTACCTCTCCACCGTCGCCCTCGCCGCCATCCGGCTGTGGACACGGTTTGAGTCCAGGACCTAGAGCGGAGCGCGGACGGCCGGGAACGGCCGGGAGCGGGAATCCGTCCGCCAGCCAACGCGCCGGAGCCGTGGCCGCGCGCCCGGCCGGGCGGAAGCGGCTCCGGTCCGCGCCCGCTCAGGCCACCGATTCGAACACCAGCATGCGGTGGCCCTGGTGCAGGAACTCCCCGCACTCGCGCATGCCGATGTCGGCGAGCACGGCGCGCGAGGCGCGGTTGGTCTCGCGCGCCACGGCGATGATGCGCCGCAGCCCCGCGCGGTGGCCGAAGGCGAGCGCCGCCCGCGCCGCTTCCCGCGCGAAGCCCTTGCCGCGGCACTCCGGCCACAGCGCGAAGCGCAGCGCCACGCCGCGCCCGTCCGGCCGCTCCATGAAGCCGCAGATGCCGAGGAAGGCGCCGCTCGCGCGCTCGAACACGCACCAGGTGCCGTAGCCGCGCACCTGCCAGAACTCCATGTCGTCCTCGAGCTCCTCGCGCGTGCGCTCGGGCGTGCGGGTGCCGTGAAGCATCCAGCCGAAGACCCGCTCGTCGGCCTTGAGGCGGATCAGGTCGGCGAGGTTCTCGGGGCCCGGCGGCAGCAGCATCAGCCGCTCGGTGCGCAGGATGCGCCCCGGGGTGGCGAGCGGGCCGAGCGGCGCGACGCTGCTCACCGCGTCAGCGGCTTGTACTTGATGCGGTGCGGCTGGTCGGCGGCGGCGCCGAGGCGGCGGCGCCGGTCCTCCTCGTAGGCCTGGTAGTTGCCCTGGAACCAGACCACCTGGCTGTCCCCCTCGAAGGCGAGGATGTGGGTGGCGACGCGGTCGAGGAACCAGCGGTCGTGGCTGACGATCACCGCGCAGCCGGCGAAGTCCATCAGCGCCTCCTCCAGCGCGCGCAGCGTGTCCACGTCGAGGTCGTTGGTCGGCTCGTCGAGCAGGATCACGTTGGCGCCCGACTTCAGCACCTTGGCGAGGTGCACGCGGTTGCGCTCGCCGCCCGAGAGCACGCCGACCTTCTTCTGCTGGTCCGGCCCCTTGAAGTTGAACGCCGCGACATAGGCGCGCGACTGCACCGTGCGCCGGCCGAGCTGGATCGTGTCCTGGCCGCCGGAGATCTCCTCCCACACCGTGTTGTCGTCGTTCAGCGTGTCGCGGCTCTGGTCCACGTAGCCGAGCACGACCGTCTCGCCGATGCGCAGGCTGCCCGCATCGGGCCGCTCCTGCCCGGTGATCATGCGGAACAGCGTCGTCTTGCCGGCGCCGTTCGGGCCGATCACGCCGACGATGCCGCCCGGGGGCAGCTTGAAGGAGAGGTCGTCGATCAGCAGCCGGTTGCCGTAGCCCTTGCGCAGGTGCTCGGCCTCGATCACCAGGCTGCCGAGCCGCGGTCCGGGCGGGATGACGATCTCCGCGGTCTCCGGCCCCTTCTCGTTGGCCTTGGCGAGCAGCTCCTCGTAGGCGCGGATGCGCGCCTGCGACTTCGCCTGGCGCGCGCGCGGGGAGGAGGCGATCCACTCCCGCTCCTCGGCCAGCGCGCGCTGGCGGGCGCTCTCCTCGCGCTCCTCCTGCTGCAGGCGCTTCCTCTTCTGCTCGAGCCAGGAGGAGTAGTTGCCCTGGTAGGGGATGCCCCGCCCGCGGTCGAGCTCCAGGATCCAGCCGGTGACGTTGTCGAGGAAGTAGCGGTCGTGGGTGACGACCAGCACCGCGCCGGGGTACTCGCGCAAGGTGCGCTCGAGCCAGGCGACGCTCTCGGCGTCGAGGTGGTTGGTCGGCTCGTCGAGCAGCAGCAGGTCCGGCTTCTCGAGCAGCAGGCGGCAGAGCGCGACGCGCCGCTTCTCGCCGCCCGAGAGGTGCGTCACCGGGCTGTCCGCCGGCGGGCAGCGCAGCGCGTCGAGCGCGATCTCGACCGTGCGCTCGAGCTCCCAGCCGTTGGCGGCGTCGATGCGCTCCTGCAGCTCGGCCTGCTCGGCGAGGAGGGCGTTCATCTCCTCCTCCGACATCGGCTCGGCGAACTTCGCGCTGATCTCGTTGAAGCGGGCGAGGTCGGCCTGCACCGAGGCGAAGGCGCCCATCACGTTCTCGCCGACCGTCAGGTTGGGGTCGAGCTGCGGCTCCTGCGGCAGGTAGCCGACGCGCGCGCCCTCCGCGGCCCACGCCTCGCCGCCGAAGTCCTTGTCGAGGCCCGCCATGATGCGCAGCAGCGTGGACTTGCCGGCGCCGTTCGGGCCGAGCACGCCGATCTTGGCGTCGGGGAAGAAGGAGAGGGTGATCCCTTTGAAGACCTCACGTCCGCCCGGATAGGCCTTGGTGAGGTTCTTCATCACGTAGACGTACTGGTAGGCGGCCATGATGCGGGGGACCTGACGGATCAAGGGGGGTGGGCCGCGTTCTACCGGCCCGCCCCGCGCGCGCAAGGCACCGCCCGCCGCGGGGCGGGGATGCCGGCGCGGCCCTGGGCCCGGCAGGACTCGAACCTGCAACCAAGCCGTTATGAGCGGCCCGCTCTGACCGTTGAGCTACGGGCCCGGCGTGCCGCCGCGGCTGCGCCGCCCCATGCATGGCGCGCGCGCCGCCCGCTGGCAAGGCGCCCCGGCCCCGCGCCGGCCCGCGGGGGCGGGACGGACCGCCTCCGCGCGCGGCCCCACCGCCTCCGGATCGCCGTCCTCCCCAGCCGATACCGCGGCGGGCGCGGCCCTCGCGCTCCGCGCCGGGCGCTCCGGGTACGGGCGCGCCGGCCCCCCGGCGGCCCGCCGCCTCTGCGAGGGGGCGTTGGGCCGGTTGCGGCCGGCCGCCGCCGGCCCGCTACCCGCGCCGCACCGCGTACTGCCCCGCCTCCAGCGCCGCGACGATGGCGTTGCCCTGGGCGGCGTCGCGCACCTCGATCATCAGCTCGAGCTCGGCCGACTGCACCGAGGGCGCGGCGAACAGGCGCTGGTGCGAGACCTCGATCACGTTGCCCCCCGCGGCGGCGACGCGCGCCGCGATGTCCGCCAGCACCCCCGGCCGGTCCGGGATGTCGAGGTGCAGGCGCAGCAGCCGCCCGTCGCGCAGCAGGTTGCGCAGCAGCACGTTGGCGAGGATGCGGGAATCGATGTTGCCGCCGCACACCGCCACGCCGACCGCCTTGCCGGCGAAGCGCTCGGGATGGGCGAGCACGGCGGCGAGGCCGGCGGCGCCGGCGCCCTCCGCCACCACCTTGGCCTCCTCGACCAGCATGGCGATCGCCTGCTCCACCGCGCGCTCAGGCACCACCAGGACCTCGGTGCCGAGGCGGCGGAGCATGGCGAGCGGCAGCTCGCCCACGTCGCGCACCGCGATGCCCTCGGCGATGGTCGGGCCGCCGACCTGGACCGGGCGGCCGGCGAGGCGCTGCGCCATCGCGGGATAGCCCTCGACCTCGACGCCGAGCACGGTCACGTCGGGGCGCAGCTCCGCCGCCGCGGCGGCGCAGCCGGCGACGAGCCCGCCGCCGCCGACCGGGATCGCCAGCGTCTCGATCTCCGGCGCGTCCTCCAGCATCTCGAGGGCGAGCGTGCCCTGGCCCGCGATCACCGCCGGATCGTCGTAGGGGTGGACGAAGGTGAGGCCCTCGCGCAGCGCGAGCTCGTGCGCGTGCGCCGCGGCCTCGGCCAGGGTCTCGCCGTGCAGCACGACGCGCGCGCCCCAGGCCTCGGTGCGGGTGACCTTGGTCGCGGGGGTGAAGCGCGGCATGACGATGGTCGCGGCGATGCCGAGCCGCTGGGCGTGGCGCGCCACCGCCTGGGCGTGGTTGCCGGCCGACATCGCGATCACGCCCGCCGCGCGCTCGCGCGCGCTCAGCAGCGCGAGGCGGTTGGCGGCGCCGCGCTCCTTGAAGGCCCCGGTGGCCTGGAGGTTGTCGAGCTTGAGGAAGACCCGGCAGCCGACGGCGCGCGAGAGGGTGCCGCACTCGACGGTCGGCGTGCGCCGAACGGCGCCGCGGATGCGCTCCGCGGCGGCGCGCAGCTCGGCGAGGCCGATCGGCGGCGGCGCTGGCGGCTCCGCCGGCGCGCCCAGGGCGAGGCCGCGATGCGGCACGGGCGGGGCCGCCGCGGCTCAGCCGAACCGGATGTCGGCGATCTCGTAGGCGCGCGGGCCGCCGGGCGCCGGCACCTCGACGGACTCGCCCACGCGGCGGCCGATCAGCGCCTTGGCCAGCGGCGAGGTGATGGAGATCGAGCCCTCCTTCATGTCGGCCTCGTAGGCGCCGACGATGCGGTAGGTCTTCTGCTCCTCCGTCTCCTCGTCGATCAGCGTCACCCGCGCGCCGAACTTCACCTGGTCGCCGGAGAGGCGCGAGACGTCGATCACCTCGGCCGCGGCGACGATGCCCTCGAGCTCGGCGATGCGGCCCTCGATGAAGGACTGGCGCTCGCGCGCGGCATGGTACTCCGCGTTCTCGGAGAGGTCGCCGTGCGAGCGGGCCTCCGCGATCGCGCGGATGATCGCGGGGCGCGCCTCGGACTTGAGCTGCTTCAGCTCCTCCTCGAGGCGCGCGAGGCCTTCCGCGGTCATGGGGATCTTCTGCACGACGCTACGCCCTTCCCTGGAACCCGTGATCGGCCCCGCCGGCGCTGGCGCCCGTTCCTGTCAGCGTCTCGTCCGGCGGGGGATGGCGCGGACAGGACGACGATCGCCGCCCGGACCCTGCCGTCGGCCGCCTCGTCCGATCCGCTCAGAACTTGCGGGAAAAATAGGCCTGAAGCGGCGCCACATCAAGGGTCCCGGCCCGGAGGGCGGCGATCGCGTGCACCGCCGCCCGGGCCCCGGCGATGGTGGTGTAGTGGGGGATGCCGTGGGTCAGCGCGCCGCGGCGGATGTCGAAGCTGTCCGCCACGCTCTGCCCGCCCATGGTGGTGTTGATGACCAGCTGGACCTCGCCCGAGCGGATCGCGTCCACGCAGTGCGGCCGCCCCTCCAGCACCTTGTTGACGACGGTGCAGGGCAGCCCGGCCTCGCGGATGCGCGCCGCCGTCCCGCGCGTCGCGAGCAGGCGGAAGCCCATCTCGTGCAGGCGCCGGGCGAGCGAGACGGCGGCGGCCTTGTCGCTGTCCCTGACCGAGAGGAAGGCGGTGCCGGCGAGCGGCAGCCGCACCCCGGCGCCGAGCTGGGACTTGGCGAAGGCCCGCTCGAAGGAGTGGTCGAGGCCCATCACCTCGCCGGTGGACTTCATCTCGGGGCCGAGGATGACGTCCACGTTGGGGAAGCGGTTGAAGGGGAAGACCGCCTCCTTCACCGCGACATGCGGGGCGATGGCGGCGTCGTCGAGGTCGAACTCGCGCAGCAGCGCGCCGGCCATGACGCGGGCGCCGATCTTGGCGACCGGCACGCCCGTCGCCTTGGCGACGAAGGGGACGGTGCGCGAGGCGCGGGGGTTGACCTCGAGGACGTAGATCTCGCCGTCCTTGACGGCGTACTGCACGTTCATCAGGCCCTGCACCTTGAGCGCCCTGGCCAGCGCCTCGGTCTCCGCCTTGAGCTCGGTGACGACGGCGGGCGGCAGCGAGTAGGGCGGCAGCGAGCAGGCGGAATCGCCGGAATGGATGCCGGCCTCCTCGATGTGCTCCATCACCCCCGCGACATAGACCTCGCCCGCCGCGTCGGCGATGCAGTCCACGTCCACCTCGATCGCGTCGGCGAGGTACTGGTCGATGAGGATCGGGTTCTCTCCGGAGACGCGCACCGCCTCCTGCCCGAAGCGCAGGAGCTGGGCGCGGTCGTGCGCGATCTCCATCGCCCGGCCGCCGAGCACGTAGGAGGGGCGGACGACCACCGGATAGCCGATGCGCTCGGCCTCGGCGCACGCCTCCTCCAGCGTGCGCGCGGTGCCGTTCTGCGGCTGCTTGAGGCCGAGCGACTTCAGCAGTTGCTGGAACCGCTCGCGGTCCTCGGCGATGTCGATCGCCTCCGCCGAGGTGCCGAGGATCGGGATCCCCGCCTTGTGCAGCGCCTGGGAGAGCTTGAGCGGCGTCTGCCCGCCGTACTGCACGATGCAGCCGAGCAGCTCGCCCCTCTCCTGCTCCTTGCGGATGAGGGAGATCACGTCCTCGGCGGTCAGCGGCTCGAAGTAGAGGCGGTCGGAGGTGTCGTAGTCGGTCGAGACCGTCTCCGGGTTGCAGTTGACCATGACGGTCTCGATGCCGGCCTCGCGCAGCGCGTAGGCGGCGTGGACGCAGCAGTAGTCGAACTCGATGCCCTGGCCGATGCGGTTCGGACCGCCGCCGAGGATGACGACCTTCCTCCGGTCGGAGGGGCGCGCCTCGCACTCCGGTGCGCCGAAGCCGCCTTCGTAGGTCGAGTACATGTAGGCGGTGGCGGAGGCGAACTCCGCGGCGCAGGTGTCGATGCGCTTGAACACCGGGGTGACGCCGAGCGCGAGGCGGCGCGCCGCGACCTCGGCCTCGGTCGTGCCGGCGAGGGCGGCGAGGCGGCGGTCGGAGAAGCCCATCGCCTTGAGGCGGCGCAGGCCGGCCGCGTCGCGCGGCAGGCCGTGGGCGCGGACCTCCCGCTCGGCCTGCACGATCTTCTCGATCTCGCGCAGGAACCACGGATCGTAGCGGCACGCCTCGTGGATCTCCGCGACGGAGACGCCGGCGCGCAGCGCCTGCGCGGCCATCAGCACGCGGTCCGGCTTGGGCGTCGCCAGCGCGGCGTGGAAGGCCTGGGCGCTGCCGTCGCCCGGCGGCTCGACCTCGTCGAGGCCGGAGAGGCCGGTCTCCAGGCTGCGCAGCCCCTTCTGCAGCGCCTCGGCGAAGCTGCGGCCGATCGCCATCGCCTCGCCGACGCTCTTCATCGAGGTGGTGAGGACGGGCGGCGTGCCGGGGAACTTCTCGAAGGTGAAGCGCGGGATCTTCACCACCACGTAGTCGATCGTCGGCTCGAAGCTCGCCGGCGTCACGCGCGTGATGTCGTTCCGGAGCTCGTCGAGCGTGTAGCCGACGGCGAGCTTGGCCGCGACCTTGGCGATCGGGAAGCCGGTGGCCTTGGAGGCGAGGGCGCTGCTGCGGCTGACGCGCGGGTTCATCTCGATGATGACCATGCGCCCGTCGGCCGGGTTGACCGCGAACTGGACGTTGGAGCCGCCGGTGTCCACCCCGATCTCGCGCAGGCAGGCGATCGAGGCGTCGCGCATGCGCTGGTATTCCTTGTCGGTCAGCGTCAGCGCCGGGGCGACGGTGACGGAATCGCCCGTGTGCACGCCCATCGGGTCGAGGTTCTCGATCGAGCAGACGATGATGCAGTTGTCCGCGCGGTCGCGGACCACCTCCATCTCGAACTCCTTCCACCCGAGCACGCTCTCCTCGACCAGCACCTCGGTGGTCATCGAGGCGGCGAGGCCGGCGGTGACGATCTGCTCGAACTCCTCGCGGTTGTAGGCGATGCCGCCGCCGGTGCCGCCGAGGGTGAAGGAGGGGCGGATGACGCAGGGCAGCTTCACCTGCTCCAGCGCCTCCCACGCCTCCGCCATGCTGTGGGCGATGGCGCTCCTCGGGCTCTCGATGCCGATCCGCGCCATCGCGTCGCGGAACTTCTGGCGGTCCTCGGCCTTCTCGATCACCTCGGCGCGGGCGCCGATCAGCTCGCAGCCGTACCTCTCCAGCGCGCCGGAGGCGGCGAGCTTCATCGCCGTGTTCAGTGCCGTCTGCCCGCCCATGGTGGGGAGCAGCGCGTCGGGGCGCTCCTTGGCGATGATCTTCTCGACGATCTCGGGCGTGATCGGCTCGATGTAGGTGGCGTCGGCGAGCCCCGGGTCGGTCATGATCGTCGCCGGGTTGGAGTTCACCAGGATCACCCGGTAGCCCTCCTCCTTCAGCGCCTTGCAGGCCTGGGCGCCGGAATAGTCGAACTCGCAGGCCTGGCCGATGACGATCGGGCCGGCGCCGATGATGAGGATGGAGGCGATGTCGGTGCGCTTCGGCATGGGGGCGGACTCAGCGGAACGGGGAACGGGGCGGACAGGGGCGGACGGCGCCGCCCGGGGCGGCGCGGCGCGGCGGGGGGCGGGCGGTCATCGCCGCGTCTCGGTGGCGAGCTTCGCCGCGAGCAGCGCCAGCGCGCCGCCCAGCACCCAGCGCTGCGCCGCCATCCAGGCCGGCCGCCCGGCGAGGAAGCGCGCCACGGAGCCGGCGCCGAGCACGAGCGCGGCGTCGAAGGCGATCGCGATGGCGATCTGCACCGCGCCGAGCGCCGCACCCTGGAGGAACACGGCGCCGCGCGCCGGGTCGAGGAAGGGCGGCAGCACTGCCATGTAGAACAGCGCCACCTTCGGGTTCAGCGCCGCGGTGGCGAAGCCGAGGCCGAACAGCCGCGCCGCGCCCTCGCGCGGCAGGGCGCGCGGGGCGAAGACCGGCGCCGCGCCGGGGCGCAGGCACTGCCAGGCGAGGTAGCCGAGATAGGCCGCGCCGCCGAGCCGCAGCGCGTCCCACGCGTAGGGAATGGCGAGCAGCGCCGCGGTGATGCCGGCGGCGGCGAGCAGCATGATCACCAGGCTGCCGCACTGGCAGCCGAGCAGCGAGATCACCCCCGCCCGCGTCCCCTGCGCCAGCGTGCGCGAGACGAGGTAGAGCATGTTCGGCCCGGGCGTCAGCGCCAGGCCGAGCGAGAGCGCGGCGAAGACGAGGAGGGTTTCGGCCGCGGGCATCTCACCCCTGCACCGAGAACCCGCCGTCCACCGGGATCGCCGTGCCGGTGACGAAGGCCGCCGCGTCGGAGGCGAGGAACGCGGCGATCCCCTCGAAATCCCGCGGGTCGCCCCAGCGCCCCATCGGCGTGCGCGCCAGCACGTTGGCGTTCAGCGCCGGCATGTCCTCGCGCGCCTTGCGCGTCAGCTCGGTGTCGATCCAGCCCGGCAGCAGCGCGTTCACCGTGATCCCGTCCGGCGCCCACGCCACCGCCAGGGAGCGCGTCATCTGCACGATCCCGCCCTTGGAGGCGCCGTAGGCGATGTGGAAGGGCAGGCCGAAGATCGAGAGCATCGAGCCGATGTTGATCACCCGCCCGTGCCCGCCGGCCTTGAGGTGCGGATAGGCCGCCCGCGCCGCCAGCATGGCGCTGGTGAGGTTGGTGTCGAGCACGGTGCGCCAGTCCTCGAGGCGGTACTCCTCCGGCCGGCGGCGGATGTTGGTGCCGGCGTTGTTCACCAGGATGTCGAGCCGCCCGAGGCGCTCCACCGTGCGCGCCACCATCGCCGCGACCGAGTCCGGGTCGGTGACGTCCGCCTCTACCGCCTCCGCCCGCGCGCCGAGGGCGGAGAGCTCCGCCACCGCCGCCGCGTTCTTCGCCGCATTCCGCCCCGCCACCATCACCGCCGCGCCGCAGCGCGCCATCCCGCGCGCAAGCCCGAGGCCGATCCCGCCGTTGCCGCCGGTGACGAGCGCCACGCGCCCGCCGAGGTCGAACATCCCGCTCATGCCCTGGCGCCCCCTCCCTTGTGCCTCTCGATCAGCGCGACGAAGCGGTGGAACAGGTGGTGGCTGTCGCTCGGCCCCGGGCTCGCCTCCGGATGGTACTGCACCGAGAAGGCCGGGCGGTCGGCGCAGGCGATGCCCTCGTTGGAGCCGTCGAACAGCGAGACGTGGGTGGGGCGGACCTGCGGCGGCAGGGTCGCCTCGTCCACCGCGAAGCCGTGGTTCTGGCTGGTGATCTCGACCTTTCCGGTGGCCAGGTCCTTCACGGGCTGGTTCGCGCCGCGGTGGCCGCGCGCCATCTTGTAGGTGCGCGCGCCGAGGGCGAGGGCGAGCAGCTGGTGGCCGAGGCAGATGCCGAACAGCGGCACGCCGCGCTCCAGCACGCCGCGGATCGCGGGCACGGCGTATTCCGCCGTCGCCGCCGGGTCGCCGGGGCCGTTGGAGAGGAACACGCCGTCCGGGGCGTGGCGCAGGATCTCTTCCGCGGTCGCGGTGGCGGGCACCACGATCACCTCGCAGCCGGCGGAGGCGAGGCAGCGCAGGATGTTGCGCTTCGCCCCGTAGTCCACCGCCACCACCCGGTGGCGCGGCGCGGTCTGGCGGCCGTAGCCGCGCGGCCAGACCCATTCCGTCTCGTCCCAGCGGTAGGACTGCCGGCAGGAGACCTCGCGCGCCAGGTCCATCCCCTCGAGGCCCGACCACGCCCGCGCCTCCCGCCGCAGCGCGGCGAGGTCGAAGCGCCCGTCGGCCGGGAAGCACAGCACGCCGTTCGGCGCGCCGCCGTCGCGGATGCGCGCGGTGAGCGCCCGCGTGTCCACGCCGGCGATGCCCGGCACGCCGTGGCTCTTCAGCCACTGGTCGAGGCGCCAGGTGGCGCGCCAGTTGGACGGCTCGGTGATGTCCTGCTTCACCACGAGGCCGCGCGCGGCCGGGGTCGTCGCCTCGATGTCCTCCGCATTGGCGCCGACATTGCCGATGTGGGGGAAAGTGAAGGTGATGATCTGCCCGGCGTAGGAGGGATCGGTCAGCGTCTCCTGGTAGCCGGTCATGCCGGTGTTGAAGCAGACCTCGCCCACCCGCGTCCCGTGCGCGCCGAAGCCCCGGCCCCAGAGCACCGTGCCGTCGCCGAGGACGAGGGCGGCGGTCGCGCCCTCCGGCGGCGCGGCGCTGTCGGGCGTCTCGGGCATCGCGGGGGTCTCCGGGCGGGGGGCGAGGGGGGCGGGGGCGCCGGGCAGCTCGGCGAGCGGGAGGCCGGTGGCGGCGAGCACCGCCGGCCAGTGCTTGGCCGGGATGGCGCGCGCCTGGCGCCATTTGCGCACGGCCTCGACGCCGACGCCACAGCGCGCGGCGGCGGCCTCCGGCCCGCCCATCAGGGCGAGGATCTCTTCGACGGAGCGCATGGCCCCCTCATGCCGGAAAAAACTTCCCGTGGCAACGGAGAGCGAGCGCGGGGCGGGAAGTTTTTTCCAAGGCGCGCGGCCGGGCCCGGCGCCCCGCCTGCCGCCGCCGCGCCGGCCGCGCTATACCCCGGCCTCCCACGCCCGAGGAGCCGCCGATGGACCTGCGCACCCGCTTCACCGAGGAGCTGAAGGCCGCGATGAAGGCCGGCGACGCCGCGCGCACCTCGACCCTGCGGATGATCCTCGCCCGGCTCAAGGAGGCCGACATCGCCGCCCGTCCCTCCGGCGTGGACAAGGTGCCGGAGGAGCAGATCGTCGCCATGCTGCGCGGCATGGTGAAGTCCCGCCGCGAGAGCGCCGAGCTCTATCGCCGGGGCGGCCGCCAGGACCTGGCGGAGAAGGAGGAGGCCGAGATCCGCATCATCGAGTCCTTCCTGCCGCAGCAGATGGACGAGGCGGCGATGCGCGCCGCCATCGAGCAGGCGGTGGCCGAGACCGGCGCCGCCGGCCCCAGGGACATGGGCAAGGTGATGGCCGCGCTGCGGGCGAAGCACGGCGCCACGCTCGATCTCGCCAAGGCCGGCCCGCTGGTGAAGGCGCGGCTCGGCGGCTAGCGCGGAGCGCGCTCGGCCGGGAACGGTCGGGATCGTGAATCCGCGCGGCAGACACGGCGCCAGAGCGGTTGCCGCGAGCACGGGCGCGCGGGAACGGCTTCCGCGTCGTCGCCGCCCGGCAGTGCGCGCAAAGGGCGCCGGCGCGCTGGCGCCGGGCGGATCCACGCTCGCGGCCGTTGCAGCCGTCCTCGATCCGCTCGCGCCGCCCCCCTCCCCGCCGCGCGCGCCGGCTGCGGGGGAAGGGGAGGCCGCGCCGCGCGCCGCACCGGCGGTCCCGATCCGGCCGCCCCGGCGCCTCCGGCCCGCCGGGCCGAATCCCGGCGCCGTGCCGGATGCTCCGCGCCGGCACCGTCCCGCCCGGCGGCCGCCGCGGGCGATCCGCCGCCGGATCGTGCCCGGATCGTGCTAGGATCGCGTGCCCGCGCCATGGCCCTGCCCTCCGCCTTCCTCGACGAGCTGCGCGCCCGCACCCCGCTCGCCGCGCTGATCGGGCGCAAGGTGCGGCTCGCCCGCGCCGGGGGGCGCCAGTGGAAGGGCTGCTGCCCCTTCCATCAGGAGAAGACCCCGTCCTTCTACGTCTACGAGGACCACTTCCACTGCTTCGGCTGCGGCGCGCACGGCGATGCCATCGCCTTCCTCATGCGCGCCGAGGGCGCCTCCTTCCCCGAGGCGGTGGAGCGGCTGGCGGCGGAGGCCGGGCTCGAGGTGCCGAAGCCGAGCGCGGCCGCCGCCGAGCGCGAGCGCGAGGCGCGCGACCTCCACGCCGTCCTCGCCGCCGCCGCCGCCGCCTTCGCGCGCCGGCTGCGCCTGCCCGAGGGCCAGCCCGCCCTCGACTACCTGCGGCGCCGCGGCCTGAGCGAGGAGACCATCGCCCGCTTCGGCCTCGGCTGGTCCGGCGCCGGGCGCGGCGCGCTCGCCGCCGACCTCCGGGCGGAGGGGATCGCGCCCGAGCAGCTCGTCGCGGCGGGGCTCCTGAAGCCGCGCGAGGACGAGGGCGGCTTCGCCGACTTCTTCTTCCACCGGGTGATGTTCCCGATCCGCGACCGGCGCGGCCGCGTGATCGGCTTCGGCGGGCGCCTGCTCGGCGACGGCCAGCCGAAATACGTCAACAGCCCGGAGACGGCGCTGTTCCGGAAGCGCCGCGCGCTCTACGGCCTCGACCTCGCGCGCGAGGCGGCATTCCGCGGCGCCGCGGTGGTCGTGGTCGAGGGCTACATGGACGTGATCGCGCTGCACCAGGCGGGCTTCGCCGGCGCGGTGGCCCCTCTCGGCACGGCGCTGACGGAGGAGCAGCTCGAGGAACTCTGGCGCCTCACGCCCGAGCCGGTGCTCTGCTTCGACGGCGACGCCGCCGGCGCGCGCGCGGCGGAGCGCGCGGCCATGGCCGCCCTGCCGCTGCTCGCGCCGGAGCGGACGCTGCGCATCGCGACCCTGCCCGCCGGCGAGGACCCCGACACGCTGCTGGCGAAGCAGGGGCCGCAGGCGTTCCAGGCGGTGCTGGACGCGGCGCGCCCGCTCGCGGAGGCGCTGTTCACGATCCTTGCCGGCCGGCGGCTGCCGGAGGCGCCGGAGCAGCGCGCGGCGCTGCGCCACCGCCTGGTGGCCGCGGCCGGGGCCATCCGCGATCGGGCGCTGGCGGCCGAATACCGGCGCGCGCTGCTCGACCGCTTCTTCGCCGCCGCGCGGCGCCCGGCCGGCGCACCGCGCCTCCGCGGCGCGCCGGCCGCGCCGCCGCCGCGCCTGCCGCGCCCGCCCGTGGACCCGCCCGCGGTGCGGCGGGAACGCGCGCGCATCCTGCTCGCCATCACGCTGCGCCATCCCTGGCTGCTCGCGGAGGTCGAGGAGCCGCTCGCCGCGCTCGATCTGCCGCAGGGCGCGGCGACACGGCTTCGCGATGCGATCCTCGCCTGCCACGCCGCGGCCTCGCGGGCCGGGGCGGGTGCGCTTGACTCGGCTGGTCTGATGTCCCAACTCGCCTCGGCGGGCGTGGCGGACGCGCTGGCCTGGGCCCTCGAAGGCACGGGCCTCCCGGCGGCCGCGATGGCCGATGCTCAGCCGGCAGAGGCGCTGGACGCGTGGTGGCACTTCTTCGGCTATCTCCGGGGGGAGGCCGATCTGGCCGAGGACCGGCGCGAGGCGGAGCGGGCGCTGGTCGAGACCAACGACCCGGCGGCACAGCGGCGCCTGATCCGCCTCACCGAGGCGCTGGCCGCGCTGCGGCGCGGCGATGGCACCTCCGGGCGGGACGGGTTCGCGGGGGACCCATAACGTAGCGGATCACCGTGGCGCGCCCGGCTCGCACACCCGGGGCGCGCCGCGTCCGATGGAGCGGGGTAGCGCAGGATGGCGAGCACCAAGCTGGGGGGCGGCGGCGAGACGGTGGACGGCCGCGAGGACGCGGTGGAGGGCGTCCTTCTCGACATGCTGACCGCCTCGGTCAAGAAGCTCATCACCCGGGGCAAGGAGCGCGGCTACGTCACCTATGACGAGCTCAACGCCGCGCTGCCCTCCGAGCAGGTGTCCTCCGAGCTGATCGAGGACACCATGGCCCAGCTCAACGAGATGGGCATCAACGTCGTCGAGAGCGAGGAGAGCGAGGACATCGAGGGGCCCGCCGCGGCGCGGCCCGTCGCCCGGGCGGCCGCCGGCGAGGGCGAGGAGGAGGAGGAGTCGGGCGGCAACGTGGACGAGGAGAGCCTCGGCCGCACCGACGACCCCGTGCGCATGTACCTGCGCGAGATGGGCTCGGTCGAGCTGCTCTCGCGCGAGGGCGAGATCGCGATCGCCAAGCGCATCGAGGCGGGTCGCGACATGATGATCGGGGGCCTGTGCGAGAGCCCCCTCACCTTCCAGGCGATCGTGCGCTGGCACGAGGCGGTCAAGGAAGGAAAGATGCTGCTGCGCGACGTCATCGACCTCGAGGCCACGGCCAATGCCGAGAGCGCCGAGGCGGCGGTGGCCGGCGGCGGGACCGCCGCGGCCGCGGGCGGCAACGGCGCCGCGGCCGCCCGGGCCGAGGCGGAGGAGGAGGCCGAGGACGAGGACGCCGAGGGGATCGGCCTCTCGCTCTCCGCCCTCGAGGAGAAGCTCAAGCCCGAGGCGCTCGCCGCCTTCGAGGCGATCGAGACCGCCTATTCGCGCCTGCAGAAGCTCGCCAGCCGCCGCATGGAGGCCTACGCCTCCGGGGAGGAGTTCGCCGGCCGCAGCGAGAAGGCCTACGACAGGCAGCGCCAGGAGCTGGTCGCGCTGGTCGAGAAGGTCCATCTCCACAACAACCGGATCGAGGAGCTGGTCGACCAGCTCAAGGGCCTCAATCGCCGCCTCACCAGCCTCGAGGGCCAGGTGCTCCGCCTCGCGGAGGCGAGCAAGATCAAGCGCGAGGAGTTCCTCGAGCAGTGGCGCGGCCGCGAGCTCGACCCGGGCTGGTTCGACAGCGTCGCGAAGCTCGGCAAGCACTGGCGGGCCTTCGCCGCCAGGTCGCGCGACGAGGTCGAGGCGATCCGCGCTAGGATCGCCGAGGTCGCCAACGAGGCCGGCCTGCCGATCGGCGAGTTCAAGCGCGTCTTCGCCACGGTCAGCCGCGGCGAGCGCGACATGACCCAGGCGAAGAAGGAGATGATCGAGGCCAACCTGCGCCTCGTCATCTCCATCGCCAAGAAGTACACCAACCGCGGCCTGCAGTTCCTGGACCTGATCCAGGAGGGCAACATCGGCCTGATGAAGGCGGTGGACAAGTTCGAGTACCGCCGCGGCTACAAGTTCTCGACCTACGCCACCTGGTGGATCCGCCAGGCGATCACGCGCTCGATCGCCGACCAGGCGCGCACCATCCGCATCCCCGTGCACATGATCGAGACGATCAACAAGCTGGTGCGCACCTCGCGCCAGATGCTGCACGAGATCGGGCGGGAGCCGACGCCGGAGGAGCTCGCCGAGAAGCTCGGCATGCCGCTCGAGAAGGTGCGCAAGGTGCTGAAGATCGCCAAGGAGCCGATCAGCCTCGAGACGCCGATCGGCGACGAGGAGGACAGCCATCTCGGCGACTTCATCGAGGACAAGAACGCGGTCATCCCGCTCGAGGCCGCGATCCAGTCCAACCTGCGCGAGGCGACGACGCGGGTGCTCGCCTCGCTGACGCCGCGCGAGGAGCGCGTGCTGCGCATGCGCTTCGGCATCGGCATGAACACCGACCACACGCTGGAGGAGGTCGGCCAGCAGTTCAACGTCACGCGCGAGCGCATCCGCCAGATCGAGGCCAAGGCGCTCCGCAAGCTCAAGCACCCCTCGCGCTCGCGCAAGCTGCGCTCCTTCCTGGACAACTGACGCCATGTCCGCGGCGGAGGCGAGGGAGGCGACCGTCACCGCCGCCGTGGACGTGACCTTCCTGCGCATGGACGCGCCGCCCGAGGGGCCGGGGCGGCCGCTGCCGCGCGGCGCGCAGGTGGTGCGCGTGCAGCCGCGCTGCACGGTGCCCTTCTACCGCTTCCTCTACAACACGGTCGGGCAGGACTATCTCTGGTGGCTGCGGCGGGCGGCGCCGGACGCCGAGATCGCGGCCATCCTCGCCCATCCGGGCGTCACGGTGCACGTGCTCTACCTCGGCGGGCAGCCGGCCGGGTTCTACGAGCTCGACCGCCGCGCGCCGCACGCGACCAACCTCAGCTATTTCGGGCTGATGCCGTTCGCCATCGGCAGGCGGCTCGGCACCCCCTTCCTCCGCCACGCGGTGGATACCGCCTGGGCGGAGAAGCCGCGGGCGCTGACGGTCAACACCTGCACCGCCGACCACCCGCGGGCGCTGCCGGGCTACCTCGCGGCCGGGTTCCGCGTGCTGCGCACGGTGCGCGAGCTGTGGCCGATCCCGGTGCGGCTCGGGCTGCACGTGCCCGACCGCCTAAGGGCCGGCTGAGGGGGCCCCGGCGCGCCGGCGACGGCCGGACAAGGAAAACCCCTCCCTCGCGGCCGCGAGGGAGGGGCCCGGGACGGGACGCGGCGCGCCGGCCGCGTCGGCGCCGTTCAGTGCCCGCCGGCCGCGAGCACCGCGAGCAGCAGCAGGGCGACGATGTTGGTGATCTTGATCATCGGGTTCACCGCCGGCCCCGCCGTGTCCTTGTACGGGTCGCCGACCGTGTCGCCGGTCACCGCGGCCTTGTGGGCCTCCGAGCCCTTGCCGCCGTAGTGCCCGTCCTCGATGTACTTCTTCGCGTTGTCCCAGGCGCCGCCGCCCGTGGTCATGCTGACCGCGACGAAGAAGCCGGTGACGATCACGCCGAGCAGGATCGCGCCGAGCGCAGAGAAGGCCGCGGCCTTGCCCGCGATCCACAGCACCACCAGGAAGGCCACGATCGGCCCCAGCACCGGCAGCAGGCTGGGGACGATCATCTCGCGGATCGCCGCCCTGGTCAGCATGTCCACCGCGCGGCCGTAGTCCGGCCGGTCGGTGCCCTGCATGATCCCCGGCTTCTCGCGGAACTGCCGGCGCACCTCCTCGACCACGCTCTGCGCCGCGCGGCCGACCGCGGTCATCGAGATGCCGCCGAACAGGTAGGGCAGCAGCCCGCCGAACAGCAGGCCGACCACGACGTAGGGGTCGGAGAGCGAGAAGGTGATCGGCCCGACGTCGCGGAAGTACGGGAAGCGGTCCGGGTTCGCCGCGAAGTAGCTGAGGTCCTGCGTGTAGGCCGCGAACAGCACCAGCGCGCCGAGGCCCGCCGAGCCGATCGCGTAGCCCTTGGTGATCGCCTTGGTGGTGTTGCCGACCGCATCCAGCGCGTCGGTGGCGTGGCGCACCTCCTTCGGCAGCCCCGCCATCTCGGCGATGCCGCCGGCGTTGTCGGTGACCGGCCCGAAGGCGTCGAGCGCGACCACCATGCCGGCGAGGGAGAGCATCGTCGTCACCGCCACGGCGATGCCGTAGAGGCCGGCCAGGTTGTAGGCGATCAGCACGCCGGCGATGACGATCAGCGCCGGGAGCGCGGTCGCCTCCATCGAGACGGCGAGGCCGCGGATCACGTTGGTGCCGTGCCCGGTCTGCGAGGCCTCCGCGATCGCCCGCACCGGCCGGAAGTCGGTGCCGGTGTAGTACTCGGTCACCCAGATGATGAGGCCGGTCACCGCGAGGCCGACCACCCCGCAGAGGAACAGCGCGAAGGGCCCGAAGCTGAAGCCGCCCGCGGTGATAGGGCCGGAGCCGAACACCAGGTAGGTGAGCGGCAGCAGCGCGACCAGCGAGAGCACCCCGGTGACGATGAAGCCGCGGTACATCGCCCCCATGATCGAGTTGTTCGCCGGCAGCTTCACGAAGAAGGTGCCGACGATGGAGGTCACCACGCAGACCGCGCCGATCGCCAGCGGGAACAGCATGCCGGCCCAGCGCAGGCTGTCCTCGGCGAAGGCGATCGCCGCCAGCACCATGGTCGCGACCGTCGTGACCGCGTAGGTCTCGAACAGGTCGGCGGCCATGCCGGCGCAGTCGCCGACGTTGTCGCCGACGTTGTCGGCGATGGTCGCCGGGTTGCGGGGATCGTCCTCGGGGATGCCGGCCTCGACCTTGCCGACCATGTCGCCGCCGACGTCGGCGCCCTTGGTGAAGATGCCGCCGCCCAGGCGGGCGAAGATCGAGATCAGCGAGCCGCCGAAGCCGAGCGCCACCAGGGCGTCGATCACGGTGCGGCTGGTCGCCGGATAGCCGAGCAGCGTGCTGAGCACGAAGAAGTAGATCGCGACGCCGAGCAGGGCGAGGCCGGCCACCAGCATGCCGGTCACCGCCCCCGCCTTGAAGGCGACGTCGAGCCCCGCGGCCAGCGACTGCATCGCCGCCTGCGCGGTGCGGACGTTGGCGCGCACGGAGACGTTCATGCCGATGAACCCGGCCGCGCCCGAGAGCACGGCGCCGATCAGGAAGCCGAGCGCGACCCAGAAGCCGAGCAGCACCCAGACGACGACGAACAGCGCCAGGCCGACGGCGCCGATCGTGGTGTACTGGCGCTTGAGGTAGGCGGAGGCGCCCTCCTGGATGGCGCGCGCGATCTCCTGCATCCGTGGGGAGCCGGCGTCGCGCGCCATGACGTCCTTCACGGTCAGGTAGCCATAGACGATGGACAGCGCTCCCAGCGCGATGACCAGGAGCAGGGCGATGGTCTGCAAGACCGGTACTCCCTCGGTGTTCCGTGTGGGGCGGGCACGGCGGGGAGGGGCGCCCCGCCCCGGGCGGCCCCCATCGGGCGGCCCCGTATAAGCAGGGCGCGGCGGAGGCGCAACGGCGGGCCGGTGGGGCGGGGCGCGGCCGGCCCCGGACGCGGGGCCTATCGGCCGCCGCGGGCGCGGCCGGCCGCGCCCCGGGCGATCGCCTCGGCGATCAGGCGCTTCGCCTCCTCCGCGTCGCCCCAGCCGAGCACCCGCACCCACTTGCCGGGCTCGAGGTCCTTGTAGTGCTCGAAGAAGTGGCGGATCTGCTCCAGCGTGATCCGCGGCAGGTCGGTATGGTTGCGCACGTGCACGTAGCGCTGGGTCAGCCGCGTCACCGGGACGGCGATGATCTTCTCGTCCGTCCCGCCGTCGTCCTCCATCTTCAGCACGCCGACCGGCCGCACGTTCATCACCGCGCCGGGCACGATCGGGCGGGTGTTGGCGACGAGGACGTCCATCGGGTCGCCGTCCTCGCACAGCGTGTGCGGGATGAAGCCGTAATTGCCCGGGTAGCGCATCGGCGTGTGCAGGAAGCGGTCCACGACCAGCGTCCCCGCCTCCTTGTCCATCTCGTACTTGATGGGCTCGCCGCCGATCGGGACCTCGATGACGACGTTGACGTCGTGCGGCGGGTCCTCGCCGATGGGGATGGCGTCGAGACGCATGGGGCATCGCCTCCGGGAACGGGCGATCCTGGCAGGGAGGGGGAGGGGACGCAACGTGCGGCCCCGGGCGCCGCCCCGGGGCCCGGGCCGCGAGCCTTGCCGAAGTGCGTCCGCCGCCGGCACGATACCGCGCGGGAGCGATCGCTGTTCGGGAGGGACCGATGAGGCGGGATTGGACGCGGCGCGGACTGGTCGCGGCGGGCGCGGCGGCCGCGCTGGGCGGCGGGATGCTTGCCCGGCCCGCCCCGACGCAGCCCGCGGCGCCGCCCCTGGTCGTGGAGAAGCGCGTCTTCGAGGCCGGCAGCTACCGCACGCGCGGCGGCGACACCATCGCCAACGTCCGGATCGGCTACCAGACCGCGGGCCGGCTGAACGCCGCGGGCGACAACGCGGTGCTGATCAGCCACTTCTTCAGCGGCAACAGCCACGCCTTCGGCCGTCTCGGCGGCGGCGACGGCCCGCCCGGCTGGTGGGACGCGATCATCGGCCCGGGCAAGGCGATCGACACCGAGCGCTGGTTCGTCGTCGCCGCCGACAACCTGGTCAACGTCAACGCGGCCGACCCGAACACCACCACGACCGGGCCGGCCACCACGGATCCCGCGACCGGGCGGCCCTACGGCCTGTCCTTCCCCGTGGTCTCGCTGCGCGACTTCGTCGAGGTCCACAGGCGCCTCGTGGATCACCTCGGCATCCGGCGCCTCGCCCTCGTCGCCGGGCCGAGCAACGGCGGCCTCAACACGATCGAGTGGGCGGCGGCCTATCCCGAGATGGTCGAGCGGGCGATGCCGGTGATCGCCGGCGAGCTCGACGCCTGGCTCCAGGGCTGGCTCGACATCTGGGCGGCGCCGATCCGCCTCGATCCGAACTGGCGCAACGGCGACTACTACGGCCGCGAGCCGCCGCTGCGCGGCCTCGCCGAGGCGTGGAAGATCGTCACCCTGCAGGCGCAGGACCGCGCCTGGACGCGCCAGTTCAACCGCCGCGTCGCGCAGGGGCAGGACCCGGCGCGGCGCCTCGGCGACCGCTTCGAGATCGAGCGCGTCCTCGACGCCGCCGGCGCGGCGCGGGCGCGGGCGACGGACGCCAATTCCTTCCTCTACATGGTGCGGGCGAACCAGCTCTTCCTCAACGAGTACCCGAGCCTGGAGGCGGCGGTGTCGCGCAGCCGGGCGCGCTGGCTGGTGGTGCCGGCCGCGACCGACTGGATCTTCCCGCCCGGCGCGGTGGACGAGCTGGTCGAGGCGCTGCGCCGCCACGGCCGCCCGGTCGAGGTCGCGCCGCTCGGCGGCGACCGCGGACACCTGGACGGGCTGTTCGGCATCGCGCAGGCCGCCGAGCGGATCCGCGCCTTCCTTGCCGCCTGAGCGGACGCCGGGGGGGCGGCAGGGAGCGGCGGCCCGCGCCGCCAGCGCCGTTTTTTCCGCTCGGCTGGGCGCACGGCAGTGGCTCCGGCGCGGTGTCTGCCGGGCGGATTCCCGCTCCCGGCTGATTCGGGCCGTCCGCGATCCGCCCTAGCGCGCCGCGCCGCCCTGCTCGCGCGCCGCGAGCTGCTGGATCTGGTTGCGCATCGCGGCGAGCAGCGCGTCGATGCTGCCGCCGTTGCGCTGGATCACCGCCGCGTACTCGCTCCGCGTGGTCAGCCGCAGCGAGGTCCCCTCCGCGATCACGTCCACGACCTTCGGCTGGCCGCCGACCTCGCTCACCCGCCAGTCGAGCGTGAAGGGCTGGGTGTTGGGGCGCTCGATGATCGTGGTGACCAGCACGTCGTCCTCCGTGCGCTGCTGGCTGCGGCCGAGGGAGAACCGCACCCCCTGGTATTCGCCGAAGCGCGCCGAGAGGTTGCGGATGATCACCTCCTCGAACAGCCGCATGTACTCGGCGAGCTGCTCCGGCGTCGCCTGCCGCGCGTAGCGGCCGAGGATGAACCGTCCCACCCCCTCGATGTCCACGGCGCGGCGCAGGATGTCCGCCACCCGCTGGCGGCGCTGCGGCAGGGTGAGGTTCGGGTCGTTGATCGCGGCGACGAGCTGGTTGCCGGTCTGCTGGATGAAGGCGGTGGCGCGGGCGATGTCCATCGCCTGGGCCCAGGCGCCGCGCGGCGGCAGTCCGGCGGCGGGCAGCGCCACGGCGGCGGCTCCGGCCATGCCGGCGGCCCGCAGGACGGCGCGGCGGGCGGGGTGGGCGGCGGGACCGGCGGGAGGCTCTCCCGGCATCATCGTCTCCTGTCTCCTCATGCGGTGGGCGCGGGGGCGAGGCCGGCGGGCCTCAATGGCGGCGCGGCGGTGGCGATCCGGAAACCGGGCCGGGCCCGGCGGCGCCGGCCCGGCCCGCGGCCGCCGCGCGCCACTCCCGGCGGACGGCGCGGCGGGTCGTCGCCCGGGGCGCGCGCCCGCGGCCCCGGGGCTCCGCCGCCCTTTCGGGCAGCCGGTCGCGCGGGTCCACGCCCCGGCGGCCTCCCGCCCGGCATGCGGGAGGTCCGCCGCGCCCGGTCCCGGCCGGAGCGGCGCCTCGGCCGGGCCGTCCGCACAAACCCGGCAGGGACGCGCGGGTTGCCTGCGCTGCGCCGGGAGGCGGGCCGGGCGGATCCTCGGCCGGCCCTGCCCCGGCCGTGCGCGACCAGGCGGCGCCGTGTTCGGGCCGGCCGCACCGCCGCGCCGCCTCCGGACCGCCCCGCCCGGACAGCGGCGCCCGCGCGGCGGCAGGGGGCCGCCCCCGGTCCGGCGGCAGCGGAGGCGGCATGGGATTCGGAGCGGGCGAGACGGCGTGTCCCATGGTGAGGCGGGTCCGGGGGCGGAGGCCGTGCCGGGGGCGGAACGCCACCCGGACGGGCCGAGGGCGGGCGGCCGTGCGCGGGGCCGCGGCGCCTCCCCTAGCACGCCTTCCGGGCGCCGAAAGCAACCGAATGTTGCATGCCCCGCCCCCGTCTCCGCCATGGCCGGCCCGCGGCGCATCCCTTGCGCGCGGGACCGCGATTCGCGAGAGATGCCCGGCCCATGGACGCCCACTCCTCCCCCGCCGCGCCGGACGGCGCCGCCGCCCCGGCGAAGGACGGCGCCGCCGGAACGTTGCGGCGCTGGCTGACCGGCCCGCGCGTCGCCGGCCTGCCGGCGCCGCCCGAGGCCGCGCCGCGCCTCTCCTTCGAGTTCTTCCCGCCGCGCACCGAGGCGCTGGAGCAGCAGCTCTGGGCCGCCATCCGCCGGCTGGAGCCGCTGCGCCCGCGCTTCGTCTCCGTCACCTACGGCGCCGGCGGCTCGACCCAGGAGCGCACCCACGCCACGGTCGTGCGCATCCTGCGCGAGACGACGCTGACGCCGGCGGCGCACCTCACCTGCGTCGGCGCTTCGCGCGCCGAGGTGGACGCGGTGGCGCGGCGCTACTGGGAGGCCGGGGTGCGCCACATCGTCGCGCTGCGCGGCGACCCGCCCGCCGGCCAGGCCCGCTACGAGCCGCATCCGGAGGGCTACGCCTTCGCCGTGGACCTGGTGGCGGGCCTCGCGCGCGTGGCGCCCTTCGAGATCTCGGTCGCCGCCTACCCGGAGACGCACCCGCAGGCGCTCTCGCCCGAACAGGACCTCGACAACCTCAAGCGCAAGATAGACGCCGGGGCGACGCGGGCGATCACCCAGTACTTCTTCGATACCGACGTCTTCCTGCGCTTCCTCGACCGCTGCCTCGCCGCCGGGATCACCGTGCCGGTGGTTCCCGGCATCCTGCCGGTGTCGAATTTCCAGCAGGTGAAGCGGTTCAGCGCGATGTGCGGGGCCTCGATCCCGGCCTGGATGCCGCGGCTGTTCGAGGGGCTGGAGGAGGACCCGGAGACGCGCCGCATGGTCGCGGCCGTGGTCGCCGCCGAGCAGGTGCGGCTGCTGCAGGCCAACGGCGTGGACGAGTTCCACTTCTACACCCTGAACCGGGCCGACCTGACCTACGCGATCGCGCACCTGCTCGGCGCGCGGCCGGTGCCCCCGGCCGGCCCGGCGGAGGCGTCCGCCGGGCCGCCGCCGGGCGACGCCGGGCCGGCCGCGTGAGGGCCGCGCGCGAGGCGCGCACCGGCGCGATCCGGGGGGCGTGAAGCCCGGCCTGCCGGCCGGCGCCCTGCCGGGCGGCCGGTCCGGCGCACGGCCGCCGCGCGGCCATCCGGGCCGGGGCGGTCGCTCCCGGGAGCGGCGGCCGGCCGCGGCAGGCTGTCCCGCGCGCGCTGCGCCCGCAGCACGGGGGCGCCAAGTCGCGGATACCCCGCGGCCGCGCCGGCAGGTGGCGGGCCACCGCGCCGCGCGGCATCATGATGCCGCGATGTGGGAACGAAGCCGCTACAGCCGGGGCGAGCGCGCGGCCGACGCGCTCGTGCACGCGCTCGGCATCGCCGGCGCGCTCGCCGCCTGCGGCCTGCTGGCGGCGGCGCGGCCCGTCGGCCTGCGTGCCGCGGTCGCGCTCGGCTTCTACGCCGCCGGGCTCCTCGCCATGCTCGGCTGCTCCGCCCTCTACAACCTGGCCGCCGACGGCGCGCGGAAGGCCCGGCTGCGGCGCCTCGACCACGCGGCGATCTTCGCGATGATCGCCGGCACCTACACGCCGGTCGCGCTGCTCGCCATCGGCGGCGCCTGGGGCTGGGGGCTGCTCGGCGCGGTCTGGGCCGGCGCGGCGGGCGGGGTGGCGGTCAAGCTCCTGGCGCCGGCCCGCTTCGAGCGCGCCTCGATCGCCGCCTACCTCGTGCTCGGCTGGGCGGGGGTGGTGGCCCTCGGGCCGCTGCTCTCGGCGCTGCCGCCCCCGGACCTGGCGCTGCTCGTCGCGGGCGGTCTGCTCTACAGCCTGGGCGTCCTGGTCCACCTCGCGACGCGCCTGCCCTATCACAACGCCCTCTGGCACGCGCTCGTGCTCGCCGCCGCCGCGTGCCACTACGCCGTCATCCTGCGCCTCGCCGCCACCGGCGCCCCGGACTGACGGGACGGGGCGGGCGGCCCCGCTGCGGGCCTGCCGGACGGCTCGTCGCCGCGGCCCTCCGCCTGGTGCAGGCCCCGGAGGAGCGGCGTTGTCGCCCCCGCTCTTCCCCTTTCCCCCCGGCGCGACTAAACCCCCGCCCACCCGCGCCCCCGGCGCGCCCGCTCCTTTCCACCACCCGATCCGGACGCGACTCCCATGGCGAAGATGCAGGCCAACCAGATGCGCCCTGGCATGGTCATCGAGTTCGAAGGCCAGCGCTACACCATCCTCAAGCAGAACATCATGATCCCCGGCAAGGGCGCGGCCGTGATCCAGGTGGAGATGCGCAACATCAAGACCGGCGCGAAGAAGGACCAGCGCTGGCGCACCTCCGACACCGTCGAGCGGCTGACGACGGAGGACAAGGAATACATCTTCTCCTACATGGAGGGCGACAACCTCGTCCTGATGGATCCCGAGACCTACGAGCAGATCTCGGTGCCCAAGGAGATCCTCGGCGACCGCCTGCCCTTCCTGCAGGAAAACATGACCGTGAACGTCCGCCTCATCGAGGGCGAGCCGGTCGCGATCGAACTGCCCGAGACGGTGGTGCTGGAGGTGGTCCAGGCCGATCCGGTGGTGAAGGGGCAGACCGCCGCCTCCTCCTACAAGCCCGCGGTGCTGTCGAACGGCGTGAAGACCATGGTGCCCCCCTTCATCACCGCCGGCGAGAAGATCGTCGTCCGCACCTCGGACGGCAGCTACGTGGAGCGGGCGAAGGGCTGAGCGCGCGGCGGGCGGAAGGGACCGGGCGGCCGGTGGGGCGGGACGCCCGCCGGGCCGGCCGGAGCGAGCGCGGGCCGGCCGGGCGCACGGCCGGCCCGCGCCCGGTTCCCCGCGCGCCGTCCGTCCGCCTCGCCGCTCCGTCCCTCCGCCCGCTCCCGCGCTACGCCCCCGCCGCCCCCCGGGGGGGGCGGGACGCCGGCGACGGCCGGTCGCCGGACGATCGCCCGGCCGGCCGTCCGGCCGGCCACCGACCCCGCCCAGCCCTCGCGCGTTCAGGCCTGAACCATGCCCCCGCCCTCTCCCCGCATGTCGCCGGCGATGCAGGTGCTCGCCACCGCGGTCCGCAAGGCCGGACGACGGCTGCTGCGCGACTTCGGCGAGGTCGAGCAGCTCCAGGTCAGCGTGAAGGGGCCGTCCGACTTCGTCTCCCAGGCCGATCTCCGGGCCGAGGAGGTGCTGCGCGCGGAGCTCTCGCGCGCCAGGCCGGACTTCGCCTTCCTGCTCGAGGAGAGCGGGGAGGAGGGGGCGGCGGACTGGCGCTGGCGCTGGGTCGTGGACCCGCTCGACGGGACGACGAACTTCCTGCACGGCATCCCGCACTGGGCGGTCAGCGTCGGGGTGGAGCGGCGGAACCCGGCCGGGCGCGGGGGGTCCGAACTGGTCGCTGGGGTGATCTACAACCCGGTGGCGGACGAGCTGTTCTGGGCCGAGCAGGGCAAGGGGGCGTTCCTCAACGAGCGGCGGCTCCGGGTCTCGGCGCGGCGGGAGATGCGGGAGGCGGTGTTCGCGACCGGGATCCCGTTCGCGGGGGCGCCGCGCAAGGCGGAGTTCAGCCACACCCTCGCGCGGCTGATGCCGCTGGTGGCGGGGATCAGGCGCTTCGGCTCGGCGGCGCTCGACCTCGCGTGGGTGGCGGCAGGCCGGTACGACGGATACTGGGAGCTGAACCTGAAGCCCTGGGACATCGCCGCAGGGCTGGTGATCGTGCGGGAGGCGGGGGGATTCGCGACCGATCCCGAGGGCGGGGACCCCTACGCGAGCGGGAACGTGGTGGCGGGGAACCCGGCGCTGCAGCCGCGGCTGCGCGAGGTGGTGGCGGAAGGGATCGCGGCCGCCGCGCGCGGCGGGCAGGGCGGCAGAGGCGATGGCGCGGCGGAACGGTCCGGCGGGGAGGAGGCCCGGGAGGCCCTGCCCGGCGGCGGCCGGCCCGGCGGATGAATGGACGCGGGGACGCCGGCTGGCCTAGGGTGTGCCGCGTGATCCGGCGGCGGGAATCGGGGCCTCGCCTGGCGGCGCGGCGGTGCGCCGTCGCGCCGCCGCGGAGACGCAGCGCCGCGGCGGAAGGGCTGACGGCGAGGCTCGCGGCGGGGCTGGCGGCGGGGTTCGGGGTGGTGGCGATGGCGGCGGGCGTCGCGATGGCGGCGGAGGGGGCGGAGGCGCCCTCTGGCGTCGGTGCCGCCGCGGCTGCGGAGCAGCCCCTGCCGGACCCGCCGGCGCCCGGGCCGCCGGCGGCCTCGCCGCTGATCGAGGTGCTGCGCGCGCCGCTGCTGCCCGGCGCCGGGCCGGGCGCGGAGGCGCCGCTGCCGGAGCCGCCGCCGGCGCCGCCGGCGCCGGTGGCGCTGGAGGGCGCCGCGCCCCGTGCGGTGGCGGAGAGCGGGGCGCAGAGGGCGGGCGCGGCGCGGGCGCCGGCGACGCCGGACGACCTGCCCGCAGGGGTGGAGAGGCGCCCCGGCGGCTACCGGCTGCGCATCGCGGCCGACGCGGCGACGGAGGAGGGCGGCGCGGCGCCGCTCGACCCGGCGGCGGCGCGGGCCGCCGAGGCGATCGGGCGCCGGCTCGCGGCCGAAGGCGTGGCGCGCGAGGCGGGGCGGATCGCGGTGGTGGCGCAGGTGGCGACGGCGCCGGGGACGGAGGTCTCGGTGCAGCGCCGCCTGGCGCTGGCGCGCGCGCTCGCCGTGAAGCGGGCGCTGGTCGCGGGCGGGGTGGACCCGACGCGGATCGATCTGCGGCCGCTCGGACGGACGGAGGAGGGGGTGGACGCGGTGGACATCCTGCCGCCGCCCGCGCCGCGGCGCGAGGCGGCGGGCGGCGCGGTGACGCGATGACGGCGCCGACGCGGTATCTCTGGCAGATGGCGGCGTTCCTCGGGCCGGTCGCGGTGCTCGCCGCGGTGCTGGGCGCGGAGCTGGCGCACGCCTTCGCCGCCAACCCGATCCTGAACACGGTGATCCTCGCGGTGCTGGCGTTCGGCATCTTCTGGACCGTGCGGCAGGTGCTGGCGCTCCGGCGCGAGGTGGCGTGGATCGAGGCCTACATCCGCCAGGCGCCGGAGGTGGAGGAACAGGAGCCGCCGCGGCTGCTCGCGCCGATGGCGCACATGCTGGCGGCGCGGCGGAGCGACCGGCTGACGCTCTCGGCGCTGGCGATGCGGAGCGTGCTGGACGGCATCCGCTCGCGGCTCGACGAGCAGCGCGAGCTGTCGCGCTACATGACGGGGCTGCTGATCTTCCTCGGGCTGCTCGGGACCTTCTGGGGGCTGCTGCTGACCATCGGCTCGGTGGCGGAGGTGATCCAGGGGATGTCGGTCGGCTCGGGGGACCTGAACCAGCTCTTCAACCAGCTGAAGTCGGGGCTGGCGCAGCCGCTGCGCGGGATGGGGACGGCGTTCTCGGCCTCGATGCTCGGGCTCGCCGGGGCGCTGGTGCTGGGCTTCCTCGACCTCACGGCGGGGCAGGCGCAGAACCGGTTCTACAACGAGCTCGAGGAGTGGCTCGCCGGGGTGACGCGGCTCTCCTCCGGCGTGCTGGGCGCCGAGGGCGAGGGGGCCCCGGTGCCGGTCTACGTGCAGGCGCTGCTCGAGCAGACGGCGGAGAACCTGGAGGGGCTGCAGCGCATCCTGGCGCGCGGGGAGGAGGCGCGCGGGGCGACCAGCCAGGCGCTGACGACGCTGACCGAGCGGCTCGCGGTGCTGACCGACCAGATGCGCGCGAACCAGCAGATCATGGTGCGGCTCGCCGAGGCGCAGGCGGGGCTGGCGCCGACGCTGCAGCGGCTCGCCGAGGCGCAGGCGCAGGGCGCGCTCGACGAGGCGACGCGGGCGCACATCCGCAACCTCGAACTCTACATGGCCCGGCTGCTCGAAGAGGTGGCGCAGGGGCGGGCGCAGGCGACGGCGGAGATCCGCAGCGAGATCAAGCTCGTCGCGCGCACCATCGCCGCGCTCGCCGAGGAGCAGCCGCGGTGAGGGACGGGCTCGCCCCCGGCGGGGGGGGCCGGGGGGGCGGCGCCTCCCCGCGCGCACGGGGCTAGCGCGCCATGCCCGACCTCGGCGGGGCACGGCGGGGACGCGGGGCGCTCAATCCGTGGCCCGGCTACGTGGACGCGCTGTCCACGCTGCTGATGGTCATCATCTTCGTCCTCCTGGTGTTCGTGCTGGCGCAGGGATTCCTCTCGGTCGCGCTGTCCTCGCGCGACCGGGCGCTCGACCGCCTGCACCGGCAGGTGGCGGAGCTCGGCGAGATGCTGGCGCTCGAGCGCGGCCAGGCGGAGGAGCTGCGCGCGAGCCTCGGCCGCACGACCGAGGAGCTGCGCGCGGCGGTGGCGGCGCGCGAGGCGCTGGCCCGCCAGCTCGCCGGGCTGCGCGAGGAGCGCGACCGCCTCGGCGCCGAGCGCGACACGGCGCGCGCCGAGCGCGACCGGCTGGCGGCGCGGCTCGCCGACCTCGACCTCGCCGCGCGCGGCAACGCGGAGCGGGTGGCGACGCTCGAGCAGCGCCTCGCCGAGGCGCTGGCGCGCGCCGAGGCGGCGGGCGGGGATGCGGCGCGCACGGTGCGCGAGCTGACCGAGACGCGCCGCAGCCTCGCGCAGGAGCGCGGCGCGCGCGAGGCGACGGAACGCGAGCGCGCGGCGCTCGGCGAGCAGCTCGCGGCGACGCGCGCGCAGCTTGCGGAGGCGCGCGCCGCGCTGGAGGCGACGCGGCGCGAGCTCGCGGCGATGCGCCAGGCGGCGGCGGAGCTGGACCGCCAGGTGCGCGCGGACCGCGAGACGATCGAGGCGCGGCTGTCCGACATCGCGCGGCTGAACCAGCAGGTGCAGGCGCTGACCGCGCTGCGCGACGAGCTGGAGCGCGAGGCGCGGGAGGCGATGGCGCGCGCCGCCGAGGAGGCGCGGCTGCGGCGCGCCGCCGAGGGCGCCGGCGCGCAGGCGGCGGCGCGGGCGGAGGAGGCCGAGCGGCTGCGCCAGGCGGCGGAGGCGGCCGCCGCGCAGGCGGGCGAACGGGCGGTGGAGGCGGAGCGGCGCGCGGCGGAGGCCGAGCGGCGCCGCCGCGCCGCCGAGAGCCTCGCCGCCGAGGCGGAGGCGCGGGCCGGGGAGGCGGCGCGGGCGCGCGAGGCGGCGCAGGCCGAGGCCGCGGAGCAGACGCGGCTCGCGGAGAGCGCGCGGGCGCAGCTCGCGCTGCTCAACCGCCAGATCGAGGCGCTGCGCGCGGAGCTGGCGCGCCTCGGCGCGGCGCTCGAGGCCGCGGAGGCCGCGGAGCGGGGCAAGGACGCGCAGATCGCCAATCTCGGGGCGCGGCTCAACGCGGCGCTCGCGGCGCGCGTCGAGGAGCTGCAGCAGTACCGCTCCGACTTCTTCGGCCGGCTGCGCCGCATCCTCGGCGACCGGCCGGAGGTGCGCGTGGTCGGCGACCGCTTCGTATTCCAGTCCGAGGTGCTGTTCCCGCCGGCCTCGGCCGAGCTGACGCCGGCCGGCGAGCGCAGCGTGCGCGAGCTCGCCCGCGTGCTGCTCGAGATCGCGCGCCAGATCCCGCCGGACATCGCCTGGATCCTGCGCGTGGACGGGCACGCCGACCGCAACCCGATCCGCAGCCCGCGCTTCGCCAGCAACTGGGAGCTCTCCGCGGCGCGCGCGATCGCGGTGGTGCAGCTGCTGATCCAGGAGGGGCTGCCGCCGAACCGGGTGGCGGCGACGGCGTTCGGCGACACCCAGCCGCTCGATCCGGGCGACACGCCGGAGGCCCATGCGCGCAACCGCCGCATCGAGCTGCGGCTGACCGACCGGTGACGGACGGCGGAGCCGGCGCGGAGGCGGCGGCGCCGGTCGCCGCGCCGCCGCTGCGCACGATCCTGCGCCGCATCCTCGCGCTTGCCGCGCCGACCAGCGCCAACGCCGCGCTGCAGGCGGCGGCGCAGGTGGCGGAGACCTGGCTTGCCGCGCGCCAGGGAACGGCGGCGCTCGCGGGGTGGGCGGTGGCGCTGCCCTTCGTCCTGGTGATGCAGCAGATGTCGGTGGGGGCGATGGGCGGCGGCGTGGCCTCGGCGGTCGCGCGCGCGCTCGGGGCGGGGCGGCGCGAGGAGGCTGCGGCGCTGGTGCTGCACGCGCTGCTGATCGCGCTCGGGGCGGGGATGGCGTTCGCGCTGGCGCTCGGCGCCTTCCCGCGCGCCGTGCTCGGGGCGGTGGCGGGGACGGAGGCGGCGGAGGCGGGGGCGGCCTACGCGATCTGGCTGTTCGGGGCCGGCGCGGTGCCGGCGTGGGTGGCGAACACGCTGGCCTCGGTGCTGCGCGGCGGCGGGCGGCATGCGCTGGCGGCGCGGGTGCTCGGCGCGGTGTGGATCGCCCACCCGGTGCTGGCCTGGGGGCTGATGGAGCCGCTCGGGATGGGGCTTGCCGGGGCGGGGGCGGCCTATGCCGGGCTGTTCTGGGCGGCGGCGGCGGCGATGGCGGCGGCGGTGCTGCGCGGCGGCGCGGGGTTCGCGCCGTCCTTGCGCGTGCGGCCGCGGGCGGCGCTGTTCCGGCGCATCCTGGCGGTCGGGCTGGTCGCCTCGGGCCTCGCGGCGGTGGCGAACCTGACGACGGTGCTGGTGACGGCGCAGGTGGCGGCGTACGGGGCGGCGGCGGTGGCGGCCTACGGCATCGCGGCGCGGCTCGAGTTCCTGATGATCCCGCTCGCCTTCGGCATCGGCTCGGCGCTGACGGCGCTGGTCGGGGGCGCGGTCGGGGCGGGGGAGTGGGCGACGGCGCGGCGCATCGCCTGGACCGGCGGGGTCCTGGCGCTGGCGGTGGCGGGGGCGGCCGGGGTCGCGGTGGGGGCGATGCCGCGGCAGGTCGCGACGCTGTTCACGGGCGATCCCGCGGTGGCGGAGGTGGCGGCGCGGGCGCTCGGCATCGTCGGGCCGGCCTATGGCGGGTTCGGGATGGGGATGGCGCTGTATTTCGCCTCGCTCGGCGCGGCGCGGGTGCGCTGGCTGGTGGCGGCGGGCCTGGCGCGGCTGGCCCTGGCGGCGGGCGGGGGATGGCTGCTGGCCCATGCGGCGGGGATGGGGCTGGACGGGCACTTCCTCGGCGTGGCGCTCGGCATCACGGCCTATGGGGCGGTGACGGCGGCGTCGGTGCGGCCGGGGGTGTGGCCGGGGCGGCGCTGAGCGGCGGTCGCGGCCGCCCGGGCCCGGGCGGGACCCGGTGCGGCCGACGGCGGCGGGAGCCGCCGGCGCGAGCGCGACCGGGCGAGGGCGGCGCGCGCGGATCGCGGCCGGCCGCAGACAGCCGGGAGCGGGGCCCGGCGCGGCACACGACGCGGCGGCACGGCCGGGCGCAACGGCTCTCGCGCGTGCCGGCGGGCGGCGGGCCCCCGGCCCGGGCCGGTCAGAGCAGGCGGCTCTCGAAGGGCGGCTTGAGGTCGGGGGCGTCGAACTCGACCACCCAGAGGTCGGGGTCGCGCCGGATCTGGCGCTCGACGTAGGCGTCGGCGGCGGCCTGGTCCACCGGATCGGCGCCGGTGGCGCGCAGCCAGGCGAGGCGGCCCGCGGCGTCGCGCACCTGGCTGAGGACGACGAGGCCCTGCGGGGCGCGCAGGACGCAGAGGATGCCGCCGGCATCGGGGTCGCCCCTGCGCAGCACGGCGGCGGCGCGGCCGGCCATGTCGGAGAGGCGCAGCGCCATCGCGACCCAGATGCCGGATTTCACCCGTGCGTCCATCGGGCGCATGGTGGCGGCCCGGCGCGCCGCCGCAAGGGTGCCCTTGCCGGGCGCCGTCCGCCGCGCCACACAGCGCGCGCCTTGAGGGGGTGCGGAGGATGAGCGGCAGGAGCGGCGGAACCGACCCGCGGCGGATGAGCGAGGGCCAGCGCGCCTACGAGGCGCGCCGCGCGGCCAAGGCGGGGATGAGCCTCGAGCGGTGGCTTGCCGAGAAGGAGAAGCGGGCGCGCGAAGCGGCGGCGCCGGGGGCGGCGAAGGCGGAGCCGGCGAAGCCGGCGAAGAAGCCCGGCTTCTTCGCGCGGCTGCTGGAGCGGGCGCAGAAGCCGTTGTGAGGCCGCGGGCCCGCCGGCGGCCGCCCGGCCCGGCGGGAAGGGCGGAGCGCGCCGGCCAGGGCCGCTTCCGCCCGGCCGGGCGCGCGGCAACGGCTCCGGCGCGTTGGATTCACGCTCCGGGCTGCCTCCCGCCGTCCGCGATCCGCTCTAGCCGCCGTCGCGCAGCGCCCGGCCGATCGCGGCGTTCATCGCCCTGACGCCGGCCGCCGGGCCGTCCGGGTGGTTCCACACCGCGCCGACGACGGCGAGGAAGTCGGCGCCGGCGCGGACCAGGGGGGCGCAGTTCCCCGGCGTGATGCCGCCGATCGCGACACAGGGCAGCTCGAACAGCTCCGACCACCAGGCGAGGATCTCCGGGTCGGCGCGGTGCACGACCTCCTTGGTGCCGGTGGGGAAGAAGGCGCCGAAGGCGACGTAGTCGGCGCCGGTCTCGCCGGCGCGCATCGCGAGGTGGCGGGAGCCGTGGCAGGTGATGCCGAGGGTGCGCTCGGGGCCGAGCAGGGCGCGCGCGGCGGCGTGGTCGCCGTCCTGCTGGCCGAGATGGGCGCCGTCGCAGCCGAGCTCGACCGCGAGGTCGGCGCGGTCGTTGAGGATCACCGCGACGCCGCGCGCCTGCGCGACCGGACGCAGCGCGTCGGTGGCGCGACGGATGGCGTCGTCGGGGGCGTCCTTGAGGCGGATCTGCAGCGCCGCGACGTCGCCCGCATCGAGGGCGCGGGCGAGCTGCTCCGCGAAGGGCGCGGGGTCGAAGGCGGGCGGGGTGATGAGGTAGAGGCGGCAGCGGTCGGCGTCGGCACGCATGCCGCGCATGTGGCGCGCGGGCCCTTCCGCGCAAGGGCCGGATGCGAAAGGGCCGCGCTGGCGCGGGGCGGGCGCCGGGCGGTTCAGCCGACCGGCGACTTGTAGATGGCGATGATCTCGTCGAGCAGCTTCAGCGCCTCCGCCTTCGGGCGCTGGAAGGTGTTGCGGCCGATGATCGAGCCGTTGCCGCCGCCCTTGTGGATCGCCTTGACCTCCTCGAGGATGCCGCCGGTCTCCTTCGCCTCGCCGCCCGAGAACACCACCAGGCGGCGGCCGTTGAAGCAGGCCTGCACCACGTGGCGGATGCGCGCGGCGGGGTCGTTCACCTCCACCGGGTGCTTCTCGTAGGTCTTCTTCGCCGCCTCCAGCGAGATCGCGGCGGTCGGCGGCTTCACCTTGATGATGTGCGCGCCCATCAGCGCCGCCATGTGCGCGGCGTAGGCGCAGATGTCGAGCGCCGTCTCGGCGGTCTTGTCGAGGAAGCCGCCGCGCGGGTAGCTCCAGACGACCACGGCGAGGCCGGCGGCCTTGGCCTCCTCGGCCAGCTCGCGCAGCTCCTCCATCATGTCGTACTGGCTCTCCGAGCCCGGATAGATGGTGAAGCCGATCGCCGAGCAGCCGAGGCGGAGCGCGTCGGCGACGCTCCCCGTGACGGCCTGGTCCTTGCTGGTGGAGAGCGAGTTGGCGCTGTTGACCTTGAGGATGGTCGGGATGCAGCCGGCGTAGGTGGCGGCGCCGGCCTCGATCATGCCGAGCGGGGCGGCATAGGCGTTGAGCCCGGCCTCGATCGCGAGCTGGAAGTGGTAGTGCGGGTCATAGGCCGGGGGGTTGGGCGCGAAGCTGCGCGCCGGGCCGTGCTCGAAGCCCTGGTCCACGGGGAGGATCACCATGCGGCCGGTGCCGCCGAGCTTCCCCTGCATCAGGATGCGGGCGAGGTTGGCCTTGGTGCCGGGGTTGTCGCTCTCGTACCAGGAGAGGATCTCCTTGACCTTCGGCGTGAGCTGCATCTGCGTCTCCTCTCGCGCGTGCCGGACGGCGCGGCGGCATGGCGCAGGCGAATTAGCGGAGGGTCCGGGGCCTGTCACCCGACGTCCCGGCGATCACGCCCGGCGCGGGCGGCGCGCCGGGCGCGCTCGCGCCCCGGTGAGGCGCGGCGCCCGGCCTCAGCGGCGCAGCCAGGCGGCGAGCTGCGCCCGCCCGCCCGGGCGGCGCAGGTCGAGCCGGCCGAGGTCGAGCGCCTCCGGCCGCGCGGAGAGGAGCCGGGCGCCGGCCTCGGCGGCGGCGGCGGCCACCGCGGCGAAGGCGGGGCAGGCGGGATCGAGCACGACCGCGCGCAGCCCGGCGCGGAGCGCGGCGAGCGCGAAGCCGGGCGCGTCGGCGCAGTCGAGCACGGCGAGGTGCGGCACGCCGGGATTGAGGGCGGCGGCGCGCGCGACGAGGCGCAGGAACACCGCGGGGCCGAGATAGGCGCCGGCGCCGCGCGCGGAGAGCAGCGTGACGCCCGCCGGCCCCGCCGCGGCGAGCGCCGCCGCGGCCTGCGCCGCGCCATGCACCACGACCGCCGGCGCCCGCGCGCCGGGCCCCGCGCCGCCCGTCGCGCCGGCGTCGCCGGGTGGGACTGATTGACCCGCCGCGCCACGCATGCAAAGGCTTCCAGCACGGCGACGCCGCTCTCGTCCATCGCTGTTCGGCGCGCGCACCGGGGCGAGGGCGCGGCGGCGGACGGGACAGGGGGCGACCGACCGGGGGCGGATGAGCGAGAGCGCGAAGGATACGGTCGCCGAGGCCATGGCCCGGCTGGAAGCGGCGGTGGAACGCCTGGCGCGGGCCGCGTCGCGCGCGGCGGCCGCGCGCGGCGGCGCGGCCGGGAACGCCCAGGCCGGGCCCGGGCGGGAGGAGATCGCGGCGCTGGCGGCGCGGCTCGACGCGGCGATCGCCAAGCTGCGCGCGGCGCTCGGCGAGGAGGGCGACGAGGCCGAGGCGGTGGCGGAGCGGGAGGGGGGATAGCCGGCTCATGGGCCAGGTGACGATCCGCGTCGGCGGCTACGCCCATCCGGTCGCCTGCCAGGACGGGCAGGAGGAGCACCTCCAGCGCATGGCCGCCGAGGTGGACCAGCGCATCGGCGCGCTGCGCGCCATGGGCATGCAGTTCGGCGAGGCGCGGATGCTGCTGCTCGCCGCGCTGCAGCTGGCGGACGAGGCCTCCGACCTGCGCGCGGAGCTCGCGGCGCTGAAGGCCGGCGCCGCCGGGCCGGCGCCGCCGCCCGCCGCGCCCGCGGCCGAGCCCGAGCTCGCGGCGCGGCTCGCGCGCCTCGCCGAGCGCCTCGAGGGCATTGCCGCCGCGCTCGAGGCTCCCTAGGTAGCACCGGCGGGGCTGCCCGGTGCGTTTGGCAATTCATCCCCGGGGCCAGTAAGCAACCTCTTGGGAGCTGGCTCTGCCCGGGCCGTGGTCCGGGTACCTGGCGCCCACCTGCGCAAGCAGGCCTTGGGAGGGTTGATACGCCGACGGCCATGGCGGCTCCGCACCGTTCCGACAGGCCGCCCCGCGCCGCCGCGGCGCCGGAGGCGGCCACGCCGGCCCCGGCCTCCGCGCCGTATTGCGACGTGCTGCTCGCCGAACTGAAGGCGGAGGCGCGGCGCATCGCCCTGGCCCGCCGCCTGGCGGCGGCCGAGGCGGCGGCGGCCGATCCCGGCTTCGCCGAGCGCTTCGCGGCGCTGGTGCTGCGCGAGGCGCCGCCGCCGCCCGGTGCGCTCGTCGCCGGCTTCTGGCCGATCGGCCCGGAGATCGACATCCGCCCGCTGCTGCGCGCGCTCGAGGCGCGCGGGCACGCGCTCGCCCTGCCGGTGACGCCGCGGCGCGGGGCGCCGCTGATCTTCCGCCGCTGGCGCTGGGGCGAGCCGCTCGGGCGCGGGCCGATGGGCACGCGCCAGCCGCCGGCGGGCGAGGTGGTGCGGCCGGACTTCCTGCTGGTCCCCCTGCTCGCCTTCGACCGCGCCGGCCGGCGGCTCGGCTACGGCGGCGGCTACTACGACCGGACGCTGGCGGCGCTGCCCGAGGCGGAGGCGCTCGGCTGCGCCTATGCGGCGCAGGAGCTGCCGGAGGTGCCGGCGGGACCCGAGGACGTGCGCCTCCGCCGCGTGGCGACGGAGAAGGGCATCGTGATCTGCGTGGACGCCGCGGCGTGAGGATCCTGTTCCTCGGCGACGTGGTCGGGCGCAGCGGGCGCGAGGCGGTGGCCGCGGCGCTGCCGCTGCTGCGCGCGCGGCTGCGCCTCGACCTCGCGGTGGTGAACGCGGAGAACGCGAGCCACGGCTTCGGCCTCGGCCCCGAGATGGCGCGGGCGCTGTTCGCCGCCGGGGCGGACGTGCTCACCCTCGGCAACCACGCCTTCGACCGCAAGGAGATCGTCCCCTACATCGAGACCGAGCCGCGGCTCCTGCGCCCGCTCAACTACCCGCCCGGCACGCCGGGGCGCGGGGCGGTGGTGGTCGAGGCGCCGGGCGGGCGGCGGGCGCTGGTGCTGCAGGCGATGGGGCGGCTGTTCATGGAGCCGCTCGACGACCCCTTCCGCGCCGTGCAGGCGGAGCTCGCGAAGCACCGCCTGGGCGCGCACGGCACCGTGCAGGCGGTGGTGATCGACATCCACGCCGAGGCGTCGAGCGAGAAGGCGGCGATGGCGCACAGCTTCGACGGCCAGGCGAGCCTCGTCGTCGGCACCCACACCCACGTGCCGAGCGCCGACCACCAGGTGCTGCCGGGCGGGACCGCCTTCGTCACCGACGCCGGCATGTGCGGCGACTACGACAGCGTGATCGGCATGCACAAGGTCGGCGCGACGCTGCGCTTCTGGCGCAAGGTGCCGGCCGAGCGCCTGGCGCCGGCGGAGGGCGAGGCGACGGTGTGCGGCGTGTTCGTCGAGACCGACGACGCGACCGGGCTCGCGCGGCGGATCGCGCCGGTGCGGCTCGGCGGGCGGCTCGCGCCGGCGATGCCGGAGGCGTGACGGGCGGGGCATCGCCCGGCTTCACGCGATCGTCACCGCAGGGCGCGCGGCCGCGCCCTCAAGAATCGAAGAAGGAGAGAAGCGCGCCGGGGCGGCGGCGATGCGCGCCGCCGCCGCAGGCGAGGGAGGGACCGATGCCGCAGCAACCCATGCCGCAGGATGCGCCGGGCAGCGAGGCGAGCGGGCGTTCGATCCTGGGCGGGGCGGCCTGCGGACTGAGCTTCGCGGGAGCCCGCGGCGACGCGCTCGCGCGCGCGGCTGCCCGGCGGAGGGGCGCGGTGCCGCCAGCGCCGCCGGTGCCGATCGCGGCGCCGCCGTCGCCCGCGCGACAGGGGCGGCCTGGGCCCGACCCGCGCTAGCGCGGCTCACGGACGGCGGGAGACCGCGCGGCGCGCCCGTCCGCGCGAAGGTCGGCGAAGATAGAGCCGCTGCCGCGACCCCGGCGCGCGGGATACGGTCCCGGGCGATCCCGCGCGGCCGCCACGGCGGCCGAGGAAGCGGCGACGCGGGTCCCCGCAGCCTCGCCGCCCTTGCGCCGGGCTGCGACGACGGGAGGCGGCACAGGGCCGGTGCGTGCGCGTCTGCGCCTCGACCGTCGGGCGGCATGCCGCGGCGCGGAGGCGGCGGCAGCGCCCTCGGCCGGGCCAGGCGCGCCCTCGTCACGGGACTGCGATCGTTGTTGTTCGCGGAGCGTGATTGCGGAAATGTAGCGGAGCGCGGACGGCCGCAGGCAGCCGGCTGCGCGGACCCGCTTCACGGACAACGAGCCGGAGCCGCCGCCGCCGCTCGGCCGGGCGGGAGCGGCGCCAGGGACCGGAGGGATTACCGGGGAGCGCCCATGGCCTCCATGATCGTCCACGACCGCCGGCTGACCGGCGCCACGCCGACCTGGTACTCGTTCGTGATGCAGGTGAACGCGAACACCGGCATCCGCCACATCGTGGACACCGTGGCCCGGCGCGCGCGCCAGCGGCGCAGGCTCGCCCGCCTGCACATCCTCTGCCACGGCTTCGAAGCCAATTGGGACCTCGGCAGCGGTGCCTGCGTGCCCTCCGCGCACGGCGGCTTCGGCCTGCAGCTCGGGCGCGAGGGGCTCAGCCTGTTCAACGTCGGCCTCACCGCGTCCTGGAAGGGTCTGGTGGACCTGATCGTGATCTTCGCCTGCGCCCCGGCCGACACCTACGAGGCCAACCGCGGCACCTGGGGCGACGGCAGGCGCTTCTGCGGCGAGCTCGCGTTGTGGAGCGGGGCGCGCGTGATCGCCGCCCGCGACACGCAGTACTATTTTCCCGGGTCGGGCGCCTCGGACCCGATCGACTTCGATGCCTGGGAGGGGCCGGTCTACGAGTTCTCCGAGGCCAATCCGGAGGGGGTGCGGGTGCTCGACCCGAGTCCCTACCGGGTGCAGCGCGACCGCGCCTCGGCCGCCTGAGCCGGCGCGGCGGTCGCGGAAGACGGGGGAAGGCGCCCCTGCCCGTGCGGGCGCGGCACCTCCGGCCTCGGTGGCGTGGGCCGGGGCGCGCCGGTATAAGCCGGGCCCAGTCAGCACCCTTCCCTTGCGGGCTTCTCGGAGGACCGGGCGGCGATGGCCGGCCATTCGCAGTTCAAGAACATCATGCACCGCAAGGGTGCGCAGGACGCCAAGCGCGCGCGCACCTTCGCCAAGCTCATCCGCGAGATCACGGTGGCGGCCCGGCAGGGGTTGCCCGATCCGGCGGCGAACCCGCGCCTGCGCGCGGCGGTGAACGCGGCGCGCGCGGCGAACATGCCGCGCGACACGGTGGAGCGCGCGATCCGGCGCGCGCACCAGGGCGGGCCCGGCGAGAACTACGAGGAGGTGCGCTACGAGGGCTACGGGCCGGGGGGCGTCGCGATCATCGTCGAGGCGCTGACCGACAACCGCAACCGCACTGCGGGCGACCTGCGCGCGATCTTCGCCAAGAACGGCGGGGTGCTCGGCGAGACCAACTCGGTGGCGTTCCAGTTCGAGCGGCTCGGGGTGATCCGCTATCCGGCCTCCGCGGCCTCGCCGGAAGCGATGCTGGAGGCGGCGATCGAGGCGGGGGCGGCCGATGTTGACAGCAGCGCCGACGGGCACGAAGTAAGAACATCGCCCGAGGACCTCTTCGCCGTCCGCGACTCGCTGGAGGCGCGCTTCGGGCCGGCGGAGGCGGCGCGGCTGGAGTGGCGGCCGATCACGACGGTCACGCTGGACGAGGAGCAGGCCGCGGCCGTGATCAAGCTGCTCGACGCGCTGGAGGAGCATGACGACGTGCAGCAGGTCTACGCCAACTACGAGGTGCCGGAGGCCGTGATGCAGCGGCTCTCCTCGGCGGCGTAGCGCGGGCGCGCGGCGCGGGTGAGCGGCCCTGGGGCCCCGCATGGCGGCGCCGTCGTTCGGGTCATCGGGCTCGATCCCGGGCTGCGCCACACCGGCTGGGGGGTGATCGAGGCGGCGGGGAACCGGCTGCGCCATCTCGGCGACGGGGTGGTGTCCACCGACGAGCGGCTGCCGCTCGCCGAGCGGCTGGTGCAGCTGCATCGCGGCCTGGTCGCGCTGCTCGAGGAATGGCGGCCGGACGAGGCGGCGGTCGAGGAGACCTATGTGAACCGCAATCCCGGATCGGCGCTCAAGCTCGGCCAGGCGCGCGGCGTGGTGATGCTGGCGCCGGCGCTGATCGGCATCCCGGTGCGCGAGTACGGCGCGATGCTGGTGAAGCAGAGCGTGGTCGGCACCGGGGCGGCGACCAAGGAGCAGGTGCAGATGATGGTGCGGCGCCTGCTGCCGAACGCGCGGCTTTCGCGCGCGGACGCCGCCGATGCGCTGGCGGTCTCGATCTGCCACGCCCACCACCGGGCGACGCGGCTGGCGTGGAGCCGGACGGCGGCGAAGGAGGGGCCGGTCGGGGCATGATCGGCAAGCTGACGGGCAGGCTCGACGGTGTGGTCGAGGGCGGCTGCATCCTCGACGTGGGGGGCGTGGGGTATCTCCTCTCCTGCTCCTCGCGCACCATCGCGGCGCTGCCGCCGCCCCCGGCGACGGGGACGGTGCTGGTCGAGACGCAGGTGCGCGAGGATGCGATCGTGCTCTACGGCTTCGCCGAGGAGAGCGAGCGCGCCTGCTTCCGGGCGCTGACCCGGGTGCAGGGGGTGGGGCCGACGCTGGCGCTCGCCGTGCTCTCGGCGCTGTCGCCGGACGAGCTCGCGCAGGCGATCCGGACCGGCGACAAGGCGAGCCTCGGGCGCGCGAAGGGCGTGGGGCCGAAGCTCGCGAGCCGGCTCTTGACGGAGCTGCGCGACTGGGCGGGGGCGCAGGCGAGGGGGCGCGGGCCGGGGATCGGCGCCGGCGGGCCGGCCGGGCCGGAGATGGCGCCGGGGGTCGAGGCGGACGCGGTCTCCGCCCTGCTCAACCTCGGCTGGAAGCGGCCGGAGGCGGCGGCGGCGGTGGCGCGGGCGATCGGGCGGCTCGGTGAGGACGCGCCGCTCGCCAGCGTGATCCGCGACAGCCTGAAGGAGCTGTCGAACCGATGAGCCCCGCCGAGCCCGAAGCGCGCCTCACGAGCGGCGAGCGGCTGGAGGAGGACCACGGCGAGGGCGCGCTGCGGCCGCAGAGCCTCGACGACTTCATCGGGCAGAAGGCGCTGCGCGAGAACCTCAAGGTGTTCATCGAGGCCGCGAAGGCGCGCGGCGAGGCGATGGACCACGTGCTGTTCTCGGGGCCGCCGGGTCTCGGCAAGACGACGCTGGCGCAGATCGTGGCGCGCGAGCTCGGGGTGGGGTTCCGCGCCACCTCCGGACCGATCCTGCAGCGGGCGGGGGACCTCGCGGCGATCCTCACCAACCTGCAGCCGCGCGACGTGCTGTTCATAGACGAGATCCACCGCCTGCAGCCGGCGATCGAGGAGACCCTCTATCCGGCGATGGAGGACTTCAAGCTCGACCTCATCATCGGCGAGGGGCCGGCGGCGCGGACGGTGCGCATCGACCTGCCGCCCTTCACGCTGATCGGGGCGACGACGCGCTCGGGGCTCCTGGCGCAGCCGCTCAGGGACCGGTTCGGGATCCCGCTCCGGCTGCAATTCTACGCGGTGGAGGAGCTGTACGCGATCGTCCGGCGCGGGGCGCAGAAGCTCGGCTTCGCGCTCTCCGAGGACGGGGCGATGGAGATCGCGCGGCGCTCGCGCGGGACGCCGCGGGTGGCGGGGCGGCTGCTGCGCCGGGTGCGGGACTTCGCGCTGGTCGCCGGGGTGGCGGCGGACCGGGCGCTGGCGGATTCGGCGCTCCTGCGGATGGAGGTGGACCACCTCGGGCTCGACGCGCTCGACCGGCGCTACCTGCGGCGCATCGCCGAACACCACGGCGGCGGGCCGGTGGGGGTGGAGACGCTGGCGGCCTCGCTCGCCGAGAGCCGGGACACGCTGGAGGAGGTGGTGGAGCCCTACCTGATCCAGGAGGGGTTCGTGCTGCGCACGCCGCGTGGGCGGGTGCTGGGCGAGCCGGGGTGGCGGCATCTCGGACTGACGCCGCCGGCCGGGGCGGCGGTGCAGATGGACTGGCTGGCGACGCCCGACGCGGCGGGGAAGTAGGCGGTGCGCGGCGCGCCGGGGAGGACGCGCGGGCGCAAGGGCCGTCCTCTCCGCTCTCCTCGCGGAACGCCGGCGACGGCGCCCAGGCGGGGCTCTCGGTGACGGCGCGGCATCCGATGGGACCGGGCGCGGAGGCCGGAGCGCGAAGGAGGGCGAACCGGTGGCGGGCCCACCGCATGCCGTTCGCCCTCCCCCGGCCCGTTGCGCTGCGGCCGTGTGCGCGCCAACGGCTTCGGTCCGTCGTTCCGGGCGCGGACCGCCCGTCCCGCCCGCTCGGCGGGCGTTCGCGACCCGCGCCGGCACCGATCGGCCCAGCGGACGGCGCGGCGGGGCGGCCGCCGCGGCTCCGGCGGGGCGAAGGCGGGCGCGGAGGGGGCGCGGCGCGGGCCGGGCCATGGCGCGCCCGCGCCATTGGCGGCGGGCGGCAGTGCCGCTATGCCTAACCCTCCGGCCGGGCGCGCTTCCGCGCCGCCCGCTTCCGTGTCCCCCGGCAACGGGGCCATCGCGGCCGCGCCGGGCGCGAACGCCATGCCTCCGGATCCCGACCCCTTCTCAGCGCCCTCCCCATCTCCCCGCCGCGTCCATCGCCATCCCGTCCGGGTCTATTTCGAGGACACCGACGCCGGGGGGATGGCCTATCATGCCTCCTATCTCCGGTGGGCGGAGCGGGCGCGCACCGAATCGCTGCGCGCCCTCGGCCTGCCCCACCAGGAGATGATGGACCGCCACGGGACTTTCCTCGTGGTGCGGCGCGTCGAAGTGGAGTATCTCCGCCCGGCTCGGCTCGACGAGTCGCTGGTGGTCGAGACCGCCGTCCTGCGCGCCACCGGGGCCCGGCTCGTGGTGGAGCAGACGGTGCGCCGCGCCGCCGGCCCGGCGGCCGGGGACGGAGCGGAGGAAGCCGGGGCGGGAGAGGCGCTGGCCCGGCTGCTCGTCGGGCTGGTCTGCGTGGCGCGGGGCAGCCTGCGCCCCGCGCCGATCCCGGAGCCGTGGCGGACCACCCTCCGCGGCCTGGTCTCGCCGCCCGCCGCGCCGGGCGATGCGGCGGCGGGGGGCGGGCCGCGCCGGGCGGGGTAGAGTTTCGGGGCGGACGGCCCGCGGCGCCCGGGGGGCGGGGCCGTCGTCGCCGGGCGCGGCAGGCCGTGGACCCAGGGGGGCTTGGGGGCTAGGCAGCGGCCGCGCCACAGGGGACCGAAGGAGGATCAGGCTTGGACCGCACCGTGACCGCGACCGCGCTCGGCCAGGCGGCGCACGACCTCTCGCTCTGGGGCCTGTTCCTGCAGGCCGACTGGGTGGTGAAGGCGGTCATGATCCTGCTGCTGCTCGCCAGCATCTGGGTCTGGGCCGTGGTGTTCGAGAAGATCGCGACGCTGCGGCGCGTCAACCGCGCCGGCGACGCCTTCGAGGACCGCTTCTGGTCCGGCGGCTCGCTCGAGGAACTCTACGAGCGCGAGGGCGCGCAGCCCGCGCACCCGCTCGCCGCCGTGTTCGGCGCCGGGATGCGGGAGTGGCGGCGCAGCGCGGAGCGCGTCGGCGGCTCGGAGCTCGCCGTGACCGGGCTCAAGGAGCGGGTCGAGCGGGCGATGGCGGTGACCATCCAGCGCGAGATGGAGCGGCTGGAGCGGTGGATGGTGTTCCTCGCCTCGGTCGGCTCGGCGGCGCCCTTCGTCGGGCTGTTCGGCACGGTGTGGGGGATCATGAACAGCTTCTCGGCGATCGCCGGGATGCAGAACACCAACCTCGCCGTGGTCGCGCCCGGCATCGCCGAGGCCCTGTTCGCGACCGCGATGGGGCTGGTCGCCGCGATCCCGGCGGTGCTCGCCTACAACAAGTTCAACACCGACCTCGCCCGCTTCGCCGCGCGGCTCGAGGCCTTCGCCGCCGAGTTCGGGGCGATCCTGTCGCGCCAGGCGGAACTGGTCGCGCTGCGCCGCGCCGCGCCGGCGGCGGAGCCGGGCGGGGCG
>NZ_JAHZUY010000027.1 GCF_019458025.1 Caldovatus aquaticus | reverse complement strand
CAGAGGCTCGATGATCCGCCATTCCGCCTCACTCAGATCGAACCGCGACATGCCAAGCTCCCGTCCAGCAGGGAACTTGAATCAGATCCCAGCCCGTCGCGTCCAGCAGTTTGGGTTCAGGACCTAGGCCTGCTGCCCCCGCGGCAGTGAGCGACGCGCGCCGCGTGCTGCTGGCCCGGGCGCTGCGCGGCTTCGCCGACGGCAGCGCCGCGATCCTGCTGCCGGTGCACCTCGCCGCGCTCGGCTTCGAGGCGGTCGCGATCGGCGCGCTCACGGCGGCGACGCTGCTCGGCTCGGCGCTGCTGACGCTCGGCCTCGGCCTGCTCGCGCACCGCATGCCGCGCCGGCGGGGACTGCTCGCGGCGAGCCTGCTGATGGCCGCAACCGGCGCCGGATTCGCCTTCCTCGACGGGTTCTGGCCGCTGCTCCTGGTGGCGCTGTGCGGCACGCTGAACCCGGCGGGCGGCGACGCCGGCCCGTTCCTGCCGTTCGAGCACACGGTCCTGGCGCAGACGGCGCAGGGCGCGACGCGCACGGCGCTGTTCGCGCGCTACAGCTTCCTCGGCGCGATGGCGGCGGCGGCGGGCGCGCTCGCGACCGGTGCGGTGGACTGGCTCGCGCCCGCCTTCGGGCGGGAGGCGGTGGTGCGGGCGATGTTCCTGCTCTACGGCGCGCTCGGGGTGGCGAGCCTGCTGCTCTACCACGGCCTCACGCCCGCCGCCGAACGTCCCGCGGGAGAGGCGCCGCCTCCGCCGCTCGGTCCTTCCCGGCGGCGGGTCTACGGGCTCGCCGCGCTGTTCTCGCTCGACGCCTTCGGCGGCGGCTTCGCGGTGCAGTCGCTGCTCGCGCTCTGGCTGTTCGAGCGCTTCGGGATGGACGTCGCGACCGCGGGGGCGGTGTTCTTCACGACCCAGCTCTGCGGGGCGCTGTCGCTGTTCGCCGCGGCGCCGATCGCGCGGCGGATCGGCCTCGTGAACACGATGGTGTTCACCCACCTGCCCGCCAACCTGTTCCTCATCGCCGCGGCCTTCGCGCCGGAGGCCTGGGCGGCGGTGGCGCTGCTCGTGCTGCGCAGCCTGCTCTCGCAGATGGACGTGCCGGCGCGCTCCGCCTTCGTGATGGCGATCGTCGAGCCGGCGGAACGGCCGGCGGCGGCGAGCCTGACCAGCGTGCCGCGCGGCCTCGCCGCTTCGCTCTCGCCGCTGCTCGCCGGGTGGATGCTCTCGCTCTCCGCCTTCGGCTGGCCGCTGGTGGTCGCGGGCGGGCTGAAGCTGGCCTACGACCTCCTGCTGCTGCGCGGCTTCGCGCGGCTGCGGCCGCCGGAGGAGAGCGGCTGACGGGCGCGGCGGGCTTGACCGGCCGTCCGGCAGCGCCGATCTGGCACGGCCGGGGCGGACGCACGGACGAGGCCTGGCAGGCGATGGCGATGCAGCAGCGGATGCACCGCATCGAGGTCGCGACACGGGGCCGCGGCCTGGTGGCGGTGACGGCGCCGGTCCTCGCCTGGGTCGCGGCGCAGGGCATCGCGACCGGGCTGCTCACGATCTGGTGCCGCCACACCTCCGCCTCGCTCCTGGTGCAGGAGAACGCCGACCCGGAGGTGCGCGCCGACCTCGAGGACTTCCTCCGCCGCCTGGTCCCGGAGGGCGGCGGCGGGCGCTACCGGCACGAGACCGAGGGGCCGGACGACATGCCGGCGCACATCCGCGCCGCGCTCACCCCGACGCAGCTCTCGATCCCGGTGGAACAGGGCCGGCCCGTGCTCGGCACCTGGCAGGGGATCTACCTCTACGAGCACCGCACCGCGGCGCAGCGGCGCGAGCTGGTGCTGCACCTGATCGGCGAGGCGCCGTAGCCGCGCTCGGTCAGTGCGACATCAGCACCGGCACCGTCATGCGCTGCAGGATGGTGCGGGTCACCCCGCCCATGACGAACTCGCGCAGGCGGGAATGGCCGTAGGCGCCCATCACCAGCAGGTCCGCCGCCATGTCGGCGGCCTGGTTGAGCAGCACGTCGCCCTCGCCGACCTCCTCCGAGACGGTCTGCGCCGCTTCCACCTTGATCCCGTGCCGCGCGAGGTGCAGCGCGATGTCGGCGCCCGGCACCTCGCCGTGCGCGTCGGGCCCGCGGAGCGGATTGACGGAGAGCACCGCCACCTCCTCCGCCTCCGCGAGCAGCGGCAGCGCGTCATGCACCGCGCGCGTCGCCTCCCGGCTGGCGTTCCAGCCGACCAGCACCCGGCGCCCGGTGGTCGCGAACCGTCCGGCGAAGGGAACGATCAGCACCGGGCGGCCGGAGGTGAACAGCACGCGCTCGATGATGGCCGAGGCGGCGGGCTGCTCGCCCGCCGGGTCGTGCTGGCCGACCAGGGCGAGGTCGGCGTAGCGCGCGTGCAGCGCCACGTGTTCCGCGGCCACCCCCTCGACGAGGCGCCACTCGCCCTCGATGCCCTCTCGCCGCACGGTCTCCCGGAAGCGCGTCTCCACCTCCGATGCGGTGGCCTGCGCCTCCTCGCGCAGGCGCTCGAGCATCGGGCCGATCGCCGCGGCGCCGTCGCCGAAGCCGCCGGCGAACCCGGACGGCAGGACGAGATCCGCCACGTACAGACCGGCCACATGCGCGCCGTGCCGGCGCGCGAGGTCCGCCGCGAGGCGGAGGCGCACGTCGCTCCGCGCCGAGCCGTCGAGGTGAACCAGGATGTCCTTCAGCCGCATCTCCGCACCCTTTCCTGGCGCCCGGCGCCTCCGCCGGATCCGGGCTTCGGCCCGCCAGGGGAACGCTGAGCCCCGCCGTCGGGTCGCACCTTGATCCGGGTCAAGAAGGATCGGCGCGGGGCGGCGGCGCGCCCGCCCCCTCAGGTGGTGTAGGCGGTGAAGTCCGCGGTCTGCGCCCGCGCCCTGGCGTCGGTCAGCACGTTCACCACCGCCACCTTGCCCTCCGCGACGGCGCGCCGCGCGCGCTCGAGCGCGGGGCGGATCGCCTCGGGGTCCTCGACGTACTCGGCATGGCAGCCGAGCGCCTCGGCCATCCGGTCGTAGCGCGTGTAGCCGAGGTTGCGGCCGGGCTTGTTGCCGGCCGGATCGGCGGTCCAGCCGCCGTTCAGGCTGATCACGACCAGGATCGGCAGCCGGTGGCGCACCGCGGTGTCGAGTTCCATCGCGTTGAGGCCGAAGGACCCGTCGCCGTGCAGCACGATCACCTGCGCCTCCGGCTTCGCCGCCTTGGCGCCGATGCCGAAGGGCAGGCCGACGCCCATGGTGCCGAAGGGGCCGGAGTTCAGCCGGTGGCCGGGGACGAAGGTGCCGATGGACTGCCGGCCATAATTGAGGATCTCCTGCCCGTCCACGACGAGGATCGCGTCGCGGTCCATGAAGTCCCGCACTTCCTTGCACAGCCGCAGCGGGTGGATCGGCGTCTGGCCGGTGGAGAGCTTCTCCTCGTTGGCGGCGATGCGCTCGCGGTCGCCCCGGGCGAGGCGGCCGCGCCAGTCGGCGAAGCGCGCCGGGGTGTTCCTGCCGCGCAGCGCCGCGGCGAACTGGGCGAGGGCGGCGCGGGCGTCGGCGCAGATGCCGAGCACGACGTTCGCCCCGCCGGCGTTCGCCTCCGCCGGGTCGATGTCGATGCGCACGAAGCGCGCCGACGGCGAGAAGCGCGGCGGCCGGCCGTGGCCGATGACGTAGTTGAGGCGGGTGCCGACGACGAACACGAGATCCGCCTCGCGCAGCGCGGTCGAGCGCATGCGCGGATAGGAGTACTCGTGGTCGTCCGGAACCGCTCCGCGGCCCTGCGGCGTGGTGTAGAAGGGGATGCCGGCGGCCTCCACGAACTCCTGCAGCTCGCGCGCGGCCTGGGCGTAGAGGATGCCGCTGCCGGTGATGACGAGCGGCCGCTCCGCCTCCTCGAGCAGCGCCACGGCGCGCGCGATCGCCTCCGGCGGCGCCGCGGGGCGCGCGATCGCCTCCGGCGCGGCGGGCGCGGGCCAGGCGACGGCCTCCTCCTCGACCTCCATGTGCAGAACGTCGCCGGGCAGGTCGAGGTAGACCGGGCCCGGCTTGCCCGCCATCGCCTGGCGGAAGGCGACGTCGATCAGCTCCGGGATGCGTCGCGGATCGTACACGCGCTCGGCCCATTTCGTCACCGGGCGCATGATCGCGATCTGGTCGATCTCCTGGAAGGCGCCGCGGCCGAACTGGGCGACCGGGCTGGCGCCGCCGAGGGCGACGACCGGCGCGCAGTCCACCAGCGCGTTGGCAAGGCCGGTGGTGAGGTTGATCGCGCCGGGGCCGGAGGCCGCCATGCACACGCCGGGCCGCGCGCGCAGCCGCGCATAGGCCTGGGCCATGAAGGCCGCGGCCTGCTCGTGCCGCACGTCGATCATGCGGATGCCCTCGGCGATGCAGGAGGACATGGCGCCGAGCATCGGGCCGCCCATCAGGAAGAAGGCGGTGTCCACGCCCTGCCGCTTGAGCGCGCGCCCGACCAGGTCGTGGGCCTTGATCTTCATCGCGTGGATGTCCCCTGTCCGTCGGTTCAGATGGCCTTCTCGGCGCGCAGCGCCGCGATCTCGTCCTCGCCCAGTCCGAGCAGCCCGCGATAGACCGCCTCGGTGTCCGCCCCGAGCACCGGCGGCGCCGCGACCGGCACGTGGGAGGCCGACATCTTCACCGGCCAGCCGGGGACGACGAACCTGCCGCGCACCGGGTGGTCCACCTCGGCGAAGATCCCGCGCCGGCGGAGGTGGGGGTCGTTCACCAGCTCGCCGCAGTCGAGCACCGCGCCCGCCGGCACGCCGGCGTCGCCCATCAGCCGCATCACCGTGTACTTGTCGTGCCGGCGCGTCCACTCGGCGATGATGGCATCCAGCGCCTCGTGGTTGCGGTAGCGGGCGTGCGGGTCGGCGAAGCGCGGGTCGTCCTTGAGGTCCTCGCGCCCGATCACCTTCAGCAGCCGCTCCCATTGATGCTCGCCGGCGCGCGAGGTGTAGATGAAGCAGTAGTCGTTCGGCCCGCCGGGGGCGCAAGGATAGGCCTCGCTCGGCGCGTTGGCGCCGATCATGCTCTGGTTGCCGTGGCGCTCGGCGGTGCGGCCGGAGATGAGCTGGGCGGCGAAGGCGATGCGGCAGAAATTCACCATCGCCTCCTGCATCGCCACGGTGACGCGCTGGCCCTCGCCGGTGCGGCCGCGCTGGACGATCGCGGCGAGGATGCCGAGCGCGAGGTGCAGCCCCGCGCCGGTGTCGCCGAGCGTGACGCCGGGCTTGAGCGGCCGCCCGTCCGGCTCGCCGGTGATGGACATCACGCCGCCGGTGGCCTGCGCGATCATGTCGAAGGCCGGATAGTTGGCGAACGGGCCGTCCTCGGCGAAGCCCTTGATCTGGGCATAGATGATGCGCGGATTGATGCGGCGCACCTCCTCCCAGCCGAAGCCGAGGCGCTCGATGGCGCCGGGGGCGAAGTTCTCGACGAACACGTCGCCCTTCTCGATCAGCCGGCGCAGCAGCGCGCGCCCCTTCTCGTGCTTGAGGTTGCAGGTGACGCTGCGCTTGTTGGCGTTCAGCACCATGAAGTAGTAGCTGTCGGCGTCCGGCCGGTCGGCCGAGGCGCGGCGGCCCTGCTCGCCGCGGCCCGGCTCCTCGACCTTGATCACCTCGGCGCCGAGCCAGGCGAGGGCCTGGGTGCAGGAGGTGCCGGCCTCGAACTGCGTCAGGTCGATGACCCGCACGCCGGCGAGGGCGCCGCATTGCGCGGCGGCGGAGGCTGGCGTCGGGGGCGATCCCTGGCTGTCGTTGGGCACGTTTCCCTCCCGGTCCCGGTCCGGCGGCGCCCGCGCGCTCGGCGCCTCGCTCGCGGGCATTACGCGCAACGCCACCGCGCCCGTCAATCGCCCCCGGCGGGCGGCGCGCCCCTCTCCCTGGCGCCGCGCCTGCGCTAGGCTCCGTGCCGGACACTCCATCGCCAGGGCGATCCCGCCATGCAGCGCAGCGAGCAGCGCATCCCACACCGGCAGCCTGCCGCGCCCGCGCGCGCTGACGCGGCTCTACGTGCGGCGCGCCCGCGGCGAGGCGGTGGACGAGGCGGCGATCGCCGCCGCCGGGCGCGAGGCGCTCCACGCCATCGTGCCGCGCCAGATCGCCTGCGGCCTCGACGTGATCAACGACGGCGAGCAGCGGGCGAGGCCTTCGCGCTCTACCTGCGCCACCGCCTCGGCGGCATCGGCGGGCGGGGCGAGCGGCACGGCTTCGCCGACCTCGACGCCTATCCCGAATACAAGGCGGCGTTCGAGGAGCAGTCCGCGGCGCGCGAGGCGGTGAGCAACACGGCGAACCTCCCCGCCGCGATCGGCCCCGTCGCCATCTCGGCCGCGGCGCGGCGGAAGCGGAGTGCGCCGAGTTCCGCGCCGTTCTCGCCGGCTTCGCGGGACGCTACGCGGAGGCCTTCCTGACCGCGCCTTCCCCCGGCATCGTCGCGGCGACCGTGCAGAACCGCCACTACGACACGGAGCAGGCCTATCTCGACGCGCTCGGCGAGGCGCTGCGCGTGGAGTACGAGGCGATCGTCGGCGCCGGGTTCCTGCTGCAGCTCGACTGCCCCGGCCTGGCGCTGGAGCGGCACTGCTCCTACCGCGACCGGCCGCTCGGCGGCTTCCTCGGCTTCTGCGAGCGGGTGGTCGCGACCATCAACCGCGCGCCGGCGAACGTGCCGCGCGAGCGCGTGCGGCTGCACGTCTGCTGGGGCAATTACGAGGGGCCGCACGACGCCGACGTGCCGCTCGCCGAGATCCTGCCGGTGCTGCTGGCGGCGAAGGTCGGCGGCCTGGTGCTGCCCTTCGCCAATCCGCGCCACGCCCACGAGTACCGCTGCCTCGCGCGCACCCCGCTGGCCGAGGACCAGGTGCTCGTCGCCGGCGTGATCGATCCCCTGACCAACTTCGTCGAGCACCCGGAGGTGGTGGCCGAGCGCATCGAACGCATCGTCCGGGCGGTGGGCGATCCGCGCCGCGTCCTCGCCGGTACCGATTGCGGCTTCGACACCGCGGCCGGGCGCGGGCGCGTCGCGCCGGACGTGGCGTGGGCGAAGCTCCGCGCGCTCGCCGAGGGGGCGCGGATCGCCTCGGCGCGGCTGTTCGGCACGAGCGGGGGCTGAGGCGGTGTGCTGGCTGTGCCGGGCGCGCGGCGCGTTCTTCGTCGGCGCGGCCGCGGACGGGATCGCGCCGGACGCCTGGCGGGGATGCCGGCGCCGCGGCGGAGCGGCCGGCCGCAGCCGGCAGCGCCGCCGGTTCCGGCGAGGACGGGGGCGCGACGCCGGCACCCGCGGCCCGCCGGTGCCGCTACCGGTTCCCGGCGGCCCCTGCCGCCGCCTCGCGGCGACGGGTCCGCCATGCCGCCAGCGCGCCGGCCAGCGGCAGCACCGCCAGCGCGGCGAAGGCGAGCGCGTAGGAGCCGAGTGCGCCGACCACCAGCGCAAGCAGCGACGGCCCCGCGACCACGCCGGCGAAGGTCACCGCCAGCACCCCGCCTGCAGCCTCCCCGGCGCGGCCCGGCGCGGCGAGCCGCGCCGCCTCGGCCATCAGCACCCCGTTCCAGCCCGCCACGCTGGCACCGAGCGCGCAGAACACCGCCAGCACCGCCGTCTCCGGCCAGCGCACGGCGAACGGCAGGGCCAGCACGCCCGCCGCGCTCGCGAGCCCGATCGCGGCGAGCACGCCCAGGCCGCTGCGCCAGAGGTCCGCCGCCATGCCCCAGGCCAGCCGCGCCAGGGCGCCGAGGACCTGCGCGGTCGCGGCCGCCGCGCCGGCGGCGACCGGTCCCCAGCCGAACTCCTCCACCAGCATCGTCACCGCATAGGCGCCGAAGGCGAGCTGGAGCGCGGAGTAGAGCCCGCCGACCGCGGCCAGCGCCGCGAGCCCGGGCCGCTCGCGCAACGCCGCAAGGCCGCTGCCCGCACCGCCGCGCAGCAGCCGGCCGCGCGGATCGCGCTCCGCGTCCCAGTGCGGACGGAACGCGCCGAGCGCCAGCGCCGCCGCCAGCAGCGCCGCGGCGACCGCAAGCGCCGTGCCGCGCCAGCCGAGGGCGAGGCTCGCTCCCGGCAGCAGGAGGCCGGCGAGGGCGGCGCCGATCGGCACGCCCATCTGCTTCACCGCGAACACCATGTTGCGGCGCGCGGGCGGCGCGAGGCGCGCGAGCACCTGCGACGCCGCCGGATTGGTCAGCCCATAGCCGCCCCCGACCAGCAACGAGCCGAACAGGACCCCCGCCACCCCGCCGAGCGCCATGGCGAGGCAGGCGAAGGCCGCCGCGCCGAGCGCGATCTGCGTGCAGCGCGCTGGGCCGAAGCGGCGCAGCGCGCCGACCGAGAGCACGGATCCGATCGCGGCGGCGCCATAGACCAGCGCCACCTGATAGCCGATCCAGTGGGGGGCGATGCGGAGCTCGCGCGTCGCCGCGGGCGCGAGCACCGGCAAGACGAACACCGCGAGCGTCGCCAGCCCTTGCGCGGCGGTGGTCGCGGCGAGCGCGGCAGCGAGACCGCCGGCGGCTCTCATGCCGCACCACCCGGCGGGCAGCGGAGCCGGCGCCCCGGCGGCGTCCGGTCGCCGCGGCGGCAGGCGGCACGATGGCAGGGCAGCGGCGCGGGCACGGCTCTCGCCGGAGAGGGAGGCGGCGCCAGCCTAGCCCGTGCGCGGAGGGGCGACAACGCCGGGCGGCCGCCGGTTCTTCCGGCGCCCGTGCCGTCTGCGGTAGCGTCCCGATGCGGACGGAACCGCAGACGGACGGGCGCCTCGCGGCCGGCCGCCCGCGAGGAGGAGACGACCATGACGCAGCCGAGCGGCCTCCGCCGCACCGCATCGCCGCCGCTGCCCGTGGCACCGGGAAGGCCGCGCCTCTCGCGGCGGGCGCTGGCCGGCCTCGCGGCCACGCCGCCGATGGCGGCGCTCGCGCCGCGTCGCCTCGCGGCGGCCGATCCGCCCTGGCCGGCGCGCCCGATCACCCTCGTGATCGCCTACCCGCCGGGCGCCATCACCGACACCGTCGGCCGCAAGGTCGGCGACCGGCTGAGCGCGGCGCTCGGCATGCCGGTGGTGATCGAGAACCGCGGCGGCGCGGGCGGCAACCTCGCCGCCGGCGTGGTCGCGCGGGCGCAGCCGGACGGGCACACGCTGCTCTTCACCTCCTACGGCAATCTGCTGATCGCCGCCGCGGCCGATCTGCGGCTCGACTTCCATCCGCAGCGCGACCTGGCGCCGATCGCGCTGATCGGGCCGATGACGGTGGTGCTGCTGGTGCGCCCGGACCTGCCGGTCCGCACCATCGAGGAGTTCGTCGCCTACGCCCGCGCCCATCCCGGCAGGCTGAACTTCGCCTCGGTCGGCGTCGGCAGCTCCTATCACCTGCTGATCGAGCAGATGATCGCGTTCGGCAGGCTCGACATGCTGCACGTGCCCTATCGCGGCGGCACGGCGGCGATGGCGGACTTCCTCGGCGGGCGGGTGGACGCGATGCTCGCGACGCTGCTGTTCGCGCGGCCCTACATCAACGACAACCGCGCGCGGGCGATCGCGGTGGCCAATGGCGAACGCTCGCCGGTGCTGCCCGACCTGCCGACGGTGGGCGAGCGGGCGGTGCCCGGGGCGCGGCTGGTGGACGGGCTCGGCGTGATGGGGCCGGCGCGGCTGCCGGCGCCGGTGGTGCGGCGGGTGAACGCCGCGGTGCAGGACATCCTGCGCCAGCCGGACATGCACGCCTGGCTGACCGGCGAAGGCGTGGTGCCGCGGCCCGCGCCGCCCGAGGCCTTCGCCGCCATGCTGCGCGAGGAGGCGGAGCCGCTGCGGCGCCTGATCCGCGACAACAACATCCGGCTGGAGTAGAGCGGATCGCGGACGGCGCGGCGCGCCCGCCGCGGCTATTCCGCGGCGACCGCGAGCGGGCGCGGCAGCACGGCCTCGAGGCTCGTGCGCACGATCGCGGCGAGCGGCCCCGGCGCGCGCAGCGCCGCGGCGAGCCGCGGCAGGTCGGCCTCGGTCTCCACCCGCAGCACCGGCACGCGGAAGGCGGCGGCCCAGGTCGCGAAGTCCGGATTGGCGAGGTCGGTGCCGCTGACCCGGCCGGGGTGCGCGCGCTCCTGGTGGATGCGGATCGAGGCGTAGCAGCCGTTGTCGGAGAGCAGCAGCTTGATGTTCGCCCCGCGCGCGACGCCGACCGCGAGCTCGCCGCCCGTCATCAGCGCCCCGCCGTCGCCCACGGCGCAGATCACCGGCCGCTCGGGATGGCGCAGCGCCGCCGCGACCGCGGCCGGCACGCCGAAGCCCATGGCGCCGGAGACGGGCGCGAGCAGGCGCTGCGGCGGGCGCCAGGCGACCTTGCGGTAGAACGGCGCACCGAAGGTGCCGGCGTCGAGCGTGACGATCGCATCGGCCGGCGCCAGCTCGCCGACCAGCTTCGCCACCTGCGCGAAGGCGACGCCGTCGGGGTAGCTGCGCGCGACCACCTGGCTGTCGGCGGTCTGCAGCGCGCGCAGCCGGGCGCACCACGCCTCGCGCCCCGCCGGCGCGCCGGCCGGCTCGCGCGCGAGCGCCGCGATCACCGCGCGCGCATCGGCGGCGAGCGCCAGCTCGGCGGGGAACTGCCAGCCGAGGAAGCGCGGCTCGGCGCAGACATGCACGAGGCGCTGGCCGGGGCGCGGCCAGGCGTAGCCCTGGGTCGTCAGGTCGGTCAGGCGGGTGCCGAGGGCAAGCACGAGATCCGCCTCGTCGAACGCCGCGGCCTGCGCCGGCGGCGTGCCGAAGCTGCGGTCGCCGGCGTAGAGCGGATGGTCGTTCGGGAACAGGTCCTGGCGGCGGAAGGAGACCGCGACCGGCAGGCGCCAGCGCTCGGCGAAGCCGAGCAGCGCCTCGCGCCCGCCCGGCGCGTCGAGGGCGTGGCCGGCGAGCACCACCGGGCGCTCCGCCGCGCGCAGCAGGGCGGCGAGGCGCGCCGCGTCCGCGGCGGCAGGCGGCGCCGGGCGGACGAGCGTGGCGGGCGGGACGGGCGTCGCGCAGGGCATCGCCAGCACGTCCTCGGGCAGGCTCAGCACCACCGGGCCGGGCACGCCCTGCATGGCGATGGCGTAGCCGCGCGCGATCAGCTCCGGCACCTGCTCCGGGTCCGTCGCCTCGCCGATCCACTTGGCGATGCCGCGGAACATGCTGGCGTAGTCGATCTCCTGGAAGGCGTTGCGGCGCAGGTCGCGCCGCTCGACCTGGCCGACCAGCAGGATCAGCGGCACCGCGTCCTGCTCCGCCGTGTGCACCGCGATCGCGGCGTTGCACGCGCCGGGGCCGCGCGAGACCAGCACCACGCCGGGCCGGCCGGTGAGCTTCGCGTCGGCCACCGCCATGAAGCCGGCGCCGCCCTCCTGGCGCGCGACGACGAGGTCGATCGTCGGGTGCGCGTGCAGCGCGTCGAGCAGCGCGATGTAGCTCTCGCCCGGCACGCAGAAGGCGCGGTCTATGCCCTGCGCGGCGAGGAATGCGATCAGCCGTTCGGCGGCGGTGGCGGTCATGCGCGTCCCCTTCCCGGTCGCGCCTTGCTAGCGCCGGCGCAGCGCGCGGCCAAGCCGCGGCGCGGCTGCGTCCTCACTCGGCGCGCGGCGCGGGCGGCGGCGCTTGCGGCCGCAGGCCGAGCCAGGCCAGAAGCGCGCGCAGCTTCGCCTTCACCACCGTCCACAGCAGGCGGTGCGCCTGCAGGGGCTGCGCCGGCGCGGGCGGCGGCACGGGCTGGGCCGGCGCGGCGGATGCTGTCGCGGAGGCGCCGGCCGCCGCCTCCGCCGGCGGCGGCGCCGGCGCGAGGTCGCGCGCGAATTCCTCGGCGGCGCGCCGGGAGAATTCCTCCATCAGCGCGTTGGCGAAGGCGACGCCGCCGGTGCGTGCGAAATCCGCGAGCACCCCCGTCAGCTCCGCCGCCGAGCGCAGCGCGACGATCGAGGCGGGCCGCTCCGGCGGCGCGTCGGGGTCGGCGCGCACCGTGTAGTCCACGCGGAAGCCGACGCGCGCGGCGCGCAGGTCGGCGGTGCCGCGTCCCTGGAGCCGGCCGCTCAGCGTCGCCGGATCGGTCTCCGCGGTCAGCTTGCCCTTGAAGCGGATCCTCTTCGGCCCGAAGGCGACCACCATGGCGCCGAGCCAGGCGCCCTCCTCGTCGCGCCCCTCGACCACCGCGCCGGGCATGCAGCGGGCCATGCGCTCGACGTCGGCGAAGCGGAGGATCACCTCCTCCGGCCGGCCAGGGACGCGGAATTCGCCCGCGAACTCCACGGCTCAGCCCACCGCGGCGGGGCGCAGCAGCGGCGCCGTGTTCGGCTTGCCGAAATGGATCTTGCTGTAGGGATCGCTCACCGTGCTCGGCGAGACGCGGGCGTCGACGACGAACAGGCCGCCCCGCACGAAGCCGCGCCGCACCGCGTCGCCGACGTCGGCCTCGCGCTGCAGCCGCACGCCGTCGCCGCCGAAGGCGCGCGCGAGGGCGACGAAATCGGGCGACTGCCACTGCGCGAGCGTCTGGTCCATGCCCTTGGCGCGCAGCTTGTGCACCTCGGCGCCGAAGCCGGCGTCGTTCATCACCAGGATGGTGAGCTGCATCTTCTCGCGCACCACCGTGTCGAGCTCCTGCAGGTACATCATCAGGCTGCCGTCGCCCTCGATCAGCAGGTGCGGCCGCCCGGGGGTGGCGACGCCGACGCCGATCGCGAGGCTGAGCCCCTGGCCGATCGAGCCGAACTGCGAGGAGAAGCGGATGTCGCCGCCCTCCGGCACGGCGAGATACATCGCCGGGAAGGAGAAGAAGTGCCCGACGCCGCAGGTGATCAGCACGTCCGGCGGCAGGGCGGGCCCCAGGCTGCGCATCAGCGCGCGCGGATCGAGGCCGTCCTCCGGCTTCGGATACTGGTGCGGCGGCGCGTCGAGCACCGCGCGCGCGGCCGGGGTGCGGAAGCCCTGCTTGCGCACCTGGCGCCGCTCCAGCCGCTCGTTGATCGCGGCCACCGCCTTCCGCGCGTCGGCGCGCAGGTAGAGGCCGGGCAGCACGCCGATCTCCTCCGGCGCCGGGCGGATGTCGATGCGCGCGACCTCGGCCTGCGGGAAGAGCAGGCCGCCCTCGCTTGTGTAGTAGCCGAGTTCGGCGCCGACGCCGAGGACGAAGTCGGCCTCCGCCATCAGCGCCTCGGTCGGCGCGCTGGCGAAGGTGCCGGCGATGCCGACGTCCCAGGGATGGCCGGCGAACAGCCCCTTCGCCTGCAGCGAGGTGGCGAGCAGCGCGCCGACGCGGTCGGCGAGGCGGAGGATCTCCTCCTTCGCCCCGGCGTAGCGCGCGCCGCGCCCGGCGACGATCACCGGCCGTTCGGCCGCGGCGAGCTTCTCCACCACCGCCTCCAGCGCCTCCTCGCTCGGCGCCGGCGCCAGCGGGGGGAGGAAGTCGGTCGAGGGGCGGTAGGCGAAGTCCCAGTCGAAGCTGCGCTCCTGGATGTCCATCGGCAGGCCGAGCACGACCGGGCCGCGATGGACGCGCGCGGCGTAGAAGGCCTCGGCAATCTCCTCGGCGAGGGCGTCGGGGCCGGTGATGGTGAAGTAGCGGGCCTCGCAGGCCTCGGCGAAGCGGCGCTGGTCCAGGCCCTGCATCCGGTTCTTCGCGCCCTGCGGCACCTCGCCCGCGATCAGCACCAGCGCCGAGCGGTTGCGCGCCGCGCAGACCAGCGAGGTGCCGCACTGCGTCAGGCCGGGCCCGCAGGTGACGGTGGCGACGCCGATCCGGCCGGTGGCCCGGAAATGCCCGTCGGCCATGGAGACCGCCGCCGCCTCGTGGCGCGAGGAGACCATGCGCACGCGCGGATCCCTCCCGAGCACGCTCCAGAGCGACATGTTGCCGTCGCCCATCAGGCCGAAGATCGGGCCCGTATCCTCCGCCACGATCGCCTCGGCGATCGCCTGGTACACCTTCATCCGCCGCTTCCTCCGTGCGCGCCGCCAACGACGCCTCGCGGCGGCGATGCTAGTCGGCCTCCCCCGGGCCGGCAACGCGACGGGCGGCACGGCGCGCCCGCTTCCCGGCCGTGCCGACGGCATCGCGTCGCCGGGCGTCCGGCGTGGCCGCCGCCGGCGCGGCCCGAGGCGGTCGGCGCGCGCTACGCCCCGGGGATCGGCACGCCGAGCCGCCCCGCGAGGTCCTGGATGCACTGCCAGGCGACGCGGCCCGAGCGCGCGCCGCGCGTGACCGACCACTCGTTGGCGGCGCGGCGCAGCTCCTCGGCCCCGATCGGCAGGCCGAAGGCGCGCGCATAGCCCTCGACCATCGCGAAGTAGGTCTCCTGGTCGCAATTGTGGAAGCCGATCCACAGGCCGAAGCGGTCGCTGAGCGAGACCTTCTCCTCCACCGCCTCGGCGGGGTTGATCGCGGTGCTGCGCTCGTTCTCGATCATGTCGCGCGGCATCAGGTGGCGGCGGTTGGAGGTGGCGTAGAACAGCACGTTCGGCGGCCGCCCCTCGATGCCGCCCTCGAGCACGCTCTTGAGCGCCTTGTAGTCGGTGTCCTCGCGCTCGAACGAGAGGTCGTCGCAGAACACGAGGCAGCGCCTGGGCTGGCCGCGCAGGATGTCGAGCAGCTCGGGCAGGGTGCGGATGTCCTCGCGGTGGATCTCGATCAGCGCGAGGGAGCCCGGCACCTCGGCGTTGCAGGCCGCGTGCGCGGCCTTGACCAGCGAGGACTTGCCCATCCCGCGCGCGCCCCAGAGCATGACGTTGTTGGCCGGCAGGCCGCGCGCGAAGCGCAGCGTGTTCTCGAGCAGGATCGCCTTCTGCCGGTCCACCCCCTGCAGCAGCTCGATCGGCACTGCGGCGACACGGCGCACCGGGGCGAGCCGCGGCGCGGGGCGCGGGTGCCAGACGAAGGCGTCGGCGGCGCCGAGGTCGGGCGGCGGCGGGGCGGGCGGCGCGAGGCGCTCGAGCGCCGCGGCGATGCGTTCGAGGGCGGGGAGCAGGCTGGGATCGCTCATCGGTCGGGTCGCTCTGTCGGTGTGTCGTCCGGTTCGGTGGCGCGCGCGGCGCGGAGGCGGAGCGGTATTGACGGGCGGGGGCGGGCGGCTAGGGTGCGCTGCCTTTTCCCCGCAAACCGCCTGCGCCGGCAAGCCTCCCCGGCGCGACGGCGGACCGCATCACTAGGGACGCCGGACCCGCCATGTGGACGCTGCTCTGGACCACCCTCGCCTGGATCCCGCTCGCGATCGCGCCGGCGCATGCGCAGGCGGCCGGGGGCGGAGGCGACGTGCTGCTCCAGCTGATGCCGCTCCTGCTGATCTTCGGCGTGTTCTACTTCGTGCTGATCCGCCCGCAGCAGAAGAAGATGAAGGAGCATCGCGAGATGCTCGCCTCGCTCAAGCGCAACGACCGGATCGTCACCGGGGGCGGCATCGTCGGGCGGATCACCAACGTGCGCGACAACTCCGACGAGATCGAGGTGGAGATCGCCCCGAACGTGCGGGTGACGGTGGTGCGCGGCACCATCAGCAGCGTGATCCGGCCGGAGGGCGCCACGGGCGAATCCGCCGCGAAGGCGGGCTGAGGCGGCGGCGATCGCCGCCGCGCCCGGCGCGCTCCCTCCCCTCCGCCGGCGCTCCCGCCGTCCCGCACCCGGCGCCCGCCGCCGTGCGGCGCGGCCGGGATACCGCCGGGCGCCCGGGAGGCCGGCCCAGCGGCTCAAGGCGCCCGCCCGGGCCGCGGCCCCCGGACAGCCGCAGGCGCGTCCTGGCATCCGCCGCCCCCCACCCCCGGCATCGCCCGCGCGGCGGCGCTCGCGCCCTCCTGATTGCGCCGGGTCAAGCCGGTTGCGCTGAATCAAGGCCGGGTACGGGCCCGGGGAGCAGCGTTGCGGCCATGGCCGGCAAGCCCGCCGGCTGCAGGCATGAAGGGTTCCGCAATGCCACGCCTCACCGAGAAGGCCTGGTCGCCCTATCTGGCGGGAGCGGCGATCGGGCTGCTGCAGATCCCCGCCTTCCTTTTCCTCGGCACGGCGCTCGGCGCGTCCTCCTCCTACGTCACGGTCGGCGCCACCCTGGCCGAGGTGTTCGATCCGGGCGTCCGCGCCCTCCGCTACGCCGCGGCGCACCTCAGCGGCGCGAAGAACTGGTGGCAGGTGGCGCTGGTCGCCGGCATCGCGCTCGGCGCGCTGCTGTCGGCCTCGCTCTCCGGCGCGCGGCGCCGCGGCATCGCCCCGGTCTGGCAGCGGATCGCCGGCGTCGGCCCCGGCGGCCGCTTCGCCATGGCCTTCGCCGGCGGCTTCCTGATGCTGCTCGGCGCGCGCATCGCCGATGGCTGCACCTCGGGCCACGGCCTGTCGGGCATGGCGCAGCTCGCCATCGGATCCTTCATCGCCGTGGGCGCGATGTTCGCCGGCGGCATCGCCACCGCGATGCTGTTCCGGCCGGTGCGCTGAGGAAGGGAGGCGACGATGTCCGTGTTTTCCGCCGTTCTGCTTGGCCTCGCCATGGGCGTGGTGTTCGGCTTCCTGCTCGAGAAGAGCCGGGTGTTCGAGCCGGCAGTGATCGTCGGCCAGTTCCAGCTCCGGAACTTCCTGATGCTGCGCGTCTTCCTCGCCGGCGTCGCCGCCGGGCTGGTGGTGCTCGCGGTCCTGACCGGGTTCGGCTGGGCGAAGCTCGCGCCCAAGGCAACGCTGCCCGTGGCCGACCTGGTCGGCGGCCTGGTGCTCGGCGCCGGGATCGCGCTGGCAGGGGCCTGCCCCGGCACCGTGCTCGTGCAGATCGGTGCCGGCTACCGGGACGCTTGGTTCACCCTGGCGGGCGGGCTGCTCGGCGCCGTGACCTTCATCTACGCCGAGCCGGCCCTGGCGCCGTGGCTTGCCGCCGGCGGGCAGGGCAAGCTGACGCTCGACGTTGTGCTTGGCGTGCCGTTCTGGCCGCTCGCGCTTGCCGTCGCGGTGCCGCTTTCGCTCGTCCTCTGGACGATGGAGCGGTGGCGTCCCTGGAGGACGGAACTGGGGGATGCGGCCGATGGGCTGCTGCCGCCCGCGGCCGGCGCCGCGTCGCCGCATGCGGGGCGCGCGCTTCCGGCCGAGTGAAGGGCGAGGGGGCCGGGCCGTGCGGCCGGCCCCCCCCTCCTCTGCGGGCGCAGCGCGGTGCTTCTCGCCCTCCGCTGAGCCGTCGGCGAACTCCCCCCTCCCCTGCGGGCGCAGCGTGACGCGCCGCTGCGGCTCAGGCGCTCTGGCCGGTCTTCATCCCGCCCTGCTGCAGGAAGGTCGCCACCGCCTCCCAGTTCACCAGCCAGTCGAGGAAGTTCTGCAGGTAGTCCGGCCGGCGGTTGCGGAAGTCCAGGTAGTAGCTGTGCTCCCACACGTCGCAGCCGAGGATCGGCGTGCCCTCGCCGGTCGAGATCGGGTTCGCCCCGTTCGGCGTCTTCGTCACCCTGAGCTTGCCGTCCGGCGCGACGATCAGCCACGCCCAGCCGGAGCCGAACTGCGTCACGCCGGCCTGCTTGAACGCCTCCTTGAACTGCGCCAGGCCGCCGAAGTCCTGGTTGATCTTGCTGGCGAGGTGCCCGGGCAGCTTGTCGCCGCCGCCATCGGGCGACATCACCTGCCAGAACAGGCAGTGGTTCCAGTGCTGGCCCGCCTGGTTCAGCACGGGAAGGCCGTCGGCGCCCTGCCGGCCGGCCTCGGCGACGATCTGCTCGAGCGTCTTGCCCTGCAGGCCCTTGCTCTCGATCAGGCCGTTGAGCGCGGTGACGTAGGCCTGATGGTGCTTGCCGTGGTGCAGCTCCAGCGTCTCCTGGCACATGCCCCGGGCGGCCAGCGCGTTGTAGGAATAGGGCAAGGACGGCAGGCTGAAGGGCATCGGAGTCTCTCCCGTGTTCTCTGGCTGCGTGCGGGCGCGGCGGGCGGACCTCGCGCCCCCCGGCCGCCGCGGGCAGAGCTAGGCGTCGCCCGATGGGGCGTCAAGCAAAGCCGGCGTGGCCGCTCCGGGCGGCGAGAGGCGCCGCTGCCCTTCGCCGCATCCCGTCCGCGTCGCCTCGCCGGCGGCGCTTGCGCCGTTGCCGCCACGCCGTCATGAGCGCCGGCGCATGGCCGCCCCCGCCCTCTCCCCGGTCGCTCGCCTCGCGCGCGCGCAGGACCCGGACCGCTTCCTCTGTGCGCTCTTCGCCCCGGCGGAGCGGCGCGAGGCGCTGTTCGCGCTGATCGCCTACAACGCCGAGCTGGCGCGGGTCCGCGCCGTGGCCGCGCGCCCGCTGGCGGCGCTGATCCGCCTGCAATGGTGGCGCGACACCGTGGCGGCGGCGGCCGCCGGCGCTCCCCCGCCGCGCCATGAGGTGGCGGTGCCGCTCGCCGTGGCGATCCGCGCCGGCGCGCTCGATGCCGCCGACCTCATCGCCCTCGCCGATGCGCGCGCGGCGGAGGCGGAGGAGGTCCCCTTCCCCACGCAGGAGTCGTTTCACGCCTATCTGCGCGGCACCGCCGGCCGCTTCGCGATCGCGGCGGGGCGGCTGCTCGGGGCGCCGGCCGAGGCGCTGCCCGGCCTCGAGGCACGCGGGGCGGCCTATGGCGCCGCGGGCGTGCTGCGCGCCGCGCCGGCCCTGGCGCGACAGGGGTGGTGCCTGCTGCCGGCCGATCTGCTCGCGGCCCATGGCCTGTCCGCCGAGGCGGCGGCGCGCGATCCCGCGGCGCCGGGATGGCGGGCGCTGGCGCGGGCGCTGCTCGACAGTCCCGCGCTGGCGCCGCCGCCGGCCGGGCGGGTGCCCGCCGCCTGGATCGCCGCGGCGCTGCCCGCGGTGCTGGCGCGGCGCGACGCGCGCCGCCTGCGGCGCGCCGGGCTCGCCGCCGCGCGGCCCGGCCGCGGGCTGGGGGATCGCCTCGCCGTCACCTGGGCGGCGCTGCGCGGACGGGCCTGACGCCCCGGCCCGCGCCGTCGGAGGGGCGCGCTCACGCGGCACCGACGCGCCGGCGGGTGCGGCGCGCCGCCGGCTCCTCCGCCGCGGCGATTGCGCGCCCGTGCCGGGCGAGGATCGGCGCGAGAAACCGCCCGGTGTGGCTGCCCGGTGTCGCCGCGACCTGCTCCGGCGTGCCCTCGGCCACGATCCGCCCGCCGCCGTCGCCGCCCTCCGGGCCGAGGTCGAGGATCCAGTCGGCGGTCTTGATGACCTCCAGGTTGTGCTCGATCACCACCACCGTATTGCCCTGCTCGACCAGCGCGTGCAGCACCTGGAGCAGCCGGCGCACGTCCTCGAAGTGCAGGCCCGTCGTCGGCTCGTCGAGGATGTAGAGGGTGCGCCCGGTGGCGCGGCGGGAGAGCTCCCTGGCGAGCTTGATGCGCTGCGCCTCGCCCCCCGAGAGGGTCGTGGCCTGCTGGCCGAGGTGGATGTAGCCGAGCCCGACCTCGGAGAGCACCTTGAGCTTGTCGCGGATCGCGGGAACGGCGGAGAAGAACTCCAGCGCCTCGTCCACCGTCATGTCGAGCACGTCGGCGATGGACCTGCCGCGGAACCGCACCTCCAGCGTCTCGCGGTTGTAGCGCCTGCCCTTGCAGGTGTCGCAGGTGACGTACACGTCGGGCAGGAAGTGCATCTCGATCTTCAGCACGCCGTCGCCCTGGCAGGCCTCGCAGCGCCCGCCCCTGACGTTGAAGCTGAAGCGGCCTGGCGCGTAGCCGCGGGCGCGGGCTTCGGGGAGCTCCGCGAACCAGTCGCGGATCGGCGTGAACAGCCCGGTGTAGGTCGCGGGGTTGGAGCGCGGGGTGCGGCCGATCGGCGACTGGTCTATGTCGATGATCTTGTCGAGGTGCTCGAGGCCCTCGATGCGCTCGTGCGGCGCCGGCACCTCGGCCGCGCCCATCAGGCGGCGCGCCGCGGCCTTGTAGAGCGTCTCCACCACCAGCGTGGACTTGCCGCCGCCGGAGACGCCGGTGACGCAGGTGAAGGTGCCGAGCGGGATCGCGGCGGTGAGGTTCTTGAGGTTGTTGCCGCGGGCGCCGACCACGCGCAGCAGGCGCCGGCGGTCCACCTTGCGGCGCTCGGGCGGGAGCTCGATGCGACGCGCGCCGGAGAGGTACTGGCCGGTGAGGCTCGCCGGGTTCGCCGCGACCTCCGCCGGCGTGCCCTGGGCGACGACGCGGCCGCCGTTCTTGCCGGCAAGCGGGCCGATGTCCACCAGGTGGTCGGCGGCGCGGATCGCCTCCTCGTCGTGCTCGACGACGAGCACGGTGTTGCCGAGGTCGCGCAGGCGCCGCAGCGTGCCGAGCAGCCGCTCGTTGTCGCGCTGGTGCAGGCCGATCGAGGGCTCGTCGAGCACGTAGAGCACGCCGGTGAGGCCCGAGCCGATCTGCGAGGCGAGGCGGATGCGCTGCGACTCGCCGCCCGAGAGCGTGGTCGAGGAGCGCGCGAGGGTGAGGTAGTCGAGCCCGACATCCACCAGGAACTGCAGCCGGTCGTTGATCTCGCGCAGGATGCGCCGCGCGATCTCCTGCCGCTGCGGCGTCAGCGTCTCGTACACCCCGGCGAACCACTCGCGCGCCCTGCGGATCGAGAGCTCCGACGCCTCGCCGATGTGCAGGCCGGCGACCTTCACGGCCAGCGCCTGCGGCCGCAGGCGGTAGCCGTGGCACGCCTCGCACGGCTTCTCCGCCTGGTAGCGGGCGAGGTCCTCGCGCACCCAGGGGTTGTCGGTCTCGCGGAAGCGGCGCTCGAGGTTCGGGATCACGCCCTCGAAGGGCTTCTTCACCTCGTAGGCGCGCAGCCCGTCCTTGTAGCGCAGCGTGACGACCTCCTCGCCGGTGCCGTGCAGGATGGCGTGGCGCACGTGCTGCGGCAGCTCGCCCCAGGGGGTGGTGGTCGCGACCCGGAAGTGGCGCGCGAGGCTCTCGAGCGTCTGGTCGTAGTAGGGCGACTGCGCGCCGGTCCAGGGCGCGATCGCGCCGTCCCTGAGGCTGAGCCGGTCGTCCGGCACCACCAGCATCGGGTCGAAGAAGGTCTGGGTGCCGAGGCCGTCGCAGGCCGGGCAGGCGCCCTGCGGCGAGTTGAAGCTGAACAGCCGCGGCTCGATCTCCTCGATGGTGAAGCCGGAGACCGGGCAGGCGAAGCGCGAGGAGAAGACGGTGCGCTCGCCGGTGTCGGCGTTCTCCGCGTAGGCCACGCCGTCGGCGAGGCCGAGCGCGGTCTCGAAGGAATCGGCGAGGCGGCTTGCGATGCCCTCGCGCACGACGATGCGGTCCACCACCACCTCGATGTCGTGCTTGAGCTTCTTGTCGAGCCGTGGCGCCTCGGTGAGCAGGTGGAGCGTGCCGTCCACCTTCACCCGCTCGAAGCCGCGGCGGAGGTATTCGGCGAATTCCTTGCGGAACTCGCCCTTCCTGCCGCGCGCCACCGGGGCGAGGATCAGGAGCCGCGTGCCCTCCGGCATCGCCAGCACGCGGTCCACCATCTGCGAGACGGTCTGCGCCTCGATCGGCAGCCCGGTGGCCGGCGAGTAGGGCACCCCGACGCGCGCCCAGAGCAGGCGCATGTAGTCGTGGATCTCGGTGACGGTGCCGACGGTCGAGCGCGGGTTGTGCGAGGTGGTCTTCTGCTCGATCGAGATCGCGGGCGACAGGCCCTCGATCGAGTCCACGTCCGGCTTCTGCATCAGCTGCAGGAACTGCCGGGCGTAGGCCGAGAGCGATTCGACGTAGCGCCGCTGGCCCTCGGCGTAGATGGTGTCGAAGGCGAGCGACGACTTGCCGGAGCCCGACAGCCCGGTGATCACCGTCAGCGTGCCGCGCGGGATGTCGAGGTCGAGGTTCTGGAGGTTGTGCTCGCGCGCGCCGCGGATGCGGATCATTCCGCTCATCGTGGGTCCATCGAGGGGGTTGGCGGCCCGGCGGACTCGGCCGGGTTCGCGTTGTGTTCCGGGCGATTTGGCACCATATTGGGGGTTGCGGGAAGGGGTTCCCGTGACCCGGACGGACCGGGCCCCGCCGCGTGGTGGCGAGGGGTCCCCCCGTCCAGGCTCAGGCTGGCCGCACGGCCCGCCCCGGGCTAGGGTCGTGGCGCGAGAGCAAGGAACCGTGCGGCATGGCCGGCAGCGTGAACAAGGTCATCCTGGTGGGCAATCTGGGGCGGGACCCGGAGGTGCGGAATACCCAGGGCGGGCAGAAGGTCGTCGAGCTGCGGGTCGCCACCTCGGAAACCTGGAACGACCGCCAGACCAACGAGCGCCAGGAACGGACCGAATGGCACCGCGTGGTGATCTGGAACGAGCGGCTCGGCGAGGTGGCGGAACGGTTCCTGCGCAAGGGCCGCAAGGTCTATCTCGAGGGTTCGTTGCAGACCCGCAAATACACCGACAAGGACGGCCAGGAGCGCTACGTGACCGAGGTCGTGCTGCAGCGCTTCCGGGGCGAGCTGGTGCTGCTCGACAGCCGCGCCGAGGGCGGCGGGGCCGAGGCGGGCGAGTACGAGCGCGGCGCCCCGGCCGGCGGCCCGTCCCGCGGCGGCTATGGCGGCGAGCGCGAGCGGGGCGGCCGGCAGGGCTGGGACCGGCCCGCCAAGGGCGGCTCCGATCTGGACGACGAGATCCCGTTCTGACATTCACCGGCCCGCCGGCGCCGCCCTCGCGCGGCGGGCCGCAGTTCTCGGCTAGGACGACAGCGTGAGCGACACCACCGCGGACGGCGGCGCGGCGCCGCCGCCTCCCGAGCGCCCGGAGGACACCGTCCCGGTCGCGCTCGAGGAGGAGATGCGCCGCTCCTACCTCGACTACGCCATGAGCGTGATCGTCGCGGGGCCCCGACCCGCCCCCCCCCGCCCGCCCGCCCCCCACGGCCTCAAGCCGGTGCACCGGCGCATCCTCTACGCGATGCATGAGGCGGGCTACACGCACGACAAGCCGCACCGCAAGTCGGCGCGCGTCGTCGGCGACGTGATGGGCAAGTACCACCCCCACGGCGACGCCTCGATCTACGACGCCATGGTGCGCATGGCGCAGCCCTTCTCGATGCGCGTCCCCCTGATCGACGGGCAGGGCAATTTCGGCTCGGTGGACGGCGACCCGCCGGCGCAGATGCGCTACACCGAGGTCCGCCTCGCCCGCGCCGCCACCGCGCTGCTCGAGGGCATCGACGAGGACACGGTCGATTTCCAGCCGAACTACGACGAGTCGGAGCAGGAGCCGCGGGTCCTGCCCGCCGCCTTCCCGAACCTCCTGGTCAACGGCGCCAACGGCATCGCGGTCGGGATGGCGACCAACATCCCGACCCACAATCCGGGCGAGGTGATCGACGCAACGCTCGCGCTGATCGCCGATCCGGCGACGCCGCTCGAGGCGCTGATGCGCCTCCTGCCGGGCCCCGACTTCCCGACCGGGGGCGTGATCCTCGGCCGGGCGGGAATCCGCGCCGCCTACGAGACCGGCCGCGGCTCGATCCCGCTCCGCGCCCGCGCCGAGATCGAGGAGCTGCGCGGCGGACGCGCCCAGATCGTCGTCACCGAGATCCCCTACCAGGTCAACAAGGCGACGCTGCTCGAGCGCATCGCCGAGCTGGTGCGCGGCAAGCAGATCGAGGGCATCTCCGACATCCGCGACGAGTCCGACCGCGAGGGCCTGCGCATCGTCATCGAGCTCAGGCGCGACGCGACGCCGGAAGTGGTGCTGAACCAGCTCTACCGGCTGACGCAGCTCCAGACCTCCTTCGCGGTGAACTTCCTCGCCCTCGACGGGGGCCAGCCGCGCCAGATGGGGCTGCGCGACGCCCTGCTCGCCTTCCTCCGCTTCCGCGAGGAGGTGATCCTCCGCCGCAGCCGCTTCCGCCTCGCCCGGGCGCGCGAGCGCGGCCACACGCTGATCGGCCTCGCCATCGCGGTGGCCAACATCGACGAGGTGATCCGCCTGATCCGCGAGAGCCCCGACGCCGCCGCCGCCCGCGCCGCGCTGATGGCGCGCGACTGGCCGGCCGGCGACGTCGGCGCGCTGCTCGACCTGGTGGACGACGCGCGCAACCGCATCGCCCCCGACGGTACGGTGCGCATGACCGAGGACCAGGCGAAGGCGATCCTCGAGCTGCGCCTGCAGCGGCTGACGGGCCTCGAGCGCGAGAAGATCGCCGCCGAGCTGCAGGAGGTCGCGGCGCGCATCCGCGAGCTGCTCGAGATCCTCGCCAGCCGGCCGCGGCGGATGGAGGTGATGCGCGAGGAGCTGCTCACCGTGCGCGCGCAGCTCGCGACGCCGCGCCTGACGCAGATCGTGGACGCGATCGCCGAGGTGGACGACGAGAGCCTGATCGAGCCGGGCATGATGGTCGTCACGCTGACGCGCGACGGCTACGTGAAGCGCACGCCGCTCGAGACCTTCCGCGCGCAGAACCGCGGCGGGCGCGGCCGCGCCGCCGCGGCGACGCGGGCGGACGACGTCGTGACCCGCTCCTTCATCGCCCACACCCACCAGTGGGTGCTGTTCTTCACCTCGCGCGGCATGGCCTTCCGCGAGAAGGTCTGGCAGCTCCCCGAGGCCGGGCCGCAGGGCAAGGGGCGCAGCCTGCGCCAGCTCCTGCCGCTGCAGGCGGAGGAGACCGTCACCGCCGTGCTGCCGCTGCCGCAGGACGAGGCGCTGTGGGAGAACCTGCACCTCGTCTTCGCCACCGCCCAGGGCAACGTCCGGCGCAACCGGCTCTCCGACTTCCGCAACGTCCGCGCCTCCGGGCTGATCGCGATGAAGCTCGAGGAGGGGGACACGCTGATCGGCGTCGCCACCTGCCGCGAGGGCGACGACATCCTGCTCGCCACGCGCAAGGGGCGCGCCCTCCGCTTCGTCGCCGAGGCCGATCAGCTCCGCGTCTTCGCCGGCCGCGATTCCTCGGGCGTGCGCGGCATCCGGCTCGCCCCGGGCGATGCGGTGATCGCGCTCGCCGTGCTGCGCCACGTCGAGGCCACGACCGGGGAGCGCGCCGCCTACCTCAGGGCCGCCGCCCAGAAGCGCCGCGCCGCGGGCACGGAGGACGCGGCCGCGGCGGAGGCGAACGGCAACGGCAATGGCGGGGCCATCGCCGCCGCCGCCGCCGAGGAGGGCGAGGAGGCGGCCGAGGCCGAGGTCACCCTGAGCCCCGAGCGCTTCGCCGAGCTGGAGGCCGCCGAGGAACAGATCCTCACCGTCACCGACGCCGGCTTCGGCAAGCGCAGCTCGGCCTACGACTACCGCGTCACCGGCCGCGGCGGCCAGGGCATCACCGGCATCGTCCTCACCCCCCGCACGGGGCGCGAGGTGGTCGCCACCTTCCCGGTCCGCCCGGGGGATGATGTGATGCTGGTCACGAGCGGGGGGCGCCTGATCCGCCTGCCTGTCGAGCAGGTGCGGATCACCGGCCGCCTGGCGATGGGCGTGATGCTGCTTCGACTGGACGAGGGGGAACGCGTGACGAGCTGCTTCCCGGTCGTGGACAACGACGCCGCGGCCGAACACGCCGAAGGCGCGCCGGCGCCGCCGCGGCAACCGGCACCGGCAGCGAGGCCGGAGCAGGGCGATTCCGATGCCTGAGCGTGGCGTCGGCCTCTATCCCGGCACCTTCGACCCGGTCACCAACGGCCATCTCGACATCATCGGCCGCGGCGCCCGGCTCTGCTCGCGCCTCGTCGTCGGCGTGGCGATCAACATCGGCAAGGGCCCGCTCTTCCCGCTCGAGGAGCGGGTCGAGCTGGTCAGGGCGGAGGTCGCGGCGATCGCCGAGCGCACCGGCACCGCGATCGAGGTGATCCCGTTCGAGGGCCTGCTGATCGAGTTCGCGCGCCAGATCGGGGCGCGGATGATCATCCGCGGCCTGCGCGCGGTGACCGATTTCGACTACGAGTTCCAGATGACCGGCATGAACCGCCGCCTCGATCCCGAGATCGAGACGGTGTTCCTGATGGCGAGCGAGACGAACCAGTTCATCTCCTCGCGCTTCGTCAAGGAGATCGCCCAGCTCGGCGGCGACATCTCGAGCTTCGTGCCGCGGCTGACGCTCGAACGCACCCTGGCCCGCGTGGGGCGCGCGCCGGCAGTCGGCCGGCCGGAAGGGGGCTGAGATGCCGCCGACGACGCACGGCATCGCCCGCCGCGATGTCCTGGCCGCCGGCGCGGCCCTCGCCGGGCTCGGCGCCGGCCGGGCCGCGGCGCAGCCCGCGGGCGCTCCAGCCGATCCCGAGAACACGCTGATCCTCGAGCTCAAGGACGGGCGGGTGACGATCGAGCTCCTGCCGCAGCTCGCGCCCCGCCATGTCGAGCGGATCAAGATCCTCGCGCGCCGCGGCTTCTACGACGGCACGCCGTTCCACCGGGTCATTCCCGGTTTCATGGCCCAGGGCGGCGACCCCACCGGCACCGGCACCGGCGGCTCCGACCTCCCCAACCTGCCGGCCGAGTTCTCCCCGCCCTCGCGCGCCCGCTTCCTGCGCGGCACCTGCGGCATGGCGCGCACCGCCGACCCGAACAGCGCCAACAGCCAGTTCTTCATCATGTTCGCCCCGGCGCCCCACCTCGACGGCCAGTACACGATCTGGGGCCGGGTGGTGGCGGGGATGGAGGCGGTGGACCGCATCAAGCCGGGCGATCCCGCCCGCGGCGGCTTGGTGAGCAACCCGGACCGCATCCGCAGCATGAAGGTCGCGGCGGACATCCGGGGCTGACGGGGGATCGCCCGTTCGCGGCCGCCCGCCCCCTTCTCCGGCCGGCACAGTTTAAGGAGCGCACAGCGCGATGAGCGACGATCAGGACAGGTCCCCCGCCCCGGCCGAGCCCGGCGCCACCAGCCCCGCCCCCGCCGAAACCGCGCCGGCCGAGGCCGCCGCGACACGGGACGCGGCGAACGAGAACCGGCTGATCCTCGAGCTCAAGGACGGGCGGGTGACGATCGAGCTCCTGCCCGATCTCGCTCCCCTGCATGTCGAGCGGATCAAGACCCTCGCGCGCCGCGGCTTCTACGACGGCACGCCGTTCCACCGGGTGATCGAGGGCTTCATGGCCCAGGGTGGCGACCCCACCGGCACCGGCACCGGCGGCTCCGATCTCCCCAACCTGCCGGCCGAGTTCTCCCCGCCCGCCAAGGCGCGCTTCGTTCGCGGCACCTGCGGCATGGCGCGCACGGCCGACCCGAACAGTGCCAACAGCCAGTTCTTCATCATGTTCGCCCCGGCGCCCCACCTCGACGGCCAGTACACGATCTGGGGGCGCGTTGTTGCCGGCATGGAGGTGATGGACCGCGTCAAGCGCGGCGCCGGCGCGCACGGCCAGGCGCGCGATCCGGACCGCATCCAGCGCGCCGTCCTCCTCGCCGACGCGCAGGAAGGCTGACGGGGCGCGGGCGCGGAGGGAGGGCGGCCGCGGCAGCACGCCGGGCTTGACAGCCCCTCTCCCGCGGCGCTCTTGCCCTGGCCGAGGTGCCCGTAGCTCAGTCGGTAGAGCACGAGACTTTTAATCTTGGGGTCGTGGGTTCGAGTCCCACCGGGCACATGCGGGCGTCGCAGCTGCATCCGGTGCCGGATCGCCGGGCCGCGAAGGCACGGCGGGCCGCCCCATCCCGGACGCCGGGTTCCGGCCGTCCGCGCCGGGACGGCCCCTGCCCTCTTCCTCCCCGTTCCGGAGCCGGCTCCGCTCCGCCCAGCTCGCAGCGGCGGCTCCCGGTCATGCCCGCGGAGCCGGCCGACGCTCCCGGCCGCCTCCGGCCGTCCGAAGGGGGCAGCCATCCCCTGCCGGGGCGTGCCCAGGGCCGTCAGCGGCCGGGATCACGGCAGCCCGGGGGCGTGCGCCGCGTCCCGCGCGTCCGAGGCGGCACAAGGCCGAGGCGCGGACCACCGGGCCGTCCCGTCATTCCCGTCCCGCGGCGAGTCGGCGGGTCAGCCGGGCACGCCGGAGCCGCCTGCCGCGGAGCCGGCCGCGGCGGCCTCCTCCCCGCCGTAGCCGAAGGCCCGGCAGTACTCCGCTGTCGCGGCCAGCACCTCCGCCGCCGCCTCGGGCGCCAGCGCCTCGCGGTGCTTGCCGACGCGCCCGTCGCCGACATGCCGCGCATGCCAGAGCGTCGCCGGATCGTGCCGCCGCGGATCGGGCCCGGCGCCATAGACGCCCGCCTGCTCCAGCGCAGCGACCGTCGCGCGCACCCGCTCCGGCGTGAGGCCGGCGGCGATCTGCGCGCAGGACGCCTCGGACACGGCCAGTCCCAGGAAGGCGGCAAGGCGCGCGACCGTGCCGTCCGCCGCCGTGAAGCGGTCCTCGTAGCGAAGCACCAGCACGCGCGGCTGGGCGAGCAGCAGCACCAGGTGGCGCGCGCTTTCCGCGACGGCGCGCGCGCAGTCCGGCACCGGTTCGCCGAACCGCTGCGCCATCGAGACCACGGCGTCGCGCGGATCGCGCACCGAGACCACCATCGGCGCCCCGTAGAGCGCCCCGAGCAGCCGCAGCGAGCGGTCCGGCCGGTGCGCCTTCACCACCAGCGGCGCGCCGACGCGCGTGAATTCCGGGAGGTCGCGCAGGCTGTCCGCGTAGAACCCCGGGATCTCGCCTCGTCCCGTGGCCTGCGCGAGCAGGCCCCGCACCGCGTTGAAGACCCAGGTCGAGCCGCTGCCATACTGCCCGGCGCAGAGCGTCAGGCGGGGTGCCAACGCCCTTGGTCCTCCCCGCGTCGGCGCCTCCCCGCCGGCCGACCGTGCCGCCGCCATGCCCGCAGCATGCATGCCGGGGCGGCCCCCGCAAGCACCGGGCGAACCGGCGCCCCCATTCCCCGCGCAGGCCGCCTCGTCCGGACGCGGCGCCTCAGATCACCTGGTAGCGCGCCCGTGCCGCCCGTTCGATCGCGCCGGCCACCAGCCGGTCGAGATCGAGCGCGATCCGCAGGTCCTGCAGGAAGCGCAATTCCTCCTGCGTCGCGTCGCCGTCGGCGGCCGCCACCTCGCAGGCGAGCAGGTAGGCGGTCTCGCGCAGCCGCGCCGGCAGCGCCTCGCGGATCATGGTGCAGGCGCGGTCGAGCCCGTCGGTCTCGTCGAGCAGGCGCAGCACCGTCTCGGTGACGACCTCGATCTCGGCCGCGTTGAAGTCGGCGAAGACCGGCAGCTCCTGCACCATCCGCGCCATCATGGCGAGTTCGGCGTCCGACATGCTGCGGTCCGAGGCGGCCATCAGCACCATGGCGCAGATCAGCGCCTCCTGCGCGTTGAAGCGCCGGACCGTCCTGCCGGCGGCGCCGTCCTCCTCGCGGCGGCCGGCATCGGAGCGGTCGGCGGGAGCCAGGCTGGCGGAGCGCATGGCGGAATCTCCTTCCTTGTTGTCCTCGCGCCGCCCGCCCCAGGGGTCAACCGGGCACCGTTCACGCCTGTGACAGCGGTCACGGCCGGGACAGGAAGGCGCGCGTCTCCGCCACCGCCTCCCGCAGCCCGACCCGGCGCGCCACCACCCCCGCCGGCAGTCCGGCGAGCAGGCGCGAGGGGCAGGAGCGGTCGAGCAGCACGAACACACCGCGGTCGTCGGCGCGCCGGATCAGCCGCCCGAAGGCCTGGCGCAGCCGGTGCCGCGCCAGGGCGTCGTCGTACTCCTTCGGCCGTCCCTCGGAGAGATGCGTCCGCCGCTCGCGGTGCAGGATCGAGGGCCGCGGCCAGGGCACCCGGTCGAACACCAGCAGCCGGAGCGAGCGGCCCGGCACGTCCACCCCGTCGCGCATCGCGTCGGTCCCGAGCAGGCAGCTCTCCTCCTCGGCGCGGAAGACGTCCACCAGGGTCGCGTTGTCCATCGCGTCCACGTGCTGGGCATAGAGGGGGATGCCCGCCTCGGCCAGCGCCGGGGCGATGCGCGCATGGATCTCGCGCAGCCTGCGGATCGCCGTGAACAGGCCGAGCGCACCGCCCCCGGCGGCGAGGAACAGCGCACGGAACGCCGCCGCCACCTGCCCGGGATCGTCGCGGGCGACGTCGGTGACGACGAAGGCCCGGGTCCGCGCCGCGTAGTCGAAGGGCGAGGGCACCGCGGCGCGGATCGCCGGCAGCGGCAGGTGGACGGCGCCGGTGCGCGCCTCCGCCGCGTGCCAGGCGGCCTCCGGGTCCTCCTCCTCGCCGCCGGCGCGGTCGCGCAGGGTGGCCGAGGTGATCAGCAGCCCGTGCGCCGGCGCCGCCACCGCCGTCGCGAAGGGCACCGTCGGGTCGAGCCAGCGCCGGTGGAGCCCCGCGTCCACGTCCCGCCCGTCGCGCCGCTCCAGCGCCAGCCAGTCCACGAAGTCCGGCCGCTCCCCCGCCGCGCGCGGCGGCCCGGCGAGCGCCCCGAGCATCGCCGTCCAGGCGGCGAGCGGGGCGAGGGCGCGGCGCTCCAGCGCGCGGCACTGCGCCTCGATGCGCAGGCGCTCGCCGAGCTCCAGCTCCTCCGCCTCGTCCTCGAGCCGCGCCGCCAGCCGCTCGCGCAGCGCCGCGAGCGACCCGCGGATCCGCTCCAGCGCGCGCCCGAGCGCCTCCGCGGCCTCGGCCAGCCCCTCGCCGAGCGGGTGGAGGTCGCATTCGAGGTCGTACATCCCCTCGTCCGCCGCCGCGCGCGCCAGCACCTGGCGCCGCACCCGGCGCAGGAACGCCTCCGTTGGGTTGCGCCGCTCCGCGCCCGCGCCGTCCGCCCGGTCCTCGGCGAGGCGCGTCATCCAGCCCGGCCCCGGCAGGGCGCGCGCCGCCTCGAGCGCGGCCTCGAGCGGGGCGAGCAGGTCCGGCCGCTCGCCGATGAGCTCCTCCAGCCGCCGGCGCAGCCCGCGGGCGCGGCTGCGCGCGCCGCCCTCCGCGCCGAGCAGCCAGCGGCGCAGCTCCGCCGTCTCGGCCCCGGTCAGCGCCGCGGAGAAGGCGGCGTCGGCGGCGTCGAACAGGTGGTGCCCCTCGTCGAACACCAGCCGGATCGGCCGTCCGTCCTCGCCGCCACCGAACGCCGCCTGCACCATCACCAGCGCGTGGTTCGCCACCACGATGCGCGCCGAGCGGGCGCGGCGGATCGAGTGCTCGACGAAGCACTTCTTGTAGTGTGCGCAGGCGGAATGGATGCACTCCCCGCGCCGGTCGGCGAGCGGGGCGATCGCCGCCGGCCCGAACAGCTCGGCGAGCCAGCCCGGGAAGTCGCCGCCCATCAGGTCGCCGTCGCGCGTCGCCAGCGCCCAGCGCGCCACCAGCGCCAGCGGCACGACCAGGCCGGCGAGCATCGCCTGCCCCAGCATCTCCTCCATGTTGAGGAGGCAGAGGTAGTTCTCCCGCCCCTTGCGCACGACGACGAGGCGTCGCCGCTCCTCCGGGTCGGGGTAGAGCCGGGCGAGTTCCTGCTCGATCTGGCGCTGCAGGTTGCGCGTGTAGGTCGCGATCCAGACCGGCGCGCCGTTCTTCTCCGCCCAGAGGCTCGCCGGCGCGACGTAGCCGAGCGTCTTGCCCGTCCCGGTGCCGGCCTCGGCGAGCACCACATGCGGCGCGCCGCGCTGCTCGCGCGGCGCGAAGGCGGCCGCGGCGGCGGAGGCGTAGTCCGCCTGCTGTGGCCGCTGCTCCGCCGCCTCGCCGAGGATCGCCGCAAGGCGCGCGCGCGCCTCCGCCGGCGTCACCGGATGCGAGGCGGCGGGCATGGGCGGCGCCGTGTCCTGCCATTCCGGCAGGCGGCGCCAGACCCGGAAGGCGTCGAAGGAGGGGTTCGCGCGCGGCCTGCCGAGCGCGGCGAGCACCGCCTCCGCCCACGGCCAGTTCGCCGCCTCCCGCATCCGCGCGGCGAGCGCCGCCGCGTCGCGGTTGAGCGGCCGTTCGCGCCCGGCGGCGAGGCGGCGCAGCAGCGCCGCCGCCATCTCCGGCAGCAGCGCCGCGGCGGCCTCGTCGTTGCGCGGCGGGTCCATCCCGAGCGCGATCGCGAGGCCGCGCGGCGTGGGCGCGGCGGCGCGCGCGGGCAGGCAGAAGGCGAACAGCTCCAGGAGGTCGTAGGCCGCGGGAAAGGGCGGCAGCCCGAGCCGGCGCGCGGTGGCCGGCGCGTGCACCAGCAGCGGCGGCGGCAGCTCGCGCAGCCGCGCCGCCAGCCGCTCCGCCGCCAGCGTCGCGATCTCGCCGTCCGGCGTCAGCAGCGTGGCGCGCCCCCCGCCGCCCGCCACCAGTGCCGGCACCAGCGGCAGGGCGAGGCGCGGCGGAATCGCGGAGGCGGCAGGCGCGGCAGGCGACATCGGCTCATTCTAGGGGCGGAGACGCGCCCGCCGATACCACCCCCCGCCCGGCGGGCGCACCGCCCCGCACGCGCGGTCCGGCCGCAGTCGCCACGCCGGGGTCGCGCGCCCCCACCGCCGCCCCTATAACGCGGGCCCGAACCCGCGCTCCCCGACAGCGACCCCGATGCCGGACGACACCCCGCCGCCGCCCGACCTCTCCGCCGTCAAGGCCTGGCCTTTCGACGAGGCGGCCAAGGTCGCCGAGCGCCTGAGGACCTCCGGCAAGGGCGAGGCGCTGTTCGAGACCGGCTACGGCCCCTCCGGCCTGCCGCACATCGGCACCTTCGGCGAGGTCGCGCGCACCACCTGGGTGCGCCGCGCCTTCGCGCGACTGATGCCAGGGCGGGCGAGCCGCCTGATCGCCTTCAGCGACGACATGGACGCGCTGCGCAAGGTCCCGGACAACGTGCCGAACCGGGAGATGCTGGCGCGCCACCTCGGCAGGCCGCTGACCGCCATCCCCGACCCCTTCGGCACGCACGAGAGCTTCGGCGCGCACAACAACGCGCGGCTGCGCGCCTTCCTCGACGCCTTCGGCTTCGAATACGAGTTCGCCTCCGCGACCGAGTACTACCGCTCGGGCCGCTTCGACGCCGCGCTCCGGCGCATGCTCGAGGTGCACGACGAGGTCCGCGCCGTGATCCTGCCGACCCTCGGGCCGGAGCGGCGCGCCACCTACTCGCCCTTCCTCCCCATCCACCCGCGGACCGGCGTGGTGATGCAGGTGGCGGTGGAGGAGACGCGCCCGGCGGAGGGCACCATCGTCTGGCGCGACCCCGAGACCGGCGAGCGCTTCGAGACCCCGGTCACGGGCGGGGCCTGCAAGGCGCAGTGGAAGGCTGACTGGGCGCTGCGCTGGTACGCGCTCGGCGTGGACTACGAGATGTCGGGCAAGGACCTGATCGACTCGGTCCGCCTCTCCTCGCGGATCTGCCGCATCCTCGGGGCCGAGCCGCCGATCAGCTTCACCTACGAGCTGTTCCTCGACGAGCACGGGCAGAAGATCAGCAAGTCCAAGGGCAACGGGCTGACCATCGAGGAATGGCTGCGCTACGCCCCGCCGGAGAGCCTCGGCTACTTCATGTACCAGGCGCCGCAGCGGGCCAAGCGGCTCTATTTCGACGTGATCCCGCGCACGGTGGACGAATACCTGGCGCGGCTCGAGGAGGCTGCGCGCGAGGCGCGCACCCTCGCCGAGCGCCGGCGCGCGACCGGCCTCGCCGACCTCGAGGCCCTGGTGCGGGCCGACCCGCTGGCGCGGGCGGCGCGCGACCGGCTGTGGTCCAACCCGGTGTGGCACGTCCTCGGCGGCGAGGTGCCGGAGAGCGTCGCCACCGTGCCCTTCTCGATGCTGCTCAACCTGGTCTCGGCGCTGGGCAGCGACGAGCCGGAGCACCTGCTCCGCTACGTCGAGCGCTACCGGGGCCGCCCCCTGACGCAGGACGAGCCGGCGGAGGGCGCGCTGCTCAGGCGGCTGTGCGAGCACGCGATCAACTACTACAAGGACTTCGTCGAGCCCAACAAGCGCCACCGCGCCCCGACCGCGGCGGAGCGCGCCGCGCTCGAGGCGCTGCTGCACGCGCTGCGCGAGCGCGTCGGCGACCTCGAGGCGCTGCCGTTCGAGGAGCGCGCCCGGGCGATCCAGGACCTCGTCTACGACGCCGGCCGGCGCGAGCCCTTCCTCGAGCGCACCAAGGACGGCCGCATCGGCGTCTCGCGGGCTTGGTTCGACGCCCTCTACCAGGTGCTGCTCGGCCAGCCGGAAGGGCCGCGCTTCGGCGCCTTCGTCGCGCTCTACGGCATCCCCGGCACCATCGGCCTGATCGAAGCGGCCCTCGCCCGCGGCAGCGCGAAGGAGGAGGCCGCCCCGGCGTGAGCCGCGCCTGGCCCCTGCTCCGCGCCTACGGGCCGACGGTCTTCGGCCTCGCCCTGCTGGTCGGCGCGATCTATGTCCTCCAGCGCGAGTTCCGCGGCCTCTCGGTGGCCGAGATCGGCGCAGCGCTGCGCGCCATCCCGCCCGCCTCGCTCTGGCTCGCCGCCGGCTGGACCGTCGCCGCCTACCTGCTGCTCACGGTCTACGACCGGCTCGGCTCGATCTACGCCGGACATCCGGTGGACTACGCGCGCACCTCGCTCGCCTCCTTCTGCGCCTACACGCTCGCGCACAACATCGGCTTCGCCGCCGTCTCGGGCGCCGCCGTGCGCTATCGCTTCTACGCCGCCTGGGGCCTCTCGCCGCTCGAGATCGCCAAGGTCGTCGCCTTCACCTCGCTCACCTTCGGCCTCGGCGGGTTCGCGCTCGGCGGCGCGGTGCTGATGTTCGAGCCCGAGATGGTGCCCTGGGTCGGCGACGCCGCCTCGCACTGGGTCGTCCGCGCCTTCGCCCTGCTGCTCTGGGCGGTCGTCGTCGCCTACGTCACCCTCGCGCGCTTCGTGCCCCACCTCAATCTGTTCGGCCACCGGATCGACCTGCCCGGCTTCCGCATGGCGATCGCGCAGACCGCGCTCGCCAGCACCGAGGTCGCGGTGACGGCGGCGATCTTCTACACCCTGCTGCCGCCCGCCCCGGACCTCACCTTCCTCAAGTTCCTCGGCGTCTACGTCGCCGCCCTGACCGCGGGGCTCCTCGCCCACGTCCCCGGCGGCATCGGCGTCTTCGACGGCACCATGCTGCTCGGGCTGCAGCCCTATCTCGGCACCGCCCAGCTGGTCGGGGCGCTGCTGCTGTTCCGCCTCTACTACTACATCGTCCCGCTGTTCCTCGCCGGCGCGCTGTTCGCCGCCTTCGAGCTGTCGCAGCGCCGCGCCGCCCTGGCGCGGATCACCGCCGCGGTGGGCGGCGGGGCACCGTTCGAGGTGCCGGCGCTCGCCTCGCTGGTCGGCCTCGGCGGCACGGTGCTGCTCTTCATCGGCGCCCTGCCGACCGGGGGGTCCGACATCGAGGCCTGGGGCGGGCGGGCGGCGGCGCTCGCCTCGCACTTCGCCGCCTCCGTCGTCGGCAGCCTGCTGCTCGTGATGGGCTACGGCCTGATGCGCCGGCTGCGCATCGCCTGGGCGGCGGCGCTGGCGCTGCTGCTGCTCGGCGCGCTGATCACCGGGCTGCGCGGCGACACCTGGTGGGTCTGGGGCGCCTTCCTCCTCGTCGCCGGGCTGCTCGCCGCGGTGCGCGGCGCCTTCTACCGCGACGCGCGCCTGCTCGCCGAGCCGCTCAGCGGCGAGACGCTGTTCGCCCTCGGCGCGGTCGCCGGCTGCGCCATCGTCCTCGCCCTGGTGGCCTATGGCGGGCGCGTCGCCGGCGAGAGCTGGTGGGGCGTGGTGCTCTCGCCCGACGCCCCGGATTCGCTCCGCTTCACCGTCGGCCTCGCCGCCGTGCTTCTGCTCGTCGCCCTCGCCCGCCTGCTGCGCCCGGCGCGCTTCGGCCCGGTCCCGTACGACGCCGAGACGCGCCGCCGCCTCGCCGCCCTCGGCGCGCTCGCCCCGGCGGAGGCGGACGGCGCGGTGTTCGGCGAGCAGGGCCGCGCCGGCTTCGCCTTCCTCAAGCGCGAGGGCGTCTGGCTCGGTCTCGGCGACCCGATGGGCGAGGAGCGCGACCGCATCTCCGCGATCTGGCGCTTCCGCGACATCTGCGAGCGCGCCGGCGTGGACCCCGCCTTCTGGCGGGTCGGGCCTGAGCTGCTGCGCGTCTATGCCGACATCGGCCTGACCGCCTTCCCGATCCTGACGCCGGAGGCCCGCGGCCTGCGCTATCTCGCCTGCCGCGCCGAACGCGACCTCGAGCGCCTGCGCGCGCTGTTGCCCGAGGAGCCGGGCCAGGCGGCGCGCGCCCCCGCCAGGGCGACGGCCTGACGGGGCAGGCGCCATGGAGCTCCTCCCCGGGAAATGTCTTGTCGGCCCCGCGCGGGCCACGCATCACGCGATCGGAAGGGAGTGACGGCGGATGCGCATCGCGATGGTGGGAGCCGGCTATGTCGGCCTGGTCTCGGGCGCGTGCTTCGCGGAATTCGGGGTCGAGGTGCGCGTCGTGGACACGGACGCCGCCCGGATCGCCGCGCTGCGCGAGGGCCGCGTGCCGATCTACGAGCCGGGCCTCGATCGCCTGGTCGCCGACAACCTGCGCGACGGCCGGCTCTCCTTCACCACCGACCTCGCCGCCGCGGTGGCCGGCGCGGATGCGGTCTTCCTCGCCGTCGGCACCCCGAGCCGGCGCGGCGACGGCCACGCCGACCTCAGCTACGTCTTCGCCGCCGCCGAGCAGGTGGCGCGCGCCGCCGAAGGCCCGCTGGTGCTGGTCACCAAGTCCACCGTCCCGGTCGGCACCGGCCGGCGCGTGCAGGAGCTGGTGCGCCGCCTCCGCCCCGAGCTCGACATCGCCGTCGCCTCCAACCCGGAGTTCCTGCGCGAGGGGAGCGCCATCGCCGACTTCATGCGCCCCGACCGCGTGGTGATCGGCACCGATTCGGAGCGCGCGCGCGAGGTGCTGCGCCGCCTCTACCGCCCGCTCTACCTGATCGAGACGCCGATCGTCGCCACCTCGATCGAGACCGCGGAGCTGATCAAGTACGCCGCCAACGCCTTCCTCGCGATGAAGATCACCTTCATCAACGAGATGGCCGATCTCTGCGAGAAGGCCGGCGCGGACGTGCACGACGTGGCGCGCGGCATCGGCCTCGACGGCCGCATCGGCCGCAAGTTCCTCCACCCCGGCCCGGGCTACGGCGGCAGCTGCTTCCCCAAGGACACGCTCGCCCTCGCCCGCACCGCGCAGGACCTCGGCGCCCCCTCGCGCCTGATCGAGACTACCATCGCCGTCAACGAGGCGCGCAAGGCGCGCATGGCGGAGCGCGTCATCGCCGCCTGCGGCGGCTCGGTCGCGGGCAGGCTGGTCGCCGTCCTCGGCCTCACCTTCAAGCCCGAGACCGACGACATGCGCGACGCCCCCTCCCTCGCCGTCGTCCCGCGCCTCGTCGAGGCGGGCGCGCGCCTGCGCGCCTTCGACCCCGCCGGGATGGAGAACGCGCGCGCGCTGCTGCCCGCCGCCGTCGAATACGCCGCCGGCGCGCTGGAGGCGGCGGAAGGCGCCGACGCGCTGGTGCTGCTGACCGAATGGAACGAGTTCCGGGCGCTCTCGCCCGCCCGGCTCCGCGCGGCGATGCGCGGCGACGTCGTGCTCGACCTGCGCAACGTCTGGGACCCGGCGGCGATGCGCGAGGCCGGGTTCCGCTACCACTCCATCGGCCGCCCCTGACGGGCCAGTTCGCGGAGAACCTGCCGGATGACCGCCTTCCGCCACCGCTTCGACCCGACCGTGCTGCGCGAGTACGACATCCGCGGCGTCGTCGGGAAGACGCTGAAGCCCGAGGACGCCTTCGCCATCGGCCGCTGCTTCGGCTCGGTCGTCGTGCGCGAGCGCGGCACCGGCGGCCGCGTCGCGGTCGGCTACGACGGCCGGCTCTCCTCGCCCGACCTCGAGCCGCAGCTGGTCGCCGGCCTGCGCGCCTGCGGGCTCGCGGTGCTGCGCATCGGCCTCGGGCCGACGCCGATGCTCTACTACGCGGCCCACGCGCTCGGCACCGACGGCGCGGTGATGGTCACCGGCAGCCACAACCCGCCGGACTACAACGGCTTCAAGATGATGCTGGGCAAGAAGCCGTTCTTCGGCGCGCAGATCCGGGAGATCGGCCGCATGGCGGCGGAGGGCGACGTGGTCCCCGTCTCCGCCGAGGGCTCCGACGCGCGCGTGGACATCGCCGAGGAGTACGTCGCCCGCCTGCTCCGCGACTACGACGGCGGCGAGGGCAGGCGGCTGCGCGTCGTCTGGGACCCGGGCAACGGCGCCGCGGGCGAGGTGCTGAAGCGCCTCGTCGCACGCCTCCCCGGCGAGCACTTCGTCATCAATGCCGCGGTGGACGGCACCTTCCCCAACCATCACCCCGACCCCACCGTGCCGCGCAACCTCGCCCAGCTCATCGCCGAGGTGGCCCGCGAGAAGGCCGATCTCGGCGTCGCCTTCGACGGCGACGCCGACCGCATCGGCCTGGTGGACGACCAGGGCGAGATCCTGTTCGGCGACCAGATGATGGTGATCCTCGCGCGCGACGTGCTGCGCGAGCACCCCGGCGCCACCGTCATCGCCGACGTCAAGGCGAGCCAGGTGCTGTTCGACGAGATCGCGAAGGCCGGCGGCAAGCCGCTGATGTGGAAGACCGGCCACTCGCTGATCAAGGCGAAGATGGCCAAGACCGGCGCCCCCCTCGCCGGCGAGATGTCGGGCCACATCTTCTTCGCCGACCGCTGGTACGGCTTCGACGACGCGCTCTACGCCGCCGTGCGCCTGCTCGGCGTGATCGCCCGCGCCGACCGCCCGCTCTCGGCGATCCGCGCCGCGCTGCCGAGGGTGGTCAACACGCCGGAGCTGCGCTTCGACTGCCCGGAGGAGCGCAAATTCGCGATCGTGCAGGAGGTGAAGGACCGGCTCGCCGCGGCCGGCGCCCGCGTGGTGGACGTGGACGGCGTGCGCGTCCTCACCGAGGACGGCTGGTGGCTGCTGCGCGCCTCCAACACCCAGGCCGTGCTGGTCGCGCGCGCCGAGGCGCGGACGCCGGAGGGGCTGGAGCGGCTGAAGGCCGAGATCGCGCGCCAGCTCCTGGCGAGCGGCCTGCAGCCGCCCGACTTCTCGGGCGAGAACGCGGGGCACTGAGCGCCGGGGGCGCCTCCGGCGCTCCGCGGCCGCCTTGCGCCGTCCCCGCTGGCCGGTAGAGTGCGCCCGTGCCCGTCCCGGTCCCGTTCTGGCGCGCCAAGACCCTCGCGGCGATGACCCGCGCCGAGTGGGAATCGCTGTGCGACGGCTGCGGCCGCTGCTGCCTGCACAAGCTGCGCGACGAGGAGACGGACGCCCTCGCCTTCACCGAGGTCGCCTGCCGCCTGCTCGACATCGCGAGCTGCCGCTGCGCCGACTACGAGCGCCGGCGCCGCTGGGTGCCGGACTGCGTGAAGCTGACGCCGCGGCGCGTCGCGGCGGCGGACTGGCTGCCGCCGACCTGCGCCTACCGGCTGCTCGCGGAGGGCAAGGACCTCCCCTGGTGGCACCCGCTCGTCTCCGGCGACCCGGAGACGGTGCACAGGGCGGGAGTGTCGGTGCGCGGTCGCGCGGTGCGCGAGCGCGACGCCGGCGCCTTCGAGGATCATGTGGCCGCCTGGCCCGGCCGCTGGCCCCGGCGCGCCGGCCCGCCGCCGCCCGCGCTGCCGCGGCCGCGAGCGGCCGGGGCGGGGCCGCGCACGGTGGTGCGGCGCGTGCCGGCGGCCGCCGCCGCGCGTGCACCGGGGCGCGGCGCCAGGAACGGAACGGCATAGCAACGGAGCAGCGAGGCCCCCCATGCAGGACGCCTTCTTCGGCGGCATCAACGCCGCCGTCCTCACCCCCATGCACCCGGACCTCTCGCCGGACCTCGAGCGCATGGCGGCGCATTGCCGCTGGCTGCTCGCCAACGGCTGCAACGGCCTCGGCGTGCTCGGCACCACCGGAGAGGCGAACTCCTTCGGCCTGCACGAGCGCAAGGCGATCCTCGAGGGCCTGGTCGCGCGCGGCATCCCGGCCGGCGCGCTGCTGCCCGGCACCGGCTGCGCCGCGCTCACCGACAGCGTGGAACTGACGCGCCACGCCGCCGCCCTGGGCTGCCGCGGCGTCCTCGTCCTGCCGCCCTTCTACTACAAGAACCCGAGCGACGACGGCCTGTTCGCCTATTTCTCCGAACTGGTGAACCGCACCGGCGGCACGCCGCGGATCTACCTCTACAACTTCCCGCAGCAGAGCGCGGTGCCGTTCTCGCTGGCACTGATCGAGCGCCTTCTCAAGGCCTTCCCCGGCGTGATCAAGGGCGTGAAGGACAGCTCCGGCAACTACGCCAACATGAAGGCGATGATCGACGCCTTCGCCCGGGACGGCTTCGAGGTCTATTCCGGCAGCGACGAGTTCGTGCAGCGCATCCTCGGCGACGGCGGCGCCGGCTGCATCACCGCGGCCGCCAACATCAACGCCCGCTTCGGCGCGATCGTCTGCGCCAAGCGCACCGGACCCGAGGCCGACGCCGCGCAGGCGGTGCTGAACGCCTCGCGCAAGGCCGCGACCAGCGTGCCGCTGATCCCCGGCCTGCGCGAGATCATGGCGCGCAGCACCGGGGATGCCGGCTGGCGCACCATCCGTCCGCCGCACCTGCCGCTCACGCGCGAGCAGGCGGAGGCGGTGTGGGCGGCGCAGCAGGCGGCGGGCGTGCTGCCGCTGCCCGGCCTCGCCCCGGCGCAGGCGGCCGAATGAGCGCGGGCAGCAGCGGGCCGGGGCGGGAGCCGCTGCGCTGCCGCCCGCCCGCGATCTGCACCGTGCAGCACGACGATGCGCATGTGCGCGTCTCGCGCTGGGACTTCGCGCCGGGCGCGGAAACCGGCTGGCACCGCCACGGCCTCGCCTATGTCGTCGTGCCGGTCACCGACGGCACGCTCCTCCTCGAGCTGCCGGGCGGCGGGACGGCGACCGCCGCCCTCGCGGCCGGCGTCAGCTACGCCCGCGACGCCGGCGTGGAGCACAACGTCATCAACGCCGGCGCCGAGGCCCTCAGCTTCGTCGAGATCGAGCTGAAGCACCTGCCGGGCTAGGGCCGCTTTCGCCCGGCCGTGCCCCCTGCAGCGGCCCTGGCTCGTTGTCCGCCGAGGTGAATCGCGCTTCCGGCTGTCTCCAGCCGCCCGCGATCGGCTCTCGGCAGGAGCGGCATGGCCCCGCAGGCCGCGCCGCCGGCCGCCGCGGCCCCCGCCGGAGAGGGCCAGCCGCCCGGGGGGACCCGCCGCTTCGCGGACAGCGGGAGCCCGCGGATCGCCCCGGGCGGCAGGCCAGCCGTCCGGCGGCGGGGGGCGGGCCCCGGCCACTCATCACACCGTTTCGCAGCAGTCCGTGTCAAGCCATTGAACAGGAAGCGGCCGGCAGGCCATGTTGGCGCCATGGACCCGACGACCCAGCCCGAAACCGTCGCGCTGCCCCTCCGGGCCTCCTCTCCGCCGGTGCAATGCCTGGTGCGCTGGCGGCGGTCGCCGCGCGCGCGCCGCGTCTCGCTGCGCATAGATCCGCGTGCCGGCGCGGTGGTGGTGACCCTGCCGCCGCGCGCCGGCCGTCGGGCGGGCATGGCGCTGCTGACCGCGCACGCCGCCTGGGTGATGGAGCGCCTCGCCGCGCTGTCGCCGCCCATCCCCTTCGCGCCCGGGGCCGCGGTCCCGCTCGGCGGCATTCCCCACGTGATCCGCCACGCTCCCGAGCTGCGCGGCGGGGTGGTGCTGGCGGCCGGCGAGATCCTGGTTTCCGGCGAGCCGGAATTCCTCGCCCGGCGGGTCTCGGACTTCCTGCGGCGCGAGGCGCGGCGGCGGATCGGCACGCTGGTCGCGGGCCACGCCGCGGCGCTCCGGGTGAAGCCCAAGGCGATCCGGCTGAAGGACACCCGCAGCCGCTGGGGAAGCTGCGCGCCGGACGGCACGCTGGCCTTCTCCTGGCGCCTCGTGATGGCGCCCGACTGGGTGCTGGACTACGTCGTGGCGCACGAGGTGGCCCACCTGCGCGAGATGAACCACTCGCCACGCTTCTGGGCCGAGGTCGAGAAGCTGACACCGCACCGCGACGCCGCGGTGGAGTGGCTGCGGAACCACGGACCGGGACTGCTGCGGGTCGGCTGAGGGGCGGCCCCAGCCCCTCCGGCCTGCTCGCGGGCGCAGGATGCCCGGCGCCCGCCGCCTCACCTGCAGGCGCGACGCGCACCGGGCGGCACGGCCCTGACCGCCGCTACCGGGAGGGGAAGCCGGCGGCCGCTGCGGAGGGCCGTGCCGGGTCCCGCCCTGCCGAGCCCTCGCGGGAGCCGCGGCGACCGGCCCGCCTCAGGCGGCGGGGCGGCTGGTCTCCGCCGAGCCCGCCGCGGCGGTGGACGGCGGCGCGGACGGGGCGGCGCCGGCCGTGGACGGCCCGGTGATCGAGCCGGCAGGCTGAGCCGTGGTGGTGGCCTGCGCCTCCATCGAGGCGTCGGCCTCGTCGCTCATGTTCTTCTTGAACGATTTGATGCCCTTGGCGAGATCGCCCATCAGGCTGCTGATCTTCCCGCTGCCGCCGAACAGCAGCAGGACGACCGCCAGCACGACCAACCAATGCCAGATGCTGAAGGAACCCATCGTCTCCGCCTCGATCCCTGCGCGCCCGCCTCGCGGCGGCGGCGCCCGTCCCGGTGGTGTCCGGCACCGACACTAGTGTCCCGGCCCCGGCTGCGCAAATCGGCAGATGGCCCTTTCCGCGGCGCGAGGCAATGGGGGCCGGAAGGCCCCGTGCGCCCCCACGCCGACACCCCGGCGCATCGCCCGGCGAGACCGCTGCCCGGGGAACGGCCAGCGCCGCCGGCAGCCGGAAGCGCGCCGGAGGGCGGGGCGCCGCCCGCGCTCACCCCACCGCCAGCGCGTAGACCATTCCGGCGTTTCCGGGCAGCCGCGTCTCGCGCCAGCTCTCCCCGCCGTCGAGCGTGCCGAACACCTGCCCCTTGCGCGCGGCGCCGAACACCATCGCGGGGTCGCGCGGATGCGGCGCCACCGCCATCATCGTGCTTCGCACCGCGTGCCCGTGGTTGAAGCGCGCCCAGCTCCGCCCGAGGTCGCGCGAGCGCACGATCGAGCCGGTCGCCCCGTTCGCCGAGGTGCTGAGGCAGGCGTAGAGCGTGCGCGGGTCGTGCGGGCTGACGCGGATGTCGCGCCCGTAGGTGACCGGCGAGAACCGCCCGACCTCCAAGTCGCGCCACGTCTCCGCCCGGTCCTCGCTGCGGAACAGCCCCATCCGCACCGCGAGCAGCACCGCGCGCGGATCGGCCGGGCTGACGCAGAGCGCATGCGCGTCCAGCATCCCCTCGCTCGGCGAGGCGGTAAGGATCGCGCTCCTCAGGTGCGGCGCGCGCTCGCTCCTGGCGATCAGGTCGGCGCTGCAGTCGGTCCAGGTCTCGCCGCCGTCGAGGCTGCGGATCACGCCGCAGACCTCGAGCGCGGCGTAGATCTCGTCCTGATGCGCCGGGTCCACGGCGATGCGCATCACCCGGTTGACGAACTGCCCCATCTCCATGCGGTCCGGCATGACGGAGCTCGGCGCGAAGCGCCAGGTCGCGCCGGCGTCGTCGCTGCGCCAGACGCCGACCGGCGAGGTGCCGGCGAGCAGGGTGCGCGGCCGCGTCGGATGCACCGTCACCGCCCAGACCTGCACCGGGGCGTCGCCCGGGCCGATGCGCTCCCAGCGGTCCCCGCCGAGGCGCAGGCGGAAGAGGCCGGTCACCGAGTCGTCGGCGACTATACCCGCAGTGCCCCGCTAGGGTCTGTACCCAATTGCCGTGGGAACGGTGCGGTGATTCGCCCTGCCCAACGGCGGGGGGATGGACCGTGTCGCGCCTGTTCGGGCTGAGCGACGTGCCGTGGGCGGCGAGCGAGCCGCATCCGGCGATGGTCCACACCGGGCCGCGGCGCGTGGACGACCGGCGGGGGATCGGCGGCATCGTGCACCGGCTGCGCGAAGGCTGCCGCTGGCGTGCCCTGCCGCCGGAATAGGGGCCATACGCCACCGTCTTCAACCGTTGGAACCGCTGGAGCCAACGCGGGCTCTGGCAGCGCATCCTCGCCGCCCTCGTCGCCTGCG
>NZ_JAHZUY010000026.1 GCF_019458025.1 Caldovatus aquaticus | reverse complement strand
CGATAGGCGGCCTTCTGCGCCGCGGTCAGGCCGGCGCGGACGATCGTCGGCACCGTCTCCAGGCCGAGGGACTGCGCGGCCAGCAGCCGGCCGTGGCCGGCGATGAGCTCGCCGCGCTCGTCCACCAGCACCGGCGCGACGAAGCCGAACTCGAGGATGCTGGCCGCGATCTGCGCCACCTGCTCGGGCGAATGCGTGCGCGCGTTGCCGGCATAGGGCAGCAGCGAGGCGACCGCGCGCGCCTCGACGGCGCTCGCAGCCCATGGGGCCTGGGGCATCGGGACCTGCGTGATGGTGGAACGGAGGGGGCGCCGCGGCTGGCAACCTGGCGGCGCTGGCAACCTGGAAAACGGGGCTGACGCTGGGAACCTCGCGCGCTTCCGCGTCCCGCATACGCCAGGCCCAGGAAGGACCCTGCAGCGCGCGAGCCACGGTCGCCATCGTTCCGCAGAGTGGCTGTGCAGCCGCGGTGCCTGCGCACCTTCTCTACGTGTCCGGAGTCTAGCCGCATCGATTTGCGGGTCGCCATAGGGTGAATTGTAACAGCGCGGCCGGGATGGTGCGCGCCGTCCCAGCCGCGCCGCGTCACGCCGCCCGCTGCCGCGGCGTCAGCCCGAAGTGCTTCGCCAGCATGCCGAGGGCCGCGACGAGGATGCCCTGCGCCACGGGCCCATGCACCGGCCGTCCCGCCCAGCCCTGGCGCATCGCCCACTCGCGGACCGAGAACTCCAGCCCGATGACGAACCAGGCGCAGGAGCCGCCGGGGCTGTCGTGGCCGCCCAGCGCGTCGAGCGCCTCGGCCACGCGCCGTCGCGCGTCGAGCTGCCGGTTCGAGACGTCGCCGTGCGTCGCGCCCGCCAGTCGGATCAGCTGCGAGGTGGCGATGCCATCCAGCGCCGCCGAGCGGAACAGCGTCCGGAAGATGCAGCCTGCCTCGTGCATCTCCTGGGTGATGGTGCCGTTGGCCAGCATCAGGCCGAGGGTGTCGACGGCGCGGCGATGCAGTACCGGCGTGCCGGTCTCGGGGTCGGCCTCGCGGATCGGCTCGGAGAAGCCGCCATGCTGCAGCCGCCACTTGGAGGGCCGCGACAGGTCCTCGCGCGGCGGCGCAGCCCGCCTGGCCTTGCGCCTACCGGCCATGCGCAGGCCCTCCCTGGCGCCGCCCCCAGCGGCGATTGGCCTCGTTGGTGAGGGCCTGCCGCAGCCAGGGATCGGTGATCTCGTCGATCGGGATCACGGCGACACCCTGCCGGTGCCAGGCGGCGGCGCGCATGGCGTTCAGCTCGGCCTCGCTGGTCGGGCTGCGGCCGATGTCGAGGGAGCATCGCGGCAGTGCCGGCGCGGTGGGTAGCCTCATGCCGTGCCTCCCTGACCCTCGATGACCCAGAGCAGCAAGGCGACGGCGTCGGCCTCGTTGTCGTCGGCGGGTGCGAAGCCGCGGGCGCGGATTGCCGCGATCATCGCCGCCTTGTCGGCGTTGCCGCGGCCCGTGGCGAAGCGCTTGATCGTGCCGACCGGCACGCCCTGGTAGGGAATGCCATGGTGCTCGCACCATGCGGACAGGATCGCGAGCCAGCCGCCATAGGCGTGGGAGGCGTCGACACCCGCATGGCGGCGGACCTGCTCGTACACCATCGACTCGATGCCGCCGCTGAGCTGCTTCATCTCGGTCAGCCAGCGCTTGAAGCGCAGGAAGCGCATGCCCCCGCCCTCGAAGCGGCTTGGGCGGAAGGTCATGGTGCCGGAGGTGATGGTGCCGGAGGTGATGGTGCCGGAGGTGATGGTGCCGTCCTGGCCGCGCAGCGCCCAGCCGGTGGTGGTGCCGAGGTCGAGGGCGAGGACAGCGGGATGCCGGAGGGTCACGGGGAGCGGGGCCGCGATCGGTGGCCCGCTTGCATGGGCGGTGGGCATGGGGAGAGTCGAGGGAGCCATGGGGTCTCCGAGAGGGGATCATCGTGGTGGGGGCGGCGACGGCGCGGTTCTTGGCGGAGCTCGCCGTCGCTGCCCGGCTTGAAGGGCTTGACCGAGAGGGCTGGCGGTCCTCGGGCGATCGGGCTGCGGCCCTGCCGGAGGTCCGTCGTCCAACCCGGTCCAACCTGGCCCGGGCAGGTTGGACAAGAATTACTGTTGTACATCAGAGAGTTAGACGGCTCCGTCCAACCTGTCCAACCTGCCAACCCCTCCCCATACCCCGTATAGGAAAATGTATGTCCGGCCGACCCACACCCTTCGCGCATTACTCTGAGGGAAAAGGTTGGACAGGTTGGACGAGACGGAGTGATCGCGTGGAAAGCCGCAGAAAACCTGCGCTTCCGGCTGTCCAACCTCCGCCGCGCAGGTTGGACGAGGTTGGACGAGGTTGGACAGGAGCGCCGCCGTGTCATGGCACCGGCGTCCCCGGCGCCACGTAGCGCCACTCCCGGGGCGGGGTCTTCGTGCGGTACTTCACCCACTTCCTAGCGCGGAAGAACGCGCCGACCCGCATCTGGTCGGCCCGCGTCCACTTCGCGGGCTCGATGCCGAGCGCCTGCTCCAGCACCTCGCCGATCGAGACGTCGGTCAGCGGCTGCGCGCGCGGCACGAAGCGCTCCTGCCAGTCCTCGAAGTGACCGACGCCGACATTCACCGGCCTGCGCTCGGAGACGAGCCAGCGCTCGATTCGCGCGTCCCAGGCGTCGCCCTGGTAGCGTGCCTCCTGCGCCGCGCTGGCCTCGGCAATCAGGGCCCGGTCCTCGATCCACCAGGGCGCGCCTGCCCGGTAGCGTGCGACGGCCTCGGCCCAGAGCTGGTCGCGGTCGCGCCGCAGCCCGTCCAGGTCGATGTCGCCGCAGCGCAGCGGCCAGAAGCGCCGGTTGCCGGTCTCGTCGCGCAGATAGGTGTCCGGGTTCACCGTCCCCGCGAAGACGCATTGCCGCGGCACGGTGACGACGTAGCGCTCGTAGGGCGGCCGGTAGCGGTCCGTGGTGCGGCTGAGGAACGCCTTGATGCGCGACACGTCCGCCTGGCCGATGGCGTCCAGCTCCGCCATCTCGATGATCCACACGCCGCGCATCTGCTGCGCCGCGTCCTTCGAGCCGAGCTCGGCGAGCTCGTCGGTGAACCAGGGCTCGGAGGCGAGCACCTTCAGCGCGGTCGACTTCCGGATGCCCTGGGGTCCCTCCAGGATCAGCATGTGGTCGGCCTTGCAGCCGGGCTGCATGATCCGCGCGACCGCCGAGACCATCCACAGCGAGGCCATGCTGCGGTGGAGCGGCGTGTCCTCGGCGCCGAGGTAGGTGACCGCCCAGGCGTCGAGCCGCGGCGTGCCGTCCCAGGCCAGCGCCTCCAGGTAGTCGCGCACCGGATGGACGCGGGTGTTGCGCGCCACGGCGACGACGCTGCGGCCGACGACGACGGGCGGGACGTTGATCTCGTGCCGCTGCAGCCATTCGGCGCAGCGCACGTCGTCGGCTTCGCCCCAGGGCCGGGGCAGCGGTGCGCCCGGCGGGTCCCAGGGCAAGGCGCGCGCCACCATGATCTCCTGGCTGAACTCGTCGAACACCAGGGCGCCGGCGAAGGCGGCGTCGAGCGAGAGCGCGGTGATGACGTTGGCCTCGTTGCGCTCCGGCGCGCCGCCGGCGTCGATCCGCAGCAGTGAGGCCCAGGGCGGCCGGACCGGCGCGCGCCGCACGTCGCCCGTGGCGTTCAGCCGCCGCCGGAGCTCGGCCAGCTGCTTCTCCAGGATGGAGACGGCGATGCCGGTGGCGGTCTTCACCGCGGCGAGGACCTGACGCTCGGGCAGCGGATCGAGGCGGGCCATCGCCAACCGGCCGAGCAGGTCGGAGAGCGGCGCGGCGTCGGGCGGGCGGGTGAGGTCGGCGGCGGTGGCGAGCAGTTCCTCGACCGTGGCCGGCCCTGGTGCGGCCGCGGGCGGATCCGGCCGGGGGGCCGGCTGCCGTTCGTCGTAATCCGCCGCGGTCGCGCCGCGCCGCAGGTCGTCGTTGAAGTCGTCGCCGTGCAGCGGGGCGAGGATGCGCGAGGGGATGTCCGCCAGGTTCAGCCGGTCCGCCAGCGTCGCCGCGGCCTGCATGCCGGCATGCCCGGCATCGGCGAAGATGGTGACGTGGGTGGTGCCCTCCGGCCACCGCCAGCGCCGCAGCCCGTCGGCCGAGAGCGCCGCCATGGTGGGGACGCCGAACAGGGCCATGGCGGCGAGCGCGGTCTCGATCCCCTCGGCCACGCCGATCCGCCCGTCCCCGGGCATCGGCGCGAGCCGCACCGTCCCGCCGGCGACGGGCCCGAGCATCTTCTTGCCCGGCGGCGCTTTCCCCGAGCCGTCGTCGAGCAGGTAGGTGCGGTGGATGCCGCCGGTGGCCTCGCCGACCGCGTCCCGCACCAGCGCGACCATGCCGGGCCAGCCGCGCCGGCTCTCGAAGTCGGCGAGGTCGGGATGGAACAGCAGGTCGGGGCTGTCCGGCAGGGCGAGGCCGCGGCCCCTGAGGTAGGTCTCCGCCGGCGTCCCCGCGGGCGGAACGCATCCGTCCAGGATGCGCGCGACCTCCCGGCTGTGGTCCGGCCTCGGCTCGGGCGCGCGCGGCGGCGGCGCCGGCCGATCCATGCGGGCAAGGCGCGCGGCCTCGTCAAAGAGGCGGGCATCCGCCGCGCCGGTGCCGTGGGCGAGCATGTCGATCGGCCCCGCGCTCTCGCCGGTGGCGTGATCGAAGCCCCAGCCGGCGAAGCGCCCCTCGAGGTGGATGACGCAGGAGCCCTCGCCGCGGGGCGCCCGGCCGGAGAGGTCGGCGCAGCGCAGCGTCCTGCCGTCCGGCGAGCGCCGCGCGTTCGGGAACAGTGGCGGCAGCCACTCCCGCGCCGTCGCGGCGAGGCGCCGCCGGATCTCCGCCAGGTCGTGGCGGGCCGGCGCCATACCGGCGTCGTTCAGGTCGATCATGCTAGCGCGTCTCCGGCGGTCGCCGGCACGTCATTCAAATCGAGAGTGAACGTGGACGCTGGGGCCGCGCGGTTCGCGCCGGTGCCGGGAACGCGCCAAGCCGGCAGCTGCCGTTTCCGTTCCAGCGCCCGCGCCTGATCTCGTGTGATGCCGAGCCGCGCAGCCACCTGCGCCAGGACGAGCTGCTCACCCTCGAACAGATACCAGCGAGTCACGCGCCTGTTTCGTGCCTGAATCTCGGGTGGCGCCCACCGGCAGTTCCCCGGCGCATAGTCGCCGTCGGGATCGATGCGATCCAGGCTGTGTGCCGGGCTGGGGCGCGGCCCCATGTCGCGCAGAAAGGCCTCAAAATCCCGCGCCCAGGCAGGGCACATCGAGATGCCGCGCGCACCATAGTGCGGGTAGGAGGCGTTGCGGGGGTTCTCGCATCGCTTTTTCGCGGCCAGCCAAGCCGTGTACTCGGGCGTCGGACGCCCGCCGGCCGTGTGAGAATGCCGCGTCGCGCGCATGACCGCGAGGCAGCCACAGCTTCGGCTGCCGCCGCGTGACGACCGCAACGCCAAGACGAGGCTTTGGACGAGCACCACCTTCTCGGTGCCGCATTCACAACGGCAGAGCCATCGCGGCCGGACACGTCCAGGGGGACTCCTCAGCGCCGACGCGGGCGCGATGATGGTCCAACGACCGATCCGATCGCCTGGCCGCAATCCCGTGAGGACAGAAGCGCGCTTCGTCATGCGACGATCACCAGCCCCCACTCGGCCCGCGTGATGGCGGTGTAGAGCCATCGGTTGCGATCCAGTGCCGTGCGGCCGAGCCCGTCGTCCCAGACCAGGACAGTCGGAAACTGGCTGCCCTGCGCCTTGTGGCCGGTGATGGCCCAGCCGAAGGTTGCCTCGGTCAGCCCCTTCTTGAGCTTCCAGTCGCGGTCGTGGCGCTGCCGGTCGAAGGCGACGTGGTCCTCGAAGTGCCCCTTGTAGATCCGCAGCCGGCCGCGGCTGCCGTCGGCCTGCGGCGCGCCGATGCGGTTGCCCTCCTCGTCGGTCACGACTGCCGAGACGTAGTGGCTGCCCTCGTCGACGATGTCGGAGAGGGTGAGGAACATGCCATTGATCAGGCCGAGGTCGTTCTGGTTCTTGAGGCAGATGATCTTCTCGCCCGGCCCGGTGGGCAGCCAGCCGCCGTCGCCGAAGCCGGCGGCGCGGCGCATGGCGTTGTTCAGCTGCAGCCGGGTGGCGTTCAGGCCGCAGATCACCTGGCCGCCGCGCAGCGCCTGCTCCGGCGTCACGTCCGTCTTGCGCATCTTCCAGACGTGGTCGTCGTAGCGGCCGAAGCCGATCGGCTCGCCCTGCCGCGCCATGGTGGCGAGGCGGATGATCGCGCTCTCCGCCGCCTGGCGGTGGATCTCGGTCAGCATGACGTCGGGCGCGTCCTTGGTGAACGCGCCCTCGCCCTGGATCGGCGGCAGCTGGCCGGGGTCGCCGAGCACCAGGATCGGCTTGCCGAAGCTCATCAGGTCGCGCGCCATCTCCTCGCCGACCATCGAGACCTCGTCGAGCACGATCAGCTTCGCGTGCGCGGCGTCGCTCTTGGGGTTGAGGGCGAAGCGCGGGCGCTTCATGTCGGCGACGCCCTGCCGCATGGCCTCGATGGCCGCCTCGGCGGCGGTGCGCTCGAAGCCCGAGAGGCCGCGCGCCCGCGCCACCGCCTCCTCGACCTTCCTCTCGGCCGCCTCGACCTCCTCCTCGGTCGCCTCGATGACGGAGTAGATCAGGCTGTGGATGGTGCGGGCCGGGGTGCCCTTGCGGCGCAGCACCAGCGCGGCCTTGCCGGTGAAGGTGGCCGTCACCACTCCGGGCACGCAGGCCTCGCCGTCGCCGCCGCTGCGGTGGTGCTCGAGGCCGAGCTCGTCGAGCGCGAAGCGCAGCACCGTCGACTTGCCGGTGCCGGCATAGCCGAACAGCCGGAACACCTGCTTCCGGTCGGCTTCGTTCTGGAACCAGTGCTTGATCGCCGCGATCGCGCGGTGCTGGGTGTCGGAGGGGGTGATGGTCATGGCGCCTCCCAGCAGCGGGTTGCGTAGGGACAGAGGCGGCAGAGGTGGAAGTCGGGTGACTGCGCGATGCGCGGCGGCAGTTCACCCGCCTCGGCGGCCCGCAGGATATCGACGGCGTGGTCGGACAGGCGCTGCGCCTCGGCGGCGTCGAAGGGCACCGCCTCGTGGTGCAGCGCCAGCGTGTCGCGGTTCAGCGCCGTGAGCAGCGCGACCTCCAGATCGAGGTAGGCCATGTAGAGCTGCACCTGCGCGAAGTAGACCGGCTTCGACAGCCGCAGCCCGCGCTTGACCAGGTCGGTCCAGGATCTCTGGCCGAGCGCCTTGTGCTCCCACAGCGCGGGCCAGCGCAGCCCGACCGCGGGGCCGCCGACGATCACGCCGTCGGCGTGCCCGCGCAGCCGACCGCCGGCCGCGACGAAGCCGAACTGCTCGCCATCCGCGCCGCGGTCGCGCAGGTCGAAGCCGGCGAGACGGAGCCAGCGGATGGACAGCGCCTCGAATTGGTGGCCGGCGTCGAAGATCCGAAGGATGTCGGCGTCGAAGTCGCGGTCCTTCGGCGCGTGCGTGATCTCGTACACCAGCTTGCGCGCACAGGGCTCGCCGACGCGGCTGCCGCCGAGATAGTCGCGCGGCCGCTGCTGCCGATGGCGCGCCAGCAGGGCGGCGTCCACCAGCGCGTTGATGCGGGCGGTGATGACCGCGGCGTCGCCCGGGGGCGCGTCGCCGCGCCCGTAGACGGCGCCGGAGCCGGAGTTCAGGTCGAGCATCCCACACTCCGCTTCCGACGCGCCTTCGCCGTCGGGCTGTCTGCCCCGGTCCTGTTGCGGCAGTATTCGAGGAAGCCCGGCGCGTTCAGATTCTCCTTCTGCGTGCCCCAGCGGAGGTTGCTCGCCCGGTTGTTGGCGGCGTTCTCGTCGAGGTGCATCACCACGGCGCCTTCGAAAGGAGGCGGTCCGTGGAATGCTTCTGCGACGAGCCGCGCGACCTTCCAGGTCCGCTCGCCCACCGTCGTGACGAAGCGCCCGTCGGTCTTGTTCCAGACGCCGAAGGTCGGCGTCCCGCCGTAGGGCCGCTCTCCTCCGTTGGGCATCGGTCCGCGATACGGTGCGATCATCACGCGCCCCTCGCTGCTCGCCAGCACGCCAGGCACGCTGGGGACGTCGCGCCAGATCTCTCCGGTGCTCATGGCGATGTCCCCTCAACTAAAAGGAATCGGGTCGTCGAGCGGATCGCGGTCGGCCGCCTGGCACCGCATCGAGGCCTGGAAGCGTCGACGCAGGCCTCGATGAGGCGGTCGATCTCGGCCGCGCTGCGGTCGTGGAAGGGCGCGAGCAGGCCGAGCTCCTGCAGCACCTCGGCGAGCGGCCGGCGCGCCTCCTTGATGGCGCGCTCCTCCATCGGGGTCTTGTCGATCACGCTGCCTCTCTGCCGTGCCAGCACACTGCCAGCGTCGCAGCAGCGCATCGAGCAGAAGGACAGCTTCGGGTGGACGCCGAGCCGAAGCTCATGGACGTAGCCGAAGCCTTTCGCCTCGCGGCCGCAGAGCGCGCAGGTGAGCCGGCGGATCTGGTCGGCCGGCGTGCATCCGGGCAGCGGCGCGGGCTTGTCGGCCAGGGCACAAGCCTCCCGCGGCCGCGCCCAGCGTCGTCGTGCCATGCCGCCATCAGCCGTTCAGCCAGGCCGGGCCGTTGGCGAGCGGCGCCGGCGCGGGTGGCGGCGCGGGCGGCATGGCGGCAGGCGTGGCCCAGGCCGGTGCGGTCGCCACCGGCGCCCGGGGCGCGCCCGTGTTGGCCCAGACGGGCGCCGCCGCGGCGGGCGCGGAGGCCGGGCGCGGTGCGCGCTGGCTCGGGGCCGGCGGCAGCGCCTCGCCCGCCATGATGCGCGCGTATTCCGGCTCCCCCGGGAGCACCACGCGGTCGAGGCGGTTGCTGTCGCCGTAGCGGGGGTCGCTCGCCGGCTCGATGCGCAGCTTGGCGGCGAAGGTGATGCCGTGGAGGTCGGCGAGGCCGCGCAGCACCCGCCTCGCTCTTGCCGCCTCGCTCATGTCCTTGGGGTCGAGGCCGCAGGCGCTGTCGATCATCGCGCGGAACATCCCCTTGGAGATCTTCCAGCCGATGGACACGCCCTGCTCATCCACCTTGCCGCCGGCCACCGTGAAGCTCTGCCAGAACTTCCGCCGCGCATGCGGCCCCGCCAGCACGGTGAACTCGCAATCGAGCATGCGTACGTCGCTGCCCGGGGTCCTGGCGGCTCCTCCGCCCCTCGATTTCCTTGGACACGCTCTTGCGGGATCCTAACCCCAAGAGGAGAGTCCGAGATGAAGCACAAGAAGGTCGAGTTGGTGAAGGAGCGCGGCCGCTGGTCGGCGAAGTCCAAGCGTGATGCGGTGCTGAGGCTGCTGCGCGGCGAGGACTTGGACACGGTGTCGCGGGAGTCGAAGGTCACGGCGGCGAAGCTGACCGAGTGGCGCGAGGCGTTTCTCGCATCGGGCATGGCGGGCCTGAAGGCACGCGAGACCGACGCGCGGGACGAGGAAATCGAACGGCTCAAGGCGGTGCTGGGCGAGATGACGATGCGCTGCGAACTGCAGCGCGACGCGATCCGGAGGTTGAAAGCCGGCCTCCCTTTGGACGAGACGAGGTTGCCGAAATGAGCGCGGCGACGTCGGAGGGGACGGGCCGGGTGTACGGGGTCAGGCGCGTGTGCTCGGCGTGGGAGCTTGCCCGCTCGACGTGGTATGCCCAGGCTGCGGCCACGCGGCCGGACCGTGCCCCGCCGGCCAAGCGCGGCCCGAAGACGGCGCTCAGTGACGAGGCGCTGGTGGCGGCGATCCGGGCCGTGCTGGCGGTGAGCCCGTTCACCGGCGAGGGCTACCGCAAGGTGTGGGCGAAGCTGCGGGCCGAGGGCATCCGTAGCGGCAAGTCGCGGGTGCTGCGGCTGATGGGCGCGCACGGCCTGCTGGCGCCGCAACGCGGCGGCGGCCCGCGGGGACCGCGGGCGCACGAGGGGACGATTCTCACCGAGGCGCCGGACCTGATGTGGGGGACGGACTTCTCGACGACGGTCACGCTGCGGGAGGGTACGGCGGCGGTGTTCATCGCGGTCGACCATTGCACGGCCGAGCTGGTGGGCGTGCATGCGGCGGCCCGTGCGACGCGCTGGGAGGCACTGGAGCCGATCCGGCAGGGGGTGCGGGAGCGCTTCGGGCGGATCGGCGCGAAGGTCGCCAGCGGGCTGCGGTTGCGCCATGACCACGGGACGCAGTACATGGCCGACGATTTCCAGCAGGAGCTCGCGTTCCTGGGGATTGCGTCGAGCCCGTCGTTTGTCCGCGCCCCGGAGGGCAACGGGTGCGCCGAGCGGATGATCCGCACGCTGAAGGAGCAGTTGCTGTGGGTGCGGACGTTCGAGACCGTGGAGGAGCTGCGCCAGGCGCTGCTGGCGTGGCAGAAGGTGTACAACGAGCACTGGATGGTGGGCCGGCACGGCCACCGCAGCCCGGCGCAGGTGCGCCGGGATCACCACGCCACGATGCAGCGCATGGCGGCGTGAATTACGCCCTCAGGCGTGTCCAGGAAATCGGGAGCGGTTCACGGCCTTGAGCAGGCCCCGATCCGCCTCACCCTGGCCGTCGAGGCCACCGGGTCGGATCGCCATCGTCACCTTCACGAAGCTGCCGTCCGGGATGAGGTCGGTGCCGCGCGGCGGCTCGGCGTCGTTCATGTCGAAGGTCATGCGTCAGCTCCTGGGCGCGAGGTTGATCTTGCGGAGAAGGGCGGCGAGGTCGGGCGGCTCGGTCTCGTCGAGGCGACCCGAGCGGTCCTTGGCCGGCAGGCCGAAGCTGTTGGCCGTGCGGCAGACCAGGCGGCGTTCGGTGCCGCGCTCCGGGTCATGCACCAGCGCGCCCTGCGCATCACGGGAGAACAGCGCCATCGAGACCACCTGGTCGACGATGCCCGGCAGTTCACGGCCCGCCTTGCCGCCCTCCATCTGCGGCTGCCAGGACACCCGCCCGAACTCGTCGGTGACGCGCTCCAGGATGCCGACCATGATCACGGTCCTGCCGGGCGCGTGCTGGAGGTGCTTGAGCAGGGCGATCACCTCCCGCGCCATGAGGCCGTAGGCGCCGCGGGTGTCGGGCTTGCCCGTCTTTTCCGAGAAGGCCTCGGGCCGGGTCTTCGCCCAGGCCATGGCCTGGCGCGTCAGGTCGGTGATCGAGTCGAGGAAGACGATGCTCTTGGCGGCGAGCAGCCGGACCAGGTCGGGATGCGCGGCGACCACGTGCTGGTGGTGCGCCGCGGAGAAGAACCCGCTCGGGTCGGCGGCCGGGTTCACGCCGCCGATCAGGCAGGCGAGGTCGATCGCGTCCTCGAAGCAGCGGATGGGGAGGCTGTCGCCGCGCCAGTCCTGCACCGACTTCAGCCCGGCCTCGAGGTCGATGCACAGCGTGGCCTCGGCCGGCAGGGTCTTGAGCAGGCTGGTCTTGCCGACGCCGCTCGGGCCGAACAGGGCCATGGTGGTCTTGTTCGCCCCGGCCGAGAGCCGCTCGTCGGCGGTGACGATGCGCAGCGCCATCAGCCGATGCTCCCCAGGCTCCCGGCATGCGGGCTATCGCGGCGGGCCGTCTCCGAGAGGATGGTGAGCCGATAGCTCGGCTTGCCGGTGCGCACGATGCGCGCCGGCTCGAAGGCCTGGCGGATGCGCTCGGGCCAGGCGGCGTAGGCCCGCTCCGGCACCTTGAAGCTGACCTCGACGTATTCGGTCGGGTCCTCGCCGCCGGCGCGGATCTGCTCGGCGAGTGCGGCGAGCCGCCCCTGGTCCCACTCGACGCGCTTCGGCAGCTCGGCGACGACCTCGACCGCGCCGTCCTGGAAGCGCACCGTGCCGGTGTCCTTGCCGGCGGCGCCGCGGGCGGCGATCGCACGCTGCTCGTAGCGCAGCGCGATGGCGGCCTCGATCCAGTCGGCCAGGCGCTTGGCGGCCTCCAGCGCCTCGCGGGCGTCCTGCTGGAGCAGCGCGAGATGCTCGGCCGGCAGCGCGATGACCTCGCCGACCGGCATGCGGCGCACGGCGTCGAGCGTCGGGCGGTTGGAGAGCGGCACGACCATCATGTTGCCTCCGCGAGGATCGCCGGCAGGATGGAGGGCGCGACGCGGCGCGGCCGAGGGCGGGCGACAAGGAGGTACTCGTAGTCCTCGTAGCCGTGCCGACGCTGCAAGAGGTGGGCGAGGCCAGCCTCGGCCAGCTTCCAGGCACGGTTAGCGAGGCGCGCCAGCGCGATGCGTTCCTCCGCCGGCAGGCAGGCCAGCTGCGGGCAGAGCTGCCGCGCCAGCGCGCCGCGGAAGTAGACGATGGCGTCGCCGGGAGCGGCGGCGCCGAGCCAGCGACAGAGGTCGGCTTCGGAGAGGGTGGCCGCCGACGGCGGGTATGCGATGCTGTCCATACCAGGTCCTACCCAGCGACTGCGCGATCCGTCTCACGCCGCCGCGGCGATGCCGGCCGCGAACAGGCGCAGCCGCATCTCCGCGATGCGGCGGTAGAGCACGGAGCGGGGCAGCGGCCCGCGCCGGCCGAGCTCGTGCGGCGTGTGCTCGGCCAGCGCGGCGCAGAGGGGATGGTCGCGTTCGTCCAGCGCGGCGCCGGCACGGCCGAGGTCGAGACGTCGCTCCAGCGCCGCGATCCGGTCGGTCGGCTGGCCGCACCAGGCGGCGTGGCCTTCCGACTCCGGGATCAGCTCGGCGAGGCTGACCTCCTCGCCGTCCGCGCCGGCGATCGGCGCATCGAGGCTCGCCGGGTGCCGGCCGTCGCGCTCGCGGCGGAGGCGCGCCGCCAGCCGGATGCCGCGGTGCCGGAAGCAGACGGTGGCGAACGCCGCCAGGCTGCCGCGGGCGGGATCGAAGGCGGGCAGCCGCGTGAGGAGGTCGAGGAGGAGATCCTGGCGGATGTCCTCGCGCTCCTGGGCAGGCAGCCGCGCGATCCGGCAGACCCGGCGCGCCGCGCGCTCGGCGATCGGGTGCAGCAGGGCGAGGTCGGCGAGCGACAGCTGATGCGGCATGGGCGTGTGGGCTCCGGCTTCGGCGTGACGTCCGGAGGCAAGCACACCGCCCGGCGGGGAACGGAGGCGCGATGGGGCGCAATGGGGAATGAAGGCCCGCCCCGAAATACGCCCCCATGGCCGATCAAGGGCTTGGCTCGCCTTGGGCGGCTCCGCCGGACCTGGCCGCCGCGAAATGCGCCCCGGAGCCCCGGCAGAGGGTGGGGCTGTGGGCGATGTGGAAAGCGGGGATACGTGAACAGAAGACGAACAATGTCGTTGACGAATCGCGCAACGATTCGCGATGGTCCGGCCATGCCCCTCGTCGTCCAGTACCCGCACCACCTCGCCTCCGGCGCCCCCCGCCCGCTCTCGGCCGCGGCCCTCTGGGCCGTCGCGGCGCAGGTGCGCCGCCAGGCGATGGCGGGGCGCCCGGGCTTTGCGTTGCCGGCCGACGCGCTGGTCGCAGCCGCGCGGAGCGTGATGGTGAACGGGCGCGCGGTCGCGGTGGCCTGGGACCTGGAGCACGCCGTGCACGACGAGGCCGGCGCGCCGGTGCTCGGCGTCTGCGAGACCGATCCCGAGCTGCCGGACACGGCGCTGGTGTCGGTCAACGCCCCTATGGTCGCCGGCCGCCCGGACCTCGCCGCCAGTACCGCCGCGCACGAGCTCGGCCACGTGCTGTTCGACGTCCCTGCCGCACTTGGGGCACCGGCCCGGCGCTACCGCGCCGTCACCGCCGATCCGGAGGCGCTGCTCGACCGCGCCACGGCCGCCTCCGAGCGGCGGGCGAATGAGTTCATGGGGGCGCTGCTCGCCCCGCCGGTGCCGCTGCACCTGCGGCTGCTGGTGCACGCGCGCGCCGAGGGGCTGCGCACCGTCCACGCGGCGCACCATGGCCGGCAGGGCAGCCGGGCGCTGGCCGCCGGCAACCCGCCCGACGCGGTGGCGGGCGTGATCGCTGCGGTCGCCGGCGACTTCGGGGTTTCGGAGCGGTTCATCGCGGTGCGCCTCGCGCGCTACCGCCTGCTGCAGGGAGGGCTCCTGCCATGAGCTTCGGGTCGGTCGTGCGCGAGCGGCGCACCGCGCTCGGCATCGGCCTCAACGATTTCGCCGAGCGGCTCGGCATCTCCCCCGCCTACTGGTCGCGCATCGAGCGCGATCACGAGAAGCCGCCGCGCAACGAGCTGATCGAGCGCGCGGCCGCCATCCTCGGCGTGCGGATGGACGACCTGTTCGTCGAGGCCCAGCGCCTGCCGCCCGACATGCAGCGGGACATCGGCCGGGTCGTGCTGGCCTACCGGCGCATGCGGGCCGCGGGCAAGGTGTGAGACCGGCATGGCGTGTCGCATCCTGCGCAAGCCGCACTACCGGATCGAGGAGGTCTGCCGGCGCTGGGAGACCCCGGATGCGGACCTCGCCGGGCTGGTGATCGAGCGCGAGCTCACCCTCTCGGTGGTGGCGGCCGGCGTGCCGGTGGAGGTCGGCGACATCGAGCAGGTGGATGAGCGCGACTGGTTCCCCATCCCGGAGGGCCGCCGCTACCTCATCGGCGCGGTCGATCTCCGTCCCCTCGACGCCTGGTACGCGCTGACCGCCGGGGTGCAGACCATCACCGCCTTCGCGGCCGAGCCGGGGCGCTACGTGACCATCCTCGGCCAGGGCGACGAGCCGGGCCGCTATACCGTGACGCGCGACCTGCTGGTGGTGCGGCACGCCGAGCTCGAGCGGTTCGAGGCGGCCCAGGCCCGGCTCCAGCAGGGAGCGGCGCCCGCTCCGGCGCTGGCGGCAGCGAGCGCCGCGGCCGGGTCGGCGCCGCGCGGCCCGGTGCCGCAATACGAGTGGGACGCGTTCTGGTGCGAGGTGGCGGCGATGATGCTGTTCGAGGGGCCGCCCGAGAGCCTCGCTGCGCTGGTGCGGCGGATGGAAGCGTGGTTCGCCGGGCGCCCGAAGCAGCCGGACAGCAGCACGATCAAGAAGAAGCTGAGCCCGCTCTGGCGCCGCGTGGCCCCCGAAGCCGAGCGCCTCTCCGCCTGAGCGGGACGGATCGGGGATGGCGCGGGTAGCTCCCTGGTGTGAGCACCGCATCGCCGATCAACCCGCACCTCCCGCCCCACCTGCGCGAGGTCTGCAACCTCCTGGCGGCCGGCCTGCTGCGGCTGCGGAGCCGCGCTGCGCAGGAAGCGGCGCGCGAGGCCGCGGCGGTGGGAGAGCCTCGCCTACACTTCATCCCCACCCAGCGCCGTCATGCGAACCCCGAGAGAAAGGGAGACGCATGACACAGACCAGACGGAAGCCGCCGGCCGCATCCCAAGCGCCCGCCCCCACCATCCCCGCCATCCCGAAGCCGGACGTGCCGGCGCGCCTCGCCGCGCTCCCCGGCCTGCCGATCGGCGAGCTGAAGGCCGAGTGGCGCCGGCTGTTCGCGGCCGAGCCGCCGCCCTACAACCGGCGCTTCCTGGAGAGCCGTCTAGCCTACCGCATCCAGGAACTCGCCTATGGCGGGCTGCAGCGCGAGACGCTGGAGCGCCTGGAGGCCCTGGGCGAGCAGATCGACGGCAGGAACATCACCCTCCGCCGCATCCGCGACCAGCAGCGCCCGATCGCCGGCACCCGCCTGATCCGCGAGTACCAGGGCGTCGAGCACGTCGTCACCGTCACCCGCGACGGCTACGAATGGCAGGGCCGGCCCTACCGCTCGCTCTCGGCCATCGCGCGCGCCATCACCGGCACGCGCTGGAACGGCAGGGTGTTCTTCGGCATCCGGCCGCGGAGGGGCGCATGAGCCGCCGCGACGCCGCCGCCCTGCCGGCGAAGGTGCGGAAGCTCCGCTGCGCCGTCTACACCCGGAAGTCCACCGAGGAGGGGCTGGAGCAGGCGTTCAACTCCCTCGACGCCCAGCGCGAGGCCTGCGAGGCCTTCATCGCCTCGCAGCGCGCCGAGGGCTGGGTGCTGGTGCACGACCGCTACGACGACGGCGGGGTGTCGGGCGGCACCCTCGACCGCCCGGCGCTCAAGCGCCTGCTCGCCGACATCGAGGCCGGCCTCGTGGACGTGGTGGTGGTCTACAAGATCGACCGCCTCTCGCGCTCGCTGATGGACTTCGCCAGGCTGGTGCAGACCTTCGACGCGCACGAAGTGACCTTCGTCTCGGTCACGCAGTCCTTCAACACCACGACCAGCATGGGACGGCTGACGCTGAACATCCTGCTCTCCTTCGCGCAGTTCGAGCGCGAGGTGATCGGCGAGCGGGTGCGCGACAAGATCGCCGCCTCCCGCGCGCGGGGGATGTGGATGGGCGGCCCCGTGCCGCTCGGCTACCGGGTCGAGCACCGCAGGCTGGTGGTGGACGAGGCGGGGGCGGCGGTCGTCCGCCGCGTGTTCGAGGGCTTCGCGGAGCTCGGCTCCGCCACAAAGCTGCTGCCCATCCTCCGGGCGGAGGGGCTGGTGACGAAGACCGGACGGCCCTTCGACAAGGGGGCGGTCTACAAGCTGCTGGTGAACCGCACCTACCTCGGCGAGGCGGTGCACAAGGGGAAGGCTTACCCCGGCGAGCACGCCGCCATCGTCCCGCGGGACCTCTGGGATCGGGTGCACGCCATCCTGGCCGAGAGCCCGCGCGCCCGCGCGGCGAAGAACCGCGCCTCAGCGCCGGCGCTGCTGCGCGGCCTGCTGTTCGGGCCGGACGGGCGGGCGATGTCGCCCACCCACACCCGGAAGAAGGGGCGGCTCTACCGCTACTACGTCAGCCAGGCCGTGCTGCAGGGCGGCCCCAACGACGCGCCGTATCGCCGCCTGCCGGCCGGGGAGATCGAGGGGCTGGTGATGGCGCAGGTCCGTGCCCTGCTGCGCCAGCCGGAGGTCGTCATCGGCACCTGGCGCGCGGCGCGGGCGGAGGCGCCGGACCTGACCGAGGCGGAGGTGCGCGAGGCGCTCGGGCGGCTCGATCCGCTCTGGGACGAGCTGTTCCCCGGCGAGCAGGAACGGATCGTGCGGCTGCTGGTCGAGCGCGTCACGGTCGGCGAGGCCGGGGCGGAGATCAGGCTGAACCTGGAGGGGCTGGCGGGACTGGCGCGGGACATGGCGGCGAATCAGCCGCGGGAGGCGATCGCGGCATGAGCAGCGTGACGGTGGTGGTGCCGCTGACCATCCGGCGCCGCGGGGGGCGGAAGCAGATCATCGGGCCGGACGGGGCGCCAGTGCGGGCCAGCGGGGACGCGGCGGGCGTCGCCACCACCCGCGGGGACCCCGCGCTGGTGAAGGCGCTGGCGCGGGCGTTCCGGTGGCGGCGCATGCTGGAGGAGGGGCGGTACGGGTCGATTCGCGAGCTCGCCGCCGCCGAACGGATGGAGCGCACCCTCGTCACCCGGACCCTCAGCCTCACCCTGTTGGCACCCGACATCGTGGAAGCCATCCTCGATGGCCGCGAGCCGCTCGCCCCCCCCATTGCGTCCTTCCGGCGCGGCTTCCCTGACGCCTGGGAGGCCCAGCGCCTGGCGCTGGCCGGCGCCGGCACAGCGGCCCCGGTTGGCCACGTGCCTCGGAGGCGTGGGTGACAGGGCGGAAGCGTCCAGGCATAGTAACGAACGGTCAAACCTCTTCCAAGTTCGTTACGTTCGGCCTGGAGCCCCCATAGAGCCTGCCGCATGAGCTATGCTGGTCTTTCCTCCCTGATCTGGTCCGTCGCCGATCTGCTCCGCGGCGACTACAAGCCCTCCGAATACGGCCGCGTCATCCTGCCCTTCACCGTGCTGCGCCGCCTCGATTGCGTGCTGGCGCCCACCAAGGCGCAGGTGCTGGCGAAGAAGGCGGAATGCGAGCAGAAGGGCCTCAACCCGGAACCCTTCCTCACGCGCCTCACCGGCGTGCCCTTCGCCAATACCTCTGCCCTCGATCTCGCCCGCTTGATGGGCGATCCCGACCATATCGGCCCGAACCTCGCCGCCTACATCCAGGGCTTCTCCGCCCCCGTCCGCGACATCTTCGAACGCTTCCGCTTCGCCGAGCAGACCGACCGGCTGCAGAAGGCGGGCCTGCTCTACCAGGTGACGGAGCGCTTCGTCGGCTTCGACCTCAGCCCCGCCGCCGTCAGCAACCACGACATGGGCCTCGCCTTCGAGGAGCTGATCCGCAAATTCGCGGAAGCCTCCAACGAGACCGCCGGCGAGCACTTCACCCCGCGCGACGTCATCAAGCTGATGGTGAACCTGCTGTTCATCGAGGACAGCGACATCCTCACCCCCGGCACTCCGGCGGTGCGCACCATCTACGACCCGACCGCCGGCACCGGCGGCATGCTCTCGGTCGCCGCGGAACACCTGCTCGCGCACAACCCGGCCGCGCGGCTGACCATGTTCGGCCAGGAGCTGAACGACGAGAGCTATGCCATCTGCAAGGCCGACATGCTGATCAAGGGCCAGGAGGTGCGCAACATCGTCCCGGGCAACACGCTCTCGGACGATGGGCACCCGGGCCAGAGGTTCGACTACATGCTCTCCAACCCGCCCTTCGGGGTGGAGTGGAAGAAGGTGGAGAAGGAGGTGCGGCGCGAGCATGAGAGGCTTGGCTTCGCCGGCCGCTTCGGCCCGGGCCTGCCGCGCATCTCGGACGGGTCACTGCTGTTCCTGCTGCATCTGCTCTCGAAGATGCGCCCGGCGCAGGATGGCGGCAGCCGCATCGGCATCGTGCTCAACGGCTCGCCGCTGTTCACCGGCGGCGCCGGCTCGGGCGAGAGCGAGATCCGCCGCCATGTGCTGGAGAACGACCTGGTGGAGGCGATCATCGCCCTGCCCACCGACATGTTCTTCAACACCGGCATCGCGACCTATGTGTGGATCCTGACCAACCGCAAGCCGGCGCACCGGCGCGGGCTGGTGCAGCTGATCGACGCCTCGGCCTTCTGGCAGAAGATGCGCCGCAGCCTCGGCTCCAAGCGCAAGGAGATGGGGGAGGAGGACATCGCCGACATCACCCGCCTGTTCGGCGAGGCGGCAGAGGCCGATCTTGCCACCATCACCGACGCTGCCGGCAAGATCACGCGCCGGATCCTGTGGCCGGGCGAGGCGCCGCCCCCCGCGCCCGAGGGCGGGAAGGTGAAGGTTGCGCCCCTCTCGCGTCTCATCCGCAACGAGGCCTTCGGCTACCGGCAGATCACGGTGGAGCGGCCGTTGCGCGACGCGTCGGGGCGGATGGTGCTCGGCACCAAGGGGAAGGCGAAGGGCAGGCCGCAGCCCGACCCGGCGCTGCGCGAGACGGAGACGGTGCCGCTTGGCGAGGACATCGCCGCCTACATGGCGCGCGAAGTGCTACCGCATGCGCCGGATGCTTGGGTGGATGAGGAGAAGACGCGGATCGGCTACGAGATCCCCTTCAACCGCTTCTTCTACGTCTTCGAGCCGCCGCGGCCGCTGGAGGTGATCGATGCCGAGCTGCGCGAGGTGACGGCGCGCATTAAGGCGATGCTGGAGGATCTCGCGGCATGAGCGGGGCCGTCCCTGCGGCGCCGAAGATCTACCACATCCTCCATGTCGACCGTCTGCCCTCGGTTCTGGCAGATGAGTGCCTGTTCAGCGATGCCGTGATGCAAGCCCGCCCCGCCTCCGGCACGACCATCGGCATGGGCACGATCAAGCAGCGCCGTCTGCGCCTCGCCGTGCCCTGCCATCCGGGGACCTGTGTCGGGGATTATGTTCCCTTCTACTTCTGCCCGCGTTCCGTGATGCTCTACGTCATCGCGCAGGCGAACCATCCGGAGCTCGCCTATCGCGGCGGCCAGGGTCCGATCCTGACCTTGGAGGCGGATTTCCACGCCGCCGTCGCCCATGCGGAAGCGGAGGGCGGCCGGTGGGCGATCAGCCTGCAGAACGCCGGCACGCGCTATGCTTCGTTCCGGGCCGATTGCGCCGCGCTCGCGGAGCTCGACTGGACAGCGATCATGGCGCGGGATTTCCGCCCGCCTGAGGTGAAGGAGGCCAAGCAGGCGGAGTTCCTGTTCCACGGCCGCTTTCCTTGGAGCCTCGTGGAGCGGATCGGCGTCCAGAACCCGGCCACCCGTCAGAGGGCGCTGGACTGCCTCGCGGGTGCCCGGCACAAGCCGGCTGTCTGCCTCACGCCGGAATGGTACTTCTAGGGCCGATGGGAGGAGGAGAGATGATCACCCGCAAGACGGGCGATATCCTGGCGGAGCCCGCGGAGGCCCTGGTCAACACCGTCAATTGCGTCGGTGTCATGGGCCGCGGGGTCGCGCTGCAGTTCCGCAACGCCTTCCCGGACAACTTCCGGGCCTATCAGGCCGCCTGCGCCCGCGGCGAGCTGCGCCCTGGGCGGATGTTAGTGTTCGAACGCCAGGCCCTCGATGCGCCGCGCTGGATCATCAACTTCCCCACCAAGCGGCACTGGCGCGGCAAGAGCCGGATGGAGGACATCGAGGCAGGACTCGCCGCGCTGGTGCAGGAGATTCGCGCCCGCGACATCCGCTCCATCGCCGTTCCGCCACTCGGCTGCGGGCTCGGCGGGCTCGATTGGGGGCAGGTGCGGCCGCGCATCGAAGCCGCCCTCGGCGCCCTGTCCGGGGTGAGCGTGACGCTGTTCGAACCCGCCGGCGCGCCGGAGGGCGGCCGGGGCATGGCGGCTGCCGCCCCGCCGCGGATGACACCGGGGCGCGCGGCGCTGATCGGGCTGATGCGCCGTTATCTGGCCGGGGTGGGCGAGCCCTTCGTGACCCTGCTTGAACTGCACAAGCTCATGTACTTCCTGCAGGAGGCGGGCGAGCCCCTGCGGCTGCGCTTCGCCAAGGCCCCGGCCGGGCCCTTTGCCGAGAATCTCGGCAAGGTGCTGCAGGCGCTGGAGGGGCATTACCTCGAAGGCTACCGCGATGGCGGGGATGCGCCCGGGAAGGAGATCACCATCCTGCCCGGTGCGGCCGAGGATGCCGAGGTTGCGCTGGCGGGTGCCGCGGAGACGGGCAGGCGCTTTGCGCGTGTGGCGGAGCTGGTGGAGGGCTTCGAGACGCCCTTCGGGCTGGAGCTTCTGGCCACGGTGCATTGGGTGGCCAAGGCGAGACCGGAGGCGACGGAGGAGGAGGTGACGGGCGGGGTGCGCGCCTGGGGGCCGCGCAAGCGCGGCTTCTCCGACCGGCAGATCGGCCTGGCGCTGGAACGCCTGCGCGTGCAGGGCTGGCTGGAGCCCCGCACGGCATGAGCCTGCCGGCCTATCCCGCCTATCGTGACTCGGGCGTGCCTTGGCTCGGCCAGGTGCCGGCGCATTGGGAGGTGGTGCCGCTCAAGCGCTTGGCATCTTTCGCCGGTGGTGGCACGCCAAACAGAGACGTGCCAGCCTTCTGGAACGGCGACGTTCCCTGGGTTTCTCCCAAGGACATGAAGTCAGAAGTCGTCCATAGCACGGAGGAATACATTACGGAGGCAGGGCTCGCGGCAGGAGCGGCCTCACTTATCGAAGCGAACGCCGTGCTGATGGTCGTTCGATCTGGCATCCTCCGTCACACGATCCCTGTCGCCATCAATGATCGGCCGGTTGCGCTGAACCAGGACATGAAGGCGATACGGTTCGACGAAGGCCGCTGCCAAGCCCGCTTTCTCCTTCGGTTGGTTCAAGGCTTGAACGACCTGTTTCTGAACCTCTGGCGAAAAGAGGGAGCGACGGTCGAGAGTATCGAGCACAGTTATCTTGCGGGAACGACCATCCCCCTCCCACCCCCTGCCGAACAGCGGGCCATTGCTGCCTTCCTCGACCGCGAATGCGGCAAGATCGATGCGCTGGTGGCGGAGCAGGAGCGGCTGATCGCGCTGCTGAAGGAGAAGCGCCAGGCCGTCATCTCCCACACCGTCACCAAGGGCCTCGACCCCTCCGTGCCGATGAAGGACTCCGGCGTGCCCTGGCTCGGCCAGGTGCCGGCGCATTGGGAGGTGGTGCGTGGCCGGCTGCTGTTCGTCGAACGCGACGAGCGGTCGGAAGATGGGACAGAAACCCTGCTGACCGTTTCGCACCTCACCGGTGTGACGCCCCGTGCGGAAAAGACGGTCTACATGTTCGAGGCGGAGACCACCGAGGGTTACAAGCGATGCCATCCCGGGGATCTCGTGATCAACACGCTCTGGGCGTGGATGGGCGCCATGGGCGTCGCCGACCAAACCGGCATCGTCAGCCCTGCGTATCACGTCTACACCCCTCGGAGTGGGCTTGAGCCCAGCTACGTCAACCTGCTTGTCCGCATGGACGTGTTCGCTCGCGAGGCCGAGCGTTGGTCGAAGGGCGTCTGGTCATCGCGACTGCGGCTCTACCCCGAGGAGTTCTTCAAGATCGCGTTCCCGCGTCCGCCGGAGGCCGAACAGCGTGCGATTATCGCATTCCTCGACCACGAATGCAGCAAGCTCGACACCCTCACCGCCGAATCCGAACACGCCATCGCCCTTCTCAAGGAACGCCGCGCCGCGCTGATCTCGGCCGCCGTCACCGGCAGGATCGACGTCCGCGGCCTCGTCCCCGCCGCAGAGGCCAGGGCGGCATGACCCCGCCATGACCGACCTCCACCGCGAAGCCCGGCTGGAAGAGGCGATCTGCACCCATCTCGCCGCCCATGGCTGGCTGTATGAGCCCAGCGCCGCCGCCCGCCACGACCGCGCCCGCGGCCTCTTCCCCGAAGACCTTCTCGCCTGGGTGCAGCAGACCCAGCCCGAGGCCTGGGAGGCGCTCACCAAGGCGCACGGCCCGGCGGCGGCGACGGCGCTCGCCGACCGGCTGCGCGCCGCGCTCGACCGGCAGGGCACGCTCGATGTGCTGCGCCACGGCCTCGACATGGTGGGGCTGCGCCGGCCCATTCAGCTTGCCCAGTTCCGCCCGGCGCTGGCGATGAACGAGGCGCTCGCCGCCCGCTACGCCGGGAACCGCCTGCGCGTGGTGCGCCAGCTCCGCTACTCGCCGCATCACGGGAACAGCCTCGACCTGGTGCTGTTCCTCAACGGCATCCCCGTCGCCACCGCCGAGCTCAAGTCGGACTACACGCAACGGGTCGAGGATGCGGTGGACCAGTACCGGCACGACCGCCTGCCGAGGCTGCCGGGGCGGAACACGCCGGAGCCGATCCTCGCCTTCCCCGGCGGAGCGCTGGTGCATTTCGCCGTCTCCAACAGCGAGGTGCGGATGTGCACGCGCCTCGAAGGGCCGGAGAGCCGCTTCCTGCCCTTCAACCGCGGCCATGACGGGGGCGGCGGCAACCCGCCCAACCCGCACGGCGCCCCCACCGCCTATCTGTGGGAGGAGGTGTGGGAGCGCCATTCCTGGCTCGACATCCTCGGCCGCTACCTGGTGCCGGTGAAGGACGAGAAGAAGCGCCTCCAGGGCTGGATCTTCCCGCGCTTCCACCAGCTCGACGCCACGCGGAAGCTGCTGGCGGCGGTGCTGCGGGAGGGTCCCGGCGGGCGCTACCTGATCCAGCACTCGGCAGGGTCGGGCAAGACCAACTCCATCGCCTGGACGGCGCATTTCCTGGCCGACCTGCACGATGCGGCGAACCGCAAGCTGTTCGACACGGTGCTGGTGGTCTCCGACCGCACGGTGCTGGATCGGCAGTTGCGCGAGGCGGTGGAGGGCTTCGAGCGCACGCAGGGGGTGGTCGCCACCATCACCGGGGAGGGGGCGAGCAAGAGCCGCGAACTGGCCGAGGCGCTGGCGGCGGGCAAGAAGATCGTCGTCTGCACCATCCAGACCTTCCCCTTCGCGCTGCAGGAGGTGCGGCGGCTTGCGGCGACCCAGGGCAAGCGCTTCGCGGTGATCGCCGACGAGGCGCATTCCTCCCAGGCCGGCCAGGCCGCGGCGAACCTGAAGGCGACGCTGACGGCCGAGGAGATCGCAGCCCTCGAGGATGGCGGCGAGGTCGATATGGAGGACCTGCTCGCGGCCGAGATGAAGGCCCGTGCGGCGCAGGAGGTGGGCATCAGCTACGTCGCCTTCACCGCCACGCCGAAGGCGAAGACGCTGGAGCTGTTCGGCCGCCGGCCCGACCCCTCGCGCCCCGCGGGCAAGGACAACCTGCCCGCGCCCTTCCACATCTATTCCATGCGCCAGGCGATCGAGGAGGGCTTCATCCTCGACGTGCTGCGCAACTACACCTCCTGGCGCATGGCCTTCCGCCTGACGCATGAGGGGCGCGAGCTGGACGAGCGGGAGGTGGATGCCAGCGAGGCGAAGAAGGGCATCCTCGGCTGGGTGCGGCTGCATCCGCACAACATCGCCGCGCGCGTGCGGATCGTGGTCGAGCATTTCCGGCAGAACGTGGCGCATCTGCTCGGCGGCCGGGCGAAGGCGATGGTGGTGACGGCGAGCCGCAAGGAGGCGGTGCGCTGGAAGACGGCGATGGAGGCCTACATCCGGCAGCGCCGCTACCCGCTCGGCGTGCTGGTCGCCTTCTCCGGCGAAGTCAGCGACCCGGAGACGGGCCCCGAGCCCTTCACCGAGGCGACCATGAACCCCGCCCTGCGCGGGCGCGACATCCGCGAGGCCTTCGCCACGCCCGAGTTCAGCCTGCTGCTGGTGGCGAACAAGTTCCAGACCGGCTTCGATCAACCGCTGCTCTGCGCCATGTATGTGGACAAGCGCCTTTCCGGCATCCAGGCGGTGCAGACGCTCTCGCGCCTCAACCGCGCCTATCCGGGGAAGGACGCCACCTATGTGGTGGACTTCGTGAACGAGCCCGAGGAGATCCTGGCGGCCTTCAAGCAGTATCACACCACCGCCGAGCTCGCCGATGTCAGCGACCCCAATGTGGTGCTGGATCTGCGCAGCAAGCTGGACGCGATGGGCCTCTACGACCGCTTCGAGGTCGAGCGCGTGGCCAAGGTGGCGGTGAACCCGAAGGCGACGCAGGGGGATCTGGACGCCGCCATCGGTCCGGTGAGCAACCGGCTGCTGACGCGCTTCCGGCAGGCGCAGCAGGCCTGGCGGGCCGGGGCGGACGGGACGAAGGCGCGCGAGGCGGCAAAGGCCGAGATGGATGTGCTGCTGCTCTTCAAGCGCGACCTCGGCAGCTATGTCCGGCTGTACGAGTTCCTCGGGCAGATGTTCGACTACGGGAACACCGAGTTCGAGAAGCTCTACCTGTTCGGCAAGCTGCTGCTGCCGCTGCTGGACTACGGGCGGGAGCGGGATGGGGTGGACCTCTCGGCGCTGCGGCTGACGCACCACCGGATGCGCGACCTCGGCCAGCAGCGGCTGAACCTTGCCCGCGGCGAGCCCGCCGAGGGGCTGAAGCCGCCGACCGATGTCGGCTCCGGCCAGGTGCAGGACCGGCAGAAGCAGCGGCTTGGGGAGATCATCCGGGCGCTGAACGATCTCTTCGAGGGTGAGTTGACGGACGGCGACCGGGTCGCCTTCGCCGAGAGCATCCGGTCCAAGATGATGGAGAGCGCCACCCTGCGCGCCCAGGCGGCGGCGAACACGCGCGAGCAGTTCGGCAACTCGCCGAACCTGCGGGAGGAGCTGCTGAACGCGATCATCGCGACGATGGAGGCACACGGCAGCATGAGCCGTCAGGCGCTGAACTCGGAGGCGGTTCAGGCCGGGCTGCTGGCAGTGCTGCTCGGTCCGGGAGCGCTGTGGGAGGGGCTGCGGAAGGGGGAGGAGCCGGGGGCTGGTGCCGATCCGCGATAGATTCGGCGTCGGGCAACCTTTGGTGGGGCGTCGGGTTCACCAACTCGCGGTCGGGTGCTGCCTGTCAAGCCCTTGAAGAGGCGAGCGTTCGGGCTGGCGGCATAATCGGGGAAGTCGCCAGGTTCAGAGAAATCCGGCCTGCGAGAGAGGGTTTCGGGAGGCGTTCGAGGACCGCTCGGCGCCAGCCTATGCGCGAGAACCGCGGAAAACCTGCGCCTCACGGCGCGGCCCACCAGCAGGGAGACGATTCGCGGTGCATGGAAGTGGCGTCCCCGGCGGGATTCGAACCCACGGCCCCCAGATTAGGAATCTGGTGCTCTATCCGGCTGAGCTACGGGGACAGCCGCCGGGCTTCTAGCACGGCCGCGCCGCCGCCGCGAAGCCTGGCCGGCGCGGCGGCCAGGGCCGTCCTTCCGGCAGGCCCCGTCCGCGCGCGCACAGAACCTGCCCCGCCCGGCACCGTTCCCGGCCCGCGCGCCCGAGACGGAGACTCCGATGGCCAGCACCGTCAACGCCCATGCGCTGGAGAACCGGGCGGCGCAGCTCCTCAGCCGCCAGGTCGAGCGCCTGGAGAACTGCCCGGAGAGGGAGCGGCGCCTGCGCAAGCACAGCGGGAAATCGCGCCGCCGGATGGCCCGCCTCGACGAGATCCTGCGCGCCCGCGGCAGCGCGCCTTCCGCGCTCTGGGTCGCCGGCCTGTCCCTCATGGGCGACCTCGCGGCGATGACGCACGCGGTCTCGCAGGACGCGGTGAGGAAGAACGCCTTCGCCGACCATGCCTTCGCGCATTGCGAGATCGCCTCCTACCGCGCCCTGCTGGTCCTGGCGGAGGCGGCGGGCGACATGCCCGCGACGGCCGCGCTGCGCGAGAGCCCCGCCGAGGCGGAGCGCACGGCGCAGCGGCGCGCCGACCGTCCTGATCCGCCGACGCGAAGCGACCCGCGGCGCGCGACCCCAGGGCGGACGCCGCGCGTCTGAACCGCCCGCTTTCCCGGCGCCAGGCCCGGGCGCGGGGCGGCACCCGCCGCCGCGCCCGTCGCGGTCCGGCCTCCCCGGCCCGCGCCCGGCCGGCGGCATCGCCCGAAGAAGCGCTTGCGATCGCGGATTGATCCGGCACCCTGACGCCGCTCGCGTGTCATGGAGCCCATGCGGACCGCAACGCCCGCCCCGCCGGACCACGCCCGGCTCGAGACCCGCCCGGAGGGGGACCGCCTCGTGCTGGCCTTCGCCGGCCGGCTCGACACGGATGCCGCCGCCCGGCTCTGGCGCGCCGCGACCTGCGCCGCCGGCGGGCACGGCGCCGAGGTGGTGCTCGACCTCGCCGGCCTGACCGCGCTCGATACCGCGGGGGCGGCGCTGCTGCTGCGCGTGGCCGAGGCCGCGGCGCCGCGCCCGGCGCGGATCGAGGGGGCGAGCGCCGCCATCGCCGCCGTGCTCGCGCGCACCCGCGCCGCCCTCGGCGCGCCCGCCCCGCCCCCCCGTCCGCCGCCGCTCTCCCCGCTCGCCGCGCTCGGCGCGGCGGCGGTGGCGCGGGCGCGGCGCTGGATCGGCGGCGTCGGCTTCCTCGGCGAGGCCGCGGCGGCGGCGGCCCGCGCGCTCGCCCGCCCGCGCCTGGTGCGCGCGCGCGACGTGCTGCGCCACCTCGACGAGGCCGGCACCCGCGCCTTCCCGCTGACCCTGCTGCTCGGCACGCTGATCGGCGTGATCCTCGCCTTCCAGTCCTCGATCCCGATGCGCCGCTTCGGCGCGGAGGTGTTCATCCCCCAGCTCGTCGGCATCTCGCTCCTGCGCGAGCTCGGTCCGCTGCTCGCCGCCGTGATCCTCGCCGGCCGCACCGGCTCCGCCTTCGCCGCCGAGCTCGGCACGATGACGGTGAACGAGGAGGTGAGCGCGCTCCGCATCATGGGGATAGACCCGATGGCGATGCTGGTGCTGCCGCGCCTGATCGCCGCGACGCTGGTGATGCCGGTGCTGGCGCTGCTGCTCGACCTCGCGGGTCTCGTCGGCATGGGGGCGGTGATGGGCCTGCGCGGCTTCGCGCCCGCGGCGGTGCTGGCGCAGCTCGAGCAGGCGCTCGACCTCGGCGACCTGCTGGGCGGCCTGTTCAAGGCGGCGGTGTTCGGGCTGGTGGTGGGCGGCATTGGCTGCCGCGCCGGCCTCGCCGCCGGCCTCGGCCCACGCGCGGTGGGGGATGCGGCGACCGCGGCGGTGGTCGGCGGCATCGTCGCCACCATCGCGCTCGACGGCCTGTTCGCCGTGCTGTTCTTCCGGCTCGGGCTGTGAGCGGCGCGGCGGAGGCGGCGGCGGGCGCGGCGCCGGCGGGGCAGGCCGCCGGGGCCGAGACGATGGTCCGCGTGCGCGACCTCGCCATGCGCTTCGACGGGCGGACCATCTTCGAGCGCGTCTCGTTCGAGGTCCGTCGCGGCGAGATCTTCGTCATCCTCGGCGGCTCGGGCTGCGGCAAGTCCACCCTTCTCAAGCTGATGATCGGGCTCTACGAGCCTGCGGCCGGCTCGGTCGAGCTGCTCGGCCGCGACCTCGCCGCGGCCGCGGGCGAGGAGCGCCGCGCCCTGCTGCGCCGGATCGGCGTGATGTGGCAGTCCGGCGCCCTGTTCGGCTCCATGACCCTGGCGGAGAACGTGGAACTGCCGATCGAGGAGCACACCGACCTGCCGCGCGAGGCGCGCGCCCTGCTCGCGCGCGTCAAGCTCGGCCTGGTCGGGCTGTCGGAGGCGGCGGAGCGGCTGCCGGCCGAGCTCTCGGGCGGCATGGTCAAGCGCGCCGGCATCGCCCGCGCCATGGCGCTCGACCCGCCGCTCCTGTTCCTCGACGAGCCCTCTGCCGGGCTCGACCCGATCACCTCGGCCGGGCTCGACCGGCTGATCCGCGATCTCGCGCGCGACCTCGGCACCACCTTCGTCGTGGTCACGCACGAGCTGCAGTCCATCCTCGCCATCGGCGACCGCTGCGTCATGCTCGACAAGGAGGCGAAGGGGGTGATCGCGGAGGGCGACCCGCGCCGGCTGCGCGAGGAGAGCACGCACCCGACGGTGCGCGCCTTCTTCCGGCGGGAGGCGGTCTGAGATGCCGCACTCCGCCGCGCGCGGCCTCTACGTCCGGGTGGGGGCGCTGATCCTGGTCGGGCTCGGCCTCGCCGTGGGGTTCGTGCTGTTCCTCGCCTCCGGCGACCTCGGCCGCGCCGGGACGACCTACGAGACCTACATCGGGGAATCGGTGCAGGGCCTCGATGTCGGCTCGCCGGTGCGCTACCGCGGCGTCGCCGTCGGCCGCGTCACCGAGATCGGCCTGACCGCCGCCGAGTACCGCCGCGGCGACGGCCTGCCCTTCGCCGACGTCTATCAGCTCGTGCTGGTGCGCTTCGCGCTCGACACGGCGCGGATCGGCGGCATGCCGCGGATGGAGGATGCGATCCGGCTCGGCCTGCGCGTCCGCATCGCCTCGGAGGGCATCACCGGGGTGCGGTACCTGGAGGTGGACTACGTCGCCGACCCCGAGCGCTTCCCGGCCTACGACGTGCCCTGGCAGCCGCGCGACGCCTACATCCCCGCCATGCCCTCGACGGTGGCGCAGGTGACGAGCGCGGCCGAGGCGCTGGTCGCGCGGCTGCAGCGCCTCGACATCGAGGGGCTGATCGCCAACCTCGCGGCGCTGACCGCCGAGCTGCGCGGACAGCTCTCCGGCGCCGATCTCGGCCGTGCGCTGGCCGAGGCCGCGGCGGCGCTGGCGGCGGCGCGCGAGGCGGTGCAGGCGGCGGACCTGCCCGGCACCCTGGCGGCGGCGCGCGAGGCGATCCGCGAAGCCGACCTACCCGGGACGCTGCGCGCCGTGCGCGAGGCCGCGCGCGGCGTCAACGAGGCGGCGGCGGCGGCCGAGGCGCTGGCCGCCGGCCGCGACGTCCGCGCCGCGGTCGCCAACACCGCGCGGGCCACCGAGGAGATGCGCGCCGCCCTCGCCCGCCTCCCCCAGGCGATCGCCGCGCTCGAGGCCACGGTCCGCGCCGCGCGCGTCGCCACCGCCGACACCCAGGCCGAGCTCGCGCCGATCCTGCGCGACCTGCGCGCGGCGGCGCAGAACCTGCGCGACACCACGGAACTGCTGCGCCGCTCGCCCTCCCAGGCGCTGTTCGGCGCGCCGCCGCCCGCGCCCAATCCGCCGGACCGCCGCTGATGCCGCCTTCCTTCCCGCCCGTGCCGTGCCGTGCCGCGCGCCGTCCGCTTCTCTCGCGCCGGCGCCTCGCCGCCGCGGCGGCCGCGGCGCTCGCGGGCGGGTGCAGCGTGCTGCCCGAGCGGCCCTACGTGGAGACGCGGCGCTTCACCCTGTCGCCGCGGCGGCCCGGCGGCGCCGCGGCGCCGGGCGGCGCCGGGCGCAAGGTGCTGCTGCTGCGGCTCGTCCGCGCCGCGCCGGGGCTCGAGCAGCGCGGCCTGCGCACGCTGCGCCCCGACGGCAGCGTGCAGGTGGACTTCTACAACGAATGGGCGGCGCCGCCGGCCGAGCTGGCGGAGGAGGCGATCCGCCGCTGGCTCTCCGAATCCGGCCTGTTCGCCGCGGTCACCAGCCCCGGCTCGCGGGCCGAGGCCGATCTGGTCCTGGAGATCGAGCTGACCGCGCTGCAGGCGGAGATCCGCGCCGACGGGCGGGGCGTCGCGCGCGCCGCGCTGGCCGGCGTGCTGCTCGACCGGGGGGGGCGGGTGCTGGCGCAGCTCACGCCGCGCGGCGAGGCGGCCTTGCCGCGGGACGCGGCCCCCGACGGCGGGACGGGGGGCGGCAGCCCCCCGCCCGAGCGCGTCGCCGCGGCGGCCGAGGCGGCTCTCGGCGAGGCGCTGGCCGCGCTGGAGAGGGGACTCGCCCGCTTCGCGTCCTGAGCCGGGCCGAGGGGGCCGCCGCGCGCGCCTGCCGCGGCAACGGCCTTTCCGGTCTCGGCGTGATCGCGCATTATCGGCGCCGGACCGGCGAGAAGCGGACCGCCGCGCGCCGGAAAAGCCGCGGCCCGCCGCCGGCCGGCCGGAGGCGCCCCCGGGCGGGGGCGGGCGAAGGCGGGGGTCGGCGCGGACCCGCCCCGCCACCGCACAGACGCGCAGGGAAAGGACCGCGACTGGCCATGCCGAACCGTTTCCTCCTCGCCTTCCAGGGGCGGCGACGCCGCAGCGGCGCTCGCCTCGCCGCCTGCGTCGCGGCGGCGCTCGGCCTTGCCGCCCTCGCCGGACCCGCGGCGGCGCAGTCCAACGACCCGTCGTTCAACCTGGTCAACCGCAGCGGCCAGACGATCAACGAGATCTACGTCTCGCCGGCCAGCCAGGACACCTGGGGCCGCGACTGGCTCGGGCGGAACGTGCTGCCGGACGGCCAGGCCTTCCCCGTCCGCATCCCCCCCGGGCAGGAGTGCGTGAACGACATCCGCGTCGTCTATGCCAACGGCAACGCCGAGGAGCGGCGGCGCGTCAACACCTGCAGCCTGACCGAGGTGGTGTTCGGCAGCCAGGCCCAGGCGGCGCCTCCCGCCGCGGCGCAGACCCAGAACCCGTCCTTCAACCTGGTCAACAACAGCGGGCGGACGATCATGGAGATCTACGCCTCGCCGTCGAGCGACAACAACTGGGGGCCGGACCGCCTCGGCCAGAACGTGCTGCCGCCGGGGCAGAGCTTCGCGGTGCGGCTGCCGCTGGGCGAGTGCCTCTACGACATCCGCGTCGTGTACGACGACAACTCGGCGCAGGAGCGGCGGCGGGTCAACACCTGCAGCCTGACCAACGTCACCTTCCCCTGAGGCGCGGCGCCGCGCGGGGCCGCGGGGTCCGGGCGCGGCAGCCGTCCTGGTCACGGCGCCGCGGCGGCCGCATACTCCGGCCGCCGCCGCGGCGCCCCGCGTCCGGCGCGCCCCGGGAGGAGACACGATGCCCGATCGCCGCCGCCTGCTTCTCGGCCTCGCCGCCGCCGCCACGACGCGCGCCCGCCCGGCGCGGGCGCAGGCGCAGCCGTGGCGGCCGGAGCGGCCGATGACGATGATCGTCGCCTATCCCGCCGGCGGCGGCACGGACGTCGCCGCGCGCACCCTCGCCCGCTTCCTCGAGCGCGACCTCGGCCAGCCGATCGCCGTCATCAACCGCCCCGGCGCCGGCGGCGAGATCGGCTTCACCGAGCTCGCCCGCGCGCGGGCGGACGGCCTCACGCTCGGCTTCATCAACACGCCCACCATCGTCACCATCCCGATCGAGCGGCCGCAGGCGCGCTTCCGGCTCGAGGACTTCGCCCCGGTCGCCAACGTGGTGGACGACCCGGGAAGCTTCTTCGTCACCGCCGACAGCCCGATCCGCAGCCTCGCCGACCTCGTCGCCTACGCCCGCGCCAACCCGGAGCGCGTCAGCGTCGGCACCAGCGGCATCGGCTCCGACGACCACCTGGCGATGCTCGCCTTCCAGCGCCTGACCGGCGTGCGCCTGACCCACGTCCCCTTCGCCGGCAGCGCGCCGGTGAAGAACGCGGTGCTCTCGCGCAGCATCACCGTCGCGGCGATGAACATCGCCGAGGGGCTCGCCGACATGCGCCAGGGCCAGCTCCGCTCGCTCGGCCAGATGGGCGAGCGGCGCTGGTCCGAGGCCCCCGAGGTGCCGACCTTCCGCGAACAGGGCTTCGACCTGATCGAGGGCTCGATGCGCGGACTCGCCGCGCCGGCGGGCGTGCCGCGCGAGGCGCTGGAGCGCCTCGCCGCCGCCGCGCGGGCGGCGCTGCAGGACCCGGAATTCCTGCGCCTCGCCCGCGCGCAGGCGCTGCCGCTGCGCTACCTCGGCCCGGACGACTACCGCAAGGAGCTGATGGCGCTGCGCGAGCACTACCAGCGGCTCTGGAACCAGCACCCCTGGCGGGAGTGAGGACGGGGGAGCGCGGCGATGACCGACCTGCCCCCGCTCGCCGACCCGACCCTGCCGCCCGGCGTCCGCGCGCGCTTCGTCGAGGGCGTCAACGGGCTGCGCCTGCACGTGCTGGAGGCCGGCTTCGATCCCCCGGGCCGGCCCCTTCTCCTGCTGCTGCACGGCTTCCCGGAGCTGGCCTATTCCTGGCGCAAGGTGATGCCGGCGCTCGCCGCCGCGGGCTACCACGTCGTCGCCCCGGACCAGCGCGGCTACGGCCGCACGACGGGCTGGAGCGCCGACTACGACGCCGACCTCGCGCCCTTCCGCATGCTCAACCTGGTGCGCGACGCGATGGGGCTGGTGTTCGCGCTCGGCCATCGCGAGGTCGCCGCGGTGGTGGGACACGACTTCGGCGCCTCGGTCGCCGCCTGGTGCGCCCTGGTGCGCCCCGACGTCTTCCGCGCCGTCGCGCTGATGAGCGCGCCCTTCGCCGGCCCGCCCGCGATCCCCTTCGGGGAGGCGCGCGGCGCGCCGCCCGGCCCGGACATCCACGCCGCGCTCGCCGCGCTGCCGCGCCCGCGCAAGCACTACCAGTGGTACTACGCGACGCGCGAGGCCAACGAGGACATGTGGCGCTGCCCGCAGGGCGTGCACGCCTTCCTGCGCGCCTACTTCCACCACAAGAGCGCCGACTGGCCGGGCAACCGCCCCTTCCGCCTCGCCGGCTGGACCGCGGAGGCGCTGGCGCAGATGCCGACCTACTACATCATGGACCTGCACGAGGGCATGGCGGCGACGGTGGCACGCGAGATGCCCTCGGCGGAGCAGATCGCCGCCTGCCGCTGGCTGCCGGAGGCGGAGCTCGCGGTCTATGCCGGCGAATACGCCCGCACCGGCTTCCAGGGCGGGCTCAACTGGTACCGCTGCCGCACCACCGGCCGCTACGCCGGCGAGCTGGAGGTGTTCTCCGGCCGCACGATCGACGTTCCCTCGCTCTTCGTCGCGGGCCGCAGCGACTGGGGCATCCACCAGGTCCCGGGCGCGATCGAGCGCATGCAGGAGAGCGCCTGCACGCGCATGCTCGGCTGCCACCTCGTCGAGGGCGCCGGGCACTGGGTGCAGCAGGAGCGGCCGGAGGAGGTGACGGCGCTGCTGCTGCGCTTCCTGCGCGACGCGGCGGCGCGGGGCTGAGCGCCGCCGCCGCCGCGCCTCAGATCCGGTCCATCACCTCGGCGCGGAACCGGCGCATGTCGGCCATGGACTTCTCCGCCTCGCGCCCCTCGAAGTCGAAGTCTATCGCGGTCACGCCGAGCGCGCGCAGCGCCTTGATGTCGGCGATGACGTTGGCGATGCCGTTGGTGAACAGCCGGCGGTGGCCGTCGCTCGCCGGCGGCGCCTCGTGGCCGTGGCGCTTGACGCGATAGGCCACGCCGATCCGCTCCGGATCGCGCCCCGCCGCCTCGGCGAGCCGGCGCAGCTTCGCGATCCCCGCCTCCAGCCGCGGCAGCGTGTCGAGCAGGTGCGCCTTGTTGCTGCCGATCGGATACCAGGCGTCGCCCACCCGGGCGGCGCGGCGCATCGAGGGGCCGCTCTCGCCGCCGACCCAGATCGGCGGGTGCGGCTTCTGCAGCGGCTTCGGCTCCATCACCAGCCCGTCGTAGCGGACGTATTTCCCGGCGATCCTCGGCTTGTCCTCGGTCCACAGCCGGCGCATCGCGTCCACGTACTCGTCGGTCACCGCGCCGCGCTCGGCGAAGGGCGTCGTCGCCACCGCGTCGAGCTCGGCCTGCAGCCAGCCCGCGCCGATGCCGACCGTGAGCCGCCCGCCGGAGAGCACGTCGAGCGTGGAGAGCATCTTCGCCGCCAGCACCGCCGGCCGGTGCGGCACCACCAGCACCGCGAGCACGAGGCGGATGCGCCCGGTCCTGGCGGCGATCCAGGCGGCGGCGGTGAGCTGCTCGAGGCGGCGTCCGGGCTCCGGCTCGTAGAAGGCGCCGGAATCCGAGTAGGGGTAGCCCGGCACGCCGGTGTCGGGCAGGGCGATATGGTCGGTGAGGGTCAGGTAGTCGAAGCCCAGCTCCTCGCCGAGCCGGGCGACGCGGGCCATGGTCTCCGGCTCCGCCATCGGCCCGCTGTTGGGCAGGTTGAACCCGATCTGCATGCGTTTGCTCCTCCCCTGCCGCGGGCGGCGACGGCGGCCCGCATCGGGGGCGAGGCCGGGCGCCGCCCCCGCGGGCGACGGCGCGCCGTCAGCTCTCCGGCCGGATGCCGAGGCGGCGGATCAGCGGCCCCCAGCGTCCGATCTCGGCCGCGACCAGCATGCGCAGCGCGAGCGGATCGCTGCCCACGACCTCGAACCCGGCCGCCTCCAGGGCACGGCGGGTCTGCGGCGCGGCGAGCGCCGCCCCGGCCTCCGCCGCGAGGCGCGCCACCCGCTCGGGCGGCGTGCCCGGCGGGGCGAACAGGCCGATCCAGCCGTAGGCGCCCTCGACCGGCTCGCCCGCCTCGCGCAGCGTCGGCAGGTCGGGCACCGCGGCGAAGCGGGTGTCGGAGCTGACGGCGAGGCCGCGCACGGTCCCCTCCCGCACCTGGCCGAGCACCGCGCCGGAGGCGGCGAACATCGCCTGGATGCGCCCGGCGACCAGCTCCGTCACCGCCTGCGGCACCGAGCGGTAGGGCACGTGCGTCATCTCCAGCCCGTGCCGCGCCGCCAGCTCCGCCATCAGCAGGTGGCCGAGCGTGCCGGCGCCGACCGAGCCGTAGTTCAGCGCCCCCGGATGCGCCTTCGCGTGCGCCACCAGCTCGGCGACGCTGCGCGCCGGCACCGAGGGATGCACGACGAGGACGAAGGGCAGGCGCGTCAGCAGCGAGACCGGCGCGAGGTCGGTCGCCGGGTCGTAGGGCAGCGCCGGGTTGAGGATCCTCGCCGTGCTGGCGGGGCCGCCGATCGAGACGCCGATGGTGTGCCCGTCGGTCGCCTTGGCGATCGCGTCGGTGCCGATCGTGCCGCCGCCGCCGGCGCGGTTGTCCGGCACGAAGGGCTGGCCGAACACCTGCTGGAAGTGCTGCGCCACGGCGCGCGCCGCGATGTCGGGCGTCGAGCCGCCCGGGAAGGGCACGATCACCCGGACCGGGCGCTGCGGCCACGCCGCCGCCTCCGCACCGCCCTGCGCCCGCGCGCCGGACGCCAGGGCGGCGAGGCTCGCGGCGGCGAGGCCGCACAGGACTTGGCGCCGGCTCGGCGCCGGACGGGGCGAGGCCATCGGCGAATCCTCCCGCAGGACGCAGCGCCGACCGATGCAGCACAGGCGGGGCGGATCGTCCAGCCTCAGCTCCAGGGGTTGCGCCGGCCGCCGCGCGCGGCGCCGCCCCAGGGCCCGGGGCCGGCCCGGCCGGCCGCGGCGCGCGCCGCCTCCATCTCGCGCGCGATCGCCTCGAGCGCGCGGACGCGGTCCTCGGTGCTCGGGTGGGTCGAGAACAGGTGGTCCATCCGCGCGCCCGAGAGCGGGTTGACGATGAACAGGTGCGCGCTCGCCGGATGCGCCTCCGCCGTGTGGTTCACGAGGCCCTGCTTGTAGTGCTCGAGCTTGAGCAGGGCGCTCGCCAGCGCCCGCGGCATGCCGCTGATCTCGGCGCCGCCGCGGTCGGCCTCGTACTCGCGCGAGCGGCTGATCGCGAACTGCACGATCATCGCCGCGATCGGCCCCACCACCAGCAGCAGGAGGAGGCCGATCGGCCCGAACGGGTTCTGCCGGCCGTTCTCGTCCCGGCCGCCGAACAGGAAGCCGAACTGCGCCAGCATGCCGATCGCGCCGGCGATGGTCGCCGTGACGGTCATGATCAGCGTGTCGCGGTTCCTGATGTGCGCGAGCTCGTGCGCGATCACGCCCGCCACCTCGTCCTCGTCCAGCAGGTCGAGCAGGCCGGTGGTCACGGCGACCGCCGCGTGCTGCGGATCGCGCCCGGTGGCGAAGGCGTTGGGCTGGTCCTCGTGGATCACGTAGAGCGCCGGCACCGGCAGCCCGGCGTTGGCCGCGAGCTGCGCGACGATCTGGTACAGCCGCGGCGCGTCCCCGGGGCCGATCGGCTGGGCGTTGTGCATGGCCAGCACGACCCGGTCGCTGTTCCACCACGCCCAGAGGTTGGTGGCGCAGGCGAGCAGGAAGGCGATCACCATCCCCTGGCGCCCGCCGGCGGCGTAGCCGACGCCGACGAAGAGCGCGGTGAGCCCCGCCAGCAGAACCGCCGTGCGCAGATATCCCCGCATGATCGCCGAGCTCCGGTCCTCGCGCCGCACCGGCCCCGCCGGGCCGCGGACCGCCGTGGGGCGGGTGCCGCAGCCCGGGGGGCACCCCAGATGATAGGCATGAACACGCGCGAACAAGGGGGGCGGGTTCCCGCCGCCCCCGACGCCCCTCGTCCCGCCGGCGCGGCGTCGGTGCCGACCGCGCCGGACCCCGCGGCGCCGCCGGCGCCCATGCCGCCGGGCCGGCCGACCCCGCCCCCCACGCCGGACCTTCCGGAGATGCCCGTGGAGGACCCGCCCGGGCCGGAGGCACCCCTGCCCGGCGACCCGCAGCTCCCCCCGGCGGGCGACCCGCCGCCGCAGCCGCCCCGGGCGAGGGAGATCGGCGGCCCGAGCGGCCCCGAGCCCACCCGCTACGGCGACTGGGAGCGCAAGGGGCGGGTCAGCGACTTCTGACCCGCGGGCGCCGGCCGCGGACGGCCGCGCTCCGCCAGGGCGCGGAGCGGCTCCGCGGACACGGGACGGGAGCCGCCCCCGGGCGCGAACGCGCTTGTGTGCCGCGGCGCCGGCGATCCCCCAGGGCTGGGGGGTGGAGAACGGGTCACGGCCATCGCGCCGGGGTCAGCGATTCGTTCGCGCGACTCGTGGCAGGGGCCTGAATTGCCATGATCTTTCCGCGGGCGCGTTCGGCGGATTGTCCCCTTCCGTTCCGCAAGCCCGGCCGCATCGGCCGGCGGCGGGGCGGCCCGGTGCCGCCCCGGCTCAGCCCGGGCGCCGCCCGAGCACCAGGCCGAGCCCGGCCAGCGCGGCGGCGAACAGCGCCAGCGTCGCCCCGGCGCCGAGCTCCCGCAGCCCGGCGCCGAACAGGACCGGCCCGAGCGACTGGCCGACGAAGAACCCGCAGGCGTGCAGCGCCATCGCCGAGGCCCGCGCCGCCGGGGCCACCTCCGTCACCCGCGTCTGGATGGAGCCGTGGACCATGTAGAAGCCGACGCCGAGCGCCAGCGCCGCCGCCGCGAAGCCCCACCAGGCCGGCGCCGCGGCCAGGCCGAGCAGCGCCGCCGCCCCCAGCGCGCCGCCGGCCCGCACCATCCGGGCCTGGCCGCAGCGGGCGAGCAGCGGCCGCGCCAGCGCGGCATAGACGAAGCCGCCGGCCCCGAAGGCGCCGATCGCGAGGCCGGCTTCCGCCACCCCGCCGATCCCGCGCGCGGCGAGGAGGGCGGCGAAGAAGGGAAAGCTGCCGAACACCACCGCCCCCTCGAGGGCCACGGCGGCATACAGTTCGAGCGCGGCGCGGTTCGCGAGGATGGTCCGGTAGCGGCCGAGCGCCTGGGCGAGGCTGAACCGCCCGGCCGCCGTCTCCGGCACCCCGGGCAGCGGCGCGCTGCGCACCACCCAGGCGGCGAGGAGGGCGACCGCCGCGCACAGCGCCATCACGCCGCGCCAGCCGAGATGCGCCTCCAGCACCCCCGCGACCGCCCCGCCCGCCACCTGGCCGCTGATGGCGAAGAGCAGCAGCCGGCTCAGCGCCACCTGGCGCTCCTCGAGGCGCACCGTGTCGCCGATCAGCGCCATGGCGAGCGGCATGGTCGCGCCCGAGCCCGCCCCGGCCAGCATGCGCGCGGCGAACAGCGCGCCGAACCCCGGCGCCAGGGCGGAGGCCGCGAGCGCCAGCGCCATCACCACCAGCCCCGCCGCCATCACCCGCCGCTTGCCGAGGCTGTCGGCGAGCGGCCCGAGCACGGGCTGCACGCCCGCGAGCGGCAGCGCGTAGGCGCTGGCGAGCAGGGCCGCGGTCGCCACCGGCACGCCGAGATCGCCCGCGATCACGCCGACCAGCGGATCGGTCACGCGGGTCGCGAGCGCGCCGGCGAAGGCGCCGCTGCCGACCACCAGGATGAGACGCCGCGTCGCCGCCGCCATCGCCGGCGGATGCTGCCGGCAGGCGGGCCGGCCGACAAGCCGTGGCGAGGCCCCCTGGCCCGGCGCCGGCGCCGCGCCATCTCCTCGGGTGGCGCCCAGGGAGGAGCCCATGAAGGCCGTCGGCTACACCCATTGCCATCCGGTCGCGCACGAGGAGGCGCTGCTCGACCTCACCCTGCCCGACCCGCCCGCGCCGAAGGGGCGCGACCTGCTGGTCGAGGTGCGCGCGGTCAGCGTCAATCCGGTGGACACCAGGCTCCGCCGCAGCGCCGACCCGGCCGGCGAGCCGCGCGTGCTCGGCTTCGACGCCGCCGGCATCGTGCGCGCCAAGGGGCCGGAGGCGGTCCTGTTCCCGCTCGGGGCGGAAGTATTCTACGCCGGCTCCGTCAACCGGCCCGGCACCAACGCCGAGTTCCACCTGGTGGACGAGCGGATCGTCGGCCACAAGCCGCGGACGCTCTCCTTCGCCGAGGCGGCGGCGCTGCCGCTGACCGCGATCACGGCGTGGGAGGCGCTGTTCGACCGGCTGCGCATCCCGCGCGGCAAGCCGGCCGAGGGCGGGGCGGTGCTGATCACCGGCGGCGCCGGCGGCGTCGGCTCGATCGCGATCCAGCTCGCGCGGCGGCTGACCGGGCTCAAGGTGATCGCCACCGCCTCGCGGCCCGAGAGCCGCGCCTGGTGCGAGAGCATGGGGGCGCATGTCGTGCTCGACCATTCGCAGGACCTGGCGCGGCAGGCGAAGGCGCTCGGCGTGCCGATCCCCTACGTGTTCGCGGTGACGCACACGCCGCGCCACTGGAACGCGCTGTGCGAGCTGCTGGCGCCGCAGGGCGGCATCTGCGTGATAGACGACCTCGACGGCGCGGAGGTGTCGCGCCTCAAGCCGAAGGCGGCGTTCCTGGCCTGGGAGTCGATGTTCGCCCGCCCCGTCCATCAGACCCCGGACATGATCCAGCAGCACCGGCTGCTCGACGAGGTGGCGCACCTCGTGGACACCGGCGTCCTCCGCACCACCGTGACCGAGCGCCTGGGCCGCATCGACGCCGAGCACCTGATCCGTGCGCACGCGATGGTCGAGAGCGGGCGGATGATCGGCAAGGTCGTGCTGGAGGGGTTCTGAGGCGCGCGGCGGGCCGCGTGCAACCGGGGGCGGGGCGGGCGGTTAGGAGGTCGCCATGATGTATCTCCTCGCCATCCTGGTCCCGCCGCTGGCGATCCTGTTCGCGGGCCGGCCGTTCCAGGCGGTGTTCAACTTCCTCCTCTGGGTGCTGGGGCTGGTGCTGCTGGTGATGCCCTTCGTGCCGGGGCTGCTGACCTGGGCGATTGCGGTCGGCTGGGCGGTGCTGGTGGTGCGAAACCGGCGCATGGAGGAGCGCGACCGCCGCCTGGTGGAGGATGCGGTCGTCCGCCAGCGGATGCGGCGGGCCTCGCTCTAGGCGGCGGACGGCTGGCGGGCGGGGCAGGCCCGCGGCTCGTCGCGCCGGCCGGCGCCGCGGGCCGCTACGCCACGGGGTCGGACGCGGCGCTGCCAGGCAGCGCCCGCAGCAGGCGTGCGGGAACCGCCGCGATCGCCTCGAGGCCGGCATTGGCGAAGGCAAGGCGCAGGTGCCGTTCCTGCCCCGGCCCGAAGAACGGGCCGGGCAGGGCGAGCAGCCCGCCCTCCACGGCCAGGCGTTCCGCGGCCTCGAGCGCGTCCGGCGCGCCCTCCGGCAGGCGCAGGTAGGCGAAATAGGCGCCGAGCGCGTCGGGCCGCCAGCCCGGCAGCGCGGCGACGGCGCGGCGGAAGGCGGCGGCGCGCTCCGCCATCAGCGCGCGGTTTCCGGCGCGCCAGCCGCGCAGCCCCTCGACCGCCCAGGCGAGCGCCGCCTGCGCCGCGCGCGGGGCGCAGATCTGCATGGTGTCGAGCGCCTTCATCAGCGCCCCGCGGAACGCCGGCCCGGCGAGGATCGCGCCGACCCGGTGCCCGGGCACGCAATAGGCCTTGGAGAAGGAGTAGAGCTGCACCACGCCGCCCTCCTCGCGCCAGCCGGCCTCGGCGAACAGGCCGTGCGGCGGGCCTGCCGGCTCGGGCAGGAAGTCGCGGTAGGTCTCGTCCAGCACCAGCCAGGCGCGATGGTCGCGGCACAGCGCGGCGAAGCGCGCGATCACCTCGGGCGGGTAGGCGGCGCCGGTCGGGTTGTTGGGCGTGACCAGCACGACCGCGCGGACGCGCGGGGCCTCGCGCAGCAGCGCGGCGGCGCGGCCGGGATCGGGCAGGAAGCCGTCCTCGGCGCGGCAGGGCAGCGGGATCGCCGCGATGCCGAGCAGGGACAGCGCCATGCGGTGGTTGAAGTACCAGGGAGTGGGCAGCAGCACCGCCTCGCCCTCGCCGGCCAGCACCGCCATCGCCATGGTGAAGGCAAGGTTGCCGCCGGCGGTGATGGCGACGTCGGCGGCGGTGACCGGCGCGGCATAGGTGCGCGCGATGTCGGCGGCGAGGGCCTCGCGCAGCGCGGGCTCGCCGTCGATCGGGCCGTAGCCGGCCGAGGCGCGGTCGCCCGCCGCCGCGGCCAGCCGCAGGAGCAGGTCGGGATGCGGCGGGTAGCCGGGCACCGCCTGGGTGAGGTCGAGCAGCGGCCCGGCCGCGCCGGCATAGCGCGCCGCCCAGGCGCGCGCGGCGGGGATCGGCGGGGCATCGGTGGCGCGGATGCGGGGCGAAAGCGGCAGGTCCATCCGGGCCCGTATCGCACCGATGCGGCGCGGCGCCTACTGTGCCGGGGCCGGGGGCGCGAACCGCGCGCGGACCGGCGCGCGCCCGCCTGTCCCGCGGCCCGCCCCTACGGCGCCTCGCCCGCCGGCCGCCCCGTCACGAAGCGCCAGTGGTGCCAGAGCAGCCGCGCCGCCAGCGAGCGCCAGGGCCGCCAGGCCTCGGCCATCGCCCGCAGCGCCTCCGGAGCCGGCCGCGCCGCCAGCCCCTTCAGATGCGCCGCCCCCGCGGCGAGGGCGAGGTCGCCGGCGGGGAACACGTCCGGCCGCTGCAGGCCGAACAGCAGGTGGATCTCCGCGGTCCAGCGGCCGAGGCCCGGCACGGCGGAGAGCGCGGCGATCGCCGCCTCGTCCTCCATCCGCGCCACCGCGGCGAGGTCGAGACGGCCGCTCGCGCAGGCCTCGGCCAGCGCGCGCGCATGGGCGACCTTGGGGCGGGAGAGGCCGGCGCCGCGCAGCGCCGCGTCCGGCAGGGCGAGCAGCCCCGCCGGGTCCAGCGCGCCGGGCAGGGCGCGCAGCCGGGACCAGATCGCGGCCGCCGCCCGGTTCGAGATCATCTGCCCGCAGATCGCGCGCAGCAGCCCGGGAAAGCCCGGATCGCGCGTGCGCCAGGGCAGCGGGCCGGCGGCCGGCTCGATGCGGGCGAGATCGGGATCGGCCGCGGCCAGCGCGGCCAGGCCGGTGCGCACCCAGGGGGGAGAAGAAGGCGGCGGCGGGGATGCGAAGTCGGGGGGGCACATCCCCGCCGCCTTAGCGCATCGGCGCCGGCCGGGGGGAGAGGCCGTTCAGTCGCGCCGATCGCTCCTGCAGCCCCTATCTGGTGTGCCGCCGCCCCGGATGGAAGCCCCCGGCGCCGGCCGGAATGCCGGGCCGGAATGCCGGGATTGCAACGCTCCGCAACGGCCACGCCGCCCCGCAACAGTCCGCAACACGCGCCGGTGCACGGCGGGCGGCGCGCGCTATGTAACAGGCGCGATGGACCGAGAGACGCCGCCTCCGCCGCCCCAGGCGCCGCCGCACATCCTGGTGGTGGACGACGACCGCGAGATCCGCGACCTCCTCTCGAAATTCCTCGAGCGCCAGGGCATGCGCGTCTCCGCCGCCCGCGACGCGCGCGAGGCCCGGCGCCTCTGGCCGCTCGGCCGCTACCACCTGGTGGTGCTGGACCTGATGCTGCCGGGCGAGTCCGGGCTCGATTTCGCCCGCTGGCTGCGCGCCCAGTCCGAGGTGCCGATCGTGATGCTGACGGCGATGGGGGAGGAGACGGACCGCATCGTCGGCCTCGAGCTCGGCGCCGACGACTACGTGCCGAAGCCCTTCAACCCGCGCGAGCTGCTCGCGCGCATTCGCGCCGTGCTGCGCCGCACCGGCGGCGAGCCCGGCGCGCGCAAGGAGCCGCCGCCGCGGGCGATCCGCTTCGCCGGCTGGACGCTGGAGCCGGCGCGCCGCCGCCTGCTCGACCCCGAGGGGACGGAGGTGCCGCTCACCGGCGGCGAGTACGAGCTGCTGGTGATCCTGCTCGAGCGCCCGAACCGCGTGCTGACGCGCGACATGCTGATGGACCTGCTGCACAACCGCCAGGCCGGGCCGTTCGACCGCGCGATCGACGTCGCCGTGTCGCGGCTGCGCCGCAAGCTCGAGGACGACGGGCGCAACCCGCAGCTCATCAAGACCGTGCGCGGCGGCGGCTACGTCCTCGCCGCCGAGGTCGAGCGGCTGCGCTGAGATGGCGCGGGAGGCCCCCGCGGAACGACGGGAGACGCGGCGGCCGGGCCGCTGGCTGCCGCGCAGCCTCGGGGCGCGCACCGCGCTGGTGCTGATCCTGGCGCTGGCGGTGGTGCAGGCGGCGGGCCTCACCATCCACGCGCTGGACCGCGTGGACCTGCAGCGCATCGTGCAGGCGCGCGAGGTCTCGGCGCGCGCCTTCGGCGCCTGGCGCACGGCCCTGCTCGCGCCCGCCGACCGCCGCGCGGCGCTGCTCGCCGACCTCGATCTGCCGCCCGGGCTCGGCGCGGAGCTGTCGGAGCGCCCGCTGGTGCGCGCGCCGATGGCGCCGCCGCCGCCGGAGGTGGTCCGGATGTTCCGGCTGGATCTCCTCGCCCTCGGGCCGCCGCGGATGCGCCCGCGCGAGATCCGCGTGGCCGGGAACGGGCCGGACGGCTTCCTCGCCTCGCTCCGCCTGCCGGACGGGGAGTGGCTGAACCTGCGCGTCGCGCTGCCGCCGCCCCGGCCCTGGCACTCGGAGAGCTTCCTCCTCGCCTTCCTCGCCATGACCCTCGCCGCGGCGGGGCTGATCGTCTGGGCGGTGGCGCGCCTGACGCGCCCGGTGCGGGTGCTGGCCGAGGCGGCCGAGCGGCTGGGCCGCGACGTGAACGCCCCCCCGCTCGACGAGCGCGGCCCGAGCGAGATCGCGACCGCCGCCCGCGCGTTCAACACCATGGCCGAGCGGATCCGCCGCTTCGTCGCCGACCGCACGCAGATGCTCGCCGCGATCGGCCACGACCTGCGCACGCCGATCACCCGGCTCCGGCTGCGCGCGGAGTTCCTCGAGGACGAGGAGCAGCGGCGCAAGATGCTCGCCGACCTCGACGAGATGGAGGCGATGATCGCGGCGACCCTCGCCTTCGCGCGCGACGACGCGGCGGCCGAGCCGGCGGCGCCGGTGGACCTCGCCGCGCTCTGCCGCACGGTGCTCGACGAGGCGGCGGACGCGCAGCCGGAGGCCGCCGAGCGCATCGCCTACGAGGGACCGGAGCGGCTGACGGTGCGCGCCCGCCCGGTGGCGCTGAAGCGCGCCCTCGCCAACCTGGTGCGCAACGCGCTCGCCTACGGCGGGTCGGCGCGCATCGCGCTCTCGCCGCCGGAGGGCGGCACGGTGCGGCTCGCGGTCGAGGACGACGGCCCCGGCATCCCCGAGGACGAGCTGGAGGCCGTATTCGCGCCCTTCCGCCGGCTGGAGACGAGCCGCAACCGCGAGACCGGCGGCGCCGGTCTCGGCCTGCCGATCGCGCGCAACATCCTGCGCGCGCACGGCGGCGACGTGGTGCTGAGGAACCGAGGCGGCGGGGGGCTGAGCGCGCTGGTGACGCTGCCGGCGTGAGCGGCGCGGGGCCGGCCGGGGGAGCGGGGCGATCTGCGGGAATGACTTGTTCCGGCCCCGCAGTTAGACTTGCCCGATACGCGAAGGGAACGCGCCCCCATGCTCGGCTGGATCGTCCTCGGCCTGGTCGTGCTGCTGCTGCTCTGGCTGATCGTCGCGTACAACCGGCTGGTCGCGCTGCGCCAGGCGACCGCGCAGGCGTGGTCGGACGTGGACGTGCAGCTCAAGCAGCGCCACGACCTGATCCCCAACCTGGTCGAGACGGTGAAGGGCTACGCGGCGCATGAGCGCGGCACGCTGGACGCGGTGATCCAGGCGCGCAACGCGGCGGCGGCGGCGCGGGGGCCGGAGGCGCAGGGGGCGGCGGAGGGCCAGCTCGCCGGCGCGCTCGGCCGGCTGTTCGCGCTGGCGGAGGCCTATCCGGACCTCAAGGCCAACACCAGCTTCCTCCAGCTCCAGAGCGAGCTCGCCGACCTCGAGAACAAGATCGCCGCGGCGCGCCGCTTCTACAACAACGCGGTCGCGGAATACAACGCGATGACCGAATCGATCCCCGCGGTGTTCTTCGCCGGCGCCCTGGGCTTCCGGCAGCGTGGCTTCTTCGAGGTGCCGGAGGCGGAGCGCACGGCGGTGCAGACGGTGCCCCAGGTGAGGTTCTGACCGCGGCGGAGCGGGGGCGGGCGCGGTGGTCGGGGCGGTCGGGCTCCGCACCTACATCTGGAACAACCTCTGGAAGTCGGCGCTGCTGCTCGCCGGCTTCCCGGCGCTGCTCGCGGTCCTCGGCTTCGGCCTGGCGCTGCTGCTCGCCTCGGCCCAGGCGCGGGGGTTCGGGGACGGGGTGCGGGAGGCGCTGCGCAGCCTGCCCTGGATCCTCGGCCTCTCGCTCCTCGCCGCCGCCGCCTGGTTCGGCATCGCCTGGCGCTTCTCCGACCGGCTGATGGACTGGGCGAGCGGGGCCCATCCGGTGACGCGGAAGCAGGAGCCGCGGCTGTGGAACGCGCTCGAGACCCTCTGCATCGCGCGCGGCCTGCCGATGCCGCGGCTCGCGGTGATCGAGTCCGGCGCGCGCAACGCCTTCGCCGCCGGGCTGCGGCCGGGGGCGGCCTCGGTCACGGTGACCCGGGGGCTGATGGACGCGCTCGACGACCGCGAACTCACGGCGGTGCTGGCGCACGAGCTGACGCACATCCGCAACGGCGATGCGCGGCTCGGGCTGATCGCGGCGGTCTTCGCCGGCATCATCGGCCTGGTCGCCGACATGGTGCTGCGCGGGACGGGGCGGGTGCGCTACCGCTCCTCCCCGGGCCGGCGCGAGGGCGGCGGCAACGCCGCGCTGGCGCTGGCCGGGCTGGCGCTGATCGCGCTCGCCTGGGGGCTCGCCGTGGTGCTGCGCATGGCGCTGTCGCGCAACCGCGAATTCCTGGCCGACGCCGGGGCGGTCGCGCTGACGCAGGACCCGGACGCGATGATCGGCGCGCTGCGCAAGGTGGAAGGCCATTCCGCCATGCCCGAGGTGCCGCGCCAGGTGCGCGCGCTGTTCCTCGACGACGAGGAGGGGGCGCTGGGGGGCGCGCTGATGGCGACGCATCCGCCGATCGCGCAGCGCATCGCCGCGCTGGTGCGCTTCGCGGGCGGCCGCGACCCGGGGCCGCTGGCGCCGCCGGAACCGCCGGCGGCGGAGCCGCCGTGG
>NZ_JAHZUY010000025.1 GCF_019458025.1 Caldovatus aquaticus | reverse complement strand
AGGCGGCGCCCGCCGCCGCCGGCGCGAAGGAACCGGCCGAACGCGCGCCCCGGCCCGAGCGCAAGCGGCCCGAGCGGCCGGCGGCGGCCGAGGGCGAGCGCGCCGGGCGCGGCCGCGGCGAGCCGCGCGCGGCGCCCGCGGCGCGCGAGGAGCGCGACCTCGGCCCCAGCGTCCGCGGCTTCGGCGACGCGGTGCCGGCCTTCATGACCATCCCGATCCCGCGCCCGCGCCGCGGCGCGGTGGAGTCGCCCGAGGCCGAGGCGGCCTGATCCGTTCCGCGGCGGTGCGGCGCCACCCCCGCCGCCGCCGGCCGCACCGGTCCGCGCGTTGCCAGACCTCGCCGGCGGGGGCATGTTCCGCGCCCGCCCGCCGCCCGAGACGCCGGACCGAGCGAGGAGATGCCGATGACCGACACCGCCGCCACCAGGCGCTCCGCCCCCGCCTTCGCCTGGGACGACCCGCTGCTGCTTGATGCCCAGCTGAGCGAGGACGAGCGGATGATCCGCGACTCCGCGCGCCAGTTCTGCCAGGAGCGGCTGATGCCGCGCATCCTGGAGGCCAACCGGCACGAGCGCTTCGACCGCGCGATCATGAACGAGTTCGGGGAGATGGGCTTCCTCGGCGCGACGCTCACGGGCTACGGCTGCGCCGGCGTCTCCTACGTCGCCTACGGGCTGATGGCGCGCGAGGTGGAGCGGGTGGATTCCGGCTACCGCTCGGCCTTCTCGGTGCAGTCCTCGCTGGTGATGTTCCCGATCCACGCCTACGGGTCGGAGGAGCAGAAGCAGAGGTACCTGCCGAGGCTGCGCAGCGGCGAATGGGTCGGCTGCTTCGGCCTGACCGAGCCCGATGCCGGCTCCGACCCCTCGGCGATGCGCACCCGCGCGCGCAGGGTGGCGGGCGGCTGGGTGCTCTCCGGCTCCAAGACCTGGATCACCAATGCCCCGATCGCCGATGTCTGCCTCGTCTGGGCCAAGGACGACGAGGGGCGGGTGCGCGGCTTCCTGCTGGAGCGGGGGATGAAGGGCCTCTCGACGCCGAGGATCGAGGGCAAGTTCAGCCTGCGCGCCTCGGTCACCGGCATGATCATGATGGACGAGGTGTTCGTGCCGGAGGAGCACCGCCTGCCGGGCGTGCAGTCCCTCGCCGGCCCGTTCTCCTGCCTCAACCGCGCGCGCTACGGGATCGCCTGGGGCGCGATGGGGGCGGCCGAGTTCTGCTGGCACGCGGCGCGCGAGTACACGCTGAACCGGAGGATGTTCGGCCGCCCCCTCGCCGCGACCCAGCTGATCCAGAAGAAGCTCGCCGACATGCAGACCGAGATCGCGCTCGGCCTGCAGGCGGCGCTGCGCGTCGGGCGGCTGTTCGACGAGGGCCGGGCGGCGCCGGAGATGATCTCGCTCGTCAAGCGCAACAACTGCGGCAAGGCGCTGGAGATCGCCCGCATCGCCCGCGACATGCACGGCGGCAACGGGATCGTGGACGAGTACCACGTGATCCGCCACGTCATGAACCTCGAGACGGTCAACACCTACGAGGGCACGCACGACGTCCACGCGCTGATCCTCGGCCGCGCGCAGACCGGGCTGAACGCCTTCGGCGGGTGAGCGGGGAAGGCGTCGAGCTCGCGATCGTCCGCCTCGGCGCCGCGGGGGACGGCGTCGCCGCGCTGCCCGACGGCACGCCGGTCTTCGTCGCCGGCGCCCTGCCGGGCGAGCGGGTGCGGGCGCGCCTCGCCGGCCGCCGCGGCGAGGGCCTGGCGGCGCGGCTCGAGGCGGTCCTCGCCCCGAGCCCCGAACGCGTCGCGCCTCCCTGCCCGCTGTTCCGCGCCGGCTGCGGCGGCTGCGCGCTGCAGCACTGGGCCGACGCGCCCTACGCCGCCTTCAAGCGCGCGCGCGTCGCCGAGGCGCTGCGGCGCGCGGGCTTCGCCGATCCGGCGGTGGCCGAGCCCGCCCGCACGCCGCCGCGGAGCCGCCGCCGCGCCGATCTCGCGCTGCGCCGGGCCGCGGACGGCAGCGTCGTCGTCGGCTTCCATGCCCGCGCCAGCGCCGCGGTCCTCGACCTCGCCGCCTGCGAGATCCTCGATTCGCGCCTGTTCGCGCTGCTCGATCCGCTGCGAGCGGCGTTGCGCGGCCTTGCCGCGCTGCGGCGCGAGGGCTCGGCGATCGTAAACCTGCTCGACGGCGGCCCCGATCTGCTGCTGCGCACCGACGCGCCGCTCGGCCCTGCGGACCGCGCCGCACTCGCCGCCTTCGCGCAGGCGCAGGCGATCCCGCGCATCGCCCACGCCCACGGCGCGGCGGCGCCGGAGACCGCGGCGCAGCTCGCCCCCGCCACCATCCGCTTCGCCGGGGTGACGGTGGCGCCGCCGCCCGGCGCCTTCCTGCAGGCGAGTCGAGAGGGCGAGGCGGCGATCGTCGCCGCGGTGCTCGCCGGCCTGCCGGAACGGCTGCCCCCGCGTGCCTGCATCGCCGACCTCTATGCCGGCGTCGGCACCCTCACCTTCCCGCTCGCGACGCGCGCCCGCACCGTCGCCTTCGAGGGCGCCGCCGAGGCCGAGGCGGCGCTCGCGGCGGCGGCGCGCCGCGCCGGCGCGCGGGTCGAATCGCGGCGCCGCGACCTCGCGCGCCAGCCGCTGACGCCGGCCGAGCTGGCCCGGTTCGCGGTGCTGGTGCTCGACCCGCCGCATGCCGGCGCGGCGGCGCAGATGGCGCAGATCGCCCGCGCCGGCAGCGGCGCTGCGCTGCCGCCGCGCGTGGTCTACGTCTCCTGCAACCCGGCGGCGCTCGCCCGCGACGCCGCCGTGCTGCGCCGCGCCGGCTATGCGCTGCTCTCGGCCACGCCGGTGGACCAGTTCTTGTGGTCGGCGGAGGTCGAGGCGGTCGCCGTCTTCGCGCGCGGCCGCGACCGCCGCGCCTGAGCCGCGGTCGCCGCCGCGGGCGCGCCCGGCCGAAGGCGGCGCGCGAGCCGCTTCCGCCCGCCTTTGCGCACGGCGAGGGCGCCGCTCCCTCGTGCCGGAAGCGGATGCACGCCTTCGGCCGTCTCCGATCCGTCCGCGCTCCGCTCTAGCGCGGCTCCGTCCGCGACAGGTAGAGCATCACCGCGCCGCCGCGGCCGAGGATCTCCTCCGCTGCGCAGGGCCGCGCGCGGCCGTCGCTGCCCACCACGCGCAGGGGGAAGCAGCGGGCGAACTCGCCGAGTAGGCCCGCCGGCTCCGTCACCCGGCGCGCGTCGAATTCCAGCAGCACGCGAAGCCGCGGCTGCCGCGCAAGCAGCCCCTGCATGCCGCGCCAGATCGCCTCCTCCGCGCCCGGCGCGTCGATCTTGACGAGATCCACGCGCTCCGCCGCGAAATCGTTCAGCGCGACGGTCGGCACCGCGTACGCCTCCCGCTCGCGGTCGGTGGCCGGTCCCGGCGGCGTGTCGGGCAGGACATGGCCCGCCTGGGGATCGGAGCGCGGCACGCTGAGCCACGCCCTGCCGCCGCCGCGCGCGCCGACCGCCGCGGCATGCGCGCTGACCTGGGACAGCCCGTTCAGCGCCAGGCTGCGCGCCAGCAGCGCATGCATCCTCGGGTTCGGCTCGAAGGCGCGCACCCTGCCTTCCGGCCCGACGAGATCGGCGAACAGCACGCTGTAGTAGCCGTAGCCCGCGCCGACGTCGAAGGCGGTCTCGCCGCGGCCGAGATTGCGGCCGACGAACTCCGTGACCCAGTATTCCCAGAACCCGTCGAGCAGCAGATGCGGCGCAAGGCCCGCGTCGCCGCCCTCGACGAGCAGCTTGTGGCGCGCGAGCACGCGGCAGAGCAGGGTGCCGTCGGGCAGCGGGAGGGGCTGGGCGTGGGCGCGGATCACCGCCTCCACCTCGCGCCTGTTGCCGAGCCGCAGCAGCTCGGCGAGCGAGAAGGATTCGCGCCGGCCGTGCGCGTAGCGGCTGCGGAGCAGGGCGAGCTCGGCGCGGATGTGGAACATCTCCTCGCGCAGCGCGGCGAGTTCCCGCCGCAGGCGGCGCCGTTCCGCCGCCCCCGGCCAGGCGCGCAGCACCCGCGCGAGGAGGCTCCTCGCGGAACCGCCGCGCGGGGGCCCGGCGGCGGGAACGACCGTCTCGAAGCGATGCGGGCTCTGGCTCGACACGCGCGGCGGGGGCCCCTCTCCGGATGGATGCCGTGGATTCCTGCGACAGCCGGGCAGGCGAGCGCGCAGCGGCTTCCGCGGCCCGGCCCGCGAACGGCCGGCGCCCGGGCGCGGCGTCTCTCCTGCTAGCCCAGCCTCGCCGGTCCCTCAATATCCCGCGAGGCGAGGGAGGAGGGCCCGGCGAGCGAGGCGGCCATGCCGGCGGAATCGCTTGTGATTCCCGCCGCCGCTCTTCCACCCTTGCCCGAGCCCAACATGCCTCGGGAGGATCAGCGATGACCGCTTCCGCCGCGACCCGCGCCGGGCGCCGTGCCCTGCTGCTCGGCTCCGCGAGCCTGCCATGGGCGATCGCGATGCCGGTGCCTCCGCGCGGCGCCGCGGCGCAGGAGCAGGCCGCGACGCAGGCGCCGGGCTTCTACCGCTTCAAGGTGGGCTCCTTCACCGTCACCCAGGTGCACGACGGCTTCTTCCGCCGCCCGGTGGAGGGGTTCGTCCGCAACGCGCCGCTCGCGGAGGTGCAGCGCGTGCTGCGCGAGGCCTTCCTGCCGACCGACCAGCTCACCATCCCCTTCACGGTCACCTTCGTGGACACGGGGCGCCAGCTCGTCGCCTTCGACACCGGCAGCGGCGGCCAGCTCGCGCCGACGGCGGGGCAGCTCGCGGCGAACATGCGGGCCGCGGGGCTCGATCCCGCGCGGGTCGGGCTGGCGGTGATCAGCCACTTCCACGCCGACCACATCAACGGGCTGACCACGCGCGAGAACGAGGTGGTCTTTCCCAACGCCGAGATCGTGGTGCCGGAGGCCGAATGGCGCTGGTGGACCGACCCCGGCAACGAGACCCGCAGCCCGGAGGGGCAGCGCGCCAACTTCGCCAACACCGCGCGGCGCTTCGGGCCCTACCGGGGCAGGGTGCGGCAGGTGGCGGACGGGGCGGAGGTGGCACCGGGCATCCGCGCCGTCGCCGCCCATGGCCACACGCCGGGCCATACCTGCTACCTGGTGGCCGACGGCAACGACCAGATGATGTTCGTCGCGGACACGACCAACCGGCCGGAGCCGCTGGCCCGCCGTCCCGATTTCCACCCCGTCTTCGACTTCGATCCGGTGATGGCCGAACAGACCCGGCGGCGCATCTACGACCAGGTGGCGACCGACCGGGTGCGCGTCGCCGGCTTCCACTTCCCCTTCCCCGCCACGGGCCACCTGGCGAAGGAGGGCAACGGCTACCGGTTCGTGCCGGCGGAGTGGTCGAGCGCGGTCTGATCCGCGGCGCGCCGCGCGCGGCGCGCCGCTCGCTTGAAACGCCGCCCCGGCTGCGCGAAAAGCCGGCTGCCATGGACGCGCTGATCGCCGGCTATCGCCAGTTCCGTGCCCGACGCTGGCCGCAGGAGCGCGAGCGTTACGCGGCGCTCGCGCGGCACGGCCAGCAGCCGCGCGCCCTGGTCGTGGCCTGCTCGGACAGCCGCGTGGACCCGGCGACGGTATTCTCGGCCGCGCCGGGGGAGCTGTTCGTCGTCCGCAACGTCGCCAGCCTGATCCCGCCCTACCGGCCGGACGCCGCCTACCACGGGACCAGCGCGGCGCTGGAATTCGCCGTGCGCGTGCTGCGCGTGCCGCTGCTCGTCGTCATGGGCCACGGCCAGTGCGGCGGCGTGCGCGCGCTGCTCGAGGGCGCGCCGCCGGAGGCGGCGGACTTCGTGGCGCCCTGGATGCGGATCGCCGATCGCGCGCGCGAGCGGACGCTGCGCTGCGCGCCGGCGGAGGCGCGCCAGGAGGCGTGCGAGCACGAGACCGTGCGCGTCTCGCTCGAGAACGCGATGACCTTCCCGTGGGTGCGCGAGGCGGTGGAGGCGGGGCGTCTTGCGCTGCACGGCTGCTGGTTCGGCATCGCCACCGGCACGCTCGCCGTGCTGGGACCCGACGGCGAGTTCGCGCCGGTCGCGCCCGCCTAGCGCCGATCGCGGACGCCGCCCGCCGGCCGCAACGGGCACCGGCCGAACCGGCGGGCCGGATGCCGCCGCTTGCAGCCCCGCGGCCTTTTCCGGCGCCCTGCTAGAACGCGACGCCGAGCCGCAGGCCGATGCTGTTCAGGCCGTCGTTGTGCCGCGCCAGGCCGGCGTTCGAATCGTGGTCGAGGACGATCGAGGCCGACAGGTGCCGCGTGATCCGGTAGCCGATCTCGCCACCCACCCGGAACAGCAGGTTTCCGCCCAGGCTCCGGCGATAGGGCGAGGCGCTGGCATGCTTCCCATCATTGACCGAGCCGCCGAAGAAGAGATCGAGCCACAGGCGGTCGCCCGGGCGCAGCAGGTCGTGCGCCAGCGGCGCCGTCCAGGTGAGCCCGAAATATCCCTTGCTCGTCCCGCCCCCGGTGTTGGCACTGAAGCCGAGATGCGGCCGCGGCGTGGCGAGCCGGCGCAGGAAGGGCGAGGCCCCTTCGGTCAGCCGGGCGGGGACCGGAGAGACGAACAGGATCTCGCCGTTGATGTCGGCGCCGCCCTCCCGCGCGCCGAAATTGTGCGCAAGGACGCCGAGGCGCATTTCGCTGAACAGGCCGCCCAGGCCCTCGGCCGCCCGCATCCGCGGCGAGCCGTCCTCGGCTCGTGCCGCCTGGCCGGCGAGGAGGACCGCTGCAAGGCACAGCCTGGCTCCGCGCACCGGCGCCGCTCCCCGCGCGACAGGGTGGGACAGGCCGCCATCCGTAACGGCACGGCGCTCGGCGCGCAACCGGCGCGGCCCGCGCCGTCCCTGCCGGGCGGGGCTCGTCCCTCGCGCGCTCCGCGGATCCCCGGACGCCGGGGGGCGGCCCGCCGCCGGGCGCCGCGCCGCCGCGTCAGACGTGGAAGCTCTCGCCGCAGCCGCAGCGGCCCTTCTCGTTCGGGTTGCGGAAGACGAAGCCGGCCGACAGCGGCCGCACCTCGTAGTCCATCACCGTGCCGACCAGGAACAGCGCGGCCTTGCGGTCCACGAGGACGGTCACGCCGTTGTCGGTCACCGTCTCGTCCCCCGGGCCCGGGGCGTCGGCCCAGGAGAGGTCGTAGGAGAGGCCCGAGCAGCCCTTGGTCTTGACGCTGACGCGGAGGAGCCGGCCGTGCTCGCCCGTGGCGTAGAGGGCGCGCAGCCGCTCGGCGGCGGCGTCGGACAGGCGCATCAGGGGGGGCAGGGCGCGCTGCGGGCGGGCTGGGGTGTCGGTGCTGGCGCTCATGGCGGAAATGCCTGCGTCCCTCAGTACATGTTCAGCGCGAGGCGGGCGTCCTCGCTCATCCGGCTCGGGTCCCAGGGGGGGTCCCAGACGACCTCGACCGCGACGTCGGTCACGCCGGGGACCATGCGCACCGCCTCCTCCACCTGGCCCGGCAGTTCCTGGGCGGAGGGGCAGGAGGGGGTGGTGAGCGTCATCTCGATCTTCACCTTCCCGTCGTCGGCGATCTCGATCGCGTAGATCAGGCCGAGCTCGTAGATGTCGACCGGGATCTCGGGGTCGAACACCGTCTTGAGCATCTCGACGACCTTCTCCTCGTCCACGCGCGCGGGCGCGGGCGGCGGGGCCTCGCCTTCCGGCGTCCAGGCGGCGTGGACGGGGGCGGCGGGCTGCTCGGTGGCGGCGGCCTCGTCACTCACTGGTCGCCTCCTTGCTCCCTTCGAGCGCGGCCTTCAGCGTGTGCCAGGCCAGGGTCGCGCACTTCACCCGGCTCGGGAATTCGTGCACCCCGGAGAGCGGCGCGAGCCGCTCCATGTCCTCGGCGAGCGCGCCGTCGCATTCCGGGCAGGCGCCGGTCATGGCGAGGGTGCGGACCTTCTCGCCGAGCGCCTTCGCCTGCTCGGGCGTCTTGCCCTTCACCGTCTCCGTCAGCAGCGAGGCGGAGGCCATGGAGATGGCGCAGCCGCGGCCCAGGAAGGCGGCATCGGCGATGCGGCCGTCCGGCGCGAGCTTGAGCCACAGCTCCAGCCGGTCGCCGCACAGCGGGTTGTCGCCGCGCGCGGCGCGGTCGGCGTCCTCGAGCCGGCGGAAGTTGCGCGGCCTGCGGCCGTGGTCGAGGATCACTTCCTGGTAGAGGTCGCGCAGGTCGTCGAACATCAGGCGAAGAACTCCCGCGCCCTGACCAGGGCGTCGGCGAGGAGGTCGATCTCCTCGCGCGTCGTGTAGAGGCCGAAGGAGGCGCGGCAGGTGCCGCCCTCCAGCCCGAAGCGGGCGTGCAGCGGCTCGGCGCAGTGCCGTCCGGCGCGCACGGCGATGCCGGCGCGGTCGAGCAGCGTCGAGAGGTCGTGCGGATGGGCGTTGTCAAGCACGAAGGAGAACACGCCGCCGCGGTCCCGGGCGCGGCCGAGCAGGGTCAGGCCCTCGACGCCGGAGAGGCGGCGCATCGCGTGGTCCACCAGCGCCCGCTCGTGCGCCTCGATCGCCGGCAGGCCGATCGCCGCCACGTAGTCGAGCGCGGCGTGCAGGCCGACGGCCTCGATGATGGGCGGGGTGCCGGCCTCGAACTTCGCGGGCGGCGGGGCCCATTCGCTGCGCTCCAGCGTCACGCCCGCGATCATGTCGCCGCCGCCGAGGAAGGGCGGCATGCGCTCCAGGTGCTCGAGCCGCGCCCAGAGCACGCCGATGCCGGTGGGGCCGTAGAGCTTGTGGCCGGTGAAGCAGTAGAAGTCGCAGCCGATCGCGCGCACGTCCACGCGCCGGTGCACCGCCGCCTGGCTGCCGTCGAGCAGCACCTTCGCCCCGTGCGCGTGCGCCAGCGCGACGATCCGCTCGGCGGGCGTGACGGTGCCGAGCACGTTCGACATGTGCGTGACGGCGACGAGGCCCACCTTCCCGTCGGCGAGCTTCGCCGCGAGGTCCTCGAGGTCGAGCTCGCCCTCGTCGGTGACGCGGCAGACGCGCAATTCGATCCCCCGGCCGTCGTCGCGCAGCATCTGCCACGGCACCAGGTTGGCGTGATGCTCCATCTCGCTGACCAGCACCGCCTGGCCGGGCCGCATCACGCCGCGGCCCCAGGAATGGGCGACGAGGTTGATCGCCTCGGTGCTGTTGCGGGTGAAGACGATCTCGCGCGGATCGGCGGCGTTGAGGAAGCGGGCGGCGGCGGCGCGCGCCGCCTCGTAGGATTCGGTCGCCACCTCGCTCAGGTGGTAGGCGCCGCGGTGGACGTTGGCGTAGGCCGTCTCCATGCAGCGCACCATCGCCTCGATCACCGCGCGCGGCTTCTGGGCGGAGGCGGCCGAATCGAGGAACACCAGCGGCTTCCCGCGCACGGTCCGCGCCAGGATCGGGAAGTCGCGGCGCACGCGCGCGACGTCGAGCGCCGGGGCGGGCTGCAGGGCGACGCTCATGCCGCGAGGCCCTCCTCCTGCCGCGCCCACCAGCCGGCCACGGCGGCGTCGAGCGCGCGCCGCAGCGGCTCGTCGGTGACGCCCTCGACCGCCTCGTGCAGGAAGGCCTCGACGAGCATCGCGCGCGCCCTGCCCTCCGGGATGCCGCGGCTGCGCAGGTAGAAGACCTGCTCGGGGTCGAGCTCGCCCACCGTGGCGCCGTGGCTGCACTTCACGTCGTCGGCGTAGATCTCGAGCTGCGGCTTGCTGTCCATCTCCGCCTCGGGCGAGAGGAGCAGCGCCCGGTTCATCTGGTAGCCGTCGGTCTTCTGCGCCGCCTGGCGGACCAGGATCCGGCCCTGGAACACGCCGCGCGAGCGGCCCATCAGCACCGTATTGTAGGTCTGCCGACTGGTGCAGGAGGGCGCGGCGTGCTCGAGCGCCGTCGTGGTGTCCGCGTGCTGCTCGCCGGCGAGGAGCTGGGCACCGTTCATGTGGCAGGCGGCGCGCGGCCCGACGAGCGCGACATGGATCTCGTTGCGCACCAGCCGGCCGCCGGCGTTGAGGGTGAAGTTGTCGTAGGTGGCGCCGGCGGCGACCCGCGCATAGACCGTCGCGAGCTGGAAGGCCCGCGCCGCCTCCTCCTGCAGGCGGCCGTGCGTCAGCCGCGCGCCCTCCGCGAGCTCGATCTCGAACACCGGGTTGTGCAGGTAGCGCGCGCCCTCGGGCGCGGTCGCGGCCTCGATCAGCGTCAGCCGCGCGCCCCTGCCGAGACGGATCAGGTGGCGCGGGTGGAAGGCGGCGGGGCGTTCGCTCGCCGTCGCCAGCGAGAGCAGCTCCAGCACGCCGCCGTCCGCGCCCTCCGGCAGTTCGAGCAGCAGCCCGTCCTCGAACAGCATGGTGTTGAGCGCCGCCATCGGCTCCTCGGCCGGCCGGGCGAGCGCGCCGAGGCGGCCGGCGAGGGCGTCGAGGCGCTGCGCGAGGGCGCCCGCCGCGAAGGGCAGCCCGTCCAGCGAGGAGAGGTCGGCGCGGAACCGTCCGTCCACGAACACCGCCCGCGCCCCGGCGCGGGCCGGCGGCAGGTCCAGCGCATCGTCCACCGGCGTCAGCGGCTCGTCGAAGCCGGCCGCCGCGACCGGCTGGAGATCGGTGTACTTCCACGCCTCGACGCGGCGCGTCGGGAAGCCCTGGGCGCGGAACGCCTCCGCCGCCTCGTCGCGCAGCGCGGCGAGCCAGGGCAGGCGCGCGCCCGGCAGGCGTTCGCGCAGCCCCTCGAAGCGGTGCAGGAAGCCGGCCGCGCCCTTCGCGTGCGTCACGAGGTTCATGCCGCCTGCGCCTGGAGCGCGGCGTAGCCCTCGCGCTCCAGCTCCCTCGCCAGCTCCGGCCCGCCCGAGCGCACGATGCGCCCGTCCACCAGCACGTGCACGCGGTCCGGCACGATGTGGTCGAGCAGGCGCTGGTAGTGGGTGATGACCAGCGCCGTGAAGTCCGGCCCGCGCATCGCGTTCACGCCGTCGGCGACGATCCGCAGCGCGTCGATGTCGAGGCCGCTGTCGGTCTCGTCGAGCACCGCGAGCCGCGGGCGCAGCAGCGCCATCTGCAGGATCTCGTTGCGCTTCTTCTCGCCGCCGGAGAAGCCGACGTTGACGCTGCGCTTCAGCATCTCCTCCGGCATCGAGAGCGCGCGCAGGCGCTCCCGCGCGAGCCGCAGGAACTGCATCGCATCCAGCTCCGGCTCGCCTCGCGCGCGGCGGATCGCGTTCAGCGCCGTGCGCAGGAAGGTGGCGTTGCCTACCCCCGGCAGCTCCACCGGGTACTGGAAGGCGAGGAAGAGGCCCGCGGCGGCGCGCTCCTCCGGCTCCAGCGCGAGCAGGTCGCGCCCGTCCCAGGTCACCGACCCGCCCGTGACCGCGTAGCCCTCGCGCCCCGCCAGCACGTAGGCGAGCGTGGACTTGCCCGAGCCGTTCGGGCCCATCACCGCGTGCACCTCGCCGGTCGGCACCGTCAGGTCGATCCCCTTGAGGATCGGCTTGCCCTCGACCTCGGCGGTCAGTCCCTCGATCTTCAGCATGTTCAGCCCACCGAACCCTCAAGCGAGATCTGCAGCAGCTTCTGCGCCTCGACCGCGAACTCCATCGGCAGTTCCTTCAGCACCTCGCGGCAGAAGCCGTTGACGATCAGGCCCACCGCGTCCTCCTCGGAGAGGCCGCGGCTGCGGCAGTAGAAGAGCTGGTCCTCGGCGATGCGGCTGGTGGTCGCCTCGTGCTCCACCTTCGCGCTCATGCAGCGGTTCTCGATGTAGGGCACGGTGTGGGCGCCGCAGCGGTCGCCGATCAGCAGGCTGTCGCACTGGGTGAAGTTGCGCGCGCCGACGGCCTTCGGGCTGATCCGCACCAGGCCGCGATAGGTGTTCTGCCCGTGCCCGGCGCTGATGCCCTTGGAGATGATCGTGCTCCTGGTCCGCGGGCCGAGATGGATCATCTTCGTGCCCGTGTCCGCCTGCTGGAAGTTGTTGGTGATGGCGACGGAGTAGAACTCGCCCACCGAATCCGACCCCTGCAGGATGCAGGACGGGTACTTCCAGGTGATGGCGGAGCCGGTCTCCACCTGCGTCCAGCTGATCTTGCTCCGCGCGCCGCGGCAGGCGCCGCGCTTGGTGACGAAATTGTAGATCCCGCCCCGCCCCTCGGCGTCGCCGGGATACCAGTTCTGCACCGTGGAGTACTTGATCGTCGCCTCGTCGTGCGCGACCAGCTCCACCACCGCGGCATGGAGCTGGTGCTCGTCGCGCATCGGCGCGGTGCAGCCCTCGAGGTAGCTGACGTAGCTCCCCGCCTCGGCGATGATCAGCGTGCGCTCGAACTGCCCCGTGCTCTTCGCATTGATGCGGAAGTAGGTGCTGAGCTCCATCGGGCAGCGCACGCCCTTCGGGATGTAGACGAAGGAGCCGTCGGTGAAGACCGCGCTGTTCAGCGCGGCGTAGAAGTTGTCGGCCGGCGGCACGACGCTGCCGAGGTACTTCCGCACCAGCTCCGGATGCTCGCGCACCGCCTCCGAGATGGAGCAGAAGATGATCCCCTCCTTCTCCAGCCGCTCCCTGAAGGTGGTGGCGACGCTCACGCTGTCGAACACGGCGTCCACCGCCACCGGCGCGCGCGGCGCCCCGTCGGGCGAGGTGGCGACACCCGCGAGCCACTCCTGCTCGCGCAGCGGGATGCCGAGCTTCGCGTAGGTCTTCAGCAGCTCCGGGTCCACCTCGTCGAGCGACTTCGGCCGCCGCTTCGGCGCGGCGTAGTAGTGGGCGTCCTGGTAGTCGATCGGCGGGAACCGCACCGCCGCCCAGCGCGGCTCGCTCATCGCCTGCCACGCCTTGAAGGCGCGCAGGCGCCACTCCAGCAGCCACTCGGGCTCGCCCTTCTTGGCGCTGATGAAGCGGATGATGTCCTCGTTCAGCCCCTTGGGGGCAAACTCCGTCTCGATCTCCGTCTCGAAGCCCCACTTGTAGGTGCCCTCGGTGACGGACCGGACGGTCTCGATCGTCTCGTTGACGGCTGGCATCGGCGATGACCTATGCGGTGGCGGCGATGGCCGCCGGACGGGTGGGCGGGGCCGCCGGCGGCGCGGCGGGCCGCGGCGCGGCGAGGTCGGCGACGGTGATGCCGGACAGCGCCTGCCGGATGGCGCGGTTGACCGGGTCCCAGCGGCCGCGGACCGGGCAGGTGTTCTCCGCCTCGCAGAGCCCGACCGCCGAGTCCACGCAGGCGGTGAGCGCGATCGGCCCGTCCACGGCGGCGATCACCTCGGAGAGCGGCAGCTCGGCGAGCGGCCGGCTCAGGCGGTAGCCGCCGCGGGCGCCGCGCAGCCCCTCGACCAGCCCGGCGCCGGCCAGGATCTTGAGCACCTTGGCCACCGTCGGCTCGGCGATGCCGGTCGCGGCGGCGAGGTCCGGCGCGGCCTGCACGCCCTCCCCCTCCAGCCGCGTCAGCAGGACGACGGCGTAATCCGTCAGTTTCGAGAGACGCAGCATGGGATGGGCCTCGCGGGCCGGCCTCCTCAATCCGTACTGTCCTGGTCCGGATTGCAGATGCGCCCGCCCCCGGGGGAAGTCAAGCGCCCCCGGCCGCTTGCCCGCGCGCGACCCGCCCCGCATGCTCGCCGCGTGCTCTTGCGCACCGGGAAGGAGAAGGACGGGCCATGCCGACGCTCCGCGCCGACGACGGGGTCGAGCTCTACTACGAGGAGGTCGGCTCCGGCACGCCGATGGTCTTCGTCCACGAGTTCGCGGGCGACCTGCGCTCCTGGGAGCCGCAGCTCCGCTTCTTCGGCCGGCGCTACCGCTGCGTCGCCTTCAACGCCCGCGGCTACCCGCCCTCCGCCGTGCCCTCGGACCCGCAGGCCTATTCGCAGGACCGCGCCACGGACGACATCGCCGCGGTCATCAAGGGGCTGAACCTGGCGCCGGCGCATGTGGTCGGCCTCTCCATGGGCGCCTTCGCGACGCTGCATCTCGGCCTGCGCCATCCGGAGCTCGCCCGCAGCCTGGTCGCCGCCGGCGTCGGCTACGGCGCGGAGCCCGGCAAGCGCGCGCAGTTCCGCGCCGAGGTCGAGGCCACCGCCGCCCGCATCAGCGCCGAGGGCATGGCGAAGATGGCCGCGGTCTATGCCCGCGGCCCGACGCGCCTGATCCACGCGGAGAAGGACCCGCGCGGCTATGCCGAGTTCCAGGCCCAGCTCGCCGGGCACTCCACGGAGGGTTCGGCGCTCACCATGCTCGGCGTGCAGCGCGAGCGGCCCTCGCTGTTCGACCTCGCGGACCGGTTCCGGGCGCTGCGCCTGCCGACCCTGGTCCTCTGCGGCGACGAGGACGACCCGACGCTGGAGCCGGGCCTGTTCCTCAAGCGCACCATTCCCGCCGCCGCGCTGATGGTGCTGCCGAAGTGCGGCCACGCGATCAACCTGGAGGAGCCGGACGCCTTCAACCGTGCCGTGCTCGACTTCGTCACGCTGGTGGATGCCGGCCGCTGGACCGCGCGCATCCCGGGCACCCTCGGCGGGACGATCATCGCCGCGCCGGAGAAGCGCTGAGGGCACAGGCCGGGACGCGGCCCCGCGCGGCCGTGCCCCCGCGCGGGACCGCGCCGCGCCGCCCGCCTCCCCGCTCTTCGCGCCGGCGGTGACGGTGCCGCCGATGGCGGCCGGCGGCCTGCCGGTCGGCATGCAAGCGTCGGGCCGGCCGCACGCGGGGGCGCGTGCCGGCGCTCGCGCGCCCGCTGCTCGGGAACGCGCGCCGGCGGCGGCGCAGCGCGGCGGGCTGCCGCGCCGGCACGCAACCGGAAGCGTCCGGCCGTGTTGCGGTGGCACCACGAAAGGACACTGCGCCATGAGGCCTTCGTCGGCTCTCGGAGCGGCGCTGCTGGCGGCGCCTCTCCTCTTCCTCGCCCCCGCGGCGGCCCAGCCCGAATCGGGGCTGGTCTCCTCCCAGTCTCTTGCCCCGGCGTCGGTGCGCCTGGTGCAGCAGCGCCTGCGCGAGATCGGCGTCTATCAGGGCGCCCTCGACGGCGTCTGGGGGCCGGACAGCCAGGCGGCGCTGGAGCGGTTCCAGCAGGGCCGCAGCCTGCGCGTCACCGGCCAGCTCAACCAGGCGACGGTCGCGACCCTCGGATTGCGGCCGGCGGACCTGCTCGCGGCCGGGTCCGGCGCGGCCGCGACCGGCGCCGACGCGGCCCCGGCCGCCATGGCCGCGCCGCTCAGCGCATTCGCCGTGCGCAACGTGCAGGCGCGGCTGCGCGCGATGGGGTTCTATCGCGGCCCGGCGGACGGGATCTGGGGTCCCGGCACGCAGGCCGCGGTGGAACGGTTCCGGCAGGGGCGCGGCCTGCAGGCGAACGGCCAGCTCAACCCGGAGACCGCCCAGGCGCTCGGGCTCGATCCGAACAACCTGGAGGCGCCGCCGATCCGGGTCCGGTGACGGGACCCGGCGCGGCCCGCTTCAGAGCCGCACCCGCTCCGGCGCCACCCGGCGCAGCGCCTCGGGCCAGATCACCGCGGCCGGCGTCACCTCGCGCCCGAGACGCCCCATGCCGCGGAGCTGATCGATCGCGAGCTGCACGTTCGCCGCCGTGTCCGGCGACAGCTCCAGCCGATGGTCCACCTTGGTCATCAGCTCCGCCACCAGTGCCCGGTCCTGGCGCAGGAAGCGCGCGACGTGGCGCACCGCCTGGTCGCGGTCGGCGCGGATCAGCTCGGTCGCCTCGATCATCGCGCGCAGGAAGCGCTCGGTCGCCGGGCGGTTCGCCTCCGCCCAGCCGCGGTTCATGTAGATGAAGTTGCGGATGATCTGGATCGTCTCGTTGCTGACCAGGATGCGGGTGTTGGGGATGGCACGCAGGCCCCGGGTCAGCCAGGGCTCCCACACCGCGTAGGCGTCGATGTTGCCGCGCTCGAGCGCGGCGACCATCTCCGGCGCCTCGACGTTGACGATCGTGTAGTCGGCCGGGTTGAGGTTGAGCTTGCTGACGACCGAGAGCCAGAAGGTCTCGCTCCCGGTGCCGCGCGCGACTCCCACGCGCCTGCCCTTCAGCTCCTCCATCGAGGCGATGTTGCGCCCGAGCACGCCGATCCAGCGCAGCAGCGCCACGCCCTCGGCGACCACCACCACGTTCGGGTCCACGATGTGGGCCGAGACGCCGGCCTGCTCGGCGCCGTAGGCGGCGTTGATCTGGTTGCCGATCAGGAAGGCGACCATGGCGCTGCCGGAGGGGCCGGTGTTGACCGTGACGTCGAGCCCGTTGCGCTCGAAGATCCCGCCCTCCCTCGCGACGTAGAACTGCGCGAAGGAGGGGTCCACGCCGGTGGCGATGGTCATCCGGATCGGCGCCTGGGCGCGGGCCAGGGCGGGCGCCGCGAGCAGCGGCAGGGCGGCGAGGGCCGATCGGCGGGTGAGCATGGCGGGCGTCCTCCCTTGTCGGTTCACATCGTCGGGTTGAAGCGCCCGGCGAAGGCGCGGATGGCGAGGCGGAACAGCCGGTCGGTGGCGAAGCCGAGCAGGCCGAGCGCGACGAGGGCGACGAAGATGTCCTCGATCTGCATGAACAGCCGCGCGTCCCAGAGCATCTTGCCGAGCCCGTCGTTGGAGGCCACCAGCTCCGCCGCGACGATGGTGACGAAGCTGTTGGCCATCGCGAGGCGCATGCCGGTGAGGATGTAGGGCACCGTCGCCGGCAGGGCGACCAGCCGGAACACCTGCAGGCGCGTCGCGCCGAGGCACTGCGCGGCGCGGATCTTGTCCCGCCCGACCGCGCCCACGCCGGCGGCGGTCGCGATGACGACGACGAAGACCGTGGTGTAGGCGATCAGGAAGACCTTGCTCTCCTCGCCGATGCCGAACCAGATCACCGCCACCGTGATCATCGCCACCGCCGGGATGAAGCGGAAGAACTCGGTCCAGGGCTCGAGCAGCGCGCGCACCGGCCGGAAGCTGCCGATGGCGAGGCCGATCGGGATGCCGGCGGCCGAGCCGATCAGGAAGCCCTGCAGGATGCGCCGCAGCGAGGCGCCGACCTGCTCCTGCAGGATGCCGTCCGCGATCAGCGCCGCCGCCCGCTCCAGCACCGGCAGCGGCGGCGGGAACAGGGCGGAGCGCACCAGCAGCGTCGCCGCCAGGTGCCAGAGCGCGAACAGCAGCGCGAAGCCAGCGAGATAGCCGGCGACGGTGGCGGCGCGGCCGTTCATGCCCGCACGATCTCCTCGTGGATCAGCGCGTGCACCCGGCGGAAGACGTCCATGAAGGCGTCGGAGGTGCGCTCGCGCGGGAAGGGCAGGTCCACCGGCAGCACCGCCTTGAGCGTGCCCCCGGGCCCGCGCGTCATCACGCCGATGCGCGTGGCCAGGGCGCAGGCCTCCTCGATGTCGTGGGTGATGAACAGCACGGTCTTGCCCGTCCCCGCCCAGATGCGCGAGAGCTCGCCCTGCAGCGTCGCGCGCGTCAGCGCATCCAGCGCGCCGAAGGGCTCGTCCATCAGCAGGATGCGCGGGTCGTTGGCGAGCGCGCGGGCGATCTGGATGCGCTGCTTCATCCCGCCCGAGAGCTCCGCGGGGTGCTTGCCCCCCTGCCCGGCGAGGCCGACCAGCTCGAGGAAGCGCTGCGCGTGCGCCCGCCGCGCGCGCCGCCCCATCCCGCGCAGCCGCGGGCCGAAGGCGACGTTGTCGAGCGCGCTCAGCCAGTCGTAGAGGCTGTCGTGCCCCTGGAAGACCACGCCGCGGTCCGCGCCGGGCCCCTTCACCTCCCGCCCGTCGAGCAGGATGCGGCCGGCGGTCGGCGGCTCGAACCCGGCGACCATGTTGAGCACCGTGGTCTTGCCGCAGCCCGAGGTGCCGAGCAGGCAGAAGAACTCCCCCTCCGCGAGGTCGAGGGTGAAGTCGCGCACCGCCTCCCAGGCGCCGCCGCGCCCGCGGTAGGTCTTGCCCACGCCGTCGAGGGAAACCAGCGCCACGCGCCCGCCCCCTTGCGTCCCAGGATGCACTGTAGGCGAAGGACGCGGGCCGGCAACCGGGCTTCACGCGCCCCCGGCGCCGGGTCTAGAACGGGCGGCGCAGCAGCAAGCGGGGAGAGGCCAGCATGATGCTCGAAGGCAAGGTCGCCGTCGTCACCGGCTCCGGCGGCGGCATCGGGCGGGAGATCGCGCTCGCCATGGCCGCGGCCGGCGCCAAGGTGATCGTCAACGACGTCGGCGCCAGCCTCTCGGGCGAGGGCCCGACCTCCTCCACCCCCGCCGAGCAGACGCGGGCGCTGATCCGCCAGCGCGGCGGCGAGGCCGAGATCTCGACCGACAGCGTCGCCGACTGGGCCAGCGCGCAGAAGATCGTCCAGGCCGCGTTCGACCACTTCGGCCGCATCGACATCGTGGTCAACAACGCCGGCATCCTGCGCGACCAGATCTTCCACCGCATGACGCCGGAGGAGTGGCTGGCCGTCATCGGCGTGCACCTGAACGGCAGCTTCTTCGTCAGCCGCGCCGCCGCGCCGCACTTCCGCCAGCAGCAGTCCGGCGCCTACGTCCACATGACCTCGACCTCGGGCCTGATCGGCAATTTCGGACAGGCCAACTACTCCGCGGCCAAGCTCGGCATCGCCGCGCTGTCGAAGTCGATCGCGCTCGACATGGCGCGCTTCAACGTCCGCTCCAACTGCATCGCCCCCTTCGCCTGGTCGCGCATGACCAGCTCGATCCCGGCCGAGACGCCAGAGCAGAAGGCGCGGGTCGAGAAGATCATGAAGATGGGGCCGGAGAAGAACGCGCCGCTCGCCGTGTTCCTCGCCTCCGACGCGGCGAAGGATGTGACCGGCCAGATCTTCGGCACCCGCCACAACGAGATCTTCCTCTTCTCCCAGCCGCGCCCCGTCCGCTCGATCCACCGCGCCGAGGGCTGGACGCCGGAGGCGATCGCCGAGCACGCCCTGCCGGCGCTGAAGCCGGCCTTCGTGCCGCTCGAGCGCAGCGGGGACGTGTTCAGCTGGGATCCGGTCTGAGGAGACGCGCCGCCCTCGCCGCCGCGCTGCTCCTCGGCGCCGCGGCGGAGGCGCCGCCCGAGCTGGTGCGGGCGGCGGAGCTGCTGCCGCCGAGCGGGGAGTTCGCGATCATGCGCCTCGCCGCCGTCTGCGCCTTCGCGCCGGGGATCGGGCATCTCGACCGGCTGCCGGCGGCGCAGCCCTGGACCCGCCCGGCCGCGCTCGTGCTGCTGGGCGGCCTGCCCGGGCAGCCGCCCGGCGTGCGCGCGGTGCTGATGCGCCCGACCCGCGAGGCGCTCGCCCGCCGCGCCGTGGCGGAGGCGATCGCCGCCGGCGAGGCGCGGCCGCTCGACCGCCGCCTGGCGCCGCTCGCCGCCGCCGAGGCCGCGCGCGCCGCCTATCTCGCGCTGTTCGTCCCGTCGCCGGCCGAGGCCGGCGCCACCGCCGCCTGCGCCCTGCCAGGACCACGCCCGTGACCAGTCCCGCCCCTTCCCTCGCCCAGGCCCTTCTCAACCCGCGCCGCATCGCCCTGATCGGCGCCTCCGGCGACCCCTCCCGCATCACCGCGCGGGCGCAGATCTACCTGCGCAAGCACGGCTTCGACGGCGCGCTCTATCCGGTGAACCCGCGCGCCGAGACGGTGCTCGGCGAACGCGCCTACCCCTCGCTCGCCGCCGTGCCGGGGCCGGTTGACTTCGCCTACATCCTGCTCGGCACCGCCCAGGTGGAGGAGCAGATCGCCGCGGTCGCGGCCAAGGGCGTGCCGGTCGCCTGCGTGCTCGCCGACGGCTTCGCCGAGGCCGGTCCCGAGGGCCGGGCGCGGCAGGAGCGGCTGGTGGCGGCGGCGCGCGCCGCCGGGGTGCGGCTGCTCGGCCCGAACTCGATGGGGGTGATCAACCTGCGCGCCCGCACCGCCCTCAGCGTCAACGCCGCGCTCGAGGCGGAGAGCCTTCCCGCGGGCCGCCTCGCGCTGGTCTCCCAGTCCGGCTCGATGATGGGGGCGATCCTCTCGCGCGGCGCGGCGCGCGGGATCGGCTTCTCGCACCTGATCGGCACCGGCAACGAGGCCGACCTCACCGCGGGCGAGATCGCCGCCCTGCTCGCCGAGGAGCCGGAGGTGGACGCGATCCTCCTGTTCCTCGAGGCGATCCGCGCCCCGCACCACTTCGCCGCCGCCGCGCGCCGCGCCCACGCCGCGGGCAAGCCGATCATCGCCTACAAGCTCGGGCGCAGCCCGTTCGGCGCCGAGCTCGCCAGCAGCCACACCGGCGCGCTGGCCGGCTCGGACGCCGCCGCCGACGCCTTCTTCCGCGCCCACGGCATCGCCCGCGTCACCACCTTCGAGGCGCTGCTCGAACTGCCGGCGCTGCTGATCGGCCGCCGCCCTCTGCCGCGGCCGCAGCGCGCGGTCGGCGTGATGACGACGACGGGCGGCGGCGGGGCGATGGCGGTGGACTGCCTCGGCGTCGCCGGGATCGAGGCGCGCGCGCCGGACGCCAGGGCCGCCGCGCTGCTCGCCGCCGAGAACCTGCCGCATCACGGGCGGCTGATCGACGTCACCCTGGCCGGCACCAGGCCCGAGCGCGTCGCCGCCGCGCTCGGCGCGCTGCTCGCGGCGGAGGACACCGATCTCGCGCTCTCCGTCGTCGGCTCCTCGGCGCAGTTCCGCCCGCACGACGCGGTGGCCGGCATCGTCCGCGCCGCCGAGGCGGCGGGGCGCGGCGGCAAGCCGGTCGCGGCCTTCCTGGTGCCGCAGGCCGACGCCTCGCTGCGCCTGCTCGCCGAGGCCGGCATCCCCGCCTTCCGCACGCCCGAGTCCTGCGCCGATGCGATCCGCGCCTGGTGCGAGTGGCGCGCGCCGCGCGAGGCGCCGCCGCTCGCGCCGGTCGCGCACGCCCTGCCGGCGGCGCCCGACGAGGCCGACGCGCGCCGCCTCTTCGCCGCCCTCGGCCTCGACACGCCCTTCGCCGTGGCGCCCGATCCCGAGACCCTGCCCGCCGACGCCCGCTTCCCGGTGGCGCTGAAGATCCTCTCCCCCGACCTCGCGCACAAGACCGAGGTCGGCGGCGTGGCGCTGAACATCCCCGACGCCGCGGCGCTGCAGCGGGAGGCCGCCGCCATGCTCGCGCGCGTGCGCGCCCGCGCGCCGGCCGCACGGATCACCGGCTTCCTCGTCCAGCCCATGGCCGGGGGGCTCGCCGAGGCGATCCTCGGCTTCCGCCGCGACCCGGAGGTCGGTCCGCTGGTGCTGCTCGGCGCCGGCGGCGTGATGGCCGAGCTGTGGCGCGACACCGCGCTCCGCCTCGCCCCGGTCACGGAGGCCGAGGCGCGGGAGATGATCGCCGAGGTGCGCGGCCTGCGCCCGCTCGCCGGCTGGCGCGGCCTGCCGCGCGGCGACCTCGAGGCGCTCGCCCGCGCCGTCGCGGCCTTCTCCCGCCTCGCCGCGCTGCCCGAGATCGCCGAGGCGGAGATCAACCCGCTGATCGTCGGCCGCGAGGGCGAGGGCGCCGCCGTCGCCGACGCCTGGGTGGTGCGCGCCTAGGGGGGGCCCTTCCCGCGCGCCGCGTCGGGTGCGAGGCTGCGCCTCATGGACCCCGTCGCCCTCCTCGCCGCCCGCTATGGCGCCGCCCCCTTCGCCCCGCCCGCCGAGCTGCCGGCGGCGCTCCTCGCGCTGCTGGACCGGCGCGTGACGCGGCGCTACCGGCCCGATCCGGTGCCCGAGCCGCTGCTCGACACGCTCCTCGCCGCCGCCCAGTCGGCGCCGAGCAAGTCGGACCTGCAGCAGTACAGCATCGTCGTCACGCGCGATCCGGCGAAGATCGCCCGGGTGGCCGACTGGATCGGCACCATGCCCTGGATCAAGGACGCGCCGGTGTTCCTGCTGTTCTGCGGCGACATGCGGCGCGGCCAGCGCCTGTGCGCGCTGCACGGGCGGGAGCACGCGAACAACGGCCTCGACACCTTCCTCAACACCGCGGTGGACGCGGCGCTCGCCATGGGCGCCTGCATCGCCGCCGCCGACGCCGCCGGGCTCGGCACCTGCCCGATCAGCTACGTGCGCAACCATCTCGAGAGGATCGCGCCGCTGTTCGGCCTGCCGAAGGGCGTCTATCCCGTCGCCGGCCTCACCCTCGGCTGGCCGGAGGCGCGCAATCCGCCCTCCGTGCGCCTGCCCCCGCGCGCCGTGATCCACCGCGAGCGCTACGACGACGCGGCGCTGCCCGATCTCGTGCGCGAGTACGACGCGCGCCGCCCGCCGGCGCGCCCGCGCTATCCCGAGATCCACGGTCCCGCCCCGGAAGGCTGCCGCTGGAGCGAGAACGCCGCGCGCCAGCTCTCGGTGCCGGAGCGCTACGGCTTCGCCGCCTGGCTGCGCGGCCGGGGCTTCGACCTTGCCTGACGACGCGCCGCGGCACGGCGCCCGCGAACCGCCCGCCGCCGACAACCCCGGGGGCGCCGACGCCGAGGGCACGCGCCCGCCGCGCGCGCGCCCGGTCCGGCCGCGCCATGCGGCGACGCTGATCCTCTGGCGCGCCACCTCCCGGGGGCCGGAGGTGCTGATGGGCCGCCGCCACGCGCGGCTGCGCTTCATGCCGAACCTGCTGGTGTTCCCCGGCGGCCGCGTGGACCGCGCCGACCACCGCGCGCCGGCGATCTCGGAACTGCGGCCGGGGACGCGCCGCCTGCTGGAGCTGCGCGCCCCGCCTTCGCTCGCCCGCGCGCTGGCCGTCGCCGCGGTGCGCGAGCTGTTCGAGGAGACCGGCCTCGCGCTCGGCGCGCGCCGCGGCGACGGGGTCGCCGCCGATCTCGCCCGTCTCGACTATCTCTGCCGCGCGGTCACGCCGGCGGACCGCCCCATGCGCTTCAACGCGCGCTTCCTGATCGCCCCCGCCGAGGCGGCGGAGGGCGCGATCGCCGGCTCCGGCGAGCTCGAGGCGCTGCGCTTCTACCGTCTCGACGAGCTGGCGGCGCAGCCGGTCGCCACCATCACCCGCCTCGTGCTCGCGGAGTTCCGCGCCTGGCTCGCCATGACGCCGCGGCAGCGCGCGCGGCGGCCGCCGATCGTGTTCAGCGGCCAGGACCGGCGGCGGCCGGAGCGGACCGGCCGGCGCTGAGCGCCCGGCCTACCGCGCCGCCCAGCCCGGCCCGTCGCGCACCACCTGGCCCTCGCGCTCGAGCTTGAGCAGATGCGCGAGCAGGCTGCGCGCGGCGCCGCGCACCAGGCGCGGGTCGAGCTCCGGCCCGTACACCGGGCCGACCAGCGCCTCCGCCGTCGCGCCCGGCCCGGCGCGGCGCAGCGCCTCGAGCACCATCGCCTCGCGCGCGCGCCGGTGCGCGGCGAGCGCGGCCAGGTAGGCCTGCGGCTCCGGCAGCGGCGGCCCGTGGCCGGGCAGGTAGAGCCGGTCGGCCTCGCCGCGCGCGGCGAGCCTGGCGAGGCTTTGCATGTAGGCCGCCATGTCCCCATCCGGCGGCGAGACGACGGTGGTGGACCACGCCATCACGTGGTCGGCGCTGAACAGCACGCCGGAGAGGCCCTCCGTCTCCAGCGCGAAGCACAGGTGGTTGGCGCAGTGGCCGGGCGTGTGCAGCGCGGTCAGGCGCCACTCCGCCCCCTCCAGCACCGCCCCGTCGGCGAGGCGCACATCGGGGACGAAGGCGCGGTCGCCCCCCTCGCCGCCCTCGCCCGCGGGCGTCGCGTGCGGGCCGAAGCCGTGCGTCGGTACGCCGCCGCCGAGCGCCGCGACCAGCCCCGGCACGCCTTCCGAATGGTCGCGATGCGTGTGCGAGACGAGGATGCGGGCGATCCGCTCTCCAGCGGTCGCGCGCAGGATCGCCGCGCGGTGCGCCGGCTCCTCCGGCCCGGGATCGAGCACCGCGACGTCGCCGCCGCGCCCGATCAGGTAGGTGTTGGTGCCGCGGAAGGTGAACGGCCCGGGGTTGGGGCAGAGGATGCGGCGCAGGCCGGGCGCGATCTCCTCCACCGCGCCGGGCGCGAGCGGGTCCTCGCGCCGGAATGGGATGCTCATGGGGCCTGTCCTTTCCTCTGCCGCGCCCGGACCAGCTCGCGGTGCAGGATGTAGAGCCCGGCGGCGACGATCAACACCGCGCCGAGCAGCGTGGCGAGCGTCGGCCGCTCGCCCCACAGCACCCAGCCGAGCGCCACCGACCAGAGGATCGAGCTGTAGGAGTAGGGCCCGAGGGCGGAGACCTGCGCGCTGGCATGGGCCTCGGTCAGCAGCACCTGGGCGACGCCGCCGACCAGGCCGATGCCGAGGATCAGCAGCACGTCCCCCCAGCCCGGCGTGACCCAGACGAAGGGCAGGGCGGCGGCGGTGAAGGCGGTCATCAGCAGCGACTGCCAGAGCACGATCGTCGCGCTGCTCTCGGTCGCCGAGAGCTGGCGCACCAGCAGCGTCGTCCCGGCCGAGAACAGGCCGTGCAGCACCGCGACGGCGACGCCGAGCTGCACCAGCGGCGGCATCGCCGCGCCGCCCTGGAACGCCCCCTTGCCGAGGGCGATCACCAGGATGCCGGCGAAGCCCACCAGCACCGCCGACCAGCGGTGGACGCCGACCCGCTCGCCGAGGAAGGGGATGGAGAGGACGGTGACGAACAGCGGCGTCGTGTAGGTGAGCGCCGTCTGCTCGGCGAGCGGCAGAACGGTGAGCGCGAAGAAGCTGCTCGCCATGGCGAGCGTGCCGGTGCAGGCGCGCAGCAGGTGGCCTGGGAAGCGCCGCGTGCGCAGCAGGGCGGCGATCTCCCCCGGCCGCCGCACGCGGCGCAGCGCGATCGCCATCACCACGGGGATGGCGAAGGCGTTGCGGAAGAACATCACCTCGACGAAGGGGATGCGGCCGCCGAGCTCCTTCACCATCGCCGACATGACGGTGAACAGCGCGGTGGCGGCGAGCATCAGGGCCGCGCCGCGGCGGATGTCGTGGCGGAGCGGGGAGGTCACGGCGCCGCCGCGCGCGCGCCACGGCCGGCGGCCGCCGCCGCGCGCCGTTCCTGCGACCGGCGCACCCGCTCGCGATGCACGGTGTAGAGCCCCGCGGCGACCACGATCGCCGCGCCGCCGAGCGTGGTCCAGGACGGCACCTCGGCCCAGATCAGGAAGCCCAGCACCCCGCCCCAGAGCAGCGGACTGTACTCGAAGGGCGCGAGGACCGAGACCGGCGCGAGCGCGAAGGCGCGGCCGAACAGCAGATGCGCCAGCGCGTTCACCGCGCCGAAGCTCGCGAGCGCCAGCGTCGCGCCGAGGCTCGGCACCCAGGCGCCCGAGGGCGGCGGCAGGACCGGCAGTAGCGCCAGGCCCGCCGGCACGTGCGCGATCATCAGCCAGAAGGCGATCGCGGCCGGCGTGTCGGTGCGCGCGAGCACGCGGGTCCAGATCCGCGTCACCGCCATCGCCGCCACCGCGGCGAGCAGCACCGGGGTCTCGACGCGCCAGAGATCGCCGCTCGGCTGCAGCATCACGAGCACCCCGCCGAAGCCGACCAGGGTCGCGCTCCAGCGCCGCCAGCCGACGCGCTCGGCGAGCATCGGGATCGCCAGCACTGTCATCAGCAGCGGCGCCGCGGCGGCCACGGCATAGGTGTCGGCGAGCGGCACGCCTCGCGCCCAGGCCCAGTACCAGGCGGCGGAGACGCCGGTGTGCAGCAGGCTGCGCGCCGCGAGCAGGCGGCGGTCGCGCGGGAACAGGCCGCGCCCGCGCGCCATCAGGGCAACGCAGGCCGCCCCGATCACGCCGCGCCAGATCATCGCCATCGCCGTCCCGACCTCGGGCAGCGCCCATTTCACCGCCGCGTCGGATGCGGAGATGATGAGGTAGGCGAGCGCCACCAGCGCGATGCCGCGCACCGCCTCCTCGGCGCGCGGCGGCGGCAGGGAGGCAGCGCGGCGGGCGGCCAGGGCGGCGCCCGGCCCTTCAGGCAAGCCGCGCCTCGACCTGCATGCAGGTCGCGCCGGTCTCGTCGCGCGTCTCGGCCCGCGCGGTGGTGCCTTCCAGCAGGCCCACCAGGTCGAGCCGCCGGTCGGCGAAGCACGGCCGCCGGCCGCGGAAGGAGAGGGCCGCCAGCCGCGCCCCCGCCGGCAGGCGGTCGAGCAGGTGGTGGGCGAGCAGCGTCGCCTGCAGCGGACCGTGCACGACGAGGCCCGGATAGCCCTCCACCCGCGTCACGTAGGGATGGTCGTAGTGGATGCGGTGGCCGTTGCCGGTCAGCGCCGAATAGCGGAACAGCAGCACCGCGTCGGGGACCAGGCTGGCGGTGAAGGCGCCGGGCGGCGGCGGGGGCGCCGGCTCGGCGGGCCGCACCGCGGCGCCTTCCGTGCCGCGATAGACGATGTCCTGCTCCTCGGTCAGCGCGAGGCCGCGCGGCCCCGAGATTTCGTGGCGCACGGTGACGAACACCAGCCGGCCGGAGCCGCCGGTCTTCTCCTCCACCTTCAGGATGGTCGAGATCCGCCGCACCCGGTCCTCGGCCCGCAGCGGCGCGGCGCCGAATTCGAGCCGCCCGCCGGCCCACATCCGCCGCGGCAGATCGTGCACCGGGGGGAGGAAGCCGCCGCGGCGCGGGTGGCCGTCCGGGCCGAGCTCCTGCGGCGGCCTCCAGTCCTGGAACAGCATCCAGTGCCACAGCGGCGGCAGGGTGCCGTCCGCCGGCGCGGCGCGGCCGAGCGTTGCCGCCATGCCGGCGATCAGCCGCGGGTCCACCCGGTCCTCGCGCGTCTCGCTGCGGCCGACGTATTCCTGGTAGGGCAAGGCGCTACTCCTCCCGCACGTACAGTCGGTATCCCTCGATCTCGCCGGCCGGCCGATAGCGCTGCCAGGTCTCGGCGAACAGGGGGTGGCGGGCGAAATACTCCACGAAGTCGAATTCCCGCCCGCACCACGGGATGCCGGGATTGCGCGAGACCAGCACGGCGGCCGGCAGCGTGCGCGCGAAATCCTCCGCCACCGTGCGATAGACGAAGAATTCGGCGCGGCTCATCTCCCACGTCTCGCGATAGCGGGCGCCGTTCTCCGGGCAGGTGCGATAGACGCCCTGCAGCAGCCACAGGTTCATGGTCCGCAGCGTGGAGCGCGCGTGCGCGTAGTTCAGCGCCGGATAGACCGGGTAGATGTCCGGGCTCAGCACCAGCAGGCGCTCGCCATAGGCCTCGCGCTTGACGAAGGCGGCGATGCGCCCGGCGCGGTCGCCGTGGAACCACAGCTCGCGCCACGGCGCCTCGCCGCCGCGCGCGGCGTAGAGGCCGAGGCCGAGGGCCGCGATCGCCGCCGCCGCCTGCGCCACGCCGGGGCGCGCGGCGACGCCCGCCGGCAGCACGCGGTCGAGCCAGCGCGCCAGGGCGGCGGCGGCCGCCCCCGCGGTCAGCATCGTCACCGGGACCGCGTGGTAGGTCCATCCCTTGTGCTGCACGACGGCGGAGGCGAGCGCGCCGCACGCGGCGGCGGCGAGCGCCTGGGCCAGCGGCCCGGCGCCGCGCCGCAGCGCCAGCGGCAGCACCAAAGCGAGCGCCAGCGCCGCCGGACCGAGGATCGGCGAGAACAGCACCTCCCAGGTGCCGAACTGCGCCAGGTCCAGGTAGTAGGCCCAGACCAGCGGCACCACGTGGCCGAAATAGTCCGGGAAGAGCAGCGGGATCGCCGCGAGATAGGCGAGCCAGACCGCCGCCATCAGCCAGGGCACCGGATCGCGCAGCGCGCGGGCCGGGCCGCGGCGCAGCAGCACCACCGCCTCGACCAGCGCCGGCACGGCGAGGAAATGCGGCTTCAGCGCGAAGCCGAGCGCGGCGAGGACCGCCACGCCGGCCGCCAGGCGAGCCGGCGGGGGCGAGTGGCCCTCGATGCGCCGGGCGGCGAGCGCGCAGTAGGGCAGCGCGACGACCGCCATCAGGTGCTCGCGCTGGCCGAAGTCGTAGCCGGCGACGACGCAAAGCAGCGGCACCATCGCCTCCAGCACCGCCGCCTCGACCGGACCCGGCCGCGCCGCGCCGGCCGCGCCGCGCAGCAGGGCGAGGGTCAGCCGCCAGCACAGCGCGCAGAGGCCGAGCGCCGAGAGCAGCAGCGCCTGCACCCCGTCGAGCGGCGTCCAGGCCGCCAGCGCCGCCGGCACCAGGTTCAGCACGAAGATCAGGGGCGGGTTGACGTCGATCAGGTCGCGGTAGAGGCGTTCGCCCGCGAGCCAGCGCTCGGCGAAGTCCAGCACCGCCGCCACGTCGTGGTTGAGCGGCGGCGCCAGGATCACGAGCAGGTAGAGCACCGCCGGCGCGAACGCCGCCCAGCGCAGCATCCGCGCGCGCGCGGCGGCGGCGAGATGGCGGCCCTCGAGCGCGCCGGCGTCCGCCCCCGCGAGGCCGAGCCCGGCGGCGACGGCGGCGCCCTCGTCGCGCGCGGCGAGGGCGGCGGCCTGGGGCTCGAGGCCCGGAGGGCGCTGGGGCGGGGTCATGCCGGCGATGGAATTTCCGCTGCGTGTCCCGGTGTGTGCAACCGCTTTGCGGCGCCGCGATGGCAGGGATCCGCCGCGGCCGGACGCCCCGGGGCCGGCCGCAAGCGGCCGTGCCGGCACCCGCGTCTTGTCCGCCGCCCGGACGGGTGCCACACACCCGCCCGTGGAGACGGCCGAATACGACCTGATGGACGCGGTCGAGGACCGGATGTGGTGGTATCGCGCCGTCCACGCCCGCGTGATCGACGCGCTGGCCCGCCGCCCCGGCGATCCGGCGCGGCCGCTGCTGGACGCCGGCTGCGGCACTGGCGGGCTGCTGCGCCGCCTCGCCGCGGCGCTCGGCGGGCGGCCGCTGGTCGGCCTCGAGTACCAGGAGTTCGCGGCGCGGCGCGCGCGGGCGAAGTCCGGCGCCGTCGTCGTGACCGGCGACGTCAACGCCCTGCCCTTCCCGGACGGCGCCTTCGGCGCCGCGGTCAGCGTGGATGTCCTGTGCCACCGCCTGGTCTCGCCGGAGCGGGGCCTCGCCGAGCTGCGCCGCGTCCTCGCCCCGGGCGGGACGCTGGTCCTCAACCTCCCCGCCTTCGAATGGCTGAAGAGCGCGCACGACCGGCGCGTGCACAACGCCCGCCGCACCACCGCCCGCGCCGCCCGCGCCGCGCTCGCCGCCGCCGGTTTCGCGCGCATCGAGGCGCGCTACTGGAACGCCCTGCTGCTGCCCCTGATGATCGTCCAGCGCAAGCTGCTCGCGGTGCGGGAGGAGGCGGCGAGCGACGTCGCCCCGTATCCGCCATGGTTGGACCGCATGCTGCACGGCGTCACGTCGCTGGAGCGGCGGCTCGCCGCGCTCGGCCTCCGCTATCCGGCCGGAGGCTCGGTCCTGCTGGTCGCGACACGGCCGTGAGGGAGGATGCCCGAAGCCATGACCATGCCTGACGCCGCGGGCGGCGCCGACCCGGCGCCCCCCGTCGGCCTCTCGATCGTCATCCCGGTCTATCGCGGCGAGGCGACGATCGGGACGCTGGTCGAGGCGCTCTCCGCGCTGCGCCCGGCGGGCGGGCTCGAGATCGTGCTGGTGAACGACGGCAGCCCCGACAATTCCGGCGCGGTGTGCCGCGCGCTGCGCGACCGCGCGCCGGTGCCCGTCACCTACATCGAGCACGCCCGCAACTTCGGCGAGCACAACGCGGTGATGACCGGCCTGCGCCACGCGCGCGGCGCCTACGTCATCACCATGGACGACGACCTGCAGAACCCGCCGGAGGAGGTGGTGCGCCTCTACGACCATGCGCGCCTCGGCGGCTGGGACGTCGTCTACACCCGCTACGCCGAGAAGATGCACGAGACCTGGCGCAACCTCGGCAGCCGCTTCGCCAACTGGGTGGCCGACCGGCTGCTCGAGAAGCCCAAGGGCCTCTACCTCTCCTCCTTCCGCTGCATGAACGCGCTCGTGGTGCGGGAGGTGACGAAATACCGCGGCCCCTACCCCTACGTGGACGGGCTGATCATGCAGGTGACGCAGCGCATCGATTCGATCGAGGTGAAGCACTACGCCCGCGCCGAGGGCCGCTCCAACTACACGCTGCGGCGGCTGGTGCGGCTGTGGCTGAACCTCGCGACCAATTTCTCGGTGCTGCCGCTGCGCCTCGCGGTCTTCGCGGGCGCGGCGATGGGCGTGCTCGGCCTGATCGGCGCGGCGATCGTGATCCTCGAGGGCCTCTCCGGCGAGACGCCCTCCGGCTGGGCCTCGACCATGACCATGATGCTGCTGATCGCCGGCGTGCAGTTCCTGATCCTCGGCGTGCTCGGCGAGTATGTCGGGCGCGCCTTCCTCTCCGCGAACGGCAAGCCGCAGGGCGTGGTGCGCGAGGTGCTGCCCCCGCGGCCGGCGGCGCCCGATGCCCCGCCCGCCGCGCCGCACCGCGCCGCGCCACAGCCGGCGCGCGATCCCGTGGGTGCGCCGTGAGCGCGGCGCTGCCCCACTGGCTCGCCCTGGCGGCCGCGATCGGCACCTCGCTGGTCGGCCAGGTGCTGCTCAAGGTGGGCGCCTCGGGCTCGGTCCGCGCCTCCGCAGGCTTCCTCGACCAGCTCCTCCGCTGGCAGACGCTGGTCGGGCTGGTGTGCTACGGCGGCGCGGCCCTGCTCTACATCGTCGCGCTGCGGCGGATCCCGATGTCGGTGGCGCTGCCCTGCACCGCGGCGAGCTACGTGGCGATCGCGCTGATCGGCCATTTCGGCTTCGCCGAGCCGATGGACGCCCGGCGGGTGGCGGCGATCGCGCTGATCTGCCTCGGCGTCGTGCTGCTCGCGAGCAGCGCCTGAGGACGGGGCGCGCCCCGGCAGGGCGGCCCGGTCCGGCCCGGGCGCGTGCCTTCCCGCGGGGCGCATCCGGCGCGGTGCGCGACCGGGCGCCGCGCCGGCGGGGAGGTCGCTCCGGTTGCGCCGCCCGCCCGTTCCGCAATACGATGCCGCGCAATTCCCGCTTGTCTCCCCGTCTCGGGATGCGAAACGCCGCGCCATCCGCGATCGCCGCCGCCTCGGCGTCCTGCACGGCGCAGGGGCGGCGCGCGTGCGGGTAGCGGTGGGCGTACGCGCGCGCTCCGCGAGAGGCCGGCCGGACCTCGGTCGCGGGGGGCGCTGCGGGTCCCGCATGGGCCCCGCAGGAGGGGCGGGAGCGGCCCCGCCGCGCCCCGCACACCGTCCCAGCCTGCCGGCGCGCGCGGCGGCGCTCCGCCGCCTCCGCGGGCAGGGCGGGGCGCTCGATGGGAAGGAGAGGGAAACCGCGCTGCGCCGCGCCGGCGCACCGGTCTCCGGCGGCGCCGCGGCCGGCCTCGCCGTCGCGCGTCCGGGCGCGGGCGGGATCGCGGCGCGGGTGCCGCCGGGGGCGGCCGCTGCGGAGCGGATCCCGCGCATGGCCGGCAACCCCGCGCGGCGCGCCGGGCGAGCGGAAGGAGCAGGACGATGGACGGCAGCGGCGGCGCGCGCACGACGATGAACGGCGCCGACATCATCGTGGACTTCCTGGTGAAGCAGAAGGTGCCCTACCTGTTCGGGCTGTGCGGGCACGGCAACGTCGGCTTCCTCGACGCCGCCTTCAAGGCGCAGAACCGCATCCGCACCATCAGCGTGCACCACGAGCAGACCGCCGGGCACATGGCGGACGCGTACTTCAAGGTGCGGCACGAGCCGGTGGCCACCTTCACCAGCTGCGGTCCGGGCTCGGCCAACCTGGTGGTGGCGCTGGCGGCGGCGATGATGGACAGCAGCGCCTTCCTCGCCATCACCGGCAACGTCCCGACGCAGCAGTTCAACCGCGGCCCGTTCCAGGAGACCGGCCGGTACTTCCAGGCGGACTTCCCCTCCGTGATCCGCCCCTACGTGAAGCGGAGCTGGCAGCCGACGCGGACGGAGATGGTGCCGCTCGCCGTGAGGCAGGCCTGGGACACCATGCTCTCCGGCCGCCCCGGACCGGTGAACCTCGACGTGCCGCTCAACGTCTTCGTCGAGGAGGCGGCGGTGACGGCGCCGCAACCGGCGCCGCGGGTGGCGAACGGCGCCCCCGGCAACCCCGCCGCGCTCTCCGCCGCGCTCGACCTGCTGCTCGGGGCCGAGCGGCCGGTGATCATCGCGGGCCAGGGCGTGCTGCTCGCGGAGGCCTCCGCCGAGCTCGCCGCGTTCGCCGCGCTCACGCGCATCCCCGTGGTGACCAGCCCGAACGGCAAGGGCGCGATCAGCGACCGGCACGAGCTCGCCTTCGGCGCGATCGGCCGCAACGGCGCCTACGCCGCCAACGATGCGACGAAGAACGCCGACGTCATCCTCGCCCTCGGCTTCTCCTTCGACGACCGTGCCACCAGCGCCTGGCTCGACGGCTACACGCTCCGCATCCCGCCCGCGCGGCTGATCCAGATCGACATCGACCCGGCGGAGATCGGCCGGAACTACCCGGCCGAGCTCGGCATCCTGGGCGACGCCAAGGAGAGCCTCGCCTGGCTGATCGAGGCGGCGCGCTCGCGCCTCGGCGGCACGGCGCGCGAGACCACCGCGGCCTGGCTCGCGCGCCTCGGGCGCGGGCGGGAGGTGTGGCGGGAGTACCACGAGGGCCTCGCCCGCTCCGACCAGGTGCCGCTGCGGCCGGAGCGGCTGCTGCGCGCCCTCTCCCGCGCCCTGCCGGAGGAGGCGATCGTCGCCTCCGACGTCGGCGTGCACCACAACTGGATCATCCAGCTCTTCGAGACGCTGCGCCCGCGACACCTGCTGCATTCCTGGGGCTTCGCGGCGATGGGCTTCGCCACCTCCGGCATCCTCGGCGCCAAGCTGGCGGCGCCGGAGCGGCCCTGCGTCGCGGTGGTGGGCGACGGCTCCTTCCTGATGACGCCGCACGCCATGCTGACCGCGGTGGAGCACGACATCCCCGTGGTCTGGGTGGTGTGGAACAACCAGGGCTATGTCTCGATCCGCGACATCCAGCTCGGCATGTTCGGCGGGCGCGAGCTGGCGACAAGCTTCCGGACCGAACGCGACCAGCGGCCGTTCAGCGCCGACTTCGCGCTGCTCGCCCGGGCGATGGGCGTCGCCTCGCACCGCGTGACGCGCGCCGACGAGGCCGAGGACGCGATCCGCGCCGCGATCGCCGCCAACCGGCCCTACCTCGTGGAGGTGCCGGTGGACCGCGAGATCCGGCCGATCGGCACCGGGAGCTGGGACCTGCCGCCGCTGCCGCCGCCGGAGCCGAACTTCCTCAAGGCGCTGGCCGAGCGCGGCCTGACGCTCTGAGCGGCGCGCACGGGCGGGCCGGGGGATGGCCGCGGGGCGGCCGCTGTCGCGGGGGACGCGGCGCCCCAAGCCGCCAGGCGCGCGCGATCGCGCCTCGCGGCGGCGCGAAAGCGAGGCGCGCGGCAAGGACCATCGGGCGGGGCCACGACCGCCGCCGCCGTCCCTCCCCGTGCCGCGACGCTTCCGGAGGCGTACACCGGACCGTGCGAGCATCCCGCCGCGGCCGCGCCCGGGCCGCGATCACCCGAGGGGACGCGCGTCCTCGATCACCTTGCCGTCGTTGGGCAGCGTGCCGGGCGGCACCAGCTCCACCGCGCCGCGCAGCTTGGTCGCCGCCTGCAGCGCGCGGGCCAGGCTCTCGGCGAGGCCTGGGTCGGGGGAGGCGGCCTCGGCGCGCAGCGTCATCGCGTCGCGCTCGCCCTCCAGCGTGACGACGAGGCGCGCGCGCCGCACGCCGGGATGGGCGCGCAGGACCTCGGCGACCTGCTCGGGGCGGACGAACATCCCGCGCACCTTGGTCGCCTGGTCGGCGCGGCCCAGCCAGCCGCGGATGCGCAGGTTGGTCCGCCCGCAGGGCGAGACGCCCGGCAGCACCGCCGAGAGGTCGCCGGTGGCGAAGCGGATCAGCGGGTGGTGCGGGTTGAGGGTGGTGACGACGACCTCGCCCACCTCGCCCTCCGGCACGGGATCGCCGGTGCCGGGGCGGACGATCTCCACCACCACGCCCTCGTCCACGATCATGCCCTCGCGCGCCTCGGACTCGTAGGCGATCAGGCCGAGGTCGGCGGTGCCGTAGGACTGCAGCACGGTCAGGCCGCGTGCCGCGTACCATGCGCGCAGGCTCGGCAGGTAGGGCCCGGCGGTGACGTGGCCGATGCGGATCGAGGAGAGGTCGAGGCCGAGCTCGTCGCCCTTCTCCAGGATCGTCTTGAGGAAGTCCGGCGTGCCCGCATAGCAGCGCGGGCGGAGATGCGCCGCGGCCCGCGCCTGCATCTCGGTGTTGCCGGTCCCGGCGGGGAAGACCGGGCAGCCGAGGGCGCGCGCGCCGCCTTCCAGCATCATGCCGGCGGGCGTGAAGTGGTAGGAGAAGCAGTTGTGCAGCAGGTCGCCCGGACGCAGGCCGGTCGCGAACAGCGCGCGGGCGTAGCGCCAGTAGTCGGGCGTGTCCCCCTCCGGCTCGTAGATCGGGCCGGGCGAGGCGAAGACGCGGGCGAGGCGGGCGAGCGGCGTCGCCACCACGCCGCCGAAGGGCGGAGCCTCGGCCTGGAGCGCGATCAGATCGGACTTGCGCGTGAGCGGAAGGCGCGCGAGCGCGGCGACGCCCGTGATCTCCCCCGGCTCCACCGCAGCGAGCAGCGTCGCGTAGTGCGGGGCGTGCGCCCTGGCGTGCGCGATCTGGCGCGGCAGCGCCGCGGCAAGCGCCGCCGCGCGCTCCTCGGCGCTGCGCGTTTCCAGCGCGTCGTAATGCCCGCCCGTCACAGCCAGCGCTTCCGCCGCTTGTAGGACTTCAGGTTCCTGAACGACTTCCGCTCCGCCCCGTGGCCGCCGAGGTAGAACTCCTTGACGTCCTCGTTGCCGGCGAGCTGCTCCGCGGTGCCGTCGAGCACCACCTTGCCCTGCTCCATCACGTAGCCGTAGCTCGCGACCGACAGCGCCATGCGCGCGTTCTGCTCGACCAGAAGGATGGTGATGCCGAGCTCGCGGTTGAGGCGGCGGACGATGCCGAACACCTCCTTCACCAGGAGCGGCGAGAGGCCCATCGAGGGCTCGTCCATCAGGATCAGCTTCGGCCGTGCCATCAGCGCGCGCCCGATCGCGAGCATCTGCTGCTCGCCGCCCGAGAGGTAGCCGGCGAGCCCGGTGCGCTCCTTCAGGCGCGGGAAGTACTCGAACACCATCTCGAGGTCGCGCCGCACCTCGGCGTCGGAGCGGGTGAAGGCGCCGAGGCGGAGGTTCTCGAGCGGCGTCATGTCGGCGACGATGCGCCGCCCCTCCATCACCTGGAAGATGCCCCTGCGCACGATCTCGTGCGCTTCGAGGCCGTCTATCCGCTCGCCCGCGAAGCGGATGTCGCCGCGCGTGACCTCGCCCTCCTCGGTCCGGAGCAGGCCCGAGATCGCCTTGAGCGTGGTGGACTTGCCGGCGCCGTTGGCGCCGAGCAGGGCGACGATCTCCCCCTTCGGCACGGCGAGCGAGAGGCCGCGCAGCACGAGGATGACGTCGTTGTACACCACCTCGATGTTGTTCACCGCGAGCAGCGCCTCGGCCGCCGCAGGGCCCTTCTCGCCCGGAGGCGGCGCGGCGGCTGCGGGGACGGCGCCGCTCACCAGCCGAGCCAGTCGCGGCGCCGCGCGAGCTCGATGGTGGCGACCGGCTCGATGCGCATGGTGCCGGCGCGCATCAGGTCGGCCACCGAGCCCTGCGAGGTGTCGCCGGTGACGACGGAGCGGTAGAGCGCGACGCGCATCGTGCCGCGGTGGTCCTCCGCCGCGTAGGTCACCGGGACGCAGACGCCTTCGAGGCCGCGCGGGACCCAGTTCTGCCGCGCGTAGAACCCGTCGCGGATGCGCGGGCCCGAGACCTCGCCGCCGTTCTGCGCGGCGTGCTCCATCGCCTCCACCATCAGCATGGCGGAGCAGACGCCGGCGAGGTAGTGCACCGGGCGGTAGGCGGTGCCGGCCTGGTCGGACTGGCGGCTGATCTGGCGCAGCGTCCGCATCCCCGGCGCCTCCTGGCCCCAGACGGCGGCGGTGCGCACCGGGAAGACCACGCCGTTCGCCGCGGTGCCCGCGGCCTTCATCGCGTTCTCGTCCATCCCCCACACGTTGCCGAGGAACTGCACCTGCACGCCCGCCGTCTGGCAGGCGCGCAGGACGGAGATGTTGGAGCCCGCGGTGTTGCCGAGGTAGGCGTAGTTGGCGCCCTGGTTCTTCAGCGTCAGGCATTGCGCGGTGTAGTCGCCGGGGGTCAGCGCGAACTGGATCGCCGGCAGCACCTCGAAGCCGAGCTCGCGCGCCATCGCCTCGCCGGCCTCCTTGGGCGAGTTCGGGTAGGGATGGTTGGCGCCCATGTGGACGTAGCGCGGGCGCCCCTGCTGGCCGCGGCGCTCCCAGTCCTGCTTCGCCCACTGCAGCATGGCGCGCAGCGCGTCGGAGTAGGACGGGCCGTAGAAGAAGTTGAACGGCGCGGCCTCGACGCCCTGGCGGCCGGAGCGCCCGGCGGCGTCGGTCAGCGCGGCGGAGTAGGAGGCGGAGATGTAGGGGATGCGGTCGCGGGTGACGAAGCGCACCAGCGCCTCGGTGTCCGCCGTGCCCCAGCCCTGGATGGCGACCACGCGCTCGCGGTTCACCCAGGCCTGGTACTGCGCGACGGCGCGCGGCGCCTGGTAGCCGTAGTCGAAGCCGAGCACGTTGAGGCGCCGCCCGTTGATGCCGTTGCGCGTCGCGTTCACCCAGGCGAGCGCGTCGGCGACGCCCTGGCCGTAGGGCACGCCGACGTCCGACGTCGGGCCCGAATTGTCCATCAGGTGCCCGACCGGGATCGGCTGGGCCGCGGCCGGCAGCGCGAAGCCGCCCGCGACCGCAAGCCCGAGGACGGTCCGCTTGATGCTCATCGCCATGTCTCCTCCCGAGGTCAGTGCGAGTAGGGGTAGAGCTTCCAGTAGGCCTTGATCAGCCGCCAGCGATGCGCGAGGCCGTCCGGCTCGAAGATCAGGAACAGGATGATGGCGGCGCCGATCGCCATCTCGCGCAGATAGGAGATCGAGGCGCCGAGCTTCAGCGCGCGGTCGATCGGGCCGCCGGCGAGCAGGTCGGCGAGGCTCTGCACCACCTCCGGCAGCAGCACCATGAAGGCCGCGCCCATCAGGCTGCCCATCACGCTGCCGAGGCCGCCGATGATGACCATGCCGAGGAACTGGATGGAGAAGAGGATGTTGAACGCCTCGACGCTCACGAACAGCAGGTAGTGGGCGTAGAGCGCGCCGCCGATGCCGGCGTAGAAGCTCGCGATGCCGAAGCTGAGCGTGCGGTAGTAGGCGAGGTTGATGCCCATCATCTCGGCGCTCAGGTAGTGGTCACGCACCGCGACCAGCGCCCGCCCGTCGCGCGTGCGCATCAGGTTGGCGGCGCCGAGGAACATGGCCGCGACGAAGGCGAGGACGACGTAGAAATAGGTCTCGTCCCGGTCGAAGCGCAGCCCGAACAGGCTGAAGGGCTCGGTCACGCGTCCCGCGACGCCGCCCGTGAACCACTGCGCGCGGGCGAAGAAGTCCTCCAGGATGAACTGCGCCGCGAGCGTCGCGATGGCGAGATAGAGCCCCTTGAGCCGCGCCGCCGGCGCGCCGAAGACGAGGCCGACGAGCGCCGTTATCAGCCCCGCGAGCGGGATGGCGAGCGCGACCGGCACGTGCAGGACCTCGTGCGCCCAGGCCGAGGCGAAGGCGCCGAAGCCGAAGAAGGCGGCGTGGCCGATCGAGATCTGCCCGGTGAAGCCGACCAGGATGTTGAGGCCGAGTGCGGCGATGCCGAGGAAGCCGATGTTGATCAGCAGGTGCAGCAGGTAGCGGTCGAGCACCAGCGGCGCCAGGCAGAGCAGCGCGATCCCCGCCCACAGCGCCACCCGGCTGCCGCGGGTCGGGAAGATCGTCATGTCCTCCCGGTAGCTGGTGCGGTAGTCGCCCGCCGGCATCATCACGGCCATGGCGGCGTCACACCCGCTCGATGGCCTCGGTGCCGAACAGGCCGTAGGGCTTGATCAGCAGGATCAGGATCAGCGCGTAGAAGGGAGCGATCTGGTACATGTTGCCCCAGTTCAGCACCTCGGCGTCGAGCCACTGCGCGAGGTTCTCCAGCACGCCGACGATCAGCCCGCCGAGCACGGCGCCCACGATCGAATCGAGCCCGCCCAGGATCACCGCCGGGAACACCTTGATGCCGTAGAAGGAGAGGGCGGAGGAGACGCCGTTCACCACCCCCACCACCACGCCCGCCACCGCCGAGACCATGGCCGAGATCGCCCAGGACATGGCGAAGACGCGGGGGACCGAGACGCCGAGCGAGGCCGCCACCTGCTGGTCGAAGGCGGTCGCGCGCATCGCAAGCCCGTGCTTCGAGTAGGTGAAGAACCACCAGAAGCCGATCATGATTGCCGCCGAGATGGCGAGCGAGAGCAGATAGACGCTCTGCACCTCGAGCCCCAGCACCCGCACGCGCTCCGCCGCGAAGATCGGCGGGAAGGGCTGGGCGAAGACGCCGAACATCCATTTCATCAGCGCCTGGAAGAAGATCGAGAGGCCGATCGTGACCATGATGACGCTGATCACCGGCTCCCCGATCAGCGGCCGCAGCACGACGACCTGCAGGATGACGCCGAACAGCGTCATGAAGGCCAGCGTGACGAGGAAGCCGAGCCAGAAGGGGAGCTGCCAGGCGGTGAGCAGCCACCAGCACACCCAGGCGCCGACCAGCAGGAACTCCCCCTGGGCGAAATTCACCACCTGCGAGGCCTTGTAGATCAGCACGAAGCTCATCGCCACCACGCCGTAGAGCGCGCCGACGATCAGCCCGTTCAGCAGAAGCTGCAGGAGGAAGCCGAGCTCCATCGCCCCTACTCCGCCGCCAGGGGAAGCGGCGCCTCGGCCGCGCCCGCATCGGCCGAGACCACCGTCAGCGTCGTGCGGATCCGCTGCTTCGTGCCGTCCTGGAAGGTGATGGTGGTGTCCACCGGGATGGCGCGGTCGCCGCGGTAGAGCGCCTCGATGATGTCGCCGTACTTCTTCGCAATGACGCCGCGCCGTATCTTGCGCGTGCGGGTCAGCTCCTCGTCGTCGGCGTCGAGCTCCTTGTAGAGCAGGACGAAGTCGCGGATGCACTGCGGCTCCGGCAGCGAGGCGTTCACCTTCCGGACCTCGGCGCGCAGCAGCTCGAGCACCTGCGGCTTCGCCGAGAGGTCGGTGTAGGTGGTGAAGGCGATGCGGTTGCGCTCCGCCCACTTGGCGACGATCGGGAAGCGGATGCAGATCATCGCCGCAAGATGCGGCCGCCCGTCGCCGAGCACCACCGCCTCCGCGACATAGGGCGAGAATTTCAGCTTGTTCTCGATGTACTGCGGCGAGAAGCGGTCGCCACGGCTGGTGGTGGCGATGTCCTTGATGCGGTCTATCACGACGAGGTGGCCGGCCTTGTTGAAGTAGCCGGCATCCCCGGTGTGCAGCCAGCCGTCGCGCAGGTCCGGGTTCTCCGCCACGCCGTGATAGCCGGCGAACATGTTGGGATGGCGCGTCACGATCTCGCCGACGCCGTTCTGGTCCGGCTCGTGGATGCGGATCTCGATCGAGGGGTCGAAGGGCACGCCGACGGTGTCGAAGTCCACCGCGCCGGGCCGGTGGATGGTGTAGGCGCCGAGCAGCTCGGTCTGGCCGTAGAGCTGGCGCAGCGGCACCCCCATGGCGAGGAAGAAGCGGAAAGTGTCCGGGCCGAGCGCGGCGCCGCCGGTCGCAGCGGATTTCAGCCGGCTGAAGCCGAGCCGGTCGCGCAGCGCGCGGAACAGCAGCGCGTCGGCCGCCGCCGAGCGCCGCCCCCGGTCCAGCGCCGCGAGGCCGAGTCGCATGCCGGTCTCGAACATCCGCTGCTTGAGCGGCGAGGCGTCCATCACCTTGGCGCGCACCTCGGCCGCGATCGCCTCCCACACGCGCGGCGCGAACAGCACGAAGGTCGGGCCGATCTCGCGGAAGTCGGCCATCGTCGTCTCGGGCTCCTCGACGAAGTTGACCTTCATCCGCGCGATCAGGCCCCAGCCGAGGGCATAGACCTGCTCCATGATCCAGGGCAGCGGCAGGACGGAGACGTACTCGTCCTCCGGCCCCTTGGGGTCGGCCTTGAGGTAGGCCTCGCAGTGCCGGATCAGCGCCCGCGCCTGCAGCATGGCGAGCTTCGGCCGCGCCGTGGTGCCGGAGGTGGTGCAGAGGATCGCCACCTCCTCGCCGTCGGTCGCCGCGACCAGCTCCTCCCACAGTGCGGGCCGCTCGCGCGCCAGCGCCTCGCCGCGCTCGACCAGCGCGCCCATCGGCAGCAGCCGGGGGTCGGCGTACTTCCGCATGCCGCGCGGGTCGCAATAGACGATGTGGCGCAGCGTCGGCACGCGGTCGGAGACGTTGAGCAGCTTGTCCACCTGCTCCTCGTCCTCCGCGATCACCGCCCTGGCGCCGCTGAACTCCAGCAGGTAGGCGACCTCCTCGTCGAGCGCGTCGCGGTAGATGCCGAGCGAGCGCGCCCCCAGCGCGTGCGCCGCGATCTCGCCCATCACCCAGTCGGGACGGTTGTCGCCGATCAGCGCCACCACGTCGCCGCGGCCGAGGCCGAGGGCGTGCAGGCCGAGCGCGATCGCGCGCGTGCGCGCCTCGTACTGCGCCCAGGTGATGGCGCGCCAGATGCCGAACTCCTTCTCGCGCAGCGCCACCTCCCCGGGGTGCGCGCGCGCGTTGCGGACCAGCAGCTTCGGCAGGGTGTCGGGCGTCGCCTCGGCCGTCCTCATGCCACCGCCTCCTCCGGCTCGGAGACCGCCTCGTCCGCCTCGCCGAGGTAGGCGCGCTTCACGTGCTCGTCGGCCAGCACCGCCTCCGGCGGTCCTTCGGCGATCTTCCTGCCGAAGTCGAGCACCATCACGCGGTGCGAGATGTCCATCACCACGCCCATGTCGTGCTCGATCATGAGCACGGTCATGCCCCACTCCTCGTTGAGGTCGAGGATGTAGCGGGCCATGTCCTCCTTCTCCTCGAGGTTCATGCCCGCCATCGGCTCGTCGAGCAGGATCAGTTTCGGCCGGAGCGCCACCGCGCGCGCGAGCTCCACGCGCTTGCGCAGCCCGTAGGGAAGCTGCCCGGCGATCGCCTTGCGCACGTGCTGGATCTCGAGGAAGTCGATGATCTCCTCGACCTCGCGCCGGTGCGCGATCTCCTCCTGCTGCGCGCCGCCGAGCCAGTACACCATCCCGCGCAGGAAGCCCGAGCGCAGCAGGTGGTGGCGCCCGACCATGATGTTGTCGAGCACCGTCATGTGCCCGAACAGCGCCAGGTTCTGGAAGGTCCGCCCGATGCCGAGTGCGGCGCGCCGCCGCGTCGGCACCCGCGTGATGTCCCGGCCCTCGAACCGGATGCGCCCCCCGGTCGGCCGGTAGCGGCCCGAAATGCAGTTGACCATCGAGGTCTTGCCGGCGCCGTTGGGGCCGATGATGGAGAAGACCTCGCCCCGCCGCACCGCGAAGGATACGTCGGTCAGCGCACGCACGCCGCCGAAGCGCAACGAGACGCGCTCGGCCTCAAGGATCGGCGCTGCGGGGTCCACGCGGGCGCTCTCCCATCCGATTTCCTGCCGGCCTCCCGGTCCGTTCGATCCGGACCTTGTCGCCAAAGCATAGGCCGCGCCTACAGACCGCGGCAAGCAGGCCACCGTGCGCCCGAACCGCGCGGGGCGGGCCGGCGGCGGGCGCGGCTCAGCCGCGCAGGCGGAGCGCGAGCGGCGGGTCGTCGGTCGCGAACACGTCCACGCCCAGGGCGAGCATGCGCCGGATGCTCGGCGCGTGGTTGGCACCCCAGGCGCCCACCGCGAGGCCCGCCGCCCGCAGCCCCGCCACCGCCTCCGCATCCACCAGCGCCTCCGGCAGCCCGATCTCGCCGACGCCGTGCGCGCGCGCCGCGGCGATCGCGCCGGCGAGGCCGAGCGCCCGCCACCACGGCGCCTCCAGCAGCCAGGCGACGCCGGCGAGGCCGCCCGCCCGCGCCGCCTCCGCCACGGTCGGCGCCTGGAAGCCGATCACCACCGCGCGCCCGCGCATCCCCGCCGCGTCGAGGACGGCGAGCACGCGCGGCACGATCCCCGGATAGGGCAGGCCGTCCGCGCCGGCCTTGATCTCCACCCGAAGCAGCAGCGCCGTCGGCCGGATCAGCGCAGCGAGGTCGGCGAGCATCGGCACGCCCTCCCCGCCGGTGCCCCGCACCCGCACGGCGCGCAGCTCCGCCGCCCGGCGCGCCGCGACCGGCCCGCACGCATCCGTCGTGCGGTCGAGCGTCGCATCGTGCATGATCACCACCTCGCCGTCGGCGGAGAGGTGCACGTCGCACTCCACCTGGTCCACCGGAAGGCGCGCGGTCTCGCGGAAGGCGGTCATGCTGTTCTCGGGCCAGAGGAAGGCCCCGCCGCGGTGGCTGGCGATCTGCGGGCGTCGCGGTCGGCTCGTCATGGCACGCGCGATCCTGCGCGCGCCGCGCGCTTCCGAAAAGCCTCGGTTCGGCCCCGCCCGCGCGCGGGCGCCGGACGCAGAACGGCCGCTCGGGGCCGGCCCGCCCCCGCGCCCGCCCCCGTTGCCGCGCCGCCCGGACCGCGCGAGGCTGGCGCCACCCAAGCAGCGGGAGGGAGGACGGCCCATGGGACGGCTGGACGGCAAGGTGGCCCTCATCACCGGCGCGGCCTCGGGGATGGGGGCGGCGATGGCGCGGCTCTTCGCCCGCGAGGGCGCGAAGGTCGCGGTCTGCGACCTGCTCGAGGAGGAGGGCCGCGCCGTCGTCGCCGACATCGCGGCCGCCGGCGGCACGGCGCGCTTCCTCCGGCTCGACGTCACCGAGGAGGCGCAGTGGGAGGCGGCGGTCGGCGCGGTGGTCGGCGCGTGGGGACGGCTCGACGTGCTGGTGAACAACGCCGGCATCTCCGGCAGCGCCGCCGGCGACCTCTACGACACGGCGCTGTGGGACCGGATCATGGCGGTCAACGCGCGCGGTGCCTTCCTCGGCGTCAAGCACGGCGTGGCGGCGATGCGGCGCACGGGCGGCTCGATCATCAACATCTCCTCGATCTCGGGCGTGGTCGGGCAGGAGCGCATCCACTGCGCCTACAACGCCTCCAAGGCGGCGGTGCGGCTGCTGACCAAGGCGGTGGCGGTGCAGGAGGGGCCGGCCGGCATCCGCGTCAACAGCATCCACCCGGGCGTGATGCCGCCGATGCGCACCTCCGGCGCCACCGCCGACCCGGCGTTCCGCGCGCGCCTGCTGCAGCACGTGCCGCTGGGCCGACCCGGCCGGGTGGAGGAGGTGGCCCATGCGGCGCTGTTCCTCGCCTCGGACGAGTCCTCCTACATGACCGGCAGCGAGCTGCATGTGGACGGCGGCTATCTCGCCTGCTGACGCCGCGCCGCGGGAAGCCGGGCGGCGGCGGCCGTGACCGGCCCCGCCGCCCCCGCGCCGAAGACGCTGCTGATCGTCTTCCACTCCCTCACCGGCGGCACGCGGCAGATGGCGGAGGCGGCGGCGCGCGGCGCGGCGGGCGAGGCCGGCGTTGCCGTCCGTCTGCTCGCGGCGCGCGCGGCCGGCGCCGCCGACGTGCTGGCGGCCGACGGCTACCTCTTCGCCACGCCGGAGAACCTCGCCGCCATGGCCGGGGTGATGAAGGACTTCTTCGACCGCACCTACTACCCGGCGCTCGGCCGCATCGCCGGCCGGCCCTACGCGACGCTGGTCTGCGCCGGCAGCGACGGCACCAATGCCGCGCGCCAGATCGCGCGCATCGCCACCGGCTGGCGCCTGCGCGCCGTGGCCGAGCCGCTGATCGTGATCACCCGCGCGCAGACGCCGGAGGCGATCCTCGCCCCCAAGACGATCGGCGCCGCCGACCTCGCCCGCTGCGAGGAGCGCGGCGCGGCCCTGGCAGCCGGGCTGGCGCTGGGCATCTTCTGAACCTCCGCCGCGATCCGCCGCCCGGCCGGCGTCCTCTTCCCCGCCGGGGCCTGTAGAATGCCCCGCCCATGCCCGCGATTCGCCTCCTCCCCGAGACCACCGCCAACCGCATCGCCGCCGGCGAGGTGGTGGAGCGCCCGGCCGCGGCGGTGAAGGAGCTGGTCGAGAACGCGCTCGACGCCGGCGCGACGCGCATCCAGGTCGTGCTGGAGGAGGGCGGCATCGCCCGCATCCTGGTCGAGGACGACGGCTGCGGCATGGACGCCGCCGACCTCGCCCTCTGCGTCGAGCGCCACGCCACCTCGAAGCTGCCGGAGGAGGCGGCGCTGTTCCGCATCGCCACCCTGGGCTTCCGCGGCGAGGCGCTGCCCTCGATCGGCGCGGTGGCGCGGCTCGCCATCACCTCGCGCCCGCGCGGCGCGGCGGAGGCCCACCGCATTGCCGTCGAGGCCGGCCGCAAGTCGGACGTCATGCCCGCCGCCGGCCCGCCCGGCACGCGGGTCGAGGTGCGCGACCTGTTCTTCGCCACCCCGGCGCGGCGCCGGTTCCTGCGCCACCCGCGCACCGAGGCCGAGCACGCGGTCGAGGCGGTGCGCCGCCTCGCCCTGGCCTGGCCCGAGGTGGCGTTCCGCGTCGTCAGCGACGGGCGGGAGGCGCTGGCGCTCGCCCCCGCCGCGGACCGGACCGCCCGGGTGCGCGACCTGCTCGGCGCGGAGTTCGCCGCCGCCGCGGTGCCGCTGGGCGGCGCGTGGAGGGACCTCGCGCTCGAGGGACTTGCCGCGCTGCCCGCCTACACGCGCGCCACCGCCGCGGAGCAGCACCTGGTGGTCAACCGCCGCCCGGTGCGCGACCCGCTGCTGCGCACGGCGCTGCGCGTCGCCTATCGCGGCCTGGTCGCCGCCGGGCGGCACCCGGTCGCGGCGCTGTTCCTCGACCTGCCGCCCGAGGCGGTGGACGTGAACGTCCATCCGATGAAGACCGAGCTCCGCTTCCGCGAGGCCGAGCGGGTGCGCGGCGCGCTGATCGCCGCGCTGCGGCGCGCGCTGGAGGCCGGCGCGGGCGCGGCGGCGCGCGGCGCGGCCGTTCCGCCGCCCCCGGGCAGGACGGCGGAGGCCGACGCGCGCGCGGCGGCCGCGGCGGACTTCGCCCTCGCCCCGCCCGCCTGCCCGGCCCCTGCCGGGTTCGCCGAAGCCCCGGCGCTGCCGCTCGGCTTCGGCAGGGCGGAAGCGGACCGGGACGGCGCCGCCGCACCTGGCCTGCTGCCGCGCGCGGACGGCGCCGCCGCGGGCCCGGCCGCCGCGCCGGCCGGGGATCGGCCGCTCGGCCGTCCGCTCGCGCAGATCCTGGAGACCTACATCCTCGCCGAGGCGCCGGACGGCGCGCTGATCCTCGTGGACCAGCACGCCGCGCACGAGCGCCTGACGCACGAGGCGCTGCGGGCGCAGCTTCTCGCCGGCGGCGTGCGCAGCCAGCCCCTGCTGCTGCCCGCGGTGGTCTCCCTGCCGCCCGCCGATGCTGCCCGCCTGCTCGCCGCGGCGGCGACGCTCGCGCGGCTCGGCCTGGAGGTCGAGGCCTTCGGCCCCGGCGCGGTGCTGGTGCGCGCCCTGCCGGCGCTGCTCGGCGCGCCCGACCCGGCGCCGCTGCTGCGCGACCTCGCCGACGAGCTGGCCGAGACCGATGCCGCGGGCGAGGCCCCGGCGCTCGAGGCGCGGCTCGACGCCGCCCTCGCCCGGCTCGCCTGCCACGGCTCGGTGCGCGCGGGGCGGCGGCTCAGCGAGGCGGAGATGGCGGCGCTGCTGCGCGCGATGGAGGCGACGCCGCGCGCCGCGACCTGCAGCCACGGCCGGCCGACCGTGCTGCGCCTCGGCCGCGGCGAGCTGGAGCGGCTGTTCGGGCGGCGGTAGGGCATCCGCCGCCGCACGCTTCCGGCCGCCCCCGCCCCCCGTCCTTGCCCGGCGCTGGAACGGGTCGCGGACGGCCGGGACCAGCCGGGAGCGCGAATCCGCGCGACAGGCAACAGGCCGGAGCCGTCGCCGTGCGCACGGTCGGGCGGAAACGGCTCTAGGCGGGGGCGCGGAAGACCCACAGCCGCGCCGCCCCGTGCGCGCGCTCCGCCAGCAGCGCGTATCCCGCCGGCGCCGCGACCTCCTCCCCCCGCCCCGTCTCCGCGCACACCACCGCCCCCGGCGCGATCCAGCCCGCCGCGCCGAGCGCCGCCAGCGCCCGCGGCGCCAGCCCCTCGCCGTAGGGCGGGTCGAGGAACACCAGCCCGCAGGGCGCCGGCGCGCGCGGCGGGCGCGTCGCGTCGGCCGCGAGCACGGTGGCGCGCGCCTGTTCGCGGCAGGCGGCGATGTTGGCGCGCAGCGCGGCGAGCGCGGCGGGGTCGGACTCGAGGAAGGTCGCGTGCGCGGCGCCGCGCGAGAGCGCCTCGAGCCCCGCGGCGCCGGTGCCGGCGAAGGCGTCGAGCACGCGCTGCCCCTCGACCGTCTCGCGCCCGCCCCAGGGCGCGTGCCAGAGCATGTCGAACAGCGCCTGGCGCACGCGGTCGGCGGTCGGCCGGGTGCCGGTGCCGGGCGGCGCGACGAGGCGTCGGCCGCGA
>NZ_JAHZUY010000024.1 GCF_019458025.1 Caldovatus aquaticus | reverse complement strand
GAGCCCCCTTTTGATCGCCGGTGCGCACCGACTGGCTGTCGATGATCGCCGCCGTCGGGCTGGCTTCGCGGCCTGCCCGCGCGCGGTCGGCCAGCAGCACGGCATGGTGGATGCGCTCCCACACGCCTTCGGCCTGCCAGCGGCGGAGGTAGTAGTAGACGGTCTGCCAGGGCGGGAAGTCGTGCGGCAGCAGGCGCCAGGCCATGCCACCGCGCAGCACGTAGAGGATCGCGTTGACCAGTTCGCGCGACGATGCCCGGCGCGGCCTGCCGCCGGGCCGCGCCTCGGGCACCAGTTCCGCGATCGCCGCCCATTGGGCATCGGTCAGGTCGGTCGGGTAGGCTCGGCGGCGCCGTCGCATCGGGTGTCGCCCTCAAGGCCGACACCCCATGAATCACGCTTCTCCCCCCGACGAAATCCCCTTCTCAAACACGCTCTTGGTCCGTCTCCACCCGCCGGTGCGCGCGGCAACGGCTCCTCCGCACCGTCGGGCGCGCGGCGGCGCGCTCCCCGCCAATGCCCGCCGGCCACCGGCGCGGGCGGTGCAGGTGCGGCGCACGCGCGGCGGCGCGCCGCCCTGGCGCGGAAGCGTTGCCGCCGTTCAGGGACGAGGTCGGCGGCGCCCCTCAGCCCCGCCGGCAGCACGCCCTCCCCCGTCGAAAGCGGCACCGGAAGCCTCCCCCCGCCCGACCGCACGCCCGGGGCCGCATGGCGGGCCATCCGCCGCGCGGTCCCGGTGCGCATCGGGCGCCACGCGAACGGGCGCGGGCGGGCGCAGTGCAGGGCCCGACCCGTGCCTTCGCCCCCCTCCGTTGGCGCTCCGAGACACGCTGCGGCGGCGGAAGGCCGGGATCGGCGGGGCGGCCGAAGACGGCATCCCGCCAACCCACGGCTCGACCGCGCCGGCGCTCTCCCCCGCAGGCGGCGCGCGAAGCCGCGCCGCGAGCGGCCTGGAGCGGGAGGCGGGCGGCTTGCGGGCGCCCGCGCCGCGGTCGCCGGCGCTACTCGGCCGCGGGGGCGGGCACGCGCACGGGGCCGACGGCCACGGCCGCGCGACGCCGCGCGCGCCCTGCCGGCCCGAAGGGGCCGAGCAGGCAGGCGCCGGCCAGCAGCAGGCCCGCCACCACGGCCATCATCCCGGCCGCGTTCAGCCCATGGCCGAGGCCGAGGGCGTCCGGCACCAGCACGGCGGCCCAGTAGCCGCCGCCCCCCATCGCCACGGCCGCCAGGGCGGAGATCGCGAACTGCGCGGCGTAGTCGTTGGTCAGCAGCCGCGCGATCGCGGCCGGCGCGACCAGCGCCGCGATCACCAGGATCGAGCCCACCGCCCAGAACGCGGCCACGCAGGCCGCCGAGACGAGCACCAGCACCAGCACCGAGACCAGCCGCGGCGCGAACCCGATGGTCCGGGCGAAATCGGGATCGAAGGCGACGAGCCGCAGCTCCTTCCACAGCAGCGCGAGCAGCCCGAGGGTCAGCGCCAGGATCGCGGCGAGCGTCTTCACCTCGGCCGGGAACTCCGCGAGCGCCGCCGGATCGAGCAGCGAGCCGAGCCCCTCCGCGGCGGGCCAGATCAGCGCCTCGAGCTGCCCGTACAACACGCAGTCCACGTCGAGGTCCACCGCCCGCGCGCCGGTCACCTCGATCAGCACGAGGCCGAGCGCGAACATGCCGGAGAACACGACGCCCATGGCTGCCCCCGGCTCGAGCCGCGTCAGCCGCCGCACCAGCGCGATCAGCAGCGCCGCGGTGACGGCGGCCGCCATCGCGCCCGCCACGAGGGGCGGCGCGGCGCGCGAGCCGCTGGCCCAGAAGCCGAGGACGATGCCGGGCAGCACCGCGTGGCTGATGGCGTCGCCAAGCAGGCTCTGCCGCGTCAGCAGCAGCAGGTTGCCGATCAGGCCGCAGGCGAGGCAGGCGAGCACCGCCGCGAGCAGGGCCGCGAGGTCGAGCCGCAGGAACTCCGTCATCCTCGTCGCTCCGGGATCGCTTCGCCGGGGCGGGGCAGGCCGACGTCATCCGGCCGCAGCCGGCCGGGATCGTGGCGGCTGAGCCACGCCTCGGCCTCCCGCGCGACCTCCGGCGGCAGGGTGTGCTCCACCTGGTCGGCGAGGCGGTGCGCCGCCGCGGGCGCGAGCCCGCCGGCCGCCTGCATGTAGTGCTCCCACAGCCGGTGGCGGCGCGTCAGCTCGCGCGCCGCCGCGAGGCCCGCCGGGGTGAGCGTCACGCCGTCCCCCCGCCGCGGGTCCTGGGCGACGAGGCCGCTCGCCCGCATCCAGCGCGGCAGCACGGCGCGCTGCCAGGCGGTCCACCCCGCGCCGCGGCCGATCTCGGCCCAGGTCAGCGGCGCGCCCCGGCCGGGCGCGGCCGCCGCCTCGGCCTGCTCGAGCGCGGCGCGCAGGGCATGGTCGCGCGCCACCGCCAGCGACAGCCGCGCCTGGCGCCAGGCGAAGGCGAGCGCCCCGCGCCGCGGCGCGAACGCCAGCGCCAGCGCGAACACGCCGCAGGCGACCAGCGCGATGGTCGCGCCGGTCGGGAGGTTCGGCAGGGCGGCGGACAGCGCCACGCCGAACCAGGCGGCGAAGGCGCCCAGGGCGCCCGCCAGGGGCACCATCACCTCCAGCCGCTCGGTCGCGAGCCGCGCCGTCGCCGCCGGGATCACCATCAGCGCGACCACCAGGACCAGGCCGACCGCGCGCAGGCCCGTGACCGTCACCGCCAGCATCAGCGCGAGCAGCCCGAGGTCGAGCGTCCGCACCGGCAACCCGACCGCGGCGGCGAAGTCGCGGTCGAAGCAGAGCGCCGCCAGCGGCTTGAACAGCACCGCCACCAGTAGCGCCGACAGCGCCGCGAGCGCGCCGATGAGCTGCGCGTCGGACGCCCGCATCCCGGCCGCCTGGCCCAGGATGAAGCTCTTCAGTCCGGCCTGGCCGCCGACGGCGAGCGACTGCACGACCGAGACCAGCACCACCCCGAGGCCGAAGCCGATCGAGAGCACCAGCGCCATGGCGGCGTCGTCGCGCAGGCGCCCGCCCCGGGTCAGCGCGCTGACGACGAGCACGGCGAGGCCGGCCGTGACCGCGCCGCCGGCCAGCAGCAGCGGCAGGGAGCGGGCATCCCAGCCCATCGCGGCGGCCAGGATGAAGGCCCCGGCGACGCCGGGCAGCGTCGCGTGCGCCGCCGCGTCAGCGATCAGCGCGCGGCCGCGCAGCAGCACGAAGCAGCCGACGGCGCCCGCGGCGAGCCCGAAGGCCGCGCAGCCGAGCGCCACCACGGCGGCGTTGTAGCCGCCGGCGAACAGCAGCGCCTCGAGCAGCGCCCCGTTCATCGCCGCTCCGGCCCGCCGGGCGTCGCCCCGCCCACCGGCACGCCGCCGCCGAGCGCCGCCGCCACCGCCTGCTCCAGCAGCGACAGCCGGCCGCCATAGGTGCGCGCGAGATTCTCGGGCGTGAAGGTCGTCGCCATCGGCCCGGCGGCGATGGCGCGCACGTTCAGCAGCAGCACGTGCGCGAAGTACTGCGGCGCCGTCGCGAGGTCGTGGTGCACGGCGATCACCGTCCGCCCTTCCCGCGCCAGGCGCTGCAGCACCTCGATGATCGCGCGCTCGGTCGCCGCGTCCACGCCGGCGAAGGGCTCGTCCATGAGGTAGAGGTCGGCCTCGAGCGCGAGCGCGCGCGCGAGGAAGACGCGCTGCTGCTGGCCGCCCGAGAGCTGGCCGATCTGCCGGTCGGCATACGCCGCCATGCCGACCTCGGCGAGCGCGGCGCGGGCGCGCTCCCGCTCCGCGCGGGGCAGCGGCCGGATCCAGCCGACCCGCGGGTAGCGCCCCATCGCGACCACCTGCAGCGCGGTCGCGGGGAAGTCCCAGTCCACGCTCGCCCGCTGCGGCAGGTAGCCGACGCGGCGGCGCACCTCGGCGATCGGCCGGCCGAAGGCCCGCACCTCGCCCGAGAGGCGCGGGACGAGGCCGAGCACCGCCTTGAGCAGCGTGGACTTGCCGGCGCCGTTCGGCCCGACGATCGCGACCAGCCCGGAGGGCGGCGACTCCCAGGTGACGTCCCAGAGCGCCGGCTGGTCGTTGTAGGCGACGGAGAGGTGCCGGACCGAGAGCGCCGGGACCGGCAGCGGCAGCGAGGCGCCGCTCGCGGGCGATCCGCTCATGACGCCGCGCGCAGCCGGCCCTGGAAGCCGCGCTCCGGCGCCACGCCGCCGAGGGCGCGGACGATCGCGGTCACGTTGTGGTCGATCATGCCGATGTAGGTGCCCTCGTAGGTGCCGGGCTCGCCCATCGCGTCCGAGAACAGCTCGCCCCCGACGACGACGTCGTGCCCGCGCGCCCGCGCGCCCTCGACCAGCGCCCGGACATTGCGGTCCGGCACGGAGCTCTCGACGAAGACCGCGGGGATGCGCCGCCCGACGAGCACCGCGACCAGCTCCTGGATGCGCCGCACGCCGGCCTCGGATTCGGTCGAGATGCCCTGGATGCCCAGCACCTCGATGCCGTAGCGGCGGGCGAAGTAGTTGAAGGCGTCGTGCGCGGTGACCAGCACGCGCTGCCGCTCGGGGATCGAGGCGATCGCGCGCTCGGCATAGGCGTCGAGCTCCCGGATGCGCGCCTGCAGCACCGCGAGGCGGCGGCGGAAGCCCGCCGCGCCTCCCGGATCGTGGTCCGCGAGCTTGTCCGCGATCAGCTCGGCGGCGCGCGACCAGGCCCGCGGGTCCATCCAGACGTGCGGGTCGTAGTGGCCGTTCGCGCCCTCGGGCTCCAGGAGCTGATCCTCGGGCAGCAGCTCCGTGACCGCATAGACCGGCTTGCCGCTGCGGGCGATGCGGACGAAGGCGTCGGTCATTTTCCCTTCGAGACCGAGGCCGTTGTAGAAGACGACGTCGGCGCGCAGCATCTTCGCCACGTCCTCCCGCGTCGGCTTGTAGAGGTGCGGGTCCACCCCGGGTCCCATCAGCACCTCGAGGCGGATGCGCTCGCCGCCGATCTCCCGCACCAGGTCGCCGATCATCGCGGTGGTCGCGAGCACCGCGAGCGGGCCGCGCCGCGGCGCCTGGGCGTCGATGTCCCGCCACGGCCACGCGAGGAGCGCGGCGGCGAGCAGGCCGCCGGTTGCGCGCAGCGCGGCGCGCCTTCCGGGCACGCGGTGGCCGGCGTGGCGGGAGGCCCGGTCGGGGAGGTCGGTCATGCGTCCGCTCCTGGGGCGAGCTCGCGCCGGCGTGTTCCTCCGGCCCCATTCTGGATAATCGGCCCCATTGTCGCGCTCAAGCCCGAATATCGAGCCTTGGCTACAAGTTGGCGCAAGGGCTTCGGTCCTGCTAGATTGCACCCATGGAATTGCTTGGACACCCGGAGGCCCAGGCCGCCGACCACCGGCCGGACGAGGCGGCGCGCCACGCCTCGGCCCGCTCGGCGCGCGCCAGCGCCCTGGCGGAGGACTACGTCGAGATCATCGCCGACCTGCTCGAGAGCGAGGGCGAGGCGCGGCCGATCGACATCGCCCGCCGGCTCGGCGTGACCCACGCCACGGTGATCAAGACGATCGGCCGCCTGAAGCGGGACGGCCTCGCCCACGCCAAGCCCTATCGCGGCGTCTTCCTGACCGAGGCCGGGCAGGCGATGGCACGCCGGGTCCGGGCGCGCCACCAGACGGTGGTCGCCTTCCTGCGCGCGATCGGCGTGCCGCCCGCGGTGGCGGAGATGGACGCCGAGGGGATCGAGCACCACGTCAGCGACGCCACGCTTGCCGCCTTCGAACGCTTCCTCGCCGGCCGCCCCTCCCCCGCCGGGCAGTGACGGCGCCCCGGCCCGCCGGCGGCCGCGCGCCCGGCCCCGGGCGCGGAATCCGGGCGACGCCGCCCGGCGCGAGCGGGCGAACCGGCCCGCCGGCGCGCGATTGACGAAGCGCAACGCGCGCACCGCGCCGCCCCGGCAGGGAAGCGGGGGAAGCGGCATCGCAGCGGGAGCGGTTCCATGGACGAGAGCGATCGCCGGATGCAGGCGGACGGCAGGACGACGGAGGCAGCGGCCCCGGCCGGGCCCGTGCCCGCGCCGCCCGCGCCTCCCGCCCCCGCGAGGCCGCCATCGCCCGCGGCGGCGCCCGCCGCGCGGCCGGGCCAGGCCCCGGGCGCCACTGCGGGCGGCGCGCCGCTGCCCAGCTTCGAGACGCTCGACCGCAGCCTGCGCGCGGCGCAGGCACGCGCGACGCAGGGAATCTCCCCCCTGGCGCTGGCCGCGCCCTGGCTGGACTGGGCGGTCAACCTCGCGGGGGCGCCGGGCAAGCGGCTGTCGCTCGCCCTGCACGCCCAGGTGCTGGCCGCGCGCTACGCCCTCTGGCTCGCCCGCTCGGCCCTCGGGCGGGAAGCCGAGCCGGTCGCCGCCCCCTCCGATGCGCGCTTCGCCGACCCGGGCTGGAGCCTGTTCCCGTTCAACGCCGTCGCCCAGGCCCACCTGCTCGCCGAATCCTGGTGGCTGGAGGCGGTCCGCCGCGTCCCCGGCGTCACCCGCCGCCACGAGGAGCAGCTCGGCTTCATGATGCGCCAGATCCTGGACGTGTTCGCGCCGAGCAACCAGCCCTGGCTGAACCCGGTCATCATGACGCGCACCATCCGCGAAGGCGGGCTGAACCTGCTGCGGGGGGCGGAGAACTGGATCGAGGACCTCGAGCGCGCGCTCGCCGGCAAGCCTCCGGCCGGGGCGGAGCGCTTCGTCGTCGGCCGCAACATCGCCGTCACGCCGGGCCGGGTGGTGCTGCGCAACGACCTGATGGAGCTGATCCAGTACGCGCCGGCGACCGAGCGGGTGCACGCCGAGCCGGTGCTGATCGTGCCGGCCTGGATCATGAAGTACTACATCCTCGACCTCAGCCCGGAGAACTCGCTGGTGCGCTGGCTGGTCGAGCGCGGGCACACCGTGTTCATGATCTCGTGGAAGAACCCGGACGCGCGCGACCGCGAGACGAGCCTCGACGACTACCGCCGCCGCGGCGTCATGGCGGCGCTCGACGCGGTGGGCGCGATCGTGCCGGGGCGGAAGGTCCACGCCTGCGGCTACTGCCTGGGCGGCACCATCCTCGCCATCGCCGCCGCCACCATGGCGCGCGACCACGACGACCGGCTCGCCTCCATGACCCTGCTCGCCGCGCAGACCGACTTCGCCGAGGCGGGCGAGCTGATGATGTTCATCGACGAGAACCAGCTCCGCTGGCTCGAGGACCTGATGTGGGACCAGGGCTACCTGGACACCCACCAGATGGCGGGCGCGTTCCAGATGCTGCGCTCGAACGAGCTGATCTGGTCGCGGCTGATCCGCAACTACGTGCTCGGCGAACGGGACGAGATGACCGACCTGGCGGCCTGGAACGCCGACCAGACGCGCATGCCTGCGCGCATGCACAGCGAGTACCTGCGCGGCCTGTTCCTCGAGAACCGGCTCACCGCCGGGCGCTTCGCGGTCGAGGGCCGGGTGATCGCGCTGCGCGACATCCGCGCGCCGATCTTCGCGGTGGGCACGTTGCGCGACCACATCGCCCCCTGGCGCTCGGTCTACAAGGTGAGCCTGTTCAGCGACACCAACGTCACCTTCGCGCTCGCGACCGGCGGGCACAATGTCGGCATCGTCAACCCGCCGCCGGGCTGGCCGGGCAGCGGCTTCCAGCTGATGACGCGCCGCCACGGCGAGCGCTACATGGACCCCGACACCTGGGCCACCGTCGCGCCGCGCCACGAGGGCTCCTGGTGGCCGGCCTGGGAGGAATGGCTGGTCGCGGCCGGCTCGGGCGAGCGGACCCCGCCGCCGCCGATGGGCGCGCCGGAGCGCGGCCTGGTGCCGCTCGATCCCGCGCCCGGCACCTACGTCCACATGGCCTGAGGACCGGCGCGGGCGCCCGTTGCGCTGGATCAAGGCGCGCGCCGCGCCGGCGTCGCCTCCTTGGCGCCGGCAGCGGTGCCGCGCGGGGCGGCGGGGAGAGAGGGCATGCACGAACGCAGGGTGGGCGAGATCGTCCGCGACCAGCGTCCCCTCATGATGGGACCGGACGCCACCGTTTCCGAGGCCTGCGCCGCCATGCACAAGCGCCGTGTCGGCGCCGTGCTGGTGGTGGAGGACGGCGACCGCCTCGTCGGCATCTTCACCGGCCGCGACGCGGTGCGCTGCCTCGCCGAGGGCTGCGACGCCAGGCGCACGAAGCTGCGCAAGGTGATGACCCGCGACCCGGTGACGCTGCCGCCGGAGGCGACGGCGGTGGAGGCGCTGCGCCTGCTTTCCGACTGCGGCTTCCGCCATCTCCCGGTGTGCCGGGACGGCCGGGTCCGCGGCATCGTCTCGCGCTACGACTTCCGCGCCACGGAGCACGCGCGGCTCGACGAGGAGACGGGCTTCTTCGAGATCCTGCGCTGAGGACGGCGAGCCCCCGGCCCCCGGCGGCAAGCGCCGCCGGCGGCGCCGGGCCTCCCGGGACCGGCTAGCCGCGGCGCCCGCGGCGCCCTAGTCTCGGCGCCCCGCAGGAGACCGCCGCGCATGCCCGAAAGTCCCGCCGATCCCCAGCGCGCCCTCGGCCCGGCGCCGGAGGGCGCGAACCGCCTGCCGCTCGCCGGCCTGCGCGTCCTCGACCTCACCCTCGCGCGCGCCGGGCCGACCTGCGTGCGCCACCTCGCCGACTGGGGCGCGGACGTGATCCGGGTCGAGCCGCCCGGCGCCAACGACGCCCTCGGCGGCCCGCGCGACGGGTTCGACTTCGTCAACCTGCACCGCAACAAGCGCTCCATCGCGCTCGACCTGAAGAACCCGGCCGGGCACGCGGCCTTCCTGCGCCTCGCCCGGACCGCCGACATCCTGGTCGAGAACATGCGGGTGCAGGTCAAGCACCGCCTGAAGATCGCCGACGAGCACCTCCGGCCGCTCAACCCGCGGCTGATCTACGCCTCGATCTCGGGCTTCGGGCAGACCGGGCCGTATGCGGCGCGCGGCGGCGTGGACCAGATCGCCCAGGGCATGGGCGGGCTGATGAGCATCACCGGCGAGCCCGGGCGCGGCCCGATGCGCGTCGGCATCCCGATCGACGACCTGACCGCCGGCAACCTGCTCGCCCTCGGCATCCTGCTCGCGCTCTACGAGCGGGAGCGGACCGGCCTCGGGCGCTACGTGCACACCTCGCTGCTCGAGGCGCAGGTGTTCATGCTCGACTTCCAGGCGACGCGCTGGCTGATGGACGGGCACATCGCGGGCCAGGCGGGCAACGACCACCCGGTCAACATCCCGATGGGCGTCTTCCCCACCGCCGACAAGCCGATCAACATCGCCGCCTCCTCGCCCAAGCTGTGGGAGGCGTTCTGCAAGGCCCTCGGGAAGCCGGAATGGCTCGCGGTGCCGGAGTGGAAGACCGCGCAGGGGCGCAGCGGCGACCGCGCGCGGGTCAACGCGACCATCGCCGAAGTGACGCGGACGCGGCCCTCGGAGTACTGGATCGCCAGGCTCGAGGAGGTCGGCATCCCCTGCGGGCCGATCAACAACATCAAGGAGGTGTTCGAGGACCCGCAGGTGCGCCACCTCGGCATGGCGATGCCGATGCGCCACCGCAGGCGGGGCGACATCCGGGTGGTCGCCAGCGCGATCAACATCGAGGGGCTGGAGACCGGGGTCTATCGCGACGTGCCGGAACTCGGCGAGCACGCCGAGGAGATCCTCGCCGAGGCCGGCTTCACGGGGGACGAGATCAGGGAGCTGCGCGCCTCGGGCGCGCTCGGAGCGGCATGACGATGGCGGAAACCAGGGAATACGCGAACGGCAAGATCCTCGCCCGGCGCGAGGAGGGCTTCGGGCGGATCGTCTTCAACCAGCCCGAGAAGCGCAACGCCATGTCGGTGGAGATGTGGGACGGGCTGGGCGCCGCGCTCGACGCCTTCGCCGACGACGCGGGCGTGCGCTGCGTGGTGCTGCAGGGCGCGGGCGACAAGGCCTTCGTCTCCGGCGCCGACATCAGCCAGTTCGAGCAGCGCCGGGCGGATGCCGACGCGCAGAAGGAGTACGACCGCCTGACCTCCGGCGGGCGGGCCAAGCTCGCCGCCTTCCGCAAGCCGGTGATCGCGCAGATCCGCGGCTTCTGCATGGGCGGCGGCCTCGGCATCGCCATGTCGGCGGACATCCGCATCGCCTCCGAGGACTCCCAGTTCGGCATCCCGGCGGCGAAGCTCGGCATCGCCTACGGCTTCGACATGGTGCGCAACCTCGTCGCCCTGGTCGGGCCGGCCCATGCGCACATGATCCTGATGACCGGCGAGCGCTTCGATGCGCGCGAGGCGGAGCGCATGGGCCTCGTCAACAAGGTGGTGCCGGCGGAGGAACTCGAGCCGACGGTGGCGCGGCTCGCCTCCACCCTGGCGGCGAACGCCCCGCTCTCGCTGATCGCCAACAAGCTCACGGTGCGGACCGTGCTGCGCGACCCTGCAGAGCGGGACATGGAGGCGGTGCGCGCCGCCTACGCCGCCTGCTTCGACTCGGCCGACTACCGGGAGGGCCGCCGCGCCTTCATGGAAAAGCGGAAGCCCGCCTTCACCGGGCGCTGAGGCCAGCCGCCCCGGGGCGGCGGGGGGACGCGGCCGCCGCGGACCGGACTCCGGCCGGGGCCCTTCCGACCGTGCCGGTGGCCGGCTACCTTATTCCCCGATCCGCGCGCTGCCGGCCTCCTCCCTCCCGGGAGCGGCGGCGCGCGGCAAGAAGGCTCACGTTGCGCAGGGAGCGGAAAGGTCCGACGCGGCGCATGGATGGCAGTAACCTGAACGTCGCCGCACCATCGGCGGCGCGGCCCGAGGTCGCGCCCATGCCGGCCGAACCCGCGGCGGCCGTGGCCGCCCTTCCTCCGGCGGTCGCGGCGGCGAGCATCATCACCACCGGTTGCGAGGCGGATCTGGCGCCGATCTCGCGCATCGTCGCCGAGGTCGCCGCCCACTGCTCGGGAGAGCGCGTCAGCCTCGGCGAGATGGCCGAGGCCTTCGGGGACCGGGCCTTCGGCCTCCTCATCCTGCTGCTGCTGTTGCCGGCGCTGCTGCCCGGCCTCGCCTCGGTCTTCGGCACGCCGATCCTCATCCTCGGCATCCAGATGGGGCTCGGCATGCGGGTGCCGCGGCTGCCGGCCTTCGTCAGCCGCATGACGATCCGGCGTGCCGACCTGCTCCGCCTCAACGGCATCTCCTCGAAGCCGCTCAAGCGGATCGAGCGGTACGTGAGGCCGCGGCCCGGCCCGTTCGTCTCGCCGCTCGGCGACCGGCTGGTCGGCTGGCTCAGCGCCTATGTCGCGCTGATGCTCATCCTGCCCGGGCCGGGCACCAATGCGCCGCCCGCCTTCGGCAACATCGTCATGGCGCTCGGCCTGGTCGAGCACGACAGCCGCGTGGTCGGGCTCGGCGTGGTGCTGACGGTGCTGGGCTGCGCCTTCGCGACCGCCGTCCTGGCGCTGCTCTGCTGGTTCGGCTACGAGGCGCTGCGCTGGTTTATCTGAACGGCGGCCGGCGGAAGGAAGGCGGATGGCGTCGCAGGGCGAGGATGGGCGCCTGTTCCTCGAAGATCTCTCCGTCGGCCGGCGCTTCGCCGCCGGGCCGGTGCGCGTGAGCCCGGAGGAGGTCCTCGCCTATGCCGCACGCTTCGACCCGCAGCCCTTCCACACCGACCCCGCGACCGCGGGGCATCCGGTGCTCGGCGGGCATTCCGCGAGCGGCTGGCACACCGCCTCGCTGACCATGCGCATGGTCACGGAGGCGCTGCCGCTCGCCTGGGGCGTGGTGGGCGGCGGCGGCGAGATCGCCTGGCCACGCCCGGTGCGTCCCGGCGACACGCTGCGGGTGGAGGCGGAGGTGCTGGAGACCGGCCGCTCGCGCTCCCGCCCCGACCGGGGCTGGGCGCGGCTGCGCGTCACCACGCTGAACCAGCGCGACGAGCCGGTGCAGGTACTGGTGACGCGGCTGATCGTGCCGAGCCGGGTTCCCGACTCCGGAACGTCCTGCTAGCCTCGCGCACATGCGCCGGTGGCCCGCAAGGGCTGAAACGGGAACGCGCGAAGCGGCGGTGACGGCCCGCGCGCGGTCCGCGCGGGGCTGCGCCAGGTGGCACGCCGCGCCGATCGCCCCGGGCACGACCGCCGCGAGTCCGCGGCTGCCCCCGCAACTGTAGGCGGCGAGTCCGGCCCCACCCTGTGCCATTGCGCCGCCCCCTGCGGCGCGAGAAGGCGGGGCCCGGACGCCGGGCGAGGCGGGATCCTCCGCCTCGCCCGACAGCCGCGAGCCAGGAGACCGGCCGGCGCAGAGCCGTGCCGCGCGCGTCGGGCGGGGTGCACCGGCGCAACGGAGCGATGCGGGCCGCGCGCTGCGCCCCCGGGCGCCGCGCGTGCGGCCGCGTCGGCAGTCCGGTGCCATCGCGGCGCCGCGCCCGGAGGGTGCGGCGCGGTCCTGGCCCCGGCGATTCCGCTAGCGGTGACGACGCCAGCCTGCCCGGCGGCCGCGAGGCGGCCGGGCGTGTGTCGCCATGCTCGTCCGCCGGAGGCCGCGATGCGCCGTCTGATTCCCCTGCTCACCCTCCCCCTCCTCGCCGCGCCCGTCGCGGCGCGGGCGCAGGAGGCGCCCGCCGCGCCGACCCTGCCCGAAACCGTCGTCACCGGCACCCGCGCGCCGCTGCCCGCGGCGCGCATCCCCGCCGCCGTAACCGTGATCACGCGTGCCGACATCGAGGAGCGCGGCTACCAGTCGCTTGCCGAGGCGCTGGCCGCGGTGCCCGGCCTGCACCTGGTGCAGGCCGGCGGGCCCGGGCAGCAGGCCAGCGCCTTCCTGCGCGGCACCGCCTCGCGCCATGTGCGGGTGCTGCTCGACGGCGTGCCGATCGAGGACCCCTCCGATCCGAACGGCGCGTTCAATTTCGGCAACGACCTGCTCGGCGACATCGAGCGCATCGAGGTGGTGCGCGGCCCGGCTTCCGCGCTCTACGGCTCGGGCGCGCTGGGCGGCGTGGTCAACCTCGTCACGCGCCGCGCCCCCCCGGGGCGCGCCTTCGCCCCGTTCGGCGAGATCGCCGGCGGCACCCAGCGCACCCTGCGCGGCACGCTCGGCGCCGCGGGCGAGGCGGGCGGGCTCGACTGGATGCTCGCCGCCCAGTCGCTCTCCACGCGCGGCTTCAACGCCACCGCGCCGCGCTTCTTCTCCTCGCTCGGCGAGCGCGACGGGCTGCGCGCGGCGGCCTTCACGGCGCGGCTCGGCGCGACGCCGGTCGAAGGCACGCGCCTCGAGGCGCTGCTGCGCTGGCGTGAGAACGTCTTCGGGCTCGACGACGTGCCGCGCGACGACCCGAACTACAGCGGCTCGGACCGCCGCTGGATCGGCTTCCTGCGCGGCGAGACGCGCCTCCTCGACGGGCGCTGGACCACCGGGCTGCGCCTCGCCGCCACCCACGACCGCAGGCGCTACGTCAACCTGCCCGACGCCGGCAGCCCCGCCAGCACCTACGACCTCTACCGCGGCGAGCGGGTCGTGCTCGACTGGGCCAACACCGTCCGCCTCGGCGGCTTCGGGCCGGTGTCGGACGCGCTGCTGGCCTTCGGCGTGGCGGAGGAGCGCGAGCGGGTGGACAGCGCCTCCGGCAGCCCGTTCTTCCGCACCACGGTCAACGCCTCGCAGCGCAGCCTGGCCGGGCATGGCGGGCTGCAATTCCGCCTCTTCGACCGGCTCGACCTCTCCGCCGGGCTGCGCCACGACGCGCCGGAGGGGTTCGACGGCGCGACGAGCTGGCAGGTCGGCGGCGTGCTCGCCCTGCCGGAGATCGCCACGCGCCTGCGCGCCTCGGCCGGGACCGCGTTCAAGGCGCCCTCGCTGTTCCAGCGCTTCGGCGTCATCGGCACCTTCTTCCGCGGCAATCCCGACCTGCGGCCGGAGCGCTCCCTCGCCTGGGAGGCGGGCGCGGAGACCGACCTGCTCGACGGCTTCGCCACCGTCTCGGCGCTCTACTTCGCGAGCCGGATCCGCGACCTGATCAATTTCGACGCCGCCTTCCGCACGCTGGAGAACGTGGACCGCGCGCGCATCCGCGGCGCGGAGCTCGGCCTGACCCTGCGCCCGGCGACCTGGCTCTCGGCCACGCTCGCCTGGACCATCACCGACGCGCGCGACGCGGCGACCGGCGAGCGCCTGCCGCGCCGGCCGGAGCACGTGGTGGGCGTGACCGCGCGGATCGCGCCGCTGCCGCGCCTCGTCATCGCGCCGGAGATCCTGTTCACCGGCCGCTCGCCCGAAGCGCCCTTCGCGAGCTACGCCGACGACGGAACGCCCTTCCCGGCCGCGCGCAGCAACCCCGCGGGCGTGGTGGCGAACCTCACGGCGAGCTGGCGCTGGAGCGACGCGGCGACGCTGTTCGTCGAGGGGCGGAACCTCGGCAACAGCCGCTTCGAGCCGGCCAACGGCTTCGTCGTGCCGGGGCGCAGCCTGCTCCTCGGGGTGCGGCTCGGCCTGTGACGGCGGCGCGCGGGCCGGTGCGCCACGGAACGTGTCTCGCGCCTGGCCATCCGCCGGACGCAAGGTTCCCGTCCCGGAGGAAGCGCCCATGCCGCCGCCGGTGACGCCGCCGATCCCGCTGTTCCCGGTCCCGACCCTCGGCTTCGCGGCCGACGCGAAGCTGCAGGGCGCGGTGACGACCGCGGTCGCGGAGCTGAACCGGGCGGGCCGCGCCACCGTTCCCTTCTCGCTCGCGATCGTGGACCTCGGCGGCGGCTCGGGGGCGGAGACGCTGAAATGGGGGGCGCACAAGCCGGACGAGGAGCACTACGTCGCCGGCATCGCCAAGGTCGCGGCGATGTACGGCGCCTTCGCGCTGCTCGACATGGTCCGGCGCTTCGCCGCCGTGGCCTCCCTCGCCTCCGCCGCGGCGGTCCTGATCCGCGCCGTCGCCCCCGGCGGGGTGCCGCCGCCGGCGGCGAAGCCGAGATCCCTCTTCGATGCGCTGCGCGAGCGCATGGACCCGGCGATTGACCGCAGCGGCGGCGGCGTCCTGCAGAGCGCGGTCCGCCGCGAGCACCGCGTCCCGCACTACGAGCAGATGCTGGTCGCCCCGCGGCCCGGCGTCTCCTACATCCCGGCCTTCCGCGGCGAGTATCGCGAGGCCCTGAAGCAGATGATCGTCCCCAGCAGCAACGAGGGCGCGGGGCGCTGCATCCGGGGCATCGGCTACGGCTACCTGAACGGCGCGCTCGAGGCGGCAGGGCTGTTCGACGCCAAGGCCCAGAAGGGCATCTGGCTGGCCGGCGACTTCGTCGGCCTCTGGCCCTATGCGCGCATCGAATCGGCCAACGACGGCGCGGTGGCGCAGGCCGGCACGGCGCTTGCCATGGCGAAGTGCATGGCGATGATCGTCAACCGCGGCGTCCTCGACGCCGCCGCCTGCGACGAGATGCGCACGCTGCTCGCCGGGGCGGCCAGCGGGCCGGACCAGCCCTTCCTCACCCGGACGGAGGCGGTGAGCGCGCCGCTGCGGCTGCCGCTCGAGAAGGTGACGCACGCCAAGCTCGGCCTCGGTCCGCTGAAGAAGGGCGGCAACGTGCTGTCGGAGGCGTTCCGGCTGGAGGCCATCGGCAAGCCGGGAAAGAGCTACGCGGTCGCCTACCAGAACCTCGACCAGCGCCAGTCGAGCCTCGACGACGTCGCCTTCCTGCTGCGCCGCGCGATCGAGATCTACGAACGCTGACCGTCGCCGGCGCCGCCGCCCGGCACCCAGAGGAGATCCGCCGCGCCGTTCTGGTTCAGCCGGCGCGCCAGCACGAAGAGATGGTCCGAGAGGCGGTTCAGGTAGCGCAGCACCTCCGGGTTCACCGGCTCCTCCGCCGCGAGCCGCACCACCCGGCGTTCCGCCCGCCGCACGACGGTGCGCGCCACGTGCGCCTGCGCCGCGGCCAGGCTGCCGCCGGGAAGGACGAAGCTCGCGAGCGGCGGCAGCGTCGCGTTCATGGCCGCGATCTCCGCCTCCAGCCGTGCGCAGTGCGCCTCGGTCAGCCGCAGGCGCGTGCGGCCGGTCCTCGCGTCCCTGGCCTCGGTGCCCGGCACGCTGAGGTCGGCCCCGAGATCGAACAGGTCGTTCTGGAGGCGCGCGAGCATCGCCTCCGCCCCGGCGTCGCCGCCCGCGGCCGCGATCTGGGCGCGCAGCAGGCCGAGCGCCGCGTTCGCCTCGTCCACCGCGCCGATGGCCTCGATGCGCGCCGCGTCCTTGCGCACGCGGCTGCCCTCGCCGAGCGAGGTCTCGCCCCGGTCGCCGCCGCGGGTGGTGATCCGGTCGAGGCGCACCATGCGCGACCTCCTTCGCCGCTCAGCCCTGAAGCCGGAAGGTGACGGGCGCGCGCACGGTGCTGCCGACCGGCCGGCCGTCGCGCAGCGCGGGGCGGAAGCGCCACTGGCGCGCCGCCTCGATCGCCGCGCGGTCGAGCGCGCGATACCCGGAACTGCTGAGCAGCGTCACCTCGGCCACGCGCCCCTCGGCGTCCACGTGGAGCAGGAGGATCACCGTGCCCTGCTCGCCGCGCCGCTCGCTCTCCGGCGGATAGACGAAGCGGGGCTGGGCGAGCGGGGTGGCGCTGCGGGTGACCGCGCCCTCCGCCCGCCCCGGACCGAGGACCAGCACGTCGGGGCCCAGCCCGGCGAAGGGATTGGCCAGAGACGTCTCGGCGGCGGGCGGCGGGGAGGACGGAGGGTGCGCCGCGACGGCCGCGGCCGGGGGGCGACGCTCGGGCTCGGGCCGCGGGGGCCGGCGCGCGGCGGGAGCCGGAGGAACGGCCTGCGGCGGGCGGGCGGCGGCTGGCGGGTCGGATCGCGGCGCAGGCGGCGGCTCGGACGCGGCGGTCACGGCGCGGGCCCCGGCGGCGGATGGGGCGGGAAGGCCGGACGGGGGTTCCCCGCCCGCCGTCGCGCGAGGCGCCGGCGACGCGGCGTCCGGCGCGGCGATCCCGGGAAGCGGCGCCTCCTGCGCCTCCGGCGGCGGCCCGGAGGGGACTGCGGCTTCCGGCGCCGGCTGCGGCGGCTCCGGCGGGCGGGGCGGCGGCAGGGCCGTGACCCGCTCGGCCGCCGGCGCGGCGGACGCGGCCGACTCCGGCGGCGCCGCGGCCGCCACCTCCTCGGAGGCGCCGGAGGCGGAGGGCTGCACGGCGGGCGCCGGAGCGGTGCGATCGGAAGGCGCCGCCGCGTCCCGTTCCGCCACGGCGGCGCCCTGGCCGCCCCCCGCGGCCTCGTCCTCCACCTCGGCCCAGATCAGCGCCACGCCGCGTTCCCGGTCCGGATCGCGCGGCGGGGTGCGGTCGAGGAGGAGCAGCACGCCGGCCAGCGCGCCCGCATGCAGCGCCACGGACAGCAGGGCCGGCCAGGTGCGGCGGCCGGGGGCGAGACCGCCGCGGCGGGACGCAGCGGCCGGCGCGCCGCCCCGCCCCTGCCCCGCCGCGGTCATCCCGGCCGTCACAGCACCGGCACCCCCGTCGCCTTGGCCTTGCCCTCCGGCTCTACATGGATGGTGATGACGGCGTTCTCCAGCTCCTCGCGCAGCGCCGCCTCGATGCGGTCGCAGATGGCATGCGCGTCCACCACCTTCATCTCGCCCGGCACCACCAGGTGGAACTCGATGAAGGTGAGGCGGCCGGCGTGGCGGGTGCGCAGGTCGTGCGCCTCCAGCGCGCCCTCGGCATGGGTGGAGACCACGGCGCGGATGCGCGCGAGCAGCGCCTCGGGCACGGCCTCGTCCATCAGCCCGCCCACCGATTCGCGCATCAGCCGCCAGCCGGAGACGAGGATGTTGCCCGCGGTGAGCGCCGCCAGCAGCGGATCGAGCCACACGAGGCCGGTGAGGAACACCAGCCCGACCCCGGCCAGCACGCCGGCCGAGGTGACGACGTCGGCCCAGAGGTGCCGGGCATCGGCGAGCAGGGCCGGCGACCGCACCTTGCGCCCGCGGCGCGTCAGCAGCGTCGCCCAGCCGGCGTTGGCCGCGGTGGCCAGGGTGGCGACGACCAGCGCGGCCGAGGAGAGCTCGGGCCCCCGCCCCTGCAGCCAGGCCCCCCAGGCTTCCTGGAGAATCATCACCGCCGCGGCGACGATCAGCGCGCCCTCCAGCACGGCGGAGAAGTATTCCGCCTTGGCGTGCCCGTAGGGATGCCTGGCGTCGGCCGGCCGGCTGGCATAGCGCACGGCGGCGAAGGCCGCCGCCGCGGCGGCGACGTTCACCACGCTCTCCAGCGCGTCGGCGAGGAGGGCGACGCTTCCGGTCAGCCACCAGGCGGCCGTCTTCAGCGCCAGCACCGCCAGCGCGACGGCCACGCTGGCAACGGCGGTCCGCTCGGCGAGGCTGGTCATACCGCCGGCTGGAATAGGCGACGCGGCGCGCCAAGGCCAGAGCGCGCCGGCCGATTCGGCGGGCCGCGTGCCGCTCCGGCAACCGCGCGGCGCGGCGTCCGCCTCAGTCCGCGTTCGCCCAGAGGCCGGCGGGCGCGCTGCCGGCCGGCGCCGCGGCGCACAGCGCCTCCGCCACCGCGCGGACGAAGGCCACGCCCTGCTCGAGGAAGAAGGACAGGGCGGCGCCCTCGATCTGGAACATGACCGTCCGCCGCGCTCCCTCGGCGGTGACGAGCAGCACCGCGAAGCCGCGGTTCTGCGGCAGCGAGAGCAGGGTCGCGCCCGCCTCTGCGCCCGCCGGAGTGCGGACCGTGACGGCGAAGGGCGGCGCGAGGTCCGATCGGATCGGAAACGACCGCGGCCGGACAAGTCACGGTCCCGTGCAGGCACGGGACGTCCAGCAACGGCCTGTTTCGGGCGCAGATCGCGGGCCACGGTCCCGTGCAGGCACGGGACGGCCCGCGGGCCCGGCTCAGACCGAGAAGTACTTGGCGCGCGGATGGTGCAGCACGATCGCGCTCGTGGACTGCTCCGGATGGAGCTGCCACTCGTCGGACAGGGTGACGCCGATCCGCTCCGCGCCGAGGAGTCGCAGCAGGGGCGCCTGGTCCTCGAGGCGCGGGCAGGCGGGATAGCCGAAGGAGTAGCGGCCGCCGCGGTAGCCCTGGCTCAGCATCTTCTCGATGTCGCGCTCGTCCTCGGCGGCGAACCCCCATTCGGCGCGGATCCGCTTGTGCACGTACTCGGCGAGGCCTTCCGCCATCTCGACCGAGAGGCCGTGCAGGTAGAGGTAGTCCTGGTAGCGGTCCTCCTCGAAGAACCGGCGCGCCACCTCGGAGGCGCGCTCGCCGACGGTGACGACCTGGAGCGCGATCACGTCGCGCCGCTCCGGCCCGTCCTCGATGTCGCGCACGAAGTCGGCGATGCACTCGCCGTCCTCCTTCGGCTGGCGCGGCAGGGTGAAGCGCGCGACCTCGGTGACGCCGTCCGGCTCGAACAGGACCAGGTCGTTGCCCTCCCCGGCGCACTTCCAGTAGCCGTAGATCGCCTGCGGGCGGAGGATGTCCTGCTCCTCGCACAGCGCGAGCATGCGGCGGAGCACCGGGCGCAGCTCCTGCTTCGCCCAGGCGAGGAAGTCCTCGAGCGAGCGGCCCTGCTTGCGGAAGCCCCACTGGAATTGGTAGAGGCTGCGCTCGTTGATGAAGGGCACGACGGCGCGCGGCGCGGCGGAGAGGATGCGCGGCCCCCAGAAGGGCGGCGCCGGCACCGCGAGCCCGGCGGTGAGGCGGCGGCGGCGCGCCCGGGCGTAGCCGGCATCCACCGGGGCGAAGCCGCGCGGGTCGGCCACGCCGAGCATGCGCTTCTCGTTGCGCGCCTTGCCGCGGCGGCGCGCCTGCACGGCGGCGAGATAGTCGTCGAAGCCGTTGCCGACGATGCGGTCCATCAGGTGCAGCCCGTCGAAGGCGTCGCGGGCATAGGCGACGCGGCCGCAGGCGTAGGCGCGGACGCAGTCCTCCTCGACGAAGGTGCGCGTCAGCGCCGCGCCGCCGAGCAGCACCGGGATGTCGAGGCCGAGGCGCGACATCTCCTCGAGGTTCTCGCGCATCACCACGGTGGACTTCACCAGCAGGCCGGACATGCCGATGGCGTGCGCCCGGTGCTCCTTCGCCGCGGCGATCATGTCGGCGAGCGGCACCTTGATGCCGAGGTTGACCACCCGGTAGCCGTTGTTGGTGAGGATGATGTCCACCAGATTCTTGCCGATGTCGTGCACGTCGCCCTTGACCGTGGCGAGCACGATCGTGCCCTTCTCCTGCCCGGCGACGCGCTCCATGAAGGGCTCGAGGTAGGCGACGGCGGCCTTCATCGTCTCCGCCGACTGCAGCACGAAGGGAAGCTGCATCTTCCCGGCGCCGAACAGCTCGCCCACCGTCTTCATGCCGTCGAGCAGGATGGCATTGATGATCTCGAGCGGCGGGTAGCGCTTCAGCGCCTCCTCGAGGTCGGCCTCCAGCCCCTTGCGGTCGCCGTCCACGATGCGGTCCTTGAGGCGCTGCTCGACGCTCTCGGCGCGCCTGCGCGCGCCGGCGTCGGCGGCCTTGCGGCCGGCGAACATCTCCAGCATGCGGGCGAGCGGGTCGTAGCCGTCGCGCCTGCGGTCGAAGATCAGGTCCTCGGCGACCCGGACCTCCTCCGGCGCGATCTGGTGCAGGGGCCTGATCTTGCTCACGTGGACGATCGCCCCCGTCATGCCCGCGCGCAGCGCGTGGTCGAGGAAGACGCTGTTCAGCACGTGGCGCGCCGCCGGGTTGAGGCCGAAGGAGATGTTGGAGAGGCCGAGGATGATCTGGATGTCCGGGAACTCCTCCCGGATCATGCGGATGCCCTCCAGCGTCCAGAGGCCGAGCCTGCGGTCGTCCTCGTTGCCGGTGGCGATGGTGAAGGTGAGCGGGTCGATCAGCAGGTCGGAGGGCGGCAGGCCGTGGCGGCGGCAGGCGAAGTCCACCAGGCGCCGGGCGATGCGGAGCTTGTCCTCCGGCGTCTTCGCCATCCCCTGCTCGTCGATCGTCAGGGCGATCACCGCGGCGCCGAACCTGCGCGCCAGCACCATGCGGTCGTGCGCGTGCCGCTCGCCGTCCTCGAAGTTGATCGAGTTGATGATCGCCTTGCCGCCGTGCAGCTTGAGCGCCGCCTCGATCACCGCGGTCTCGGTCGAATCGATCACCAGCGGGGCGTTGACGCTGGCAGTGAAGCGCCGCACCACCTCCACCATCTCGGCCCGCTCGTCGCGGCCGACGAAGGCGGTGCAGAGGTCGAGGGCGTTCGACCCCTCCGCCACCTGCTCGCGCCCCATCGCCACGCAGCCGTCCCAGTCGTGCGCCGCCTGGCGCTCGCGCCAGGCCTTGGAGCCGTTGGCGTTGCAGCGCTCGCCGATCGAGAAGTAGCTGTTCTCCTGCCGGAGCGGCACCGCCGCGTAGAGGCTCGCCACCGCCGGCACCCACACCGCCTTGCGCGCCGCCGGCGCCGGGCGCGGTTCCCCCAGGCGGCGCAGCATCGCATCGAGCGCGGCGATGTGCGTCTCGTCGGTGCCGCAGCAGCCGCCGATCAGGTTGACGCCGTCCTCGCGCACGAAGCGCTCCATCCAGACGGCCATCTCCTCGGCGCCGAGCGGGTAGCGGGTCCTGCCGTCCACCAGCTCCGGCAGGCCGGCGTTCGGCATGACGCTGATCGGCCCGGGCCAGTTCTGCGCCAGCCAGCGCACGTGCTCGGCCATCTCCTGCGGGCCGGTGGCGCAGTTGAGGCCGAGCAGCGGCACGTCGAGCGCCCGCACCACCGTCGCCGCGGCGGCGATGTCGGAGCCGACCAGCAGCGTGCCGGTCGTCTCCACCGTCACCTGGACCAGGATCGGGACGTCGCGCCCCGCCTCCGCCCGCGCCGCCTTGGCCGCGTTCACGGCGGCCTTGATGTAGAGCGGGTCCTGGTTGGTCTCGGTCAGCAGCGCGTCCACGCCGCCGGCGAGCAGGCCGCGGCACTGCTCGGTGAGCGCCGCCTCCAGCGCGTCGTAGGCGATGTGGCCGAGGCTCGGAAGCTTGGTCCCCGGCCCGATGTCGCCGATCACGAAGCGGTCGCGCCCGTCGGCGAAGCCCTCCGCCGCCTCGCGCGCGATCTCGGCAGCGATGCGGTTGATCTCGAAGGCGCGCTCGGCAAGGCCGAACTCGCCGAGCGTGACGGGCGAGCCGCCGAAGCTGTTGGTCAGCACCGCGTCGGCGCCGGCCGCGAAGTAGCCGCGATGGATCGCGCGCACGATGTCGGGACGGGAGAGGTTCAGAACCTCGGTGCAGTTCTCCCGGCCCCAGAAGTCGCGCTCGACGTCGAGCGCCATCGCCTGCACGCGGCTGCCCATGGCGCCGTCGCAGAGCAGCACGCGGTCGCGGAGCACGTCGAGGAGATGCGGGCGGGCCATGGGCGCCCCCTCAGAAGGCGAGCACGGAGACGGGCCCGCGCCGGCGCCGCGCCGACCACAGCCGCACCGGGAGCGGGCCGCCCCCGATGGCGACGGTCTGGGCCGGCACGCAGCCCGCGGCGCCGAGCCAGCCGGCGAGGGCGGCGTCGTCGAAGCCGGGCCAGCGATGCGCGAAGCGGCCGATCACGTCGGCGCGCTGATGCGGGGCGAGGTCCACCACCAGCAGCAGGCCGCCGGGCACCGCGACGCGCGCCGCCTCGGCCAGCGCGGCGACCGGGTCCTCGGCGTAGTGCAGCACCATCTGCAGCGTCACCACGTCGAAGGCGGCGTCGGGCAGTGGCAGCCGGTACATGTCGGCCTGGCGCACGGCGCAGTGGGAGAGGTGCCGCTCGGCCAGCCGGGCGCGGGCGAGGGCGAGCATGGCGCGGCTCGCGTCCACGCCGAGGGCGCTCTCGACGCGCGGCGCCACCAGCTCCAGCAGCCGCCCGGTGCCGGTGCCGACGTCGAGCAGCCGGCCCACGCGCGGCGGCAGCGCGGCGAGCAGCGCCTCCTCGATCGCCGCGGCCGGCAGGCCGAGAGCGCGCGTCTCGTCCCATTCCGCGCCCTGGCGGCGGAAGGCCTCGGAGGCCTCGCGCGCCCGCTCGGCGGCGAGGCGCACGGCGGCGCGGCGGTCGGCGGCGAGCAGGGGGTCGTCCTCCGGCAGCCGGGCGAGGATGGCGCGGGCGAAGTCGCCCTGGGCGGGCACCTGGAACCAGGCGTTGGCGCCCTCCCGCGTGCGCTCGAGCAGCCCGGCCTCGACCAGCAGCTTCAGGTGGCGGGAAAGGCGGGGCTGGGACTGGCCGAGCAGGGCGCAGAGGTCGGAGACGCGCCAGGCGCCGCGGGCGCAGAGGGCGAGCAGGCGGAGCCGGGTGGGCTCGGCGGCGGCGCGGAGCTGGGCGAGGAGATCCTGCATCGGCGGGTTGCATGTCGCATAAACATATCTTTATGTCCAGTCGGATGACCGCCGGCGCCCTCCCGCCCGACCCCCGCATCCCCGTCCGCCTGCTCGCCCCCGGCGAGCCGCCGCCGGCGGGCGCGGCCGTGCTCGCCGAGGGCGAGCCCCCTGCCCTGCCGCCGGATGGCCGGCCGGTGGCGCGGTTCGACCTGCCCGCCTCGGGCCACGCGCTCGGCTGCGCCTGCTGCGCGCCGCGCAACCCGGCGGCGGTGGCGCTCGACCGGCTGTTCCTGATGCGGGTGCGCGGCGAGGCGGCGTTCTTCGCGGAAGTGGCCGCGATCGCCCGCAGCAAGATGGGCGCCGCGGCGATCCACGCCGCCCTCGCCGGCGATCCGCTCGCCCGGGCGCGCTTCCGGGCGGCCTGAAGCCGTTTGCCGCGCGCGGCCGGCAAGCCCGGGTCCGGCCTGCCGCGACTTCGGCCTTCCGGGCCGCAAGGACGGCGATCGGCGGCGCCGACGAGAGGGGGCGGGAAGAGGGGGGTGCCGATGACATTGCCACCACGGCGGTTATCCTGACCGCGCCCACCGGCGGGAGGACGAGGATGGCGGATTTCCTTCCCGAACCTTATGCGGCCTATGGCAGCAACCTCTGCCCAGAGCAGATGCTCCGCCGCTGCCCGCAGGCCGAGGTGGCGGGCAGCCTCCTCCTGCCCGCCTGGCGCCTGAGGATCGGGCGCTTCGCGTCCATCGAACCCGCCCCGGGAGCCTTCTGCCCGGTCGGGCTTTGGCGCATCACCGCCGCCTGCCTTGCGGCGCTCGATCTCCACGAAGGCGCCAAGCCCGATGAGGGTGCCAAGCGGCGGAAAGAACCGGCCTACGAGCGGAAGAAGATCGCTCTGCCCGACGGCCGCAAGGCCTGGATCTACATCGAAAAGACGCGCCGCGACGGCCCCCCGTCCGAGGAGTACGTCGCCCGGCTGCGACGCGGCTACCGCTTCTTCGGCTTCGATTCCGCGCCGCTCGAGGAGGCGCTCGCCCGCGCGGGCTTCGGCGCCGCCTGACGGGGCGCGGCAGCGTCGGGCGCGCACCGCCCCCCGTACCGCCGCCGCGCCCCCGCACGGCGCGCCGGGGAGCGGATCGCGGAGGGACGGCACCAGCGGAAAGGGGGCTTCCCCGCACGCAGCCGCGCGCACATGGGGCCCGCCCGCGCGGCCTCCCGGCGCGAGAGGCGGTCGCGCCGCGGCCGCCGCGGCAGCGGGGCGCGCGACGCCGCCGCGGTCACTCCGGCGGCACGGTGCGGTCGCCGGCGCCGAGCGGGCGCTGCATGTACACCACGTCGAGCCAGCGGCCGAACTTCAGCCCGGCCGACTTCAGCACGCCGACGCGGCGGAAGCCGAGCGAGAGGTGCAGCCCGATCGAGCCGACATTCTCGGCGTCGCCGATCACCGCCACCATCTGGCGGAAGCCCTGCGCCTCGGCGCGCTCGATCAGCGCCGCGACCAGCGCCTTGCCCACCCCCTGGCCGCGCTGGTCCTCGCGCACATAGACCGAGTCCTCGGCGGTGTAGCGATAGGCGGAGCGGTCGCGGATCTGGCTATAGTAGGCGTAGCCGACGATCTCGCCGGCCTCGTTCTCGGCCACCAGCCAGGCGCCGCCCGCGCCCTGCACGCGGGCGAGGCGCGCCGCCATCTCCGCCGCATCGGGCGGCACCTCCTCGAAGGTGCCGGTGCCGATGCGGACGTGATGAGCGTAGATCGCGGTGATGGCGGCGATGTCGCCGGGCGCGGCGGCGTTCGCGTCGCGAATGCGCATGGATCGGCCGTCTCCTGCGCGCCCCGCTTAGGGCCGACCAGGCGCCGCGGCAAGCCGCGCCCTTCAGACCGGCAGCCCGAGCGCCTGCGCCACGCGCTCGGCCGCCGCCAGCAGCGCCCGGTCCCGCCCCGGCGCCGCGCTGAGCGAGAGGCCGACCGGCGCGCCCTCGACCCGGGCGGCGGGCAGCGTCACCTCGCACAGCCCGGCGAAGCCGGCGATCGCGGTCACGCCCATCGTCCGCTCGCGCACCGCGGTCTGCTCGGCGAGGCTGATGCCGAGCTTCGGCGCCGGCCCCGGCGCGGTCGGGTGGACCAGCACCGCGCCGCCGGCGAGCAGAGGGCGCAGCCGCGCCTGCACGACGCGCCGGAAGGCGCGGCCGGCGGCGGCCTTGGCCGGGTCCATCGCCCGCGCCGCGGCGAAGCGCTCGGCCACGCCGGGACCGAGGCGCGGCTCGGTCGCCGCGATCCAGGAGCCGAGGGTGGTCCAGGCCTCCTCCGCCTGGGCGCAGCGGAAATGCTCGTAGAAGACGTCGAGCCCCTCGGGCGCGAGGTTGACCGGGAGCGCCGGGCCCAGCACCCGCTCCGCCGCCGACAGCGCCGGGGCGAGGGCGGCGGCGGTGGCCGGCAGTGCGTTCACCCATGCCTCCTGCACCTTGAGCAGCGGGCCGAGGCCCGCCTCCGGCCCGGGCGGCAGCAGCACCTCGCCCACCCGGCGCAGCACCGAGGCGCGGGCGGCGAACCAGCCGGCGGTGTCGTAGCTCGGCCCGAGCGGACAGGCGCCGACCAGGCTGACCGCCCCCCAGGAGGGGCGGATGCCGTAGATGCCGCAATAGCTCGCCGGGATGCGCACCGAGCCGCCGGTATCCGAGCCCATGGCGAGATCCACGAGCCCCGCCGCCACCGCCGCCGCCGAGCCGCAGGAGGAGCCGCCCGGGAAGCGGTCCGGCGCCGCCGGATTGAGCGGCGTGCCGTACCAGACGTTCTCCCCGGTCAGGCCGTAGGCCAGCTCGACGGTCTTGGTCTTGCCGCGGAGACGGGCGCCGGCCTCGAGCAATTGGCGCACCACGGCGGCGTGCGCGACCGCCGGCGGATGCGTCCTGGCCCAGTCCGGGTTGCCGTAGCCGGTGACATGCCCGGCCACGTCGTAGAGATCCTTCACCGCGAAGGTCAGGCCGGCGAGCGGCCCGTCGGCGGCACCCGCGATCTCGACCGGCGGACCGGGCAGGAAGGCTCCGACGCTGTCTCCGCTCATGGTGCATCCATCTCGGTGCAGAGGATGCGGCAAGGGTGCGCGAGAGGCCGGGGGTTGGCAACGTCCGCCCGCAGGCGACCGGAGGCCGCCCGCCCGCACGGCCGAAACCCGGGAAATTGGATCCCGGCCGGCCCGCAATCCTGCCGCAACAAGCGGGCCCTGGGCGTGCGGCGGCCCCGGCCGCATCGGGCACCATCGGAGGGTCGGAGGAGCCCGCTCCGATGCACCCCGCCATTCACGGCTCTGGCTCCGTCCACCCGGCCGCCGGCTCCGGCCGGGGCCTCCGCGCGGCCCGTGAGGGCCCTGCGCCCTCAGGCGCCCCGGCGGCGCCATCGTCGGCGCGCGCACAACAACGCACACACGCCCGCGCCCTCAGGTGCCCCGGCGGCGCTCGCCCGGGTGGTCCCGGAGCGGCTGCGCCCTGCCGTCCGGAAAGCGCGCTATCGGCCGGAGACGCGCTCCATGCGCGGCGGAGAGTCCGGCCGTGCGGCGCGGCGCTGGACGACGCACCGCCGGCGGCGACGCCGCGATGGCGCGCCCGCAGCGCCCGCGACTCAGGTCGGATCGAACAGCGCCGCCTTCGTCGCCAGGGCGGCGAGCGCCGCAGCGACGATCGCGCCTGCCGGCCCGGTCCGGACGATACGGTCGGCCACGGCATAGGCCAAGGCTGCGGCGATCAGCGCCCAGGCCGCCGCTTCGGTCAGTTCCAGCCCGGTCATGGGCCTTTCCTTGCGATCAAATGAACTTCTTTTAAGATAAGCGGGGCGCTGCCGAATGTCGAGAGAAGGATGCTGCCGGGGGCGTGGCCGGGAAAGGCACCCGGAACCCGCCCCCATCCCCCTCAGCCGGAGCGCGCGAGCGGCCGCAGCGCCCGGCCGGCGGCATCGAAATTGGCGTCGTCCAGCCAGGCCAGCAGCGCCTCGCGCCGGGCCGGCCATTCCTCCGCCAGGATCGAGAACATCGCGGTGTCCCGGCGCCGGCCCTTGACGACCATGTGCGCGCGCAGCGTGCCCTCGTAGACGAAGCCCAGCCGGTCCGCCGCCCGCCGCGACGGGGCGTTCAACGCGTTGCACTTCCAGACCAGGCGCCGGTAGCCGAGGTCGTCCATGGCATGGCGCATCAGCAGGAACATCGCCTCGGTCGCCGCGCGGGTGCGCTGGAGCCGGGGCGAGAACCAGATGTTGCCGATCTCGATCGCCGCATGGGCGGGCTGGATGTCCATCAGGGTGAGCCAGCCGTCGGCGGTGCCGGTCGCGTGCGGGCGGACCGCCCAGGCCATCGGGTCGTGCTGGGCGGAGAAGGCGGCGATGTGGGCGCGAAGCGCGGGCTTGGCCGGGAACGGGCCGTAGGCCAGGTAGGTCCAGGTCGCATCGGCCCCTTGCGCGGCCTCCCAGAGCTCGTCGAGGTGGGCGAGGCCGAGAGGCTCGAGCGTCACGCTCGCGCCGCGGTGCGGGACGCGGGCCGGCAGCGGACGCGGGGTGGGGTCCACGGCTTCGCCGCAGGGGAAGGCGGGGGCGGTCGTCATGGTGGGGCCGGACTCCGAAACGCGGGCCCGCCACGATGGCCCGCGGCGGTCGCGGATGCCAAGGCGGGACGGCGGCGGCCCCGGCGCCCGGCAGGGGCGAGGCACGTCCCGGCCGCCCGGTGTCGCGCTGCGGCGCGCATGCGCCCGGATCGGGGCTCCGACGCCAACTCGGCGGTTGCGTCGCCCGGCACACCGCAGCATATGCCGCCGCATGACGAGCCCTGCCGCCCTCGCCGCCCTCGCCGCCCGCGCCGACGCCGCCAGGCCCGCCTCCGCCCCGGCCGCCCTGTTCCGCGAGCGGGTGCTGACGGTCCATCACTGGACCGACACCCTGTTCTCCTTCACCTGCACCCGCGATCCGGGCTTCCGGTTCCAGGCCGGCCAGTTCGCCATGATCGGCCTGATGGTCGAGGGCAAGCCGCTGCTCCGCGCCTATTCCATGGTCAGCGCGCCCTACGAGGAGCATCTCGAATTCCTCTCGATCAAGGTGCCGGACGGGCCGCTCACCTCGCGCCTGCAGCACATCCGGCCGGGCGACGAGGTGCTGGTAGGGCGCAAGGCCACCGGCACGCTGATCCTGGACAACCTGCTGCCGGGCCGGACGCTCTGGCTGCTCGGCACCGGCACCGGCCTCGCCCCCTTCATGAGCCTGGTGAAGGACCCGGAGACCTACGACCGGTTCGAGCGCGTGGTGCTGACCCACACCGTGCGCGAGGTGGCCGAGCTCGCCTACCGCGACTACCTGACGCGCGACCTGCCGCAGCACGAATTCCTCGGCGAGATGGTGCGGGCGAAGCTGATCTACTACCCGTCCGTGACGCGCGAGGCCTTCCACACCCAGGGCCGGATCACCGACCTGATCCGCTCCGGCAAGCTGTTCGCCGACCTTGGCCTGCCGCCCTTCGGCCCCGAGGAGGACCGGGTGATGATCTGCGGCAGCCCGGCGCTGCTGGCCGATGCCCGCGAGCTGCTCGAGGCGCGGAGCTTCGTCGAGGGCTCGGGCAACGCGCCGGGCCATTACGTGATCGAGCGCGCCTTCGTCGAGAAGTAGGCCCCGCCACCCGGCGCCGCGTCCCCCGGCCTGGCGCGGGCCGGGGGCTCGGGCGCCGCGGGCTGCGCGCGGCGCGCGCAGGGCCCTTCCCCCGGCGCCCCGGCGGGTGCCGGGCATGTTGTGTTTTGACGCGATCTCCGATAGGGCAACTACCGTTGCCAATCGTCCGGCCGCGACGGCGCAAGGGCGCCGGCGCGCCGGTGGAGGGACGTCGGACCATGGCGAAGAAAGAGACGGTTGCCAGGCGCCGCGGGCTGCTCAAGGCCGCCGCGGTCGGGGCGGTCGGCGCGGCGGTGCTGGCGAAGCCGAATGTCAGCCGCGCCCAGACGGTGACGCTGCGCTTCCAGTCCACCTGGCCGCAGCGCGACATCTTCCACGAATACGCCCAGGACTACGCCGAGCGGGTGAACCGGCTGGCCGGCGGCCGCCTGCGGCTGGAGCTGCTGGCGGCAGGCGCGGTGGTCGGCGCCTTCCAGCTCATTGACGCGGTCTCGGCCGGCACGCTGGACGGCGGGCACGGCGTCTCCGCCTACTGGTTCGGCAAGAACAAGGCGTTCAGCCTGTTCGGCACGCAGCCGCCCTGGATCGCCGACGCCAATCAGCTCCTCGGCTGGTTCTACTACGGCGGCGGCGAGGCGCTGTACAAGGAGCTGGTCAACGACGTGCTGCGGCTCAACGTCGTCGGCTTCCTGACCGGGCCGATGCCGACGCAGCCGCTGGGGTGGTTCAAGCAGCCGATCGAGCGCGTGGAGCAGCTCCGCGGCCTGAAGTTCCGCACCGTGGGCCTCGCCACCGACCTGTTCGCCGAGCTCGGCGCGGCGGTGGTGGCGCTGCCGGGCGGCGAGATCGTGCCGGCGCTCGAGCGCGGGGTGATCGACGGGGCGGAGTTCAACAACCCCTCCTCCGACCGCGTCCTCGGCTTCCCGGACGTGGCCAAGAACTACATGGTGCAGAGCTTCCACCAGCGCGGCGAGGTGTTCGAGATCCTGTTCAACAAGACGCGCTACGAGAGCCTGCCGCAGGAGCTGCAGTCGGTGCTGCGGGTGGCGGCCGAGGCGGCGTCGGCCGACATGTCGTGGAAGCTGCAGGACCGCTACACGAAGGACCTGCTCGAGATGGCGCAGCGCCAGGGCGTGCAGGTGCGCACCACGCCGCGGCCGGTGCTGGAGGCGCAGCTCCAGGCCTGGGACCGCGTGGTGCAGCGGCTGGAGGCCGACACCTCCTCGCCGACCGCGGGCCCGCTGTTCAAGAAGATCGCCGACAGCCAGCGCGAATGGGGCCGGCGCGTCGGCAGCTTCTTCCTGCGCTTCGAGGCGAGCCCCGTGCTCGCCTACAACCACTTCTTCGCCCGCCAGGGCGGCTGAGGCGGCCGTGCCGCGACGCCCGCCGGCCCCGCCCCGGCCGGCGGGCGTCGTCTGTCCGGCCCTCGGGAGGGAGCCCCGCAAGTGCAGCGCCTGCTCCTCGGCATAGACCGGTTCAGCACCGCGATCGGCAAGACCTTCGCCTGGTGCATCCTGGTGCTGACCGTCGTCGTGGTGTACGAGGTAGTCGTCCGCTACGTGTTCCGCGCCCCGACGAGCTGGGGCTACGACGTCTCCTACATGCTCTACGGCACGCTGTTCATGATGGCCGGCGCCTACACGCTGAGCCGCAACGGGCACGTGCGCGGCGACTTCCTCTACCGCATGATGCCGCCGCGCCCGCAGGCGATGCTCGACCTCCTCCTGTACTTCCTGTTCTTCTTCCCGGCGATCCTCGCCTTCATGATCTCGGGCTGGCACTACTTCCTCGACAGCTACCGCCAGAACGAGCGGACCATGTTCAGCCCGCACGGCCCGATCATCTGGCCCTTCAAGTTCCTCATCCCGCTCGTCGGCTTCCTGCTGCTGCTCCAGGGCCTCGTCGAGGTGGTGCGCTGCCTGCAGTGCATCCGCACCGGGCGGTGGCCGCAGCGGCTGCACGACGTCGAGGAGATGGAGGCGCGCATCCTCGCCGAGGCCGAGGCGGCGCGCGAGGCGGACCAGCCCGGCGCGGCGCTGGCCGAGCACGCCCGCGGCGCCACCCGCGGCCCCTCGCCGCTGCACGAGCGCGCCGGCGACCAGCAGGACGGACGGTAGGACGCCGCGATGACCGACGCCGCGCTCGGCCTGACCCAGCTCGGGCTGTTCCTGTTCTTCATCCTGCTTGGCTTCCCGATCGCCTTCACGCTGATGGCGATGGGCCTGTTCTTCGGCTACCTCGGCATGGGCGAGCGCGTCTTCGACCTGCTGGTGCAGCGCACCTACGCGGTGATGGCGAACGACGTGCTGATCTCCGTCCCGCTCTTCGTCTTCATGGGCTACATCATCGAGCGGGCGAACATCCTCGACCGGCTGTTCCGCTCGCTGCAGATGGCGAGCGGCAACATCCCGGGCAGCCTCGCCGTCGCCACCCTCGCCACCTGCGCCCTGTTCGCGACCGCCACCGGGATCGTCGGCGCGGTGGTGACGCTGATGGGGCTGCTCGCCTTCCCGGCGATGCTGCGCGCGGGCTACGACGTCCGTCTCGCCGCCGGCGTGACCTGCGCGGGCGGCTGCCTCGGCATCCTGATCCCGCCCTCGGTCATGCTGATCCTCTACGGCGCGACCGCCGGCGTGTCGGTGGTGCAGCTCTACGCCGCGGCCTTCATCCCCGGCCTGATGCTCGCCGGCCTCTACATCGCCTACGCGATCGGGGTGGCGGTGGTGTACCCCTCCAAGGCGCCGCGGCTGCCGCCCGAGGAGGTGAGCGTCCCCTTCGCGCGCATCCTGCTCGCGCTCCTCACCTCCTTCTTCCCGCTGGCTCTGCTGATCGCGGCCGTGCTCGGCGCGATCCTCCTCGGCCTCGCCACGCCCTCGGAGGCGGCGGCGATGGGCTCGCTCGGCTCGATCGTGCTGGCCCTCGCCTACCGCGCCTTCTCCTGGGAGAAGCTCAAGGAGAGCGTGTTCCTCACCGCCCGCACCAGCGCGATGGTGTGCTGGCTGTTCGTCGGCTCCTTCATCTTCTCCTCGGTCTTCGGCTACCTCGGCGGACAGCAGCTCGTGGAGGAGTTCGTCAAGTCCCTGCCGCTCAACCAGTTCACCTTCATGCTGCTGGCGCAGGCGATCATCTTCGTGCTCGGCTGGCCGCTGGAGTGGACGGAGATCATCGTGATCTTCGTGCCGATCTTCCTGCCCCTGCTCGACGACTTCAACGTCTCGCCCCTGTTCTTCGGCATCCTGATCGCGCTGAACCTGCAGACGAGCTTCCTCAGCCCGCCGGTCGCGATGGCGACCTTCTACCTCAAGGGCGTGGCCCCGCGGCACGTGCGGCTCGAGGACATCTTCGCCGGCGTGATGCCCTTCATCTACATCGTCATCTTCTGCATGCTCATGGTCTATTTCTTCCCCGGCCTCGTCACCTGGCTGCCGGACCAGCTCTACGGCTACACGCCGCCGAGCGAGGGGGCCCCGCCGTCGGGCCTCGACGCCCCGCCGCAGGGCGGCTTCCAGGAGGACGAGGCGGTGCGCCTGCCGTCGCTGAACTAGCCCCGGCCGGTCGCGGGAGCGGAGCCGTCATGCCGGACCGGCGCGCCCGGGCGCCCGCCGCGCCCTTCCAGCCGAGCGCCAGGGCGGCGGCGGGGTGGATCGCCGAGGCGCTGGTGACCGGAAACCCGCTCGCGCCCCTGCCCGAAGACCTCGCCCCCCGCACGACGGCCGAGGGGGAGTGCGTGGCGCTCGCCGTTCTGGAGGAGGCAGGGCTGGTGGCCTGCGGCGTGCGCGTCGCGCCCGGGCCAGCGGGCGGGCCGCCGGTCGCGGGGCCGGTGATCGAATCCCGCCTGCTGCGGGACGGGGCGACGATCGCGCTGTCGGCGCTGCGCCACCCCGCCGTCTCCGCGGCGGTGGTCGGGGTGCTCGGACGTGCGCTGCCGCCCGGCGAGGAGGAGCAGGAGCCGTCCGTCTTCTCCGCCCTGCACCCGGCGGTGGACATCGCCGCCAGCCGGTTCCGCGACCCGCCGCAGACCCCGGCGCTGCAGGCGGCGGATCTCGGCGGGCTCGGCCTTCTGGTGGTCGGGCGCGGCGTCGCCCCCGCAGCCGCCGGACCGGTGCCGGTCAGGCTGGGCCCGGCCGGCGCGCGACGGCGGAGAGGCGAGGCCCCGGTCCCCTTGGACCTGCTCGCGGCGCTCGCGCCGGCGGTGGCGGCGGCGCGGCGGCTGGGCGGACTGCCGGCCGGCGCGGTGCTGGTGGCCGCCGGCCTCGCGGCGCCGGCGATCCGGCCCTCGCCGGAGGGCGTGCTGCGCGCGGACTTCGGGCCGCTCGGCCGGGTGCAGGCGCGGTTCACGGCAGGCTGACACCGCCCCGCGGCGTGGCCCCCCGCCCCCCCGCCGGCAGGCGGCAGCGGCGGGCCCGTCAGCCGGCTTGCCCTGCCCCGCCGCCCGCGAACAGGAATTCGGCCAGGGCGACCAGCGCTGCGGCCGCGCCGAGCGCGAGGGCGGTGAGGCCTGCGCGCTCGGCGTGCCAGAACAGGCGCTCGCGCAGCACCTGCGCCAGCAGCATCTGGATCTGGGCGCGCGGCATGCGGCGCAGGGGAGCCGCGCCGGTTCCGGCGAGCAGCGTCCAGAGCTCGGTCCGCCGCATGTCGCGCCGCGGCGCGGTCCAGCCGCCGACGGCAAGGGCGAGGCAGACCAGGGCGGAGAGCTGTCCGCCCGCGCGCAGGCTCAGCAGCAGGTCGAAGGACAGGGCGAGCATGACGACGCAGACGCCGAGGCCGGCGAAGCCGAGGGCGCGCCGGATCGTCATGTCGGCCAGGGCGCGGATCTCATCCATCGGACCCCCGCGGCACAGCCCGCCGGCCGCCCGCTCCGGGGCCGGCTCCTCCATCCAGGGCCGATGTTGCCGCGAACGCGCGGGCAATGCGAGGGTTGGATGCGGGCGAGGCAGGCTGCCGGCCGCGGCCCGAAGCCCGCCCTCAGGCCCGGGCCAGCACGCCGAGCGCGGTGAGCGCCGAGGCGCCGGCCAGCCAGATCCGGAGGGCCGCCTCCCCGGAGACACCCAGGCGTTCCGCGAGGGCGGCGGGCACGGCGGAGAGCAGCAGCGTGCCCGTCGCGACGATGAGGCTCGCCCCGTAGAGCACGATTTCCGGCGTGGCGGGAACGATCGCCGGCAGCCAGAGGGGATGGAGGACGAAGGCGAGGCCCAGCGCCGGGCTCACCAGCCCGTTCGCGAGGCTCGCCGCCACGGTGAGGGTGAAGAGCGTCTGCGGCGTCATGCTGGCATCCGGGACGGCCTGTCCGGACCGGCGCTCAGCCGGCGGCCGAGGCGGCGGAGCCGAGGCGCGGCGCCCAGCCCGCGGCCAGCATCGCCAGGCCGAACAGGAGACGGATCACCCAGATCCAGAACGCCGCCACCAGAGGCAGGAATGCCGCCGCCACGTAGCGCGGCACGAGCAGCCGGGCGAGCGCGAGGGCCCAGTCCGTCAGCCGCCGGAAGGCGCGCCAGATGTAGTTCGGGCTGTCGGGCGGCACGGCCCATTGCAGGGCGAACCGCCCGAGGCAGGTCCAGCCGACCACGGCCAGGCCGTAATTCACCACCCAGAAGGGCAGGTAGCCGAAGAGGAAATGGGTGCCGTCCATGGACCCGGCCAGGATGCGGGGGCGGCCGCGTCTCCGCAACCGCCCCCGTGCCGTTCGCGCCCCGGGCCGGCGCGCCGTCCTACTCCGGCGCGTGCTCGCCCTCGATCATGCGCACGGCCCCGCGCGGCGTGCGGATCGAGTCGATGAAGTCCTGCATCGCCTGCGAGGGCGCCGGGGTCAGCAGGCTGACGATCCAGGTGGTGAGGAAGGCCGCCGGGATGCCGAACAGGCCGCAGGAGATGTTGCGCACCCCGAACCAGAGCGGCATTCCGAAATACTGCGTGCCGATCAGGTAGTAGAGGCAGACGCCGTAGCCGACGATCATGCCGGCGATCGCGCCCGCCGTGGTGGTGCGCTTCCACCACACCCCCATCACCAGCGCCGGGAACAGGCCCGAAGCAGCGATGGAGAAGGCCCAGGCGACCATCGCCAGGATGCCGGCCGGGCGCGTGCTGGCGACGTAGGCGGCCACCACCGCCACGCCGATCAGCAGGATGCGGGCGACGATCAGGCGCCGCTTCGCGTTCGCGTTCGGGTCCACCATCCGGTAGTAGATGTCGTGGCTGAGCGCGTTGGCGATGGCGAGCAGCAGCCCGTCGGCGGTGGAGAGCGCCGCGGCGAGGCCGCCGGCGGCGACGAGGCCGGCGATCACGTAGGGCAGGCCCGCGATCTCCGGCGTCGCGAGGACGATGGCGTCCTGGTTGATGCTGAACTCGCGGAACTGCAGGATGCCGTCGCCATTGGCGTCCCGCACCGTGACCAGGCCGACCTCGCCCCAGAGGCGCACCCAGGCGGGCAGGTCGGCGATCGCGGTGCCGATGACGTTCTGGTACACCTCCAGCTTGGCGAAGGCGGCGTAGGCGGGGGCGGTGAAGTAGAGCAGGAAGATGAAGAACAGGCTCCAGGCCACGCTCTGCCGCGCCTCGCGCACGCTCGGCGTGGTGAAGTAGCGCATCAGGATGTGCGGCAGCGAGGCGGTGCCGACCATCAGGCAGAAGATCAGCCCGAAGAAGTTGAGCGGATCGTAGGTCTGGAACGGCTGGACGTGCGAGGGCGCGCCGGCCAGCGCCTCCTTCGTCGTGCGCAGCGCCTCGATCTGCTCCAGCACCTGGCCGTACATGATCTGCGGGATCGGCACCCCGGTGACCTGGGTCGAGAGCAGCACCACCGGCACCAGGTAGGCGATGATCAGGATGATGTACTGCGCGACCTGGGTCCAGGTGACCGCCCGCATGCCGCCCAGCATCGAGCAGAGGAGGATGCCGGCGAGGCCGACGAACACCGCCAGCTCGAACGACATGCCGAGGAAGCGCGAGGCGATGATGCCGGTGCCGTACACCTGCGCCACCACGTAGGTGAAGGAGGCGCTCATCAGCACGATCACGCCGACGAAGCGCGCGAAGTTGCCGCCGTAGCGCGCGCCGAGGAAGTCCGGCACCGTGTAGGCGCCGAACTTGCGCAGGTAGGGCGCGAGCAGGATCGCCACCAGCACGTAGCCGCCGGTCCAGCCGAGGACGAAGGCGAGGCCGTCATAGCCGAGCAGGTAGAGCGTGCCGGCCATGCCGATGAAGGAGGCCGCCGACATCCAGTCCGAGCCGGTGGCCATGCCGTTGTAGATGGCCGGGACGCGCCGCCCGGCGACGTAGTACTCCGAGAGCTGGGCCGTGCGCGAGATGATGCCGATCAGCGCATAGACGCCGATCGTGAGGAAGACGAACAGGTAGCCGATGATCTTGTTCGGCACGCCGAGCTGCTCGAGCAGGGCGAGGAGCAGCACGAAGCCGATGAAGCCGCCGGTGTAGATGGCGTACACGCGGCCGAGATTGGCGAGGAAGTCGCTGCGCCCCGGCGCAGTCTTGGAGGCATCGGACATGGATCAGTCCTCCGACACGCCGAATTCCTCGTCGATGCGGTTCTGTCGCGCCGCGAACCAGAACAGCATGACAACGTAGATGATCAGGCTGCCCTGCGCCGCCATGTAGAAGCCCAGCGGGAAGCCGAACACCTTGATCTGGTTGAGAGCGGGGGCGAAGGCGTGGATCACGAAGCTCGCCACGAACCAGATCACGAGCATCGTCCACATCAGCCCGGAGGTCTTGCGCCAGTAGGCCTCTCTGACGGCAGGATCCACGGCCGGCCCCGCCGCGGCCTGCGGCGCGGCGCCACGTTCGACTGCTGGCATACGTTCTCTCCCTACTGCCTCGGCCTCCCCCGGGCCTGGGCTTGATTCGGCGCCGCCGCGGCCGCGCCGCATCGCGGCAAGGCCAGCGGAATCGCCCGCTCAAGGCGCTATCATGCTGCGCGGCAGGTGCGCAATAAGATTGCGAGTCTCGCAGGAGCCCCCGTGTCCCTCGCCTTCCCCTGGCTGCCGGGGCGCCGCCGCGCCTCGGCCGACCCCGCGGCCTTCGCCGGCTTCCTCGCCCGCCAGGGTGCCTATGTCGCGCAGAAGACGGTGTTCGACTATTGCCGGGTGAAGGCCGGGCGGCAGGAGCGCGCGCTGTTCGCCGATCCGGCCTTCCTGGCCGCGCTGCATCATTGCCGCTGGCAGACCTTCCACTGGACGATGCTCGACATGGCCGCCATGGCCGAGTCGTGGCTGCGCCCGCATGTGCCGCGCGGCGCGGAGCCGGCGCTCGCCGCGGCGCTCGTCCCCCTGCATGCGCGCGCCCTCTCCCTCGCCGGGCCGCCGCCCGAGGAGGAGCGCGCGGCGGCGGAAGCGGCGCGCCAGGCCCTGCCCGGGCATCTGGCGGCGCTGCAGCTCGCCCCGCCGCAGCCGGCGAATCGCCTCCGCCTGCTCGCCGAGGCGCCGCTGCTCGCCACCCTGCCCATCCATCCGGACCGGCGCCGGGGCGAGACGCCGGCGATCAAGGGGGCGTTGCGGTTCCTCGTCGTCAGCGCCCAGCAGGAGATGGAGCGGCGCTTCGCGCCCGGTCCGCTGGCCGCGGCGCTGCTGCACGACCGGCCGCCCTGAGCCGCCCCGGCCCGGGAGGCGCGCCGCGGTCGCGGCGCCGCTCAGAGGTCGAGGATCCGCCGCGGGTCCGCCCGCCCGAGCAGCAGGTCGCGCAGCGCCAGCAGGTTGCCGCGGAACCGCCCGAGGCGGTCCACCTCCGGCTCCGGCGCGAGCGAACGCAGCGCGTTGATCGCGCAGTGCCGGAGCGCGCTCGGGACGGCATGGCTCCAGGGGAAGCTCCCCTTGCGCGCGAGGTAGATCGGATTCGCCACCTGGCTGTAGCCGAGCCGGAGGCCCGGCGTGCGCGCGGCCTTGACGCCGAGATGCACGCCGCGCGCGCCGGCGAGCCGCAGGATCGCCCCCCCGCTCGCGGCGGCGAGGCGGCGCGTGAAGTCGATGTCCTCGTACCAGGCGTAGAGCGGCAGCGCCTCGTCGAAGCGGAGGCCGTGCGCGCGCACCGGCGCGAGGCGCACCGCCATGTTGCAGCCGTAGCCGTTGAAGTGCGGCGCAGCGGCGAGCGGGTCCGGGGCGCCGGGATCGCGCGCGAGGAGGGCACGGCCCTCCGCGACCGCGATGCCCGGCCCCTTGGCGCCGTCGGCGATCACCGTGCCGGTGGCGACGACGCAGTCGGGCCGCGCCCGCAGCACCGCCTCCAGCACGGCGAGGTAGTCGGGCGCGGGCAGGAAGTCGTCGTCGAGGAACAGCAGCACGTCGCAGTCCGGCCCCGCCGCGTCGAGGATGGCGTTGCGCTGGCGCGGCAGCCCGGCCTCGGCGCGCAGGAAGGCGACGCCCGGATGCGCCTCGGGCAAGGCGGCGACGTCCTCCGGGCCGACATGGCAGACCAGCACGCGCTCCGGCGCGCGGCGCTGGCGGGCGAGCTCGGCGAGCGTCTCGGCGAGGATCGCCGCGCGGCCGCGCGTGGCGATGCCGACGGCGATGCGGAGGCGGCTCATGCGCCCCTCTCCCGCGGGGCCGGTTCGAGCGGCGCGAGGCGGCGCCCGGCCGCCGCCTCGCCGCCCGCGAGCAGGCCGCGCAGGCGCCCGCGCAGCGTCGCGGCGTAGTAGGCGAGCTCCAGCCGGCGCAGCCGCAGCGCCGCGAGCGCCATGCCGCCGAGCGGCCGCACCAGGAAGCGCAGCCACACCGCGGCCGAGGGCGCATGGCGGCGCAGCACCAGGCCGAAGCCTGCGCCGTAGAGCGCGGCACGCTCCACCGCCACCGGCGTCAGCCGCTTGTCCGGATGGACGACGCGCTGCCCGAGGTCGTAGCGCGCGGCGTGGCCGGCGCGGATCGCGCGCGCCACCAAGTCGTTGCCCTCGCCCGAGCCGAAGCGGGTCCCCGGGCCGAGCCGCTCGTCGAAGCCGCCGAGGGCGAGGGCGAGGTCGCGGCGCAGGAACAGGTTGAACTCGATCACGCTGGTCCAGAGGTTGTCGAGCGTGATCGGCCCGCCCTCCTCCCGCCAGCGTCCCGAGCCGAGGCCACCCGCCGGCGACTCCGCCGGTCCGGTCAGCACCGCGAGCGCGGGATCGGCGCGGAACGCGGCGTCCACGCGGTCGAGCAGCCCGGGCGGGTAGAGGCAGTCGTCGTCGGGGAAGCCGACGATCTCGCCGCGCGCGGCGCGCAGACCGAGATTGCGCGCGTGGCAGGCGTGGCCGCGCGCCGAGCGCAGCCAGAGGAGCGGCAGGCGGCCGGAGACGCGCGCGATCACCGGCGCGAGGCGATCGTCGCCGTTCTGGTCCACGACGATCGCCTCGGCGTCGGCCCGCCCCTGGGCGAGCAGGGAGTCGAGGAACTGCGCCAGTTCCTCCACCCGCCCGCGCGTGGCGACGATCAGCGAGAACCTCACGGCCCGCCCCCCGCGAGGTGGCGGGCGACGAGCGCGGTGATCTCCTCCCGGAAGCGCTCGGCGCCGAAGCGCTCGGCGTTGCGCCGGCAGGCCTCCGGGGTGATGGCGGGCGCGAGCGCGTCGAAGCGGGCGAGCGCCGCGACGATCGCCTCCGCGGTCTGCTCGGCGAACAGCAGGCCGGTGGGCGCGGGATCAGGCGGGATGCGCACGATGTCGCGCGCCCCGCCGCGGCCGTAGGCGATCACCGGCGTGCCGCAGGCCTGGGCCTCGACCAGGGCGATGCCGAAATCCTCCTCGGCGGCGTGCAGGAAGGCGCGCGCGGTCTGCATCAGCCGCACCAGCTCCGCCCGGCCGACGCGGCCGCGCAGCTCGATGTTCGGGGCGTCGCCCGCGGCGGCGCGCACCGCCGCCTCGCCGGGGCCGTCGCCGACGACGATCAGGTGGCGCTCCGGCATGCGCCGGAACGCCTCGGCGACCAGCTCGACGCGCTTGTAGGGGACCAGGCGCGAGGCAACGAGGAAGTGCCCGCTCTTCTCGCGCTGCAGCGGGAAGGCCGCGACGTCGACCGGCGGGTGGATCACCACCGCGTCGCGCCGCCAGGCCTTGCGGATGCGCTCGGCGATGTAGGTGGAGTTGGCCACCAGCACGTCGGGGCCGGCGGCGCTCGCGCGGTCCCAGGCGCGCAGGCGGTGCAGCAGCCAGCGGGTGAAGGCGCCGCGCAGCCCGCGCTCGAGGCCCGCCTGGCGCAGATACTGGTGCTGCAGGTCCCAGGCGTAGCGCATCGGCGAGTGGACGTAGGAGACGTGCAGCTGCCCCGGCCCGGTCAGCACGCCCTTCGCCACCGCATGCGAGGAGGAGAGCACCAGGTCGTAGCCCGCGAGGTCGAGCTGCTCGATGGCGAGCGGCATCAGGCCGAGATACCAGCGGAAGCGCGTGCGCGCGAAGGGCAGGCGCTGGATGAAGGTGGTGCGCGGCGTGCGGCCGCCGAGGAATCCGCGCTCGGCCTCCGGCAGGAAGTCGCAGACGGCGAAGAGGTCCGCCTGCGGCCAGCAGTGCAGGAGCTGCTCCACCACCCGCTCCGACCCGGCGTAGGTCTCGAGCCACTCGTGCACGATCGCGACCCTCATCGCGGGGCGGCGTCCCCGGGGGCGAGCAGGCGCAGCAGGCTCTCCGCGGCGCGGCGCCAGGTGTAGGAGCGGGCCCGGGCGAGCCCGCGCGCGGCAAGCGCCGCGGCGAGGCCCGGCTCGTCCAGCAGGCGGGCGAGCGCGGCCGCGAGGCTTGACGGATCGGCCGCGTCGAACCACAGCGCGGCGTCGCCGCAGACCTCCGGCAGCGCGCCGGAACGGGCGGCGAGCACCGGGCAGCCGCACCGCATCGCCTCGAGGGGCGGCAGGCCGAAGCCCTCGTAGCGCGAGGGGAAGACGAGGCAGAGCGCGTTCTCGTAGAGCGCGCGCAGCTCGGCGTCGCCGACGCGGCCGAGCGCGACCGCTCCTTCCCCCGCGGCGTCCGCGGCCGGGCGGAACACGGCCGGATCGGCCGCGCCGACGGCGGCAAGCGCGAGGCCGCGCGCGGCGAGCAGCGCCGCCGCGCCGCGCAGCGCCGCGAGGTTCTTGTGCGCCGCGCGGTTGCCGACCGCGAGCACGTAGCGTCGCGGCGCGAGGCCGTGGCGCGCGAGCACGCCGGTATCGGCCGCCGCGCGCAGGATGTGCTCGGCCCCTTCCGGGATCACCCCGATCCGCGCCGGATCGAGGCCGAGCCGCGCCGCGATCCGCCCGCGCGCGAACTCGGAGACCGTGACGATCCGCGCGCCGGTGCGCGCGAGCGCGCGGTGCAGCGCCCGGTACCAGGCGCGGAAGGGCAGCGCGTACGATTCCGGGGTGTCGAAGGCGCCGGCGTCGTGGATCACCACCGCCTGGCGGCGGCCCGCAAGCAGCGGCGCCGTGTTGCCGAGATTGAGCAGGAAGGCGCCGCGCGCCGCGCGCGGCAGCTCGAGCTGCTCCCAGCCCTGCCCGCCGAGGCGCCCGACCTCCGCCACCGCGAGGTGACGGAGCGGCGGTGGCGCGGCGCCGCGCGGCGTCAGCAGGCGCGTCGGCGGCCACGCCCCCTCCCCGGCCAGCGTGTCCATGGCCGCGGTCAGCTCGGTGGCGAAGCGCTGCACGCCGCTGAAGGGCTGGGTCGTGAAGCGGCCGTTGAGGGCAAGCCCGGTCACGACACGCCCCCAGGGCGCAGCAGGCCGCGCGGCGCGCGCAGGGCGGCGCGCTCGGCCGGCGCGAGGCACCGCCAGGCCAGCGCCGCGAAACCCGCGAGCACCGCCCCCGCCGCCGCCACCGGCGCCGCGACGCCCGGCGCTCCCTCGGCCAGCGCCGCGACCGCCGCGAGGCCGGCGCCGCCCCAGGCCAGGCCGGGGAGGAGGCCGCGCGCCGCCGCCGCCGCCGGCGGATAGAGCCGCGCCGCGAGCCACAGCCGCCCGGCGCACTCCACCGCCGCGCGCGCGCTCCACGCCAGCGCCATGCCCTCGATGCCGCAGCCCGCGAACAGCAGCAGCGCGCCGGCCGGCAGATAGACCGCCGCCTGCGCCAGCGCGAAGCGCGCCGCCGCGTCCGGCCGGCCGATCGCGTCGAGCAGGCTGCCCGGCGCGAAGCCGACACAGGAGAACAGGATGCCGACGCCGAGGATGCGCAGCACCGTCGCCCCGCCCGCGGCGAACTCCGCGCCGAGCCAGAGGCGCAGGATCGTCTCGGCGAAGGCCACCAGCGCGAGCGAGGCCGGCAGCACCAGCGCGGCGATCAGCAGCGCGCCGCGGCGCAGCAGCGCGGCGGTCTCCTCGGGCCTGGCGCGGAAGCCCGCGGCGAGCGCCGGCAGCAGCGCCTGCGCCACCGCCACCGGCAGGATCCACATCCGCATCACGAGATCGAGCGGCGTCGCGTAGTAGGCGACCGCCGCGAGCGAGAGCAGCGCGCCGATCAGGAACCGGTCGGCCTGCAGCAGCGCCTGGGTGAGCGCGCCGGAGACGCTCATCCACCCGCCCAGCCGCAGCAGCGGCAGCGCCGCGGCAAGGCGCGGCCGGACGCGCGCGAGCCCCGGCAGCAGCCGCCATGCCAGCCAGGCATAGGAGAGCGTGTTGGCGAGCCGGCAGGCGACCAGCGCCAGCATCACGGCGACGAGCGAATCCCAGGCGAGCAGCGCGAGCAGCGGCCCCAGATAGTAGAAGACGGCGACCGGGATGCTGGCCAGGTTGGCGGCGCGGAAGCGCTGGTGCGCCGCGAGCACGCCCCACAGCGCCGCGTTCACCACCACCAGCGGCGCCGCCAGCAGCAGCACGCGGAAGGCGCGCACCGCCTCCTCCTGCAGGGCGGGCGGGACGTTCAGCACCCGTCCGACCAGCGCCGGCATCGCCCACCACAGCAGCGCCGCGCCGGCGGCACCGATCGCGGCGAGGACGAGGACCGCTGCCGCCACCAGCTCCGCCTCGCCCTCGCGCGATCCGCCGGAGCCGAGGCGCTCCGCCAGCGCGCGGGTCAGCGCGGGGCCGAGGCCGAGGTCGAACAGGCCGAATACCCCGACCAGGCCGAGCGCCAGGGTGAACAGCCCCCAGCGGTCGAGGCCGAGCTGGCCGAGCAGGAGCGGCGTGAGGAGCAGGGCGAGCAGCAGCGGCAGCCCGCGCCCGGCGGCGTTCCACGCCGTGCCGGTGAGCAGGCGGCGCCCGCTCGGGACGCGCGTATCCGCCGGGGTTTCGTTCATCACGGGGCGCGCAGCGAAGCAGCCGCGCGGCGCGGCCGCAAGCGGGCCGTCAGTAGGCCCCGCGCCGCAGCAGCACGGCGGCCGGCGTGCGCAGCAGGATGCGCAGGTCCTCGCGCAGCGAGGGGCGGGTGGCGTAGGCGACGTCGAGCGCGACGCGGTGCGCGTAGCTGGTGTCGTTGCGCCCGCTCACCTGCCAGGGCCCGGTGATGCCCGGACGCACCGACCGGTAGTGCTCCGCCGCGGCGCCGTAGCAGGCGGCGAGCTCGGCCGCGGGGACCGGGCGCGGGCCCACCAGGCTCATCTCCCCGCGCAGCACGTTGACGAGCTGCGGCAGCTCGTCGAGGCTCGAGGCGCGCAGGAAGCGGCCGATCCAGGTGATGCGCGGGTCGCGGCGCAGCTTGCGCGTCGCCTCCCACTCGGCGCGCGCCTCCGGGTCGGCCTCGAGCAGCGCGGCGAGGCGCGCCTCGGCGTCCGGCACCATGGTGCGGAACTTCAGGCAGTTGAACGGCACGCCGCCCTTGCCGACGCGGCGATGGGCGAACAGCACGGGCCCGCCGTCGGCGCGGACCAGCAGCGCGATCACGGCGAGCGGCACCGCCAGCACGACGAGCAGCGCGGCGGCGCCCGCGACGTCGAGCGCGCGCTTGAGCAGCGGGCGCAGCCGGTCGCGCAGCCCCTGCGCGCCGCCGCCGCGCCGCGCCGGGAACGCGCCGGAGGCTCCGCGGCGCGGCGGCGCCAGCATGTCCTCGGCGGAGGCGCCCAGGAAGGCGAAGTGCAGAGCCGGCGCCGGGACGAGGGAGGCGGTGCCGCGCGCCGCGGCCTCCTGCCGCGAGGGCTGACTGACGTCCACGCCAGGCATGGATTGACCTCTGTACCGCAACAGCGTGTGCCTCAGGGCGCCGACGGTTCCGGCGGACGAGACACGCGGTCCGACGCGCCCGCCGGACCAACCGGCGATCCGAGGCGCACCCCCGCCTGCTCTTCCCGGGTGGCCCCGGCGGGTCGGCACCCTGCGATCGGGCGGCGACGGCAATGCGACCGGCTTTGGGCAAGATTGTGGCATCGAAACCGTGGCGGAGCGGGCCCTGCCCGCGCCCTCGGGAACCGTCCCGGGACCGCCATCGGGAGCGGTCGCTCGCTCCCCGGCGATCATCCGGCCGGTCACCGCGCCGGCCGCGCCCCGGACCGCCGGCTTGCCCGGCCGCCGCGCCCGCCGGTAGAGGGCGCGCACCGGCGCGCGACGCGCCGCGCGGAGAGGAGCGCGAGGTGGGAGACGCCGCCGCAGGGGGATATCGGATCGCGGCGCCCGCGTCCGCGCGGGAGCGGGCGCCCGCCGGCGCCATGCCGGCCGCGGCCTCGGTCGCCGCCCATGCCGCGGCGGCGCTGCTGGGAGCGGCGCTGGCGCTCGCGCTCCTGCCGCGGGAGTTCCTGCTGCCGGAGGCGGGCCGCCCCTGGATGCCGGTCGGCGACGCGGCCCAGCACATCGTCGCGCAGCGCTACTTCCTGCGCGACCCCGCCTGGCACTGGCCGCCGCTGCTCGCCCCGCATCTCGGCACCGCCGAGGGGGGCACGAACATCGCCTTCGCCGACGGCATCCCGCTGCTGGCGCTGCTGCTGAAGGCGATCGCGGCCTGGCTGCCGGCGGGCTTCCACGGCATCGGGCTGTGGTACGGGCTCGCCTTCGTGGCGCAGCCCGTCGCCGCGGTGTGGTGCCTGCGCGGCAGCGGGGAGCGGCGCCTCGTCCCGGCGCTCGGCGTGGCGCTGGCGGCGGCGAGCATGCCGGCCTGGCTGAACCGCTACGGCCACGCGGCGCTGACCGGCCATTTCTTCCTGCTGGTCGCGCTCGGCCTCTACCTGCGCCTCGCGCGGCGGCAGGGCGCGGCGCCCTGGGCCGCCGCCGCGGCGGTGGCGGTGGCGGCGCTGCTCGCGCATCCCTACCTCGCGGCGATGGTGCTGGCGCTGCTCGGCGCGGTGCCGCTGACGTGGCTGCTGCGGCGCGACGCGGCCGCGGCCGGGACGGCGCTGGCCGGCAGCGGTGCGGCAACCGCCGCGGTGCTGCTGGTGATGGCGGCGTTCGGCTATCTCGGCGCGACCGGCGAGGGCGGCTACGGACAGTTCGCGATGAACCTGCTTGCGCCGGTCTGGCCGCACCGCTCCGGCCTGCTCGCCGGCCTGGTCGCGGCCGAGGTGGACGCCACCGGGCACGGCGGCTGGGAGGGCTACAACTGGCTCGGCGCCGGCCTGCTCGGCGGGCTCGCCGCGGCGGGGCTGCTGCGGCCGCGCGCCGTCGCCGCGACGCTGCGCCGGCATGGCGGCCTCGCGCTCGTCCTGCTCGGCCTGACGCTGCTCGCGGTCTCGCACCGCGTGGGCCTCGGGCCGGCGGTGCTGCTCGACCTCGGCGCGGTCCCGGCGGTGCTGGAGCAGTTCCGCGCCTCGGGCCGGTTCTTCTGGCCTGTGGCCTACGCGCTGCTGATCGGCACGGCGGCGGTGCTGGCGCGCCACCCGCGGCGCGGGCTCGGCGCCGCGCTCGTGCTGGCGATGGGGCTCGCGCAATTCGCCGACGCGGCGCCGCTGCGCGCCGCCCTGCGCGACTGGGCGGCGACGCGGCCGGCCTGGACGCTCCATGCCCCGGCCCTGCGCGCGCTGTTCGCGCGGCATGAGCGCCTGACGCTGCTGCCCTCCTGGCCCTGCATCGCGCGCGGGGCGGAGCGCGACTACGCGCAGACGCTGGAGGCGCTGGCGCTCGCCTCGGAGACCGCGCTGCCGGTCAGCACCATGTACGTCGCGCGCTGGCGCGGCGCGCCGCCCGCCTGCCGCGATGACGAACGCGCGGCGGCGCCGCTCGCGCCCGGCGAGCTGCGCCTGATCCTGCCCGGCGCGGTGGCGCGGCTGCTGCCGCTGGTGCCGGGCGCGGCGGAGCGGTGCGTCGCGGTGGGCGAGGCGGTAGCCTGCGCCGCGCCGCCGGCGGGGCCGTAAGCGGCGCGGCGCCGCGTCAGCCGCCGCGTGGCGGCCACGCCTCGCCGGGCGGCACGGGCCGCAGCGGCACCAGGCAGAGCAGCGCCGCCCCCGCCAGCGCGCCGGAGAGCGCGAAGGTCCAGGCCGCCGGCAGCCCCTCCACCGCCGGCGCGGCGAGGGTCGGCGCGATCGCCTGGGCGATCAGCACCGGCATGGCCAGCCGGCCGAGCAGCGTCGCATAGCCGCGCGGCCCGAACAGGGCGAGCGGCACCGCGCCGCGGCTGATCGTCAGCAGCCCGTTGCTGATGCCGTAGCAGACCGCGAAGGCCGCCGCGGCGGGCGCGATCGCGAGCGGGCCGGGAGCCAGCAGCAGCGCGACGCCGAGCGGCAGCGCCAGCGCGCCGAGCCGCGCGACGGTCAGCGGATGCGCGCGCCGGGCGAAGGCGAACTCCAGCATCCGTCCGGCCACCTGGCTCGGCCCGACCAGCGACGCCACCGCCACCGCCGCGGCGAGGCCGAGGCCGATCCCCTCGAGCAGCGCGATCAGATGCACCGACATCGCCGCGCCGACCACGGCGCGCAGCGTGAAGAAGGCCCCAAGCATCAGGACGGCGCGCCGCATCCAGGCGGCGTGCGCGGCGGGGGCGGCCCGCGGCGCCTCGGCCCGCTCCGGGCGCGCGCCGTCCTCGCCCGGCGCGGGCGGCGGCGCGGCGGACGGCACGAGGGCGAGGTAGAGCGGAAGCACAAGGAGGATCTGCGCCGCCGCGTAGGCGAGGCAGGTGCCGCGCCAGCCGAGCTGCGGCAGCAGCGCGGTCGAGACCGGCCATCCCACCGTGCTGGCGAAGCCCGCGATCAGCGTCACCTGCGTGATCGGCCGCCGCGCTTCGCGCCCGTAGAGGCGCCCGAGGGTGGCGAAGGCCGCATCGTAGAGCCCCATCGCCATGCCGAGGCCGAGCACCGCCCAGCCGGCGCACCAGCCGGCGATCCCCGGCAGCAGGCCGAGCAGCGCGAGCCCGGCCGCCAGCACGAAGGAGGAGGCGACGAGCACGCCGCGCCCGCCGCGCGCCTCGATGGCGCGGCCGACGCGCGGCGCGCAGAGCCCGGCGATCAGCAGTGCCGCCGAGAAGGCGCCGACCACCGCCGTGCGGGGCGCGCCGAGTTCTTCCGCGACCGGGGCGGCGAGCACGGCGGGCAGATAGTAGGTGCAGGCCCAGGCGACGGTCTGGGCGAGGCCGAGCGCGACCGCGACGC